>CAITIS010000090.1 GCA_903892515.1 uncultured Planctomycetota bacterium | reverse complement strand
GGCTCGGCAACGTGCCCTTGACGAAAACCGGCCTCGACCCTCCGCCGGCCACAGGCCGCATCCTCTGCCAGGAACGACTCGGCGGCTTGCTCAAGCATTACTACCGCAAGGCTGCCTGAGATCAGAGTCATGCCACTGAGTCACATCGGGCTGGGTTGCGCTGCGCACTCAGAACCGCAAACACGTCCTGCCACCGCTATTCAGTTATCAATCCGCCCTCGTGACGCCTCAACACGCCACGCTTTCATCACGTCATGCGCTTCCGGCCAGCCTCCCGTTGCGGCATTTCTTCGAGGACAAGATTATTGACCAGGGCGAGGGATTCGACGACAGCCTCGTAGCGCCTCAACACGCCATGCTTCAAGCACAATACCGAACTCTTGCAGAACAAAGGTCGGCGAACCACTTCACTACACCGCGATTGACTTCCGTCTGTTCCTGGCTCGCAACCACGGAACGGCTATAGAAATCGCGGTTGCGCCAAACAGCGAGAGAACGCATCCGACTATGGCGATCACGAACGGTACGACCTTAGGGCCTATCTCGCTCCCCACCGTCAGTACCGCCTTGGGGCCAATCTCGCCGCGATCATACCTGCCTTCCAAGACGTAACGCCCGCCGGACGAGACGCTAAATTCCCAAAGCACCCTGGCTTTGCGTTGGCCGATGCTGATGTCCGAAAGGTCGTTGCTCGCCCGCAACGGGACTTCACATCCCCCGGCGTCCCGAAGCATGACTTTCAGTCCAGGCACACCAGGAGGTTCCGACCTAAGCCGTCCCTCAGCAACAGCCTCGTACTCATGCAAAACATTATAGGTGCCTGGCTTATCTAGAATGACCTCTCCGGAGCCTGGCACAAGCACTTCCTGCCCCAGGGCCGAGCGCATAGCCGATACAAAACCAAATGTGCCCCAGAGGACCACAATGATGCCGCCAGCTACCAACGCAGCAGCCAGCAGGTACCACTTGCGACTCGGAGTTATTGAACGCTCAACCATGCCCAACCTTTCTCACTCTGGCGCCTGCAACTGACGTGGACAACAGCCCACGTTCTACTCGCAGCTGATCGAACTCGACCCAAGCCATGAGTTTGGACCGCAGCAGAATCTATCTCCCTATTCTCCGGGAAACAGCACTCATCTACCGAATAGCCCTCCTAGATCCTGGTCCATGTGATAGTCCACGACCAAGCACTCCTGATCGTTTACATAGAATGTCAGGAAGACACATGCCGCACACCGCCTGAACCGTAGAAGATAGGATACCCTGTATACCCGCTGCCCAGCCTTCTCAACACGCACAGGTTCGTAGCCATCGCGCGGGCCGAGCAGCGATTCGCACCCTGCAAGCAGGTCGATGGTCGCCTCCCTCGCCGGCCTCATCCGTTCAGCCGGTATAAGCGAATGCTCCTGTACAAGATCCAAGGCTGCAGTTGCCCTACCATCCGCAAAGGCGGCGAGAATCTGGTCGCAAATGTGCTGTATCTGAGGCGGCATCTCCGCCGCAGGCTCAGACGCACTGCCGCGTGACGGTTCTTTGCACTTCATACTCGCAGTTTCTCCGATGGTCGAACTAGCTCTAGCCACGCACAACGTCCCTGCAGCAAGTACGACACACCCACACATCCACAGCCGGCTTCGCCACAAACGCCGCAATTGGATCATTAGTATATTCTCCTGCTCCATGTCAACCTAGTTATCCCTTAGACGCCTACCAAAAATGATCCCTGCTCGACAAATCTTCTCTAGTCTCGGCCAAACAACGTCACGGTGGCCCCGATAGGACCTATATCGACTGACGTTTTCCTTCCCACACCAACTCCGACAGCCACACCGGCACGGCCTCTCACGGAAGCACCAAACTTGTAGCCACAGACAACAAACCCTGCGCTCGCGCTTGCGTCGGCAGCGGCCGCATCAGCGCCTAGATCCAAGAGCTGGCCGTTACTCCAGACGTTGGCGTGCGCTTGAGCTGTCGCGACATTGGCTGTCACTTGGCCGGCTACGCCCAAGTAAGTCGTGCTCTTGTCTTTGCTCCTCCAGCCAGTTTCTCCTCCGGCTTCGGTAGCTAGGGCGTGTGCTGAGGCAGACACTCCGGTATAGCTCGCGTTGGCTTGTGCATTCAACATCTGTACCCGAGCTTGTCCCTTGCCGTATTGTCCATTCCCTTCTGCATGAATATCGGTGATGCCCGCTCCCGCGTACGCAGAAGAACTTGTGTAGCCAGCCTTCGCGTATACAACATCACCATAGCTATCGTGCTGAACACTCTTGCACCAATCGTAATTGGTAGTGTTAGATGATGACGTTGTCTGCAGGAACGGTCCGCAGAATCCATTAGCTGCGGTATACCCTGGGACTGACGATGAATTGGACGAGTAAATGCTTGAACCCCAGTTGTAACTTGAGCTGGGGGAGCTACCGAACCCGCCGCCGTACAAGTATGAGGAAGAATACGAGCTAGAGTCGTATATCGAGTTTGACATCCAGCCCAGGTCGATGTTGGAATAGTTCGTGTTGAATGAGTTGCCCCAGTTGTTGCTGGACGAGAATAGCGACGAGCCCCAGTTGTAGTCGCTCCCGTACGACGATGAGTAGGAACTCGACGGCAGCGCCCAATTGTAGTTGGATGTCAGGCTCAGGTTTCCCCAGTCGCTAATCCCCGAGTACCCTCCATAGCTGTACGAGCTACCGCCGTACAAACTGGAGCTTAGGGAACTGCCCCAGGAGGAGCCGCCATACGAACTGTACCCAGAGTAACCTCCCCACGAAGAGCCGCCCCAGCCTGAATCCCACGAACTTCCCCAGGACGAGCCGCTCCAGCCTGAATCCCACGAGCTTCCCCATGAACTGCTGGAATAGTCCATGAAATCCAGCCCCGACGGATCGGCATTTGACAGCGGGTTGTTACCGCAATAACGGTACAGGTTCATGTCTCCAGCGCCAAAGCCGGACGGGTCCTGGCTCAGGAACCGCCCGCTCTTGGGATCGTACCACCGGGCCCGGTAGTTGTACAAGCCGGTCTGTGCATCGTACTCCCGGCCGGTGTAGCCGAACGGAAACTCCGACGTGAGATCGCCGCCGGTGGAAGACGTGTCCGTGTTTTCGCCGAAAGCGTCATAGTCCTGCGTCTTTCGCGTCACCAGCGTGCCGTCGTAGTTCGGGCTGGCGCTCACGACCTTGCGCACCGATCCCAGCAGGTCTGTAACGTACCAGTCCCGCTCGGTCGGATCGCCCGAGATGCCGCTGCCGTCAGGCTGCCACGTGGCCAGTACCTGATCGGTGTTTGGCCCGAAGAAGTAGCGCTGGTTCTCCTGCATGCTGCCCGCTGAGCTGCTGTCCCCGTCGCTATCCAGGAACCGTATCCTGAGATTGTCGCCCTGGTAGTAGAACACCCAATCGCACGTGGTCTTGGGCTGTCCGTTCTGCGGCCCACTCGTCCACAACGCGATACTGCCGCCCTGAATCAAGTCCACGGACTCCTCGATGCGGTTGTTGAAGGCATCGTACTTGTAGCCGATCGCCTTGGCGACAGCATGGCTCTGGTTATTCGTCGTCACGACGGATGCAAGGCGGTTGCGGTGGTCCCAGTTAAACGTCTCGGTCGTGGTGCCGTCCGTCTCCGTCTGAACATTGCCTTCATTGTCGTACGTGTAAGTGTAGCCTCCTTCCGTCAGGAGCTTGTTGTCATCCCCGGTGCTGATGCCGGCGCCCACCTTGTTTCCGCTGGCGTCGTAATCGATCCAGTTGCCTGTGCTGCCGTTTTCGACCACCTGCCCGTTCAAGTCATAGCTGTAATTCTTCGTCGTGGTGCCGTCCGACATCGACAGCATCCGGCCGGCGGTATCCCACGTGTACTGATAGTCAGGCATGCCCGCGCCGCTGTACTTAAGCTCCTGCAGATTGCCGGCCGGGTCATACGAGTACGTGCTCTTGGTGACGAGGTTGCTCCCTGTGCTGCTGTTATAGCGAGTGATGGATTGGAGCGAGCCGTCAGCGAAGTAGCGGAACGCGGCATGAATGTCCGTCTGCACCACGTCGTCCATCTCGTCGGTGGGCCGAGAGCACGCATCGTAGCTGCGGAAAGTCGTCTCCGACTGCTGGCTGTCGATCAGGGCCGTCTGATTGCCCACCGCATCGTACTCGTAGTAGTAGACGATTCCCGGGAATCCGTACATCTGCAGATTGTATCCAACCGGCGCGGTATTCGTGTCCGTGCGTCTGACTACCACGTCGTACCATCCGGTGGCAAGGCTCTGGTTCGGCTGGTAGCCGTACGGGTCCTGCGCGCCCATCGACATCAGCAGGCTCTGGGATCCGGTTGGATCATTCGACATCTCCTGAAGCAGTTGCTGGTTGGAGCCAAGCGGATACATCAGAGGCGTGATGTTGCTCGGCGCCCACGGAAGCCTCGCCATGAAGCTCGATGCAGTGTTCGCCTGCAGGAATACGGGGTAGACGTCATAGTGGTGGCCGGAGGAATCAACCAGGTCCGTGCCGTCCAACGTTCCGTTGTGGTAGAGGACGTTGTTTATGAGATTTGTCGAACCCGTCTGCGGGGGAATCTCCATCTCCTGAGTCTTCAGCCTCCCGGCCGCGTCGTAGGCGTACCGATAGACCGAGTCCGGATCGCTGACTTCCAGCAGATTGCCATCGGCGTCATAGACGCTGTGGATGTCCCTGACCACTGTAACGCCATCGGAGTCGAGCCACTTCTCATCAACCTGCCGCCCCGCCTGGTCGTAAACGTACGCGGTCTGACGCCCATTCTTATCCGTCAGGCTCACAAGCTGACCGGCGGCGTCATACCCGTAAGTCATCGTCTCGCTGGGGTCGAAGCTCGCGCTGGTGCCCTCCTTGATCTGCTGGTTCTTGGCGTCGTAAGCGTAGTGGGTCGCATTGCCCGACTCGTCGGCCATCGACCCGACGTTCCCAGCGTGGTCATACACGGTGGTCGACGTGGCGTTCGCTTGGGCGGTGGCGAGCGCCCGAACCTCCGGGCCGTCCAAAGCCCTGTTGTACACCCTCACGTCGTCTATTCCGCCGATGTGATACATGGAGAACGAGGTCAACGAGCCGGAACCATCGGCCATAGTCACTTCCGTAGATGGCAGAACTGGGTCAAGGCTCGCCGTCTGGCTGTGGACGTACAAGCGCGATTGCTGGCCGGCATGATCGCGCACGAACGTCACCAGATACCAAGTGTTGGCACTTATCGCGGCGGAACTGATCATCGTGGTACCGATGCCGGCCTGCAACTGGCCGGCGGATATCTTCAGCGTGAAGTCGCCCCACTGGATCAAGCTGCAATTCGTCGTGACGTTGGACTTCTTCAGCCAAAGGCTGATCGTGTAGTCGCCTGTGAGGGGGGCCAGACCCGGCACGCTGATCGTGCCGGTTCCGCTAGGCCAGGATAGCCTTCCTCCGACCACGCCATCAGAAACGTAGACGGCGTCGGAAGGAAGCGCGGCAGTGTCTCGGCCAAAGCCGCTGCTATCCTTGCCGACGTAATTGGGGTCGGTTGCGGTGGACGATGATCCATCCATCGCAAGATGCAGGACCAGCCCAAGCGGCACGTCCGTCGGATCGGTCGTCGAGATCTGCCGGTTCAGCGCGTCGTACTCGTATGTCGTTGTTTCACCGAGAGCGTTGGAGGAAGAGGTGACGTTGCCGCAGGCATCGTAGGTTGTGGTCGAAGTATAGTTCTTCGTGTCCCCGGAAGCGTGGGGAGAGGTCACCGTCAACTGTTGGCCAATCGCGTCATACGCATAGTTGGTTGTGCGGCCGAACTGGTCCGTGGATACGGTAACGTTGCCGACCCAATCGTACGTCGTGTACGAGGTGTGGTTGCCCTGGGCCAGGCCGGCCACTTCCCCTGCCGAGAGGGCGCGATTGTAGACGCGAACGTCGTCCACCGACCCGACGATGTTCTGGATGATCAGGGCCACGGTCTGCTGCGGCAGGCCGCCCGTGCTGACGGCTGTCCCAGCGTTTCCGTTGAGATACATGGTGCCCTTAGCAGTGGTGTGGTCGTAAACAAAGGTGACCAGCTGCCAACTGTTGGGGGTGACGGTCGTCCCGCTGGGATCTGCCGCCCAATAGCTACCCGACGACTTTGCCTTCACCGTCCCTGAAGCCACGGTTATCGCCAGGCCATTCCAGGTCAGGATGTCCTCCGTCGGAACGCTCGACGGGTTGATCCAGAAGCTGATGCTGTAATCGCTGGACGCGGACAGCGGCGAGGTCGTCAGCGTGCTGCCGCTACCCAACGTCAGAGCCCCCTTGATTTCGCCGGCGGCCGTCCAAGTCGTATTGCCAGCGAGCGTCGCATCAGCATTGCCGGCGGAATCCTTCAGATCACCATCGAGTTGCAGGCGGCACGTCAGCCCGTTCGGCTCATCCGTCGCGTCCGTCACGGAGATATTGCGATTCAAAGCGTCGTACTGGTAGACCGTGCTGTCGCCCAGCGCGTCGGTCGTCGCGATGACGTTGCCGGCCGCGTCGTAAGTCGTGGTCGTCGTGTGCTTCAACGGGTCGGTGACGGAGACCTTTCGGTTGAGCGCGTCGTAGCCGTAGGACGTCGTGTTTCCAAGGGCGTCAGTGGTGGCAACGACGTTGCCAGACCGATCATACCGGGTGGTGGTGACATTGCCCATCGGGTCGCTCGTGGAGACGGCCCGGCCGAGCGCGTCGTAGACATAGGTAGTTCTGCGGCCAAGCTGATCCGTAGACGCTGCGACGTTTCCGACGGAGTCGTACTGGATGTACGCCGCGTGATTGCCTTGGGCCAAGCCGGCCACTTCCCCGGCCAAGAGGGCGCGATTGTAGACGCGAACGTCGTCCACCGACCCCAGGATGTTCTGGATGATCAGGGCCACGGTCTGCTGCGGCAGGCCGCCCGTGCTGACGGCTGTCCCAGCGTTTCCGTTGAGATACATGGTGCCCTTGCCGGTGGTATGGTCGTAAGCAAAGGTGACGAGTTGCCAACTGTTGGCGGCGACGGTCGTCCCGCTGGGACCTGCCGCCCAATAGCTGCCCGACGACTTTGCCTTCACCGTCCCTGAAGCCACGGTTATCGTCAGGCCGTTCCAGGTCAGGATGTCCCCCGTCGGAACGCTCGATGGATTGATCCAGAAGCTCACGGTGTAGTCGCCGGAGGTGGAGGCTGGCAAGGCCGAGTTCGTCAGCGTGCTGCCGCTGGCCAGCGTGAGTGATCGCTTGATCTCCCCCGTGGCCCAACTCGTTCCGCCTGTGACCGTCGCGCTACCAGTCCGAGCGGAATCTGTTTGATCACCGTCGAGCCGCAACCGGCTCGTCAGGCCGTTTGGCTCGTCCGTTGCGTCGGTCACCGATATCTTGCGATTCAACCTGTCGTACTCGTAGACGGTAGTATTGCCCAGCGCATCGCTCGTCGTGACGACGTTGCCATTCGCGTCGTACGTGGTTGTCGTTGTGTTACCCAAGGCGTTCCGGACGGCCACCTGCCGGTTGACCTGGTCAAAGGTGTAGTCGGTCTTATGCCCGAGCGTGTCGACCGTCTCCGTAACATTGCCGTTCGCGTCGTAAGAGGTGTGACTGGTGTGATCCTGCGCGAGGCAGAGATCGCCAAGTTCTTCGGTTGTTAACGCCCGGCTGTACACGCGCAGGTCATCCAATACGCCGGCGAGACTGGAGACCTTGAGCCCGGATGTGCCCGATGGGGCTCCCATGGAAACCGCATTGCCCACGGCCTTCGTGCCGATGTAGAATTGTCCAAGTCCGCCGTCGTACACGAAGGTGACGAACTGCCAGTCCCGGTCCCAGACGGCGCTAGATACCTGTATCTTCGTCGTACTGCCAAGAGCGGCGGACAACTTCCCCGTCGAATCGACCTTCAGGTTCAGCCCCGACGTGCCGCCCCAGTTGACCGTTATGGTTCCACTGGCGTTAGGTTTGAACCAGAAACTGATGCTGTAGTCTCCCGTTGCGACCGGCAATACTGAGCGTGTGAGCGTTCCGGACTTCAGGCCGCCGTTGATCTTTCCGGACGTCGTCCAGCCGCCGCTGGTAATGGTGGCGTTGTTGCCGTTCCCGGAATAGTCTGTCGCGGCCCCGCCGCTGCCTTCGTCCATCTTGTAGTCAGCCAGCAAGCCGCCTGGCACACCCAGGGCGTCGGTTGTCCAAATCTTGCGATTCAGCGCGTCGTAGCCGTAGGCTGTGGTGTGTCCCAAGACATCCGTAACGTACGTCACGTTCCCGCGGGAATCATACGTGGTTGTGCTTGTATGATCCATCGCATCGGTCGTCGAGACCTGGTGGCCAAGGGCGTCATAGCCGTAGGTCGTCGCCCGGCCGAGCGCATCAGTGACGGACACCACGTCCCCGTAAGCGTCATAGCTCTGACTCGTAGCGTGCCCCAGCGCATCCGTCGTGGAGATGGTCCGGCCCGCGCCATCATACTCATAGCTGGTCGCGTTGTCATTGCCGTCGACGGATCGAATCAGCCGGCCGCCGCTGTATAGAGACCGGGTGACGGAACCGTCCGCGGCGATCGCTTCGATCAGGTTGCCGTTGCCGTCATACCCGTAATCGGTCCGATTGCCCGCCTGGTCGTACGTGCTCGCAGCCTTGCCGTTTGCTCCGTAAGCGGTTTGGGTCCACGTCCCGTCCGCATATGTCGCACGCGTGAGCCGGTTGCAGCCGTCATAGTAGTCGCTGGTGACGTAGCCGAGGGCATCCGTCTGCGTCTTCAGGTTCCCGTTCTGGTCATAAGTGCTGCTCTGCGTAATACCCAGAGACGCGGCCGAACTGGTCATTCGTCCCAACACGTCGTTGACGTACGTGGTGACGTTCAGAAGCGGGTCTTTCGAGGTCGCAAGATAGCCGTGCGCGTCATACGTATAGACCTTCACCACGTCCGACGCCAGCGTCCCATCGGTGGCGTGGGTGGTGACGGAGGTGAGCCGACCGTAGCCGGCCTGGTAGGCGTACGTAGTCGTGGTCGACGTGGCGGCCGGACCGACGACCATCGTCGCCAACTGACCTCCGGCAAAGGTGTAATTCGTAACGTTGCCCAGTGCGTCCGTTACGCTGCAGACCTCCGCTAGATCCGTGCTGAAGTTCTTGTATGCGTAGGAGGTGACCCGAGGAGAGCCGGTTGTCGGGGCGACCGTGACCGCGATCGGCTGATTATACGTCGGCGCCGACTGAGTGCCCGTCTGGTCGTAAGCGTACGTGGTCGTGAGTTGATCGGCGAGATCCTTGCACTTTACGTGCTGGGTGACCCGCCCGACGGTGTCGTATCCCCAGGTGTCTTCCACCCCGAAGACGTCGACGGCGTCCGTGACTTCACCGTTCACCACCGTCTGCTTCTGCATCGTGCCGTCAGGATGCACCAGCTCTTTGATGTTCCCCTCGTCGTCAAAGACGCACACGGTGGAATTTCCGCTCGCGTCCACCCACGTCGCGTGCTTTCGGTACAAGTCATACTGGGCGTACTGCGTGCGTCCGGTCGGGTCGGTGACGCCGTAGCCCATCCCGTTGGAATAATAGGAATAGGTCGTCACGCCGCCTTTGGCGTCCTGCATCGTCTTCAGCAGGCCCGTCGAAAACCCATCGGCATAGTAGGAATAGCCGGTCTTGGATGAGTCCGGCGCGGTGACCGACCACGTCTGCGAGCCGTTCGTAGTCGACTCATCCCATGTCCAGACGCGGCCATAGTTGTCGGTGAGCGTGCATCGGTGTCCGCCGGTAGCCCACGCAAACGTAAGCGACTCAGACCCGCTGCGAGAGCTTGTCACCTTCTGGGGCACGGCGATCAACTGGCCGACGATGTTGGTGCATGTCGTCCAGGTAATGGTGACGCTGCTGCCGTGGCAGTCCTTCATTGTCGTCAGCGTCCACGTGTTCGGCACGGCTGACAGCACGGAGAAGGTGTATACGTCTCCCTGGCCGGAGTCCTTCCAGGTGTAGACGTTGCTTGCGAGGGTCAGGGAGCCGTGCATCCCGTCGGGCGTGGTCCAGACGTTCGTTCCGCTCTTCTTGAACCTTACGGTGCGCCCGTCGCTGGTGGACCAGATCATGTCCCCCGTGCTCGTGTCCTTCATCAGGGTGTCGTGATAGCTGTATGACCAGCCGGCGCCCAAGCCCCAGTCAAGGCCACCGGTAGCCGAGTGATAGTACCGGGTAAATGCAAGCGGCATTCCAGCCCCGCCCAGGGAGAGGTCCTGTGCCTGCAGTGACACGTCCCCGTTGGACAGGTCGATCGCGCCAGGACTGCCCAAGTGTTGGGCGTCTCGGTCCGGAAGGCTCACTGGCTGAGGCACGGCGGTTGTCGCGCCGCCTCTTGTCAACTCCGAGAGGCCGGCAACCCCGCCGTCAATGACGTAGGAACGCGCCCCGGAACCGGAGATCAAATAGTAGCCGAATCCCGACCACGTGCCGCTAGCCGTGCCATCTTCAGCCTTGGTGCTGAGTGATAGTGACGCCTTGGGGATGTAGACGACCGCACTCGAATCGTGCGTAAATACCTGCGATATCTCAGCCTGCACCACGGCGGGCTGACTCGATAGCGAACTCGCGTCTACCCTAACCACCTGGGTTGTGGGCGACTGGTTGGCAATCTGCATGGCCCGCGCCGTCGACATCGCCGGTCTGCCGGTCACTTCCTGAAGGACCTCGCCCTCCAGCGCGGACTTCTCCCAACCAAGGAGGGCTTCGCGCGTCTGGCTGACGGCACTGCTGGGATTCGAGACGTCGATCGCCCTGGCCGCTCCGTCGTCAGGCATGTCGGCCGCAATCGTCAGCGGCAAGTACGGGAACACGGAGGTGTCGCTGCCGCCACCGTACAGGCTCGCCACCTCCTGGCCGTCGAGCGCCCACGGGTATACTTGCAGGGAATCGTAGTACGCGTTCGTCTGTTCGATCAGAAGGGAGTTCCAGGAAGCGTTCGGCGTTGGCATGTTCGTGATTGTCGCCAACATCGGCGCCGCAACTGGGCTGCCTGAAGCGTTAGCCAATTCGGTCACGTACAGATGGCCGGTGCTGCCGGATGAATCCGTCGCGCATGAGAACGCCACGTGATACCAGTGTCCCACGCTAAGCGTGATTCCCGTATCCGCCCGGAGGTTCGGTCCAAGGCCGCAGGAAAGCTCGCCGGTTGTTTCGGTTCCGATGAAGCAACCAGACGACGTGGAGCCGTCGCTATAGACCGTGCCGCCAAACACCATGTTTGGTTGAGAGAACGTCTGCGGGCAGAAGAAGTACGAGACCGTGTAGTTTGTGCCGACGTAGTGTGGAGTGGCGTTCCAGAGTGCCACCGGATTGGCGCCCGCAACTATCTTGGCAGCCTTACCTTCACCGCCGACACAGGTGCCAGTCCCGTCGTAGGTTACAACCGGAGCTGATCCATATTGCGGGTCATGCACGAGCACCCCGGCCTGATTCAATATGCCATCGACCAAGTTGCCTTCGAACTGGTAATTCGCCAACATCATCTCGTCGGCGAACATGACCCCGCACGTAACGTTGCCCGCGTTGGCGACGGCGCCCGTCATGCCCGCCAACGTGGCGGTATTCTTCGAGAGCGTGTAGCCGTACTTGCTCCCGGCGAGGACGAGCATACAGTCGGTTATGGCCGCTTGGTTCGCATGAGAGTTGCTCCCCGCCGTGTGGACCAGCGTGCGCTGCTGCTCGGCCAAGGCGTTCGCTTGGTCCTGGGCGATCTTAATGCTCTGTGACGAGGCCTGGCTGGCGTTGAGGCATAGCGCGATCCGATGCCCGCTGGTCTGAGAGAAGCTCTGAGATTCTTCGGAGGGGGTGATGCCGGTCGGCGCGGTGATCGTCACGTGAATCGACAACGCGCCTCCCGAAGCTACCGTTCCGGTCAACGTGGCGTACGTACTCCCATCCACCAGCACCTTGGGATGCCAGTTGGTGCTGGCGTCGCACACAATCACGATTCTGCTTCTGCAAACGTCGGCAACGTCCCGATCTATCGCCGTCTGCGCGTTGATCGTCACGGTCATGTGGTACTTCAAATTCGCCGGAACGGTTGTGAAGGTGCTTTCCGTAGTATTGTTGAGGTCGGAAGGCAATGACAGGGAGAGCGCATCCACCCGCTGGGCGAGAATCGGCCCGTCGTAAGCCACGTCGGCCACGGTGTCACCCAGGTCGTTCTGCGTTAGGTAATCCTGCACGTTCTGCGAGTACCACTCCGATGGCAATTCCTGGTTGTCTGAAGCGAAGTAGCCGGTGGCGTGCGTGGGGTCGGGGTCGAAACTGACGTCGTCGAGCATGTCGCCCATGCCGGGCTGGAAATCCTGGAACTTCCACGCCGGAGCCAGGCGGAAGGTCTGCCCCTGCGCGTTGGTGACTTCAACCCACGCGTAATTGAATGTTGCAGCCTTTGTCGCGCCTGTGAAGCCAGTAAGCTGCTGCCCCTGCGCATCCAGGGAAACAGCCGACGGGTCCACATACGCCAGGACCGCTCCGACGGATTGCGGAGTCTTCACCCCAAGGTAGCTCTCCAGTTTGTCAATGTTCGCTGTAACAGGCCCGCGGGCGTAGCGGACGTTGAGCCCGCTCGAAGGCGTTCCTGCGGCCGTGGTCACGCCGCACTCATTGAGCAACGCCACGAGCAAGCTGCACGTGTCGACGTCGTTGCCCGCCCCGGTCTCCAGCACGCCCAGCGGCCCCTTCTTGACACCCATGTACGGTTCGTAGCGGATGTTGTTGAGCACCCATTCGTAGGCCCGTACCGGCAGCCCGTGAAGAGCGACAGCGAGGGCGTGTACCTCCTTTTGAAGGAGCGTCCCGGAAACCAGCGGCAGCGCGTTGCCCGGCGACGGCGGAGCATCCGGCGTCGACCCGGCCAAGCCGGCGGCGACCAAGTTATCCGTGGCGGCCGATGGAAGGTCCGTCCAGACCAACCTTCCCTTCAGCGCGGTGTAGGCGTCGCTGTCAGTGATGGTGTTGCCGTACAGCCGTAGCGTCTGGAGCGACGGCAACTGGCCGGTCAACCACGACAAGCTCGTCACGCTGTTGTAACGCAAGTCGAGGCTGGTCAGCCCCGTCAGACCGGACAGGACGCCGCACGAACTAATGCTATCGCGCTGCAGACTCAACGTCTTCAGCGAAGTCAAGCCCGCCAGCGACGTAAGATCGCAACCCGACGCGAGCACGCCGTCCAAGGTCAGGCTTTCCAAGTTGGTCAGGCCAGACAGGCCCGTCAGGCTCGTGATAGCCCCCGTGCTTGGCCCCGCGCTGGACTGCACCGTCAGACTCTTGAGGTGATTGGCAAATTGCAGGGCCCAGAGGTTGAGGGGTTGATCCCCCGGCAAGATCAGTGATGAGCAGAGCAGCGAGAGGTCGGACGCAACGATCGTCGCATCGTGCGCGAAGCCCAACGCGTTGCGAACAGCGTCATCCGCAGCCGCGTTACCCAGCGTGACAGGACCCAGCGGGTGCGGCAGGCTCAGGGAGAGATTGGCGGCCGCAGCGGCCGTGTCGAATTGCCCATCCGAGCCGCTCCAAGTGAAGCTGGCTGTGCTGTTGAGGCCACGCCCCTGCGCCGGGGTGTACTTCAAAGAGCTGATCTGGTCAGCGGGTATTACTTGCCCTGCCTCCACAGGGCTCTCTGTCTGCGTCTCTGGATCAACAAGGGTCAACACACCCCACGTGGCCAGCGGCAGCGACACGATCTTGATGCTCTGCAGCGCGTGCCCGTCGTCCGGATCACTGAAGGCCTCGCGGAACGCGTCGGGCGAGAAGAAAGTCGGCCCGTTGTAGTACACCTCAATGGCCACGTCAGCGGCAGAGTTGTCGTTGACAGCCGCCACTGTGATCGCTACGGAGGCGCTGCCAGGAGTCCGGGAAAAAGAATCGGAAGCGGCCCAGCCGAAGCTGTCACTGCCCACGTAGTGCGCCTCAGGCGCGTAGGTCAGCGTGGCCAGTTGCGCGACAGGAATCTCCTCGCCGACCGTCACGGCCACGGAATCAAGAGCCAGAGTCCCGTGCTGCGGCAGCGACATGATCTGCACCGTCAGCAACGGATTGCCGTCGTCGGGATCGGAGAACGCCGCGGCAAAGTCGCTGGCGCCGAAGATCAGGGAGGTGTTTTCGTTCACCGATTTCCCGAAGTCCGATACGGCAGTGTCGGTGACCTTCATGGACGTCGAGGCGGGACTGACGGCGAAGGCGTACTGATCCGAGCCGGTCCATTGGAAGCTATCGATGCCCACGTACTGGTCGCTGGGCGTGTACGTCAGGCCGCCGACCTCACTGAGAGCGATCGCCTGGCCGTCCGTGACGGTCACGCCGCCGAGGCTCAGCGTGCCTGAGGCCGGCAGAGACACGATCTTCACCGTGACGAGCGCGTTTCCATCGTCAGGATCGTCAAACCCGCTTTGGAAATCCTCGGGGCTGAAACTGACCGACCCGCCCTTGGCCACGGGTCTGCTCACGTCGAGCACGACGTTGTCGTTGACGCTGTCGACAGTGATGTTGATGGCCGCTGGATCGGCAAACGTGTAGCCGTCCGAGCCGGTCCAGGCGAACGAGTCGTCGCCGACATAGCCGGCGTCCGGGGTGTAAGACAGAGCCGCGGCTTGGCCAATCGGAATCTCCTGCCCCGCCGCCACGTCCACGCCCGACAGCTTCAGTCGCCCGTGCTCGGGCAGAGACGTGAACGCCAGCGTCATCAGATCACGGCCACGCCCGTCCTCGAAGGCGTCGATGAACTCCTGAGCCGAGAAGGCCGTTGACGTGTTCTCGTTTAGGCTCTTGCTGACCGACGTCACCGTCTCATCTTGGACCGCCTGCACGTTGAGCCGCGCCGCGGCTTCCCGAATCGCATAGCCATCCTGGCCCGCGCCTGTCCAGAGGAAGCTATCCGGGCCGACGTAGCCGGACGCCGGGCTGTAGGTCAAATCATCCAGGTCGTCGGCGGAGATTTCCTGGTCGGCGACGACGGGGACGCCATCCAGCGCGAGCAAGCCGTGCAAAGGCAGCGACGTAACCTGGACCGTGTCCAGTGCGTCACCTCCGTCCGGAGCCCGGAACGCCTGTCGGAAGGAATCTCCGTCCATCGTCAGAGGCGAATCTTCTTCCGCCGTCTGGATCAGGTCCGATATCGCGTAGCGATCAACCGTCAACTGCACCGTGGCGGCCGCAGCGGCATAACCGTGGCCATCAGCGCCATTCCAGCCGAAACTGTCCGTTCCCACGTAGTCCGCGCTCGGACTATAGACCAATTGAGACAGAGCCCCGACCTCAATCTCCTGGTCCACCGTCACCGCAACGCTGGCCAGCGTCAGCGTGCCCGATGATGGCAGAGAGGTGATCTTGATTCGGACCAGCGGGTTGGCTTCGTCGGCGTCGCTGAAGGCGTTGACGAACTGCGTCCCCTGGAACGAGAGTGAGGCATCCTTCACCAGCCAGCCCGATACGTCTTCCACTTCATTATCGTTCACCCAGTTCACACCCAGGTTCACCTGGGCGGGGGCGGCCGAGTAACCGTAAGCATCAGTGGCGTTCCAGCCGAAATTATCGTCTCCGACATAGTGGCTGTCCGGGGTGTACTGGAGCAGTGACAACTGAGCGGCGGGTATTTCCTGGCCCGCCGACACGGCCGATCCATCCAACGTCAGCGCGCCACAGGTCGGCAGCCATTCGATCCTGACGTTCACCAGTGGGTTGCCGTCATCAGGGTCCTGATAGGCGGCAGTGAAGTCGGTCTGCGTGAACAAGAGCGATGAATCCTGGTCCAGCGACTTGTCAAATGATGAAACGCTTGTGTCGATGCGGCGGCTGAGCAGGACGCTGGCGTCAGCCGGAGCGTACCAGTGCTGGTCCTTCCCGTTCCAGGAGAAGCTGTCCTGCCCGGCATAGCCCGAATCGGCCGTATAGGAAAGGTCCGAGGCGGCGGCAACGGCGATTTCCTGCCCAACGGTCACCGGCTGTCCTTGGAACGTCAGAACGCCATGCTGGGGCAACGACGTGATCTTCACCGTCTGGAGTGCCAGCCCTTCGTCAGGGTCGGAGAACGCCGCAGCGAACTGCGCCTGGCTGAATGCGAGCACGCCACTGCCGTACTCCAGATTGACGTCGGTCACGCAGCCATCATTGACGCGAGCGACCGTTAGAGATACCGAAGCGCTCGCGGCCGCGTAAAAGCGTCCGTCGGACCCGCTCCAACTGAAGCTGTCCGAGCCGATGTAGTCCGCATCGGGCCGGTACACGAGGCCGCCCAAATCCGCCACCGCGATCTCCTGCCCCTCGACCACGGCCGTTCCCGCCAGTTCGAGCGCGCCGTGCTGCGGCAGGGACGATACCTCGATCGTCTGCAGAGCCCTCCCATCGTCCGGATCGCTGAACGCCTGGGCGAAATCATCGGTCGCGAAGGTCGTCGCAGCGTTCTCGTCCAGCGTCTTCGAGAGGTTCGCCACGGCGTTGTCATTAACCGCGTTGACCGCGATGGTGACTTCAGCGTCTTGGGGCGTGTAGCCTACTGAGTCCGAACCATTCCAAGTGAAGCCGTCCGAGCCGACGTAGTGGGCGCCGGGCGTGTACGTCAGGCTGGCCAGGTCAGTTCCCGCAATCTCCTGGTTGGCCGTGACCGCCGTTCCGTTCAAGGCCAGCGTCCCAGCCGAAGGTAAAGCCGTGATCTTCACCTTCTGCAAGGGATTGCCATCGTCGGCGTCGCTAAACGACCCGGTGAAGTCGGCCGTGCTGAACGACAGGGACGAGTTTTCGTCCACTGATTTGGCGATATCTGAGACCGCATTGTCGTCGATTTTGATCTGAATCGCCGCAATCGTCTCCCCGGAGTCTACCGCTGCTATATCGCTTCTCGTGTCATACAGCTCGTAGAACGGATGCATGCCGGTAATGGCATGGTCGAACGTGTAGGTAAGCACGACATCATGACCGGCATAGGGATAAACGGTCCGGCTGTCCACAGGGCCACCCGAACCATACCCATCCCACTGGACGGCAAAACGCACCCCCACATTCGGATTGGGATTCGTGGAGCTTAGCGTTACGACGTATGGTTGACCAACCAGCCCCGTAGTCGGGAAATGGAAGGAGTACATCAGTGAGGAATCGCCGCCCAGCCCGTCGTAACCGCTTGCCAGCGTCAGATCGTCCTGCGTAACCTTCCCGTCGCCGTTCATGTCCCCGTCGGCCCAACCCCGCCCGGTGACATTGGGGTCAATGTTGGCACTGATGACGGCGCCGTCCGCCCCGCCATCGACAACTTCCACGATGCCGTCGAGATTCACATCCCCGTACTCGGTGAAGAACACGTTGCGAATGAGGAGGTCCTTGTCGGCCTGAGTGACGTTGCCGTCACCATCCAGATCGTACTTGGTATCGCTGGTCCCGATGTGGGCGGTCATCGCATCGATGTCAGCCGCGTTCAGGGTGCCGTTGCCGCTGAAGTCGGCAGGCAGCACCGCGACGACGTTGGAGGGGGAGGAGTTGCCGCTCTCGTTCACCGCCACCACGCGGTAATACGCCTTGCGGTTGGCCAGCAGGTCGTCCACGTCGAGAGTGATGCTTCCGGACGGTAAAGCGCTGTAGCTATGGTCGACGATCATGAAATTGCTGAACCGCGACTTCTGGACTACAAAGCTCGTCTCGTTGTCCGAGTTGTCATTCCAGCTAAAATGCACGTCTCGGGTAGAAATCACCGCCGCGGCCAGATTACTGGGGGCTACCGGAACGCCGTCCAGAAACACGCGCGGCTCCAGTGATTCCAGTATGTGAACTGAGGATTTGGCGGTCTCGCACGCACGCGCAAAGGACCGGCCGCACCTTCTGAGGAAGTCAGCCAGCCTCATCTTGCGAAGCAAAAGACCATACTGGTGGCAAAGAAGCTTGTATGCGCGCGAATTGGTAGACATTATCGTTTCTCCTCGCTTCGACGACCATGAACCGCAGCCCACGATGACAAGTGTTGCGACGAAGCCGCATCAAGCAAGCTGCGGTAGCTAGGAGAAATGCCCCGGAAGCTGGCGGCGAACCCCATGCCGCAACATCTCGCTGGAAACAACTTCAGCCACTTTGATAACATCCCGCCATATCGGCCGCAAGCAGTATTTGGGACTTCTAACGGATTTTGTTTCAGGTTTCAGGCCGACAGGATCCGCCACTCCTTCTCTCGATTGCATAATCGATTCTACCGGATTGACCGGACATGCCTTCGCTCATCGCGAAAGTCACGACGGCGTGCCCAATCCTGGCCGGAGGAATGACTCTCTTTGGCCGCGTGGGTCCGCCTGCGGCATCGCCCCCGTGAAAAAAGCCAAAGTTGGGCTGCCACGGAAATCTGCGATCTGTCGCCACCAAGCCTGTCAAGCCACAGGGTCGTCGCATGTAATCGACCACGCCCGTAAAGGACGCGGCCTTAACCTGCCGGCGGTCAGCAGGTGGTGACGACCTCGACATCGACCTTCTTGAAGGCCTTGAGCAGGCTCCAGTTCGCCGTCGCTCGCGGCCGCCGCTGCAGGCTGGATGGGCAACCCATCCTGGCCGCCGACACAAGCGGCTTTCACGCCGAGTCGGTGAAATACCTGCCTACACAATGGGATCAGCGGGACGCCGGCTCAAGACCCGAACCGCGACGACGATGCGCGATACTGCCCCAAAAACTTCTTGTGGTCGGTGTCGATTGCCGATACTATACTACTGAGTAGTATGGAACTTATGGCATGATCAGGAAGAATGAACCAGACGTTAGGTCAAACGCGTCGATCCTCACCGCGAGGCGATTCATCGCGTCGGAGTCTGTTGATGCGATGACAGCGGGACAAATCGCACATTTTCGAAGGAACACATTGGGCATCAGTCAACGTCTCTTTGCCGGGCTGCTGAACGTCGCGCCCCAGACGGTGCATGCTTGGGAACAGGGGGGCAGAACGCCGTCGGGCATGGCCCTGCGGCTGCTGAGCATCGCGAAGATGCACCCGGAGACGTTCAGGGCTCTAGTCAAGAGCCGCACGGGCCGTAAACGGTCGCCTGGAGGCACCTCATGAGGATGAACGCGGACAACCCGACGGTAGTGGATCTCTACGCTGGGGCCGGGCTGCTCAGTCATTCGTTTGCGACGGAAGGATTTTGCATCGTTCAAGCCGTCGAGTGGGACAAGACAGCTGCAGCAACCTATGCGTTGAACGTGGGGCCGCACGTCATTTGTGACGACGTCCGCCGAGCGGCGGCGATCGGGCGATGTGACGTGCTGATCGGAGGGCCCCCCTGCCAAGGTTTTTCGACCTTGGGGAAGCGCAAAGACGATGATCCCAGGAACTGGCTGAGCTTGGAGATGGCTCGTTGGGCCAAGGTTCTGCACCCAAAGGTCGTCGTCGTTGAGAACGTCGAGGCGTTCCTCCATGCGGCCGCCTGGCGGAAACTCAGCCGGGCCTTCGAACTTATGGGATACTCCGTCTCGTCGCACGTCCTGAATGCATACGACATGGGCGTACCTCAACTGAGGTCGCGGTCATTTACGGTTGCATCCAGGATTGGCTCGCCGTCCGTCACATCCGTGGTTCGCCGCCCCGTCCGAACGGTTCGCAATGCGTGGTACGGGTTATCGTCGGTGCCTGACGGCCGAAACCATCATTATGCACCGACGCCGTCGTCCTTGGCACTTGCGCGAATGAGGGCGATTCCGATGGGCGGCGACAAACGTGACGTGCTGCGGACGGCGCCGCACCTGGCACCGCCGTCCTGGCGACAGGTAAGCGGGCAGGTGACGGATGTTTGGGGTCGGCTGGAATGGGATCGCCCCAGCAACACGTTGCGGACTGCTCTCCAGAACCCGTCAAAGGGCAGGTACATCCACCCGGAGCAAGATCGTGTCATGTCGTTGCGCGAAGCCGCGCGCCTTCATACTATTCCAGATACATGGTCATTTGTGGGTCTGCCGACCCAGGTTGCTCGCCAAATCGGTAACAGCGTGCCCCCCGCCATGGGGCGCGCGATTGCCCGTGCGGTGCGGGCGTTGCTCTAGCCATTGCTGACGTGTTCAGACTTTGTCAGGGCGCAACCAATAGCCCCCGGTGCGCGGCTTCAGCACGTCCGAGCAAAACGTCGATGCCGAATATGCGACACTGGCCCAAGTTCATGGTCTTATTCATTTCGGCCTCCAGCCACTCCACGTCACGTGTCTGCGATTCAATCTTTGCGAACGAGCCGATCAGAAGGCCTTCGACTTTAGTGCTAGTGTCGCCGCGCCGAGCCAGCCATCTCTCAGCATCCAACACATACCCCTGGAGTTGGCGGTAGTGAGCCCCATACAAGGGCGTATTCGGCGCTTTCAGTTCGACGATGATAATCCGATTGAGCGTCTGGTTTCCGAGCAGGAACACGAGATCAGGCCGCAGGTTCCGGCCTCCGGGAGTCACTTCGTCAGAGGCATCGGGGTCATATCCGGCGGCGGTGGCGTTTCCGACGCGGAGTGTCCTTTCAAGTTCCTCAAAGACAGTCTTCTCTGCTTGGTTGGACGTGAGGAATTCAAAAAACGTCGGGTCGATTAGCCAAGGGCACTTGTTGAGTAGGCCGTGTAATATGTTCTCGTTCTTAGCTTTGGCGAAATCTACCGACCTCACGATTTTTCGCAAAGCCTCGATACCGCTGATCCGTCCCTTCGCATATTGGCAGAACGCATCCAATTCGGCCGCAGTAAGTTTCGTGATCTCCGAGACTACCCTGTCGAGGGCCGGGTTCTCCTGCCGCGCAAGTCCTGCCAATGCCGTCAAAACCTGGCCCTGCCCCAACCCGCGGACAACTTCCTTGAACTGCGTGCGATAGGCTTCGTCTTCATATCCCTTCTTATGCAGGCTGGAAAGCGAGGCCCCGATTCGATAGGCAATCTCCTCCTCCCGCTTCGACAACTGAGCCCCCACAATTTCCTGCTGTGTGTATACGTCCTTCCGCACTTCCCTGTCCTTCTCTTCATCTCTGGCTTTCTGCCGACTATAGCAGGCTTCCGTAATTCGCTCACTTAGAAACGTGTACAACGGATAGAGGACCGGTGAGTCCCATCGAAGAGCTTGCCTATCGGTGGCGATGTAATCCTCGGGCTGATCGTCGATGAAATCCGCATAAACGACGCCGTCCAAGTAGTCAGTCATCCTGAAGCCGTGCATGTTGGTGTCCGCATCGAGAAGAGACGGCGCGGACGCAAGTCGCTTATGGGCGTAAACTCGCACGCCTCTGTCCTTGCCGGTTAAGGCGGCTCTGTCTTCCACGAATCGCAAACGGTACTTGAAGGTAAACGTCCTCCCGTCGTCCGTCTTATACGACGCGTCGACAAGCTCGTCGACGGCCCGCGTTGGTTCAGGCCAGGCATAGACGTGAACGCGCGGCGTCGGCTGGACGGGGTTACCGTTCAACTCGATGCGAAAGTTTGCCGGGTCTATCTGTGCAAAATGATCGGCGGCCTGACTCTCAATGGTGGTGAGACGGCTCTTCATCGGCTCGTAGAGCAGGCGGGACAGAACAATCCGTGTTCCGCTTTCGGTGAAGCCGCCCCCGTCGTCCAATCTTCGCTCCATGATCGGTATCTCGTTCGTGTCGTGAACTTCGATCAGGTCGCGGTAGTCAAGGATGATCTCGGTGGCGTGGTTTTCACCCTTTGTCCGGCTGATCACGGTTACCTTCTGTGCAACACCGAAGCCAGCCAGCTTTCCAAGACCTTTTCGGCCCATGAGAATCCGTCCACCCGCAGATGTCCCTTCAGCGTTGTCTTTCCCGCGGCGCCGTCGGCCCGCCACGAGAAATTTCTCCTGCAGGTCGCTCCGAGACATCCCACAGCCGGCGTCTTCAATCGTTATGGTTAGGGCATCCGGCAAGGTCCGTTCGGCAAGTCGGGCGATTTCGCGCCCTTCCTTCGCGGCCTGGGTCTGTTCGTACTCCCACTCAGCCTTAAGGATGCTACGAGCCTTGTCGATAGCGTCCTTGTCCATGATGACCTTGGCGTAGCGGGAGTCGGCGTCGTAAGCGTTAGCGATGAATTCCACAAGGACGCGAGGCAGGCTGGTGTACAGATTAAGGCCAAGATCCTCGACGATGTGAGGGGCTACGATGAACCGGAGTGGCTGCGGCGTGCTGCCCTGGCTTTGAGCCTCAATCATGTGTGTTCCTTGCGGTAACGTGGGCTATACTGCGACGAAAGGGATAACGGCTCCCCGAATGAGGATCATTCTACTCTGTAACTGCAGCGTAGACAACCAGTGCCAAGGCGCAGAATGACCGATACTTTTTCCCCGAAGAAACGACGGTTGATCATGCAGTCCGTACGGCGGAAGAGCACGGGGCCCGAGCAGGCGGTGGCACAGCACCTTCGGGTCATGGGGGTTGTCTTTCGAGCCAATGAAAAGTCTCTCCCCGGCCAGCCCGACATCTACATCCCTTCAGCAGGCATGGTCATTCTTGTGCATGGTTGTTTCTGGCACGGCCACCATGCTTGCCGAAAGGGGCGACGCAGACCGTTGACTCGCAAAGCATACTGGCGGAAGAAAATTCATGGGAATCAACGCCGTGACCGCCGAGTCGCACGGAAGCTCCGAACCTTGGGCCTGCGAGTATTCACGGTGTGGGAATGCAGCGTACGGCACGGGATTCCAGCCCACGTCCTGCGAGCGCTGCATCCCCCTGCTGTTGATGGAACGTCTACGAGATGACGGCTCTGCTCTGATTGGGTAGTTATCAGGATGTCGCAGGTCCGCGGCCTGCACCCCAGCGAAGGCTTCGTAATCCGTGAGCGTGCGGTCCGATAGCCCAGCCCATACGGTCCCCAGACGATGGAGTCGTACCTCTGGCCATGCGACGAGAACGACGCCTGCATCCGCCGCAAACCAGCGCTAGACCTGGCCGACCAGCCGGGATGGTCCGACCAGTGCTTGGAGGCGTCCTTGCGGCACGTCGGGATAGCCTCCACTGGTCGCAATCCTCGCACATCGCTTGGCGACATGGGTCGTCTCGGCGGACAAATCGACCCCAGCGGCGCTCAGCGTGACGGCTGGCCACTTGCTTTCATGGCACCCTATGGATCAAACGGCGCTCCTTCAGGCCGCCACTTGTAGTTGACGTATTGGAACGGCAGCTTCACGTACGCCTTGAAGTCTCGGAGCCCACAGGACCAATCGGTCCCGGTGTTGGGTGCGGGCTCGGGCGGAATACCGCCGGGCGGTAACGACGGGAAGAGGGCGTTGCTGAAATACGCCGTCCAGTCGGCGGTCCAGCAGGGCAGTTCGATGGGGCAATCCAGCGGAGCCCAACCGGCCGTAGAGGGGGCAGCGCCGCCCAGGGGATGGTATTGGTTCTGGGTCGGGTATAGGTCATAGCGCTCGTTGGAGTAGGCGGCGGTCTCCCAGAGGGCAAAACCGTACCGCTGGCCGGTGCGGTCACCGGGCCAGGCGGGGTAGAGCATGATGCGCTGGCAATTGGCAGCGAGGTCCACCCACCACGTCTGCCCGGTAGCGGCGGTGTACCGGGTCGCTACGCACGGGCGGGAGTCGCTGGTCGCACCGGCGCCGGTGCCCGCCAATGTCGGCACGATTTGCGACGGCTGGCCCCGGCCTGACCGGCCGATTCGGCTCTGGAACGCTAACGCCACACCTGCAACGGCTCCGGCGGTGCACGTCGGCGCGGCTGCGTCCTGGACGCCCATACCGATTCCCGGCCGGTCGGGCACCTGCTTGAGTCCCAGCTTGAGCGACGCCTTGTATCGCGTGTGGCCGCAGATGATGACGCCGGCCTCGTCCACGACGATCGGCTGGCGGAATCCGAACTGCCGGATACTGGCCGCGACGGCGTCCACGGCGGCGTCATTGTTGCGTGGGTTATTGTCATACGGCCGGATGGTGGTGATGTCCCGAAGCTCGATTTGCATGCTCATTCCTTTCAAGTACTTGCGCCCTCCGTGGGGCTGGTTTTACACGACCGACCGAATGTCTTTTTGCTACCGACCGTTCCCGCCACGGTCTTCCGCGACCTAACCGCCGGAAGTACCTATGCACACAGCACTTGCGTTCATGTCCGCCGTAGCCGATATCGCGGCCCGTGGGCCAACGTGACGCGACGTGGGCCGCCACAGGGCCATGTAGCCCGCGCAGTAGTGAATCGCCGCCGGGTCGATCATGCCGAGGTCCGTCCAGAAGCGTCGCATGGCCCGGTGATACTCTTCGCGCGGCACGTAGCGCCGCAGGCCCTGTTCCCAGCAGATGCCGATTCCGTCGTCCCAGTGCCGGCAGTCGATGCAGCGGCACTCTTTCAGGGTCGTGGCCGGCCCTGGCCCGCTCTGAGGCATCGGGACGGTCAAGGGCTTGGCTGGGTTAGCGACTGCAGTGTTGATCGTGAACTCATACATGCCAGGCCTCCTTACCGCTGCATACCGTCACGTACCGTCGCGACGGTTCCCATTGCGCCCAGGTGTCTCCCGTGCGTGTGCGCCTGCGCGCGCCTGCGCGCCCGCGTACGTATGCAATAGCTACCGTCGCGACGGTGTGCAGCGGTGCGCGACGGTAACATCACTGAACCCCTCCGTTCAGGCCGATGCCCTCGTAGAAAGGCACATCGCCTGCACCCCTGCGCCGCGTAATGCCCGACACGGCGGCCGTAAGATCGCGTCCGAACGTCTGACGGGTGGTGACGTTGGTCCGGCCTTCCTTCTCGCACCAGGCCTTCCACGCCTTGTACAGGTCGTCGACGAAGACACGGTGCTCCGGGCCGACCGTGCAGCAATCGCGGATGAACGCCCCCACCGGGCTGGTCAGGTCCTGCATCGTCTCGACCGCCGACTCGCTGCTGTCGGGTTGAGTGAAGCGGCCTTGCTGACGCAGCCGCAGCCAGCCTTGCAACGCCCACAGCAGGATGCCCGGCAGTTCGGGCATGAGCTTGTTGGTCAATCGCAGATCCTCGCGGCCGAAGAATGACTCCTTCATCTGCAGCATGAGGAATCGCCCGGCCAGGGCGCCGCTGACGTCTTCGACGCGGGGGAATTCGTTACTCAGCAGCACGAAGCGGGTGGGCAGCTTCATGGTGATCGAGCCGACGTGCTTGCGGTCGATGGTCAGCGCGTCTTCGCCGCTGATGCACAGCAGGCGTTCAATGACCGTGGGCACGTCCTCGCCCTTGAAGCGGGCATCGCTGACGATGGCCAGCGTCTTGCCGATCAGGGGCTGCAGGCCAAAGGGGCCAGCCAGACTGCTGGTCGTGGGCCCGGCGACGTTGCCTTCGCCCGCCAGGCGGCGCAGGACGCGGCCGATGGTGCCCTTGCCCGAGCGCTTCGGGCCCACCAGAAGCAATATCTTCTGCTGCGAGGTGTCGGCCGTGAGGCTGTAGCCGAACCACTCCTGAAGCAGGTCGATCGACTGCTGATCATCGCCCCAAAGGTCGTGCATGAACTTCAGCCAAAGCCCCGGGGCCGGGGCGGCTGGGTTGTAGTCGAACTCCAGCGCCGTGGTGGTGAACAGCACCGGCGTGGCCGGATACACTTTCGCCGTTGGAATGTGCAGGTTCAGTGTCTTGCACGGCAGAATCTCGGATGCAGGAGGCCTGGGGATACTGTCCAGCCACTTCGGCGCCTGCACCGACACCGGCAGGTGCACGTAGGTGCGGATGGATTCCAGCGACGCCTTCACCGTGCCGGGGTTGGACTCGAAGTCGCCCAGCTCGAGCTGCTCGGTCTTGCGGTTGTAGACGTATCGCAGTGCCTCGTGCAGCCACCGCTGGAGGCGATTACCGACCTGGTCGTCTTCGATCTCAACGTAGCGGTTGTCCTTCCACTCCAGCAGGCTGCCGGCATAGCAATGCAGCGCCCGGCCGTCGGCATGACAGTGGAATTCATTGACGAACGACTCGGTCGTGGGCAACGTCCGGCGCGGCGAGAGCACAAGCCGACCGCTCTTGGGGTCGCGGTGGCCCAGCTTGATCAGGCCATCGCCGCCTTCGGCATCGTCAGGTTCATCAACGACGTCCTGGGGCGTGTATGGCGCCGCGGATTCGACCAGTTGCAGCAGGGCGTCGGCCGTGCCGCCCGCGGCCAGATAGTCGCTGGCGTCCTTGCCATCGCCTGGCAACTCGAGGATCTTCAGTTCCGCGGCTTTGCCGTGAAGAGCCGCCGCGACCTGGCGGGCATGATTGCGGCCGGTGGCATCTTTGTCGGCGACGATGCAGACCTTGCGGCCGTGCAAAGCGCTGTCGTCTGAGAGCTTGGACCACTTGCCGGCGCCCATCGGGTTGCAGGTGGCGGTCAACCCCGCGGCGGTGAGGTTGTCGGTATCTTTCTCGCCCTCGACGACAAAGGCCCACTGGCCGGGGTCGGCTGCGAGTAGTTGTGGCAGGCGATAGAGCCCCCGCGGGCATGCAGGCAGATCACACGTCGCCGCCCCAACGGGAATGGAATCCTTCACCTTGTGCCAGTCGCCGTCGGGACGCTGGTAGTACTGGCCCTCGGATAGACCCCAGGCCCAGTGACCGTTCTCCATCGGCCGTCGTTGGCGAAAGTCCTTCGGCTCGAAACGCACGCACTGGAAGAGCAGGTTGCCATCGGCGTCGGTGTAGTCATAGATGGCCGCGATGCGTTCGCCCTGGGACGTCGGCCCCTGGGGCGGAAAGAGTGCCCGCATGGGCAGGCCAATGGCCTGGCACACCTGCATGGACGAACAGCCGGCCTGGCACTTGATAAGCACCCTGCCGTCATCGCCGCGGCCGACGCAGAGACTGGCGTGCTGGTCGTCATGCGCAGGACAGCGGGCCTGCCACTGGGATTGGCTGGTTTGCTTGACCGCTTGGAGTCTGCTCAGAATGTCATCAACCGGATCGTGATCCTGCACGGTCTACACCCTCGCGACGGAGTCGTCTTGGCAGACGCTATTGGCGTTGGATTCCTCGCTGTAGTCGTCTTCCAGCGGTAGCCGATCCTCAGGCACACTGCCGCTGGGCTTGTTCGTGTCATGGTCGATGCAGCGATGGCAGTACAGGCCGTAGGTGTCCCGGCCGCAGCCAAGGCAGCAGCGTAATTCAGCTTTGCGTCGCACGGTGGATGCCTCCTTCAACGTCCTCGATCGACCGCGCCAGCACGTAGATGCCACGGCGACGGCGAATCTCCTGCTCCATCACCTTCTGCACCGGCGACTGCCGGCCGCCCGGCGCCTTGCACTCCACGCCGATGAAGCGACCGTCCGGCAGCAGGCCAGTGATGTCAGGCCAGCCGGCGGGAACGGTATCGCCGCCAAAGCAGCCGGCTCGATGGGCGGCGCCCGCGTCGGTGATCGCAACCAGAGCGCCCTGGGCCCGCAACCAAATCGCGATGGCTTTCTGGACGGCCCGCTCGGGCTTGCCGCGATGACGCGCCGGGGCGAATACTTCAGTGGCCCGAAGGCTCATGACTGCGCCTCCGGCCAGTCCTGGACGTAATCGCCACCAGGCCCGAGGCGGCAGAGCGGCTCGGAGCGGTCGCGGAACTTGGCGAACTTCCAGCCGTTCTCCCAGCAATTGAAGAGATCGCCGTCCGCCGAATACGGGTTGCCTGGCTGGTTCATCTTGAACGCGCAGTAGCCGCGGTAGAAGGCGTGGTGGCGCTTGCCTTCCCTGGCTGCACGCTGGGTATCGATCATGTGTCTTTGGCGGCGATCCATCGCGTTAGTCCTTCTTCCTGGGCAGCCAGGCGATCCTGCCGGTCTGTGCGATCTGAGCGGCATAGATGGCCACGCGCCGATCGACCTCAGGTTGGTCCTGGGGCGAGCGGAACACTCCGGGCGAATCGTCCGATCGGCGCATCGCCGACGGCCGGCATGCCCGCATCGGATGCATCACGTCGCTGTCGATTTCCTGATCCATCGAGTCACCTGTAAAACCGTCCGGGCAGGGCTGGGCATCCGTACCCAGCCCGCACCCGGCGGCGGAGACAGCCGCTTGAATTGGCGGGGGCAGGAATCGAACCTGCCAGGGTCCAAGGTGGTGACTGTTGACGCACCTCTCCCGCCAACCGTTGGGCTAGAACGGCAAAATCTTGTCCGGCCCCTCGGCCAGCATGACTCCCCAGTCACCAGGCGTGAGCTGGTCGGGCTGCTTGCCCGGGAACAACTGCGACAAGACGCTGAACCACTCTTTCTCGATGGCGGCCTGGTCCCACTTGGGCGGCGGGCAGTGCTTGGTGAACTCCTCCCACGCCTGCTCCATCGTGGCCGGAGCAGGAGCTTCCGCCGTGGCGACAGCGGCGGGCGGAGCCGGCGGAGCGGCCTTGGGCGGCGATGGCTTACCTGCCGGCTTGGGCGCCGGAGCGGGCGTGCCGCCGGCGGTGGCCCGGAACTTCGGCCCCAGGCGATTGGCCACGTTGCGGCGCATGGAGTCGTCGGCCTTGGGCACCCCGCCGCCCCGGCTGCCGTAGGGATTCAGGAACTTCACCTTCAAAGAACGCTGGCCTTCGTATTCCTCGATGGCCAGCTTCACCTGCACCGGCTGCTGCGAGAGGATCTGAACGTTGTCCTGCAGCCAGAACGGGTCGGCGCCGTCCCAGCCCAGTGACGCCTTCAGCGCGTCGATGGTCGTGGTGTTGAGGGTGTGGTCCTTCTTCTCCAGCACGTGGTAGCCGGAGATCTCCAGGTTCTCAGCCGAGCAGTCGATCCACTGGCCCTCCACCAGCTCTTCAAAGAGCCGGTAGTTGATCACCACCTGCAGCAGCTTGTTCTGGCTGGTCTCGCCCAGCCCGATGTCGACCGGGTGGGCGTGGAAAAGGCCTTCTCTGTTGGGCATCATGATGCTTTTTCTCCTCGTGCAATCACTTGATGATTTTGGTCCAAATGGACGAGTCGTTCTTGGTCACGGCCATGGCGGTGCCGGTCGTGCGGCTCTTGGCCATGCAGTGCGGAAGCTCGCAGGGATACAGCGTTCGCGTGCCGTTGCCCTGACCTTTGCCGCCATCAACGCTCACGTCGTAGCCCAGGAAGATCACGTGGTCGGCCCATTCTCTGACCTTCAGGCGAATGGAGTTCTTCCCGCTGGCCGGCGACTGCAGACGCGGCTCATACCGCAGCCAGTCCTCGCCGTGAGGGTTGGGGACCGTGGCGGTGCAGTCGTGGGCGATCAAGATGACGTTGCGGCCGGCGCGGACGTGGGTGTCCAAGTCGGCCAGGAGGTTGAGGAACTCGTCATACACGTGCCCCAGGCCCTTGCCCCAGCCATAATCCTCCAGCCGCTCGATGATGACTTCCTTCTTCTCGTGCTTGACGTTCTTGATCACCCAGGCGACGCACAGCTCCTCGGCCTTGGTGACGCTGTCGATGATGATGGTCTTGATCTCGTCCCAGCCATCCATGTGCAGGACGTCACGGATCTCCTGCCAGCTGCGGACCACGACGCGATTGACCTGGTCGTTGTTGGGCAGCTGCGAGCGCAGCACCGGCAACGATTCGTCCAGGTCGAAGATCGCCACCGGGCCGGGGGCCAGACAGGAACAGGTGGTTTTGCCGATGCCGCCCGGGCCGTACAGCACGATGCGATGGCCCTGGGGCTCGATGGTTCCAAAGGCCACCCTCTTACGCGGCGGCGAAGCCTGGCGAGAGCCTCCGCTCTGCGTTGGCGGAGGCGCCGAACGAGTCTCTGGGAATGCAACCATGGTTGTGTCTCCTGTGTGTGTCATGGGAAAGGGGTTTAGTAGCTCTTGCTCCGGCCGTTGGTGACGATGACGAGGTTGGGGACGGCAGCGTCCGGGTAATAGTGCAGCGTGGTCTTCTTGCCTTCCTGCCAGGCGTTCCACGCGTGGATGCACTTGGCATAAAGCGCCCGGCTGTCCCAGCGGCCCTTCTCGCCCGGAAGGTCCATCTCCGATAGGAATCTGGCCAGCACCCGCGTGGGGTGGTCGGGCTTGGGCGCCGACTCTTTGAGCACCATCGACCAGAACTCATTGGCCAGGCTCGCACTGGCGTAGTAGCTGCGGTACATGCAGGCGATCACGCCGCTGCGGCCCAGGAGGCGGCCGCGGACGAAGTTCCCCGCCCAGGCCAGAAAGGCCGTCTCCTCGTGGATGAGCTTGGTCCGCGTATCCTCATCGCCCTGTGTGGTCACCCCGTCGGCGTAGAAACACTGAATGCCGTTGAGCAGACGGTTGATGTAGGACGGTGCGACTCGCGCCAGTTCCTGGTGGATCGACTTGTGGACCTTGGCCTTGTCGGTGGCGGTCCGGTTGGACTTGCGGTTGTCGAAGTGGCTGAACAGGCCCACCACGTCGCTGTATTCGTCACACCTGAACCAACGCAGGATCACCGGCAGGTTCCGCGGGAAGTGGCCATTGGCGCCGCTCAGCATGGCCGAGGAATGGCCGCCGTTGACGCGGTAGTGCTGGCCGTTCCAGATGGCCACCGACCAGTCGGGGGAGTAGAAGTCCCCGTCCAGGCACAGCCGTGCCAGCCAGAGCAGCCGCCCCTGGCCCTGCGGACTAAGGATGTTCCGATCGCCTTCCACGTGGGGCAGGGCGCGGAACCAGGCCACCAGCTCTGGCGTCAGGATCGGGGTTTCGAGTTTGATCTGCTTGAACATGTCTGTCTCCGTCACTAAAAAAGGGTTTCAAAGAACGATCTTCATGATCTCCGCGACACACTCGCGGACGTGAATTGGGGATATCTCCAGGCCGGGTTTGTCCGTCAGGCGGTCCAGCTTGGTGACCAGTTCGACCAGCCGGGCGAGCTGCTTGGCTGTGAGCTTCCGCTTGCCCTCAGCCTGGGGACTCTCGGCGCGGCGCTCGCGGCGGACATCGCCGGCGGCCGCTACGATGGCCTTCTTGCCGGAATCAACGATCTTGTCCTGCTTGGCCTTGGACAGCGTGGCGATCTCCGCCGCGGCCGACACGGTGGCCTTGCCGGCCATGACCGCCTGGAGCAGCTTTTCGCTGCCGCGGGTCACCACGGCCTTGGCAGCCTGGACCAGCCGGGGCGATACACCCATGGCATCGGCGGCCTGCTCGCGAGCCTTGGCCTTTTCTAAAGGTGGCAAATTTGCCACCTTCTGAGCCTGGGGCTGATTCCGACGGGCTTGCTCAGCCTGGCGATCTTTGGCCTTGCGGGCGTAGATTTCCTCCAACGTCGTCGCCAGGATCGCCCGCGACCCGTCGCTGATGTTTCGCCTTCCCAGCTGATTCTTGATGATCCAAGCCTTGGCGTCGTCGCGGTCGGCGATGCCCTTGGCCTCCACCGTGGTGAAATCGATCTTGTGCTCACGGCAAATGGTCAGGCGGTTGTGGCCATCCAGCAGCAGGCCGTTCCAGACCACCAAAGGATCGCGGCAGCCGTTGGCCAGGATGTTCTCCTCCAGTGCCCTCAGCTCTCCGATGGACAGCGGCGGAATGAAGCTCTGGAATTCAGGGTCGGTGACGATGTTGAGGGGGTCCACGATTACGCTCCTTCTGTGGCGAGTTCGGGGTTCACGTCGGTGAGGATCTGATAGCCCGCGGGCGGATTGGCGGCCTCGACGGCAGTGCCGTTGAGACACAGGTCCGAAAATTCGCAATAACCGCAGGTCATGCGACTGACGTTGCGGAACCAAGCCCCGGCGGGATTGGCAAGGCGATCGGCCCGGCGGCGGATCTCCAGCAGCTGCTGGGCCTGCTGCCACAACTCGGCCTGGAACTGGGCGAGGTCCTCATCCAGGCGCGGAACCTCGCGGCGCTGGAAGTAGAAGTCGGGCCGGTCGGAGATGTCAGCCAGCAGCCGCTGGCCGTACTGCTCAGGCGTCTCGTTCTGACGCAGGCGGATGCTCGGCTTGCGCGTCACGTCATACAACACCGTGGCCACGTCATGCCCCAACGCCCGGGCTGCGAGCACGTACATGCTGATCTGGCCGTCGCAGCGTAGACGCGCCCAATACTCGGAGCCCTGGCCGACGTCCTCGCCGGCGGTCTTGTACTCCTGCACCGCCAGACGTCCGTCGCTCAGCCGAACGATGGCGTCGATCTTTCCGGCCAGCGTGAAGCTGCGGCTGACGGCGCCGGTGTCGGGGTTGACCAACGGAATCTCAAAGGTCGTCTCGACGGCAACGAACTCGAGGTTGTCCTGGCCGTACCGCCAGAAATGCCCGGCCAGCAGCGCCTTGAGGGTTTCGCACTCCACGGCCCAATCGGTCGGGTCGGCCCAGTCTGGGCAGGTCGCGTAATCGGCCGTGGCCGCCTGGATGGCCAGGTCGCTGCTCATGCCGGATGCGGCCAATTCAAGGCCGTGATGAAAACCCGAGCCGAACCGAAGCGGCGTGGCGGATCGGGTTCGCGCGAGCCCCATGCCGTAGCGGTAGAAGTACAGCCGTGGGCACCTGGCGGCCGCGGATCGGCTGCTGGAAGTCAGTCGCGCCAGTGCCGTCATCGCCACACCTCACGCGCGACGGCCACCCGCTTTACCTCAAAGGCATCGGCGCCGAATTCCCTCATCAGGAAGCTGGTGAAGATGCCGTTGATGGCCTGGCCCACGATCGTGGAGGCGTCCACGATGAGGACGTTGCTGCTCGGGTCGGTGGCAAAGCCCG
>CAITIS010000089.1 GCA_903892515.1 uncultured Planctomycetota bacterium | reverse complement strand
TTCATGACATCGGGGAAACGATGGCCAAGATGTATTCGTCCGAGACAGGCTGCTAGGAACTACTACTAGAGTCAGTCTGTCGTCGGAAGGCAACCAAGCTTCCGGAGACTCGAACCTTCCGGCAATCAGCAATGACGGCAGGTATGTCGCCTTCGACTCTGAAGCCACAGACTTGGTTCCAGGTGACTGTAACGAGGCGACAGACGTATTTCTTCGAGATCTCTCCGAGCAAACCACTAGGCGAATTAGCGTTTCATCCAGTGGAGACGAGGGCAACGGAGACAGCGATGTTTACAGGACCAGCGCGGATGGGCGGTACGTCGCCTTCGATTCCATTGCCTCGAACCTGGTGTCAAGTGACACCAATAATGGCTGGGACGTTTTTGTTTACGACACGGTCATCGGCTCCGTCGAAAGAGTGAGTATCTCCTCTGCATTTGGTCAGGCTAATTCTAATAGCCTTGAGCCGTGGATCAGTTCGGATGGCCGATTCGTAACATATGCGTCCAGCGCATCGAATCTCGTTAGCGGGGACACCAACGAGAAATGGGACATATTCATCCGGGATCGACTTCTCGGGACGACGGAGAGGATCAGCGTGTCCTCTAGCGCGGCAGAAGGAAACGGTGATTGTACCACCTCAAGCGTCAGTACAGATGGACGCTATGTGGTATATGATTCCTTTTCATCAAACCTAGTTCCCGGCGACTCCCCATATACGTGGGATGTTTTCCTGTACGATCGGGTCGCTGCCACGGTGGATCGCCAGAGTGTCGCTTGGGATGGATCTCAGCTGGCATACATTAGCGACAGTCCTAGCATTAGCGAAGATGGGACGTATGTGGCATTTGAGGAGTTTGGGGCTTGGAGCACATGGCAGTATGACACATTTATTACTCGCCGGGAACCTGCCGGGACGGATGAGGATACAGTTCTAAGCATCCCCACCCCCGGCCTCCTGGCCAATGACACTGAGGGCGAGAACGGCCCGATTTCCGTCAGCGACTGCGACCCCATCAGCGCGCTGGGCGCAGCCGTGGCCGTCAACTCCGACGGCAGCTTTACGTATGACCCGCGCAGCTCGGCGGCGCTGCAGGCCCTGGCGGCCGGGCAGACAATTGAGGACACCTTCACCTACACCATCTCCGACGGCGTTGATGAAGACACGGCTACTGTCACGGTCGTCGTGGCCGGGCGCAACGAGCCCATCAGCGAGGCCCTGCTGGTCGATGACGGCGACAGCGACGACGACGGGATTCCCGACCTGGCCGACGGCTACAACCTCGACGGCGTGGCTAACACCGACGACGATTCCACCTCCGGGTCCTTTGCCACCGTCGTCTTCACCGTCCCCGAAAGCGTCAACCTCAGTACGGCATCTCTGAAGTTCACCTACGACGCCTGCAACCCGATAGGCGCGACCGTCATCACTGGCGACAATCCGGGATGGGATCTGCCCAGCGGCACAATGCGGCTGTGGACGGCGGACGCCTCGGCCGCCCGCAGCGGCGCCTCGGTGCTCTCCAGCGGCAACTACGTCCCCTCAGACGTCGAGATTCCCTTCAGCAGCCTGACGCCCACCAGCGGCCGCACGTTCACCTTCTATCTCCAGGGCGTCAACCCCACGCCGCTGCTGGGGGCGGCCCTCAGTGCCGTGGCCGTCGACGGCAGCACAACGACGCCATTGCTCAACGACACCAAAGCCTACTCCGCGGCCCAGGCCCCCGAGGCCTCGGGGCAGCTTGCCAGCATCGACGGCCGCGTGCAGGCCCCGGCCGTGGACCTGGCCTCCCCCACCGTCGGCGGAGCTTTCAGCCAAAGCCGCTTCTGGACCAACGACCCGACGCTGCTGGCCAATCTCAAGAACTCGATGTTCAACGGCAACGGGATGATCTCCTCTCTGCCCCAGGCGATCCAGCTCAAGAACACCATCGCCATCGTCTCGGGCGGACAGATCTCCTATTACGACCTCAAGAACGGCACGTACCACGGCCGCTTCGACGATCAGACGACGCTGACGGCCGTCACCGAGGATGGGCACCAGTTCCTCTATCAGGCCGACTCGGCCGGCGGGCTGGCGAAATTCTACGGCTTTGACAGCACAGTGGGCGCCAACTTCAAGGGCCTCTTCGTTTGCTTCACCGACGCCGACGGCAACACGACGACGGCCGACCGCAACGCGACCACCGGCAAACTGGAAGAGCTGACGCGCGAGGTCTCGATCGGTGGCGGGGAAAGCCATTTTGAATCGCTCATCTACACATACTTCAGTTCCGGGGACAACCAGGGGCGGCTGGAGACGGTGGAGCTGGAACAATGGAATACCGGCCACAGCCATGTAACCGTCGGCAGCGTCGAGTACGACTACTACGACGCAAACGAAAATGACGGCAGCGATGGCGACCTCAAGACGGCTACCGCCAAGGACGCGGCCAACAGCGTTTCGGGAATCACGTATTACCGCTATTG
>CAITIS010000088.1 GCA_903892515.1 uncultured Planctomycetota bacterium | reverse complement strand
CGCGTTGTGAAATCGGCCTTGGTTCGAAACGCGGGCGAGACGCCCGCGACACGAAAAGACGCTATGCCGCCAAGAAAGTGAATGTATGGAACAGAAGATGATTGGGTTAACGATTGATGGCCGGGCGGTGACGGTGCCGGTGGGCACGACCATCATGGAAGCGGCCGAGACGCAGGGCATCCGCATCCCGCGGCTGTGCTTCCATCCCGACCTGAGCCTGATGGGCTCTTGCCGCGTCTGCATCGTGGACGTAAAGGACATGGGCCACTACATGGCCTCGTGCGCCACGAAGGTCTGGGAAGGCATGCAGGTGCAGACGCACTCGCCGGAGATCCAGCAGGCCCGGCGCGACATCGTGGAATTGCTGATCGAAAACCACCCGATGGACTGCCAGTGCTGCGAGCGCGACGGCAATTGCGAATTGCAGAACCTGTGCTGGAGCATGGGCGTCCGGCAGCGGCACTTTCGCGGCGGGCGCAACCGTCACGTCATCGATGATTCCAGCGTGGCCGTGGTGCGCGACTCGGAAAAGTGCATCAAGTGCGGGCGCTGCGTGCGCGTCTGTTCCGAAACGCAGGGCGTGTACAACCTCTCCCAGCAAGGCCGGGGCTTCACCACGGTCGTCACGCCCGCCCACGGGGCGAAGATGGACGAGTCCGTCTGCATCCAGTGCGGCCAGTGCGTCAACGTCTGCCCGGTGGCGGCCTTCGTGGAGAAGCGTTACACCGAGGATGTCTGGGCCGCCCTGAGCGACCCGGCCAAGCACGTGATCGTGCAGACGGCCCCCTCGATTCGCTCGGCCATCGGTGAAGGCTTCAACCTGCCCGTGGGCACGCCGGCAACCGGCAAGATGGTGGCGGCCCTGCGAAAGCTGGGCTTCAAGGCCGTCTTCGACACCGACTTAGGCGCGGACATGACCATAGTGGAGGAATCGGCTGAGCTGCTTCGCCGCCTGGCTGGCGAAGGGCCGCTGCCGATGTTCACCTCCTGCTCGCCCGGCTGGGTGAACTTCCTGGAGAAGTTCTACCCCGAGCTGATCCCGCACGCGTCAACCTGCCGCAGCCCGATGATGATGCTGTCGGTGCTGGCCAAGACGTACTACGCGCAGAAAGCCGGCATCGACCCCAAGAACATCTACATGGTGGCCGTCATGCCGTGTACGGCCAAGAAGTTCGAGTCACGCCGGCCCGAGCACTACATGGCTGAGGGCGTGCCGTGGACCGACGCGGTGCTGACGACCCGCGAGCTTATCTACATGATCAAGAGCTACGGCATTCTCTTCCGCGACCTGCCGGATGAACCCTTCGATTCGCCGCTGGGCGTTTCCACGGGCGCCGGCGACATCTTCGGCATCACCGGCGGCGTGATGGAAGCTACGCTGCGCACGGCTGAGGCCACGCTGACGGGCGGCAAGAGCCACAAGCTGGAGTTCACCGAGGTCCGCGGCGTCGAAGGCGTGCGCGAGGTTGAGGTCAAGCTGGCCGGCAGGACGCTGAACATCGCCATCGCCAACGGCCTGGCCAATGCCAAGAAGATTCTCGACAAGGTCGTCCGCAAGGAAAAGGAATATCACATCATCGAGGTCATGGCCTGTCCGGGCGGCTGCAGCGGCGGCGGCGGGCAGCCATATGGCCCGGCGGACATGAAGATTCTCGACCCGCGCCAGCAGACGCTGCGCGGCATGGCCCTGTACTGCATCGACGAATCCAAGCCCATCCGCCGCTCGCACGAGAACCCGGCCGTCAAGCAGATCTACGCCGAGTTCCTTGGCGAGGTCGGCAGCGCCAAGGCCCACGAACTGCTGCACACCCACTACCAGGCGCGAACGCCCAGAGGGATCAAATGACCAGCCACATGCATGAAACCAACACGGACAACTGGCCGGCGGTCGAGGCCGCTGCCAGGGTGGTCCTTCCCAAGAGCATCGCCGCCTTCATTGAAAAGGTCCGCGCCCAGGACCATCCCGAGAGCCAGCTCATCGCCGTGCTGCACAAGGTGCAGGCGCACTTTGGCTACCTGGGAGCCGAGCAGCTCGACGCCGTGGCCCAACTGCTGGGCGTGCCGGCGGCCAAGGTCAGCGGCGTGGCTACTTTCTATCACTTCTTCCGCCTGCGGCCAAAGGGACGCTTCGTCATCAGCGTGTGCATGGGCACCGCTTGCTACGTCAAGGGCGCCACGGCCATACTGGACAAGGTCAAGAGCGAGCTGGGCGTCGAGATCGGCCAGACCACGCCGGACAATATGTTCAGCCTGGCCGAATCACGCTGCCTGGGCACCTGCGGGCTGGCCCCGGTGCTGATGATCGACGAGCAGGTCCACGGCAAACTGACGGCCAGCCAGATCCCCGCCCTGCTGGAGCAGTACCGCCAGAAGGCCGCCACCGAACCGGCCGTCGCTCCGGCGGAGTAGGCCGGGCGGGACGAAAGCATGCAGACGTTGCCGCTTACTGTTGCGGTCTCCACATGGCCAGCCCAAGAAGACGGGCCGACCATGCCACCCGGCCCACAGCCGAGGGCGGCTGTGCCACGGAGCCATGATGTCTTATCCCTTGCATCCGCTGCATCCCTGCTAAACTCTTGACGCAACTCCGGGCCGCGGGCATCGTGGTATAGCTATGAGGAAGTTGCAAGTACTGGGTGTTGGCTGCGCCAAGTGCGAGGCGTTGTTCCGCAACGCCGACGTGGCCGCACGGGAACTGGGACTGGAATACAGCATCGAGAAGGTCTCCGAGCTTTCCCAGATCATGGCCTTTCGCGTGATGATGACGCCGGCCCTGGTGGTCGATGGCCAGGTGAAGCTGGTGGGCAAGGCCTCTGACGTGGAAAGCATCAAGAAGCTGCTGGAGTGACGGCCGACGAAATGGGCAAGACTCGAAGAGTTCTGGTGCTGCTTGCAGTGCTGGCTGCCATCGCGGCCATCGTTCTCGTTAAGCACCGTCAGAACTCGCGCGATGAAGACCAGGCTTCGACAGCCACATCCGCTACGTTGCCACGGCTCATCGGCTTGGGCTCGACCGCCTGCACGCCATGCAAGTTGCAGACCAGCATCCTGGAAGAATTGAAGACGAGTTGCGCCGGCCGGTTGAACGTGGAGATCGTCGATGTGGGCTTGCATCCGTCGCTGGCCAAGCGGTACGGTGAAGAAATCTTCCCCTCGCAGATTTTTTTGGATGCATCGGGCAAGGAACTCTTCCGGCACGAAGGCTTCTTCTCCAAACAGGAGATTCTCGATAAGTGGCTGGCGCTGGGTGCAGATGTGACGAGGCCGGGCTCATTGAGCACGCCATAGGTGGGTGCGATAGGTGTGCGATAGTGGGTGCCATAGTGGGTGCCATAGGTTGAGCCGCGTCGTCTTGCGGCTCTACCTATGCGGGCCGTGCCCATGGCGTACGTCGGGCATAGGCAGCCCCGCCTTCGCAAGAAAACGCGAAGGCGTGTCAGCCTATGGCACCCATCGAACGGCCAGCAGGACGATAGGCCCAGGCGACCCACAGGTGAACGCATGGAACATTTGTTCACGAGCTTGAATCAGGCTGTGGCGGGCGAGCCGTCGCTGGCCTTTCTGGCTGCGCTGGCGTGGGGCGTGCTGAGCGTGCTGCTGAGCCCGTGTCACTTGTCGAGCATTCCGCTGGTCGTCGGCCTGATTGACCAGCCTGGCGCCATGAGCACGCGGCGGGCGCTGCTCATCTCCTCGCTCTTTGCCCTGGGCCGATTAGTCATGATTGCCGCCATCGGCCTGGTCACCGCCCGGGCCGGCGGAATGCTGGGCCACATCGGAGCCTTCGCAAACTATGTAGTGGCGGCGATGCTACTGCTGCTGGGGCTGGTGCTGATGGACGTGATTCCGCTGCCATCCTGGGGCGTCAATCTGGCGGCACCCGGACGCAAGGGCCCGCTGGCGGCGCTGGTGATCGGGCTGATTCTTGGCCTGGCCTTGGGGCCCTGCACGTTCGCCTTCATGGCCCCGATGCTGGTCGTCGGCTTCAAGGCTGCCACGCACAACTCGGCCCTGGGCATGCTGCTGGTGCTGGCCTTCGCCCTCGGCCACTGCGGCGTCATCGTCGCCGCCGGCACGTTCACCGCCCTGGTGGAGAAATACCTGAACTGGAACGCACGCTCCCGCGGGGCCATTTTGCTGCGACGCTGCTGCGGCGGCTTGGTACTGCTGGGTGGGCTGTACCTGGTGTACATCGCCCGATAGCTGAAAGTCGTGAATCCGTTGATTCGTGGATTCGTGGATTCGTTCACTCGCCAGCGGCTGCCCAAGTCGCGAAGTCTTCGCAACTATCCCAAAAGCTGATTCACCGCAGAGACCGCAAAACGCGCGCAGCTGACATGTTTCACAGAAGCATCTCTCTGCGTTCTTCGCGGCCTTTGCGGTGAGTTCTGAAATACTTTTTCAGTTCACGACGCAAGGCCACAAAGGAATCTCACGAATCAACGAATCACGCGTTCACGGCCTTTACCGCCCTACTTCTGGGCTTCCGTCTCGCCGCAGCACTTCTTGAATTTCTTGCCGCTGCCGCAGGGGCAGGGATCGTTGCGACCCACGGTCTGGCCGGCCTTGAGGCGATATTTCTCCGGGTCTTTGACGGCTTCCTCGTGGGCCTTCTTGAGCATGTCCTGCTCGGCCTCGATGTCCTCGGTGCTGCGATTCTTCAGGGAGATTGCATCAAGCTTCTTGTGGTCCTGCTTTTTGAGAAAACGCTCGACTGAATCCTTGGCCATTTTCTATTCCTTTCCACAACACTTCTTGAATTTCTTGCCGCTGCCGCAGGGGCAGGGATCGTTGCGTCCGACCTTGGGCATGACCCGCACGATAGGCTCGACCTTCTGCGGCGCTGCCGCCGCCTGCTGCTGGGCCGCCATGTCCTGTGCCAGATGATCATAGCCCGTCAACTGCGAATGCACCATTCGCGAGACCTGGTAGACGTTGCGAACTTCCGTCTGGCCGCCCAGGCGGACCTTGAAAATGATATCCGTAACCTTCTCGCGGACGCCGTTGAGCATCTCCTGGAACTGGCGGAAGCCCTCCTTCTTGTACACGATCTTGGGATCCTGCTCGGCGAAGCGGCGCAGCCCGACGCTCTCGCGCAGGTGGTCCATCGCCAACAGATGGTCCTTCCACGATGCGTCGTAAATCTGCAACAGCACGATCCGCTCCAGCTCCGTCAGTTCGCGGCGAAGGAACGCCCTGCCGACGGCTATGAGACGCTCGCCCAGCGGTTCTCCGGCCAGTTCCTCCGGCGTCAGCTGGGTATCGAAACGCCGCGTCACCCACTCGACCGCCGCCGCCAGCGTGGCCTCATCCGGCTTGCCGTTGCTGCTCTGGGGCAACGTCGCCAGGAATGCGTCCACGGTCTGATCCAGCTTGCCGCCGATCATGAACTGCTCAGCCATGGCGATCAGTTCGTGCGTCAGAACCTCGACGGTCTTGCCGTCGGTGCTCTCCAGCGTCCAGTTGGCCTCGTACTTTCGGCTGGCCCAGTCGCACAGGGCCTTGCGGGCGTAGGCATTGTCCGGGCCGCTCTGGCCGACGGTGATGTCGATGGCAAACGTCGGCGGGTACTCGATCTCGCGGCGGAGGTAGGCCTGTTCGACGGCCTTGCGCAGATTCTCCTGGGCCTTGTCGGGATCATCCGTGGGCAATTGGGCCACTGTCAGGGTGACGCCAAACTTGTTGCGTGCCCACTCTGCCAGTGACGCTGAGCGGAAATCCGGCTGCAAGAAACGCAACAGCCCGGACAGGTCGAGTTGCTCGATGTACTGGGCCGCCCCGTTGCTGACGGCCTCTTCCATCTGCGCCACGTCCATCTTCCGCAGGGTGTTCTGGCTGACATCGACCTTAAAGCGGCTCATGGCCCAACTGGACAGCCCGCGCAGATCCCAATCCTGCGGATCGGTATCGGGGTCCACGTACTCGCCGATGGTGATGGAAATCGCCGTCCGCGCCTCATCGATGGCGAAGGCCTTGAGGTCGTGATCCAGCGAGCTTAAGTCTTCGGGCGAATCGCCGTGAATCTTCTCCGGCGTGATGTTCACTTCCAAGGCCACCCGGGCGAACTCCGCCATGCAGCGCTTGGGGTAATCCGACGCCAGGTAGTCAGCCGCGGCGTCGGCAATCGTCTCGTCGATCAACTCGCGGAGCGTGATTTCCACGTCCTTGCTCTCGAGCAACTGCTGCCGCCGGGTGTAGAAGTACCTCCGCTGATGATCCATGACCTCGTCATATTCCAGCAGCGTCTTGCGCGTGTCGAAGTTCCGCTGCTCGACCTTCTTCTGGGCCCGCTCGATGCCTTTGGAGATTCGCTTGTCCTCGATGGCCTGGCCATTCTGCAGCCCCAGCCAGCCGAGCACCTTCAGCGTCCACTCGCCGGCGAAGATCGCCATCAGGTCGTCGCGCAGCGACAGGAAGAACCGGCTCGAACCCGGGTCGCCCTGCCGGCCCGATCGGCCTCGCAGCTGGTTGTCGATGCGCCGGGCCTCGTGCCGTTCCGTGCCGACAATGTGGAGGCCGCACGGCACGTCCAGCGGGCACTCTTTCGTGCCGCGACGCGGAAAATCGGCATCGAGCTTGGGCTTGAAGCAATGGGCGCAGTTCGTCTTGGCGTTGTACTCGGGGCAATGGATGCAGCACTTGGTCACGCCCGGCGGGTACAGGCCCTGCATGGCCACGCCCAGCCGCGCGAATTCCTCAGAGGGCGGGACCTTGCAGTTGGGCCACACCACGCCCGGTCCCAGCTTGATGTCCGTGCCTCGGCCGGCCATGTTCGTGGCGATGGTCACGTTGCCGACCATCTCCTTGCTGCCGGGCTTCAGGGCCCGCTGCCGGCCGGCCAGGGCGACAATATCGGCTTCGCGGGCGGCGTTCTCCGGCCGGGCGTTGAGCACCTCGTGCACAATGCCGTACCGCCGCGTCATCATGTTCGACAAATGGTCGGACTTCTCGATGCTGGTGGTGCCCACCAGCACGGGCCGGCCACGCTTGGAATACGTGTTCACTTCCTCGACGATGGCGTCGAGCTTCTCTTCCACGGTACCGTAGATGCGGTCCTGGTGATCGACGCGATTCACCGGCCGGTGCGTCGGCACGTTGATCACGTCGAGCTTGTATATCTTCATGAACTCTTCGCTCTCGGTCATGGCCGTGCCGGTCATGCCGGCCAGCTTCTTGTAGAGCTTAAAGAGGTTCTGATACGTGATGGTGGCCAGCGTCTGGTTCTCTTCCTTGATCGTGACGCGTTCCTTGGCCTCGACCGCCTGGTGCAGCCCGTCGGACCATTGCCGGCCTTCCATCAACCGGCCCGTGAACTCATCGACGATGATGACCTCGCCGTCGCGAACCACGTATTCCTTGTCGCGCTGGTAGACGATGTGCGCCCGCAGCGACTGGTCCAGCAAGTGCGGCCATTCCATGTTGTTGCCGACGTAGAAACTTCCCACGCCCGCCACATCCTGGGCCGCGGTGATGCCTTCGTGCGTCAGGTGGGCGCTCTTACGCTCCAGCTCGACGTCGAAGTACTTCGTCACCGTCGTCAAGGCCGCCTCAGAGGCAGCCAGCTCCGCCTGCGTCTCTGCCAAGCGCTTGCTCACGCCGGCCTTTTCGTCCGAACCTACCTTGCCCAACTCGCCTTCGAGCGACTTCTCCTGCCGCTTGAGGCTCTCGACGCGTTTGTTGGCCAGGTCGTAGGGCTGGTGGCGTTTGATGACTTCGCGCGTGACACCATCGGCCTTGCGGAATCGCTCGACGTCGCCCAAGGCCGGGCCCGAGATGATCAGCGGCGTCCTGGCCTCGTCGATGAGGATGCTGTCCACCTCGTCGATGATGGCGTAGTCCTGCCCCTTCTGCACCTGGTCGGCCGGGCTGGTGCTGATGTTGTCGCGCAGGTAGTCAAAGCCGAATTCGCTGTTGGTGCCGTAGATCACGTCGCAGGCGTATTCGACGTGGCGTTCCCGAGGCCGCATCGGCGCCTGGATCGCTCCCACCGACACGCCCATGGCCTCGAAGACCGGGGCCGCAAAGTCGCGGTCGCGCTTCACCAGGTAATCGTTGACGGTGATGACGTGGACTTTCATGCCCGTCAGCACGGCCAGGTAGATGGCCGGATAGCAGGCGATGGTCTTGCCCTCGCCGGTGGCTTCCTCGGCGATGCAGTTTTCGAACAGCACCTCTCCGGCGACGAGCTGCACGTCGAACTGGCGGTGGTTGCGTGCCAGCCAGGAGGCCATGCGCGTGCAGGCAAAGGCCTCAGGCAGCACGGAGGCAACGGAGTCGCCCTTGGCCAGCCTAGCCTTGAGATTGGCCGTCTTGGCGGAAAGCCAATCCCGCGTTGCCAGCGGCAGCCACTCCAGGTTCAAGGCCATCTTGACCAGCGTCTCGCCGTCGTGCTCAGGCGTAGCGGCGGAGCGAGCCAGCTCTGACAGTTCCTGGATGTACTTGTCCCACAGCGGGTTGATCTTGTTGCGGACAATGGCCATGCGGTTGCGGACGATGCGTTCGTTCCGCGTGCCGCCCATAAGCTTGATGAAGATATTACTGATGAATGACAACATAGCTGGGTAATTTCACCATAAGGGCGGCAAATGAACCAGAGAAAAAGCCATTGCGGCCGGGAATAGAGAGACCGGAATCGGGAATCGGGAATCGGGACGGGAATCGGGAATCCGGAAGACGCGCCCGGGAACGAACAGCGTTCCGAGAACTCACCGAGCCCGCCCTCTGGCGCTGAACGCCAACCAGAATCCAATAGCCGTGCTTTCAAAGGTTCTCTGAGTCCTCAGCGTCTCTGCGGCGGGTCTTGCAGTTGCCGTTCCGGATTCCGGCTTCCCGATTCCCGATTCCGCCTCTTGGTACGCCCTATTGCCAACGGAGTTTAAGAATGGGATAAAACCATCGCCGCACCTAGAATATCGGCATGGACGAGACGCCGCAGTACCAACGAGTAACGGTACGCTACGTTCACAAGCGTGGAGGACCGGCCACTATGATTGCTGGGATCGTAACGCTGATTATCGTCGGCGCCCTGCTGGGGCTGCTGCTGGGCGTGCTGCTGCCGGTGACGCTGTGGGTCATCCTGGTGGCCGTCGGCGCGGTGGTGGTCGTGGCCATCGGCCTGGCGCTGGGGCTGCCCTTCCTGCTGCTGGTGGGCCTGCCGCTGTTGATCGTCTGTTCGCTGCTGTTCCACCTGATCCTGCTGCCCTTCCGGCTGTTGGCAGGGTTTTTCGGCTCGATCTTCCGGCCACGAGTGTAACGAACGTAGGGCGGGCACCGCCCGCCGGGTGCCGTTGGCCGCGCCGTCTGGTTGGGTGCCGTGGTTTGCGCAGCAACCACGTTAGCGGCGGCTGCCATGGTCAGCCTGCTGTTCAAGGCTGGCCATGCCGCTGGCATCAGCATGGCCAGGCCAAACGACGGCCTGACCATGGCACCCATAATGAGCTGGGTGCCGTGGCCGCGGCGTCCAGCGGCCACGCAAAACGCGGGCACGCCTGCCCGCCGCACGGTAACTTTTCTCTGTAAAGGAGCCAGGCATGTCCAAGTCGCCGCGTCAGATGACCGTTGGCACGATCGCAACGTCGCTCTTCCTGCTGGGGCTGATTCTCCTGCCCGCCCTGCCGGCGGCGGCGCAACTCAACACCGGCCCGGGCAGCTTTACGGTCAACGGCCTGGACGGAGCAGGCGGCATGTACACGCCCTCGATCTCGCCCTTTGACGATGGCCTGATGCTCCTGAGCTGCGACATGAGCGGCAGCTATCGCAGCCTGGACAACGGCGCGAAGTGGGAACTGATCCACCACCTCCAGCTGCACAGTTCGCTTCTGACGCGACCGGCCTTCACGAAGAACGCCATCTACTGGGCGACCGGGGGCCAGCTCAAGATGAGCAAGGATAAGGCTCTGACCTGGACGCCGGTGGGCGATGCCCAGCCATGGAAGGAGCCGATCACGCACATCGCCGCCATCGACCTCAAGGCCGGAACCTTCCTGGCGGTCGGCACGGCCAAGGGGCTGTGGAGTTCAGCCGATGGCGGCAAGACGTGGAAGGAAGCGGCGGCCGGCAAGATCGGCGGCATGGCGGCGGTACCCTCTATCGAGCTGGTTTACGCCGCCGTCGATGCCGGCGGCAGGCCACGAATACTGTGCTTCCAGCACGGCGAACAACTTCCCGACGCCTCCGCTCCCGAAACCGACGGCCATCCGGTGCTGGCACTGGCAGCCTCCATGGATAAAGGCGGGACCTTTGTGGCGCTGTTAGCGGCCGTGGACAAGCTGGGGCTTATGACGCGCACGGCCGAGAACAAGTGGGAACTGGTGAGCAAGGAACTCGTCAACGACGTGCTCATGGCCCAAGGCCAGACGCTGGTGGCGTATGCGGCCAACCGCAAGGATATCTTCAAGACCTCCGACGGCGGCAAGAGCTGGACGAGCATCTTCCACATGGACGCCCCCAACGCCAACGTCGAGCGGGCGTGGGTGCAGACGCTGCTGGGCTGGGGCTATTCGATCAGCCCGCTGGGCCTGGGCATCGACCCGCGAAACCCCGACGTGGTGATGGTCAGCACGCAGGGCGACTTCTACCGCTCCACCGACGGCGGGCAAAAGTGGTTCCAGATCATGGACAAGCCCCTGGGCCAAACGCCCGGCGAGAGCGGCTTGCGGATCCAGTCCACCGGGCTGGAAGTCACCAGCGTGTGGAATTACGTCTTTGACCCCAGCGACGAGAACCGGCAGTACATTTGCTACACGGACATCGGCTTTGCCCGCACGCTGGACAAGGGCGTCAGCTGGATCTGGTCGGCCAAGGGAAGTCCGTGGGGCAACACCTTCTACGAGATCGCCTTTGATCCCAGCGTGAAAGGCCGGATTTATGCGGCCTGCTCGGCGCGGCACGACATCCCGCACTGGACGCAAACCGACGCAAGGCCCAACGCCAAGGGCGGCGTGTGCGTCAGCGACGACCACGGCGCGAGCTGGCGCGTACTGAGCGACAGGCTGCCGCAACTGCCCTGCACCAGCATCGTCATAGACCCCAAAAGCACGCCCGACAAGCTGACCATGTACGTCTCGTTCTATGAGGGCGGAGTGTACAAGAGCGTTGATGGCGGCAAGACGTGGGAGAAAAAGTCTACTGGCCTGGGCAACGCCGGCAACATGCACTGCTACAAGGTGCGCATCGATCCCAAGAGCGGCAACCTGTATTGCCTGATTACGGCCATGCGCGAAGGGCAGAACACCTTCAAGGTGCCCGGCGGGCTGTGGAAATCCACCGACGGCGGCGAGAACTGGACGGACATCACGGCCAGTGCCAAGCTGCTCTGGCCGACGTACTTTGCGATTGACCCGCGGGACGAGAACGTGATCTACATCTCCGCCGCCACGGCGGCCGGCGGCGGCTCCCAGGGCGGCTTGTACAAGACCACCGACGGCGGCACGACGTGGAAGCACATCCTGACGGACGCCGACCTGGCCAAGTTCTGTCCGCCCAGCTACACGCACGGCATGACCGTACAACTCCACCCGGACAATCCCGACATCATCTATTACGGCGGCACGCACAGCCTGTGGTTCAGCAAGGACGGCGGCGGCAGCTTCGTGCCGTACAAGAAATTCCCGTTCCTCAACGTCCAGCACGTGACGGTGGACCCGAAGGATCCCAAGACGATCTTCGTGAGCACCTTCGGCGGCGGCGTCTGGAAAGGCCCGGCGGAGCCGGTGAACGAGTGAGATACCGGATACTAGATATCAGATATTAGATATCAGGAACAGCGGCGCCGGGCTCGCCGGGTCGGCAGTTCCTGATATCCAATATCCAATATCTGATATCGAGTATCTGCCCTACGCGTAGAACCCGTTGGCTGTGCCCTTGATGAGGTCGGCTACGGCCTGAACGTTCTCCATCCTGGCTGCCAGCGGGATTTCCTCGCTGCCGAGCATGAACTTGCGATCGCCGCGCATCTGCTCCAGCGTGAGCTTGGCGTGCGCGATCATTTCGTCCTTGCTGGTCGCCGCGTAGCGCGACGGGTCGATGCCGCCCAGAATCCAGATATCGCCGAGTTTTTCGCGAATTCGCGGCAGGTTGGCATCGCCCAGCGGCGGCGTGGTCACGGCCTCGATGCCGTCCAGGTCGACTTCCTTGAGCACGTCCAACATGCCGTCCAGGTGGCCGCACATGTGCGGCACGAACAGCTTGCCGGCCTCATGCGCGATGCGGGCGTAGTCGTTGAGCATCCCCACGCAGTGCTTGGCGTACATGCTCGGGCCGGTGAGCATGGACGACGTGTCCTCCATCGGCCGGAGCATCAGGCCCGGGCCTTTGGCGGCCAGGCGATAATACTCCAGGTTCTTCCGGTGGACGGCAGCCATGAGTTCTGCCATCTGGTCTTCAAAGTCGATCATCGCCATGAGCGTCGGCTGGACGTCCATGACCCACATCAGAATGTGCATCAGCGGCGTGGCCGGCACGTCGATGGTCGGCATGCCGGTGACGGCGATCTCCGCGGCGGCGTGCTCGTACTGCGGGACATAGTGCTCATCTTCCACCAAGGCCTGATACGCGGCGAAGTCCTGCGGGCCCTTGACCAGGTGCTCGCGCGTAAACGTCGTGCCGCTCTCGGGCGATGGCTCCTGCCAGTGGTGCAGCTCGCCCTTGGGCGTGCGATACGTGACCCGCTTGGTGATGGGATCCTGCTCGCGGGTGACGCGGTTGTGCTCGGTTCGCACGGAGAGAACGCGATGGAGTTGGTCGGCGCCGATCAGCTTGGCGACGCGGTCGGCCGACTCGATGTACGGCAGATGCTTTTTATCGCCCAGGCCCAGGACCTTGTGACAGAACCCCTCGTTGAGTTCGGGCACCCACGGCAGCCGGTCGGGCGTCTTGCCCGCCAGCAGATCAGCAACGCGTTGACTGAACATGTTTTTCCTTTCGCCACACGGCCACCAAGGCCAACCACTGTGTGCGGGCCAAAGAGTAACAAACTCGGCGGCGTCAAGCTAGCGGGCAGGCGACAACGAGCGGATATCTCCAGCGGCGTCGAACCACTGGCCGCTGTTGACGGTACTGTAGTTTGTCGATACATTTCAGGCTGTGCCTCTCTCCCGGCCGGCTTGGGTCCGAACGGGGTGCCTCGTATTCTGGGGCTTGTTGCGAGCGAATTATGGTCTTGGTCGAAGTCATTCAAGGCCCTGACAAGGGCCGGGTGTTTCAGGTTGGCGACGGCGATGCCGTTATCGGCCGACAAAGCGAGAGCTTCCCCCTGAGCGATGGTACGGTGTCGCGCCGCCACGCCCGCCTGGTCGAGCGCGACCGGGTGTGGATGATCGAAGACGCCGGCTCGGTCAACGGCACGTTCCTCAACGGCGTGCGCGTGAACAAGTCCGCGCGGTTGCACTTAGGCGACCAGATCCGCTGCGGCACGACCCTGCTGGTCTTTGGCGGCAGCGGCGGCAAACAAGCCGCCCCCACCATGGACGAGGGCAAGTTCCTCGACGCTGCCATCATGGCCCAGGTGCCGGCCAACGATGAATCGGTCGTCATTCCCACGCCCGAAGCCGGGGCCGAGGCCATCGGCAACCTCCGCATCCTGTACAACCTCATGACGGAAAGCGCCTCCGTCTTCAACGTCGATCAGCTCATGCAGCGGACGCTGGACAAAATCTGCGACGTGGTGCCGGCCGATCGGGCGTACATCCTGCTCATCGGCGAGGACGACCAGATTATTCCCAAGGCCTCGCGCGTCAAGACCGAGAGCGACCCCGACCAGATTCCCATCAGCCGGACGATCATCAACGAGGTCATCCGCAACCAGGTCGGCGTGCTGTCCAGCAATGCGATGCGCGATAAGCGCTTCAGCCGCGGCAAGAGCGTGCACGCTTTCGGCATTCGCTCAGCCCTGATCGCGCCGATCAAGGGTCGGGAAAAAGTGCTGGGCGTCATTCACGTCGATTCCAGCGTGGCCGAGCAGACTTATTCCACCGAGCAATTGCGGCTGCTGACGGCCATTGGCTGCCAGACCGGGTTGGCGCTGGAGAACGTGCGGCTGTACGAGTCGGCGGTGAAGTCCGAGCGACTGGCGGCCGTGGGCGAGACGGTGGCCCTGCTCAGCCATCACATCAAGAACATCCTCCAGGCCTTGGGCGGCGGCACGGAAGTCGTCGAGATGGCTCTGCGGCAGAGCGACCTGGTCAAGGCGAACAAGGCTTGGCCCATCGTCCGCCGAAACCTCGACCGCGTAAACAACGTCATCCTGAACATGCTGGCCTATTCCACCGCGCGCAAGCCGCTGATGGAGACGGTCAACATCAATTACATCCTCAACGAGTGCGTCGAGACGATCACGGCCCAGATCGACGAAAAGCACGTGGCGCTGGTGACGGATTTTGCGGACCTGCCGCCGATCCCGGCCGACGCCTCGGGCTTGAACCAGGCCGTGCTGAACCTGCTGACCAACGCGCTGGACGCGGTGGCGCCCAAGACCGGCAAGATCACGCTGTCGAGTTCATTCGACACCATGAACCGGCAGGTCATTATCAAGGTCAGCGACAACGGCGTGGGCATCGAACCGGCCGAGCTGAAGAAAATATGGGAGCCGTTCCATTCGACCAAGGGCCAGAAGGGTTCGGGCCTGGGCCTGGCCGTGACAGGAAAAGTGGTCGAGGAGCAGCGCGGCAAGATCGACGTGCAATCCGAAGTCGGCAAAGGCACGACCTTCACCATCCGCCTGCCCGCCACGCCGGTGAGCACAGCTTCGGGTGATACGCTGCGAAGGTAGGCAGGGCATAGGTCGTAGGTCGTAGGTCGTAGGTCGTAGGTCATAGGTCGTAGGGCGTAGGGCGTAGGGCGTAGGGCAGAGGGCAGAGGGCGTAGGGAACAGGGCGCGTAGCACAGCCGCCCTCGGCTGTGGGCAGCCCGTAGGGCGTCTGAAAGTAGCCCCGCCCCGCAGCGAAGCAAGGGCGGGGAAGACAGGACGTTCTGACAGAGCCCCTTGCGGGCGACTGAAGATCGGCCAGCGACATGGTCTCGCGGCCGAGGGTGTGACCACGGCCCAACCATGTATCCGTAATGATCCCGGCAGTCTGGAGAACGTCTTAGCATGGCCAGGCTTGAACGGCAGCCTGACCATGGCACCCGGCCTGACCGTGGCACCCGGCCAGACCATGGCACCCACCATGCCGCTTGCACTTGCCCCTTTACTGTGGCCTTGCCAGCGGGAATAATCGGCGCATCCTGAAAGGGGTTTTATGACCAGCAAGGCTAACAAGCCCGCCCGCGTGGCCGCCGGCAAGCCGTCCAAGCTCGTCGATACCCGCGTCATCTACTGCGGCGACAACCTCGACCAGCTGCGCAAGCTGCCCGATGCCTGCGTGGACCTGATCTACATCGACCCGCCCTTTAACTCCAACCGGAACTACGAGGTCTTCTGGGGCGAAACCCAGGAAAAGCGGGCCTTCGTCGACCGCCACGAATCCACCGCCGCCTACATCGACTTCATGCGCCCACGCTGCGTCGAAATGGCCCGAATCCTCAAAAAAACCGGCTCCTTCTACTACCACTGCGATTGGCACGCCTCACACTACGTCAAAGTCATGCTCGACCAGATATTCGGAGAGGATCGGTTTCAGAATGAAGTCATCTGGAAACGAACTACCAGTCATGGCGACAGCCAAAGGTGGTCGCACGTCCACGATACGATCTTCTTCTATGCCGGAGATGGGTTCACCTGGAACCCGCAGTACTGGCAGCATGAGGAAGGCTATGTGGCCGACAAGTACACACACGATGACGGCGACGGACGCGGTGCGTACACGCTGGACAACATGACAAGCCCAAACCCACGCCCAAACATGATGTACGAGTGGATGGGGTTCCCCTGCCCCGACAAGGGCTGGCGATACCAGCGCGAGACGATGCAGAAACTCCACGACGAAGGGCGCATCTATTATCCAACACGCAAAGACGGCACCCCTGATACCAGCAAACGCCCGAGGTTGAAGAGATACCTGAAAGAGATGTCCGGTTTGCCGGTTTCAACAATGTGGTACGACATTCCCCCCGTGAATTCCCAGGCTCAAGAACGTCTTGGTTACCCAACGCAAAAACCGCTCGCGCTGCTCGACCGCATTATCCAAGCCAGCAGCGACCCCAACGATATTGTGCTGGACGCGTTTTGCGGGTGTGGCACGGCCTTGGTGGCGGCGGAGAATCTTGGCCGGCAATGGATCGGCATCGACATTTCGCCGACGGCCTGTCGGGTGATGGGCAAGCGGCTGCGCGACGTCTGCCACGTCAAGGAGAACGAGGAACTGTGGCGGATCGGGCGCGGCTTTGTCATTCGCGACCTGCCCTGGAGCGAGGAGAAGCTGCGGGCCATTCCGCCCTTTGAGTTCGAGAACTGGGCGGTCATCGCCCTGGGCGGGACGGTGAACAAGGCTCAGGTAGGCGACATGGGCATCGACGGGCGGATTTACCCGGTCTCGGCCATGCCCACGGGGGCGGAGGGGCAACTGGGCTTCATGGACGAGTGGTATCCGATCCAGGTCAAGCAGAAGGACAAGGCCGGGCGGCCGGAGATCGACGCCTTCGAGGCGGCCATGATGCGGGCCGAACGGAAGAAGGGCTTCTTCATCGCCTTTGGGTACAGCCAGGACGCCCTGCGCGAGATCGACGGGTTCTTCCGGCGCGAGAAACGCATCATCATCCCGCTGACGGTGCAGGATATCCTGGATAACAACATCGCCGCCAAGCTGGCGTAGGGCGCAGGTGGGCCGAGTTCCGTAGGGTGGGCCGAGCGACGTTGCGAGTCCCACCGTCTTCATGCAACTTGCTAAGCAGCCCTCACCCTACCCTCTCCCAGAGGGAGAGGGGTACAGAATCGCGGCCGGGTGCCGTGGTCGCGGCGTCCAGCGGCCACGATGCCGGCGGACTTGTGCGCAATAGCTCGCGCGACCGGCGTGGCGGGGACCGTCGCCGTTGCGCCTTGGCCTGCTATGCATTTAACGCAGGCCTGAGCGCCCCGGTGCGCACCAGCCCCGCGCATCCGTCCATATATGGAGAAGCACCTGGGCCGACTCCGCGCGCCGGCGAAAAGCCCCACCGCGCGGGGCGCAGCCAGAGCGGCCTTTACAAATTAAGATCGAGACCCGCAGCGGCGCGGTTGTGCGCATGGGGTGTGCTTGCGGGCGGCGTGGTGGCGAGTGAGCATCGCGGAATCCACAAGGGCGTGGCGGACAGCATGATGCCGCACTTCACTCCAGTTCCAAATCGTTCCCAATGGTTCCAAATCGTTCCGTTTCGTTCCGTTTCGTTCCGTTTGGTTCCGTTTGGTTCCGCTTGATGCCCAGTCGTGCCGGATCGTTCCGGTTCGTGCCGCCTTGCCCCGCGACGACATGGCCGACACCATGGCCAGCCCAACGGCGGGCTGACCATGCCACGGGGCCCAAACACCCTCACCCTACCCTCTCCCAGAGGGAGAGGAGTACAGAAGCATGGCGGCCCGCGTCCCACAACGGTGAAAGCATGCGACCCACCAGCGAGACCGCGCCGCCGGCCTCACAGCCGAGGGCGGCTGTGCTACGCGCCGTATGGCCCCATGCCCTACGCCCCACGCCCTATGACCTACGATCTCTTCCCTACGCCCTGCCTTTTCGCTACATTCGTGCCTTCTTTGGAAAAGGATAGACCATGAGCAGATTGATCGTGAGCGTGAGCGGCGTTCGTGGCATTGTCGGGGAGACGCTGACGTCCGAGGTCGCGCGTGAATTTGGCCGGGCGTTTGCAACCATGCTGGGCGAGGGCAAGACGGTGATCATTGGCCGGGACACCCGCAGCAGCGGCGAAATGATCCGCGACGCGGTCATGGCCGGTCTGAACGCCGGCGGCGTCAACGCCGTGGACCTGGGCATCGTCTCGACGCCCGGGGTGGCGCTGATGGTCGGGCGGCTCAAGGCCGATGGCGGCATCGTCATCACCGCCAGCCACAATCCGCTGCCGTATAACGGCATCAAGTTCCTCACGCCACAAGGCCTGGCCCTGTCGGTGGACAAGGACAAGGCCGCCCAACTCAACAGCGCCTGGGAAAACAAGAAGTTCTCCACAGCCGCGCGCAAGGGCAACGTGACGATTAACCATGACACGCACCGCATCCACATCCAGGCCGTGTGCGACATCCTCGATGTCGAGGCCATTCGGGCCCGGCACTACAAGGTCGTGCTGGACAGCATCAATGGCGCCGGCGTCGAGGCCGGCAAGATGCTCCTGGACCGCCTGGGGTGCGAACTGGTCCACATCAACAACAAGCTCGACGGCGATTTCACGCACGAGCCCGAGCCCATCGCCAAGAACCTCACCGGCCTGTGCGATGCCGTCAGACAGCACGGCGCCGACATCGGCTTTGCCCAGGACCCCGACGCCGACCGGCTGGTGGTGGTCGATGAAAACGGTACGTTCATCGGCGAAGAGTACACGCTGGCGTTGACTGCACAATTCATCCTGGGCCAGCGCAGGGGCAACCTGGCGACGAACCTGTGCACCAGCCGGATGATCGACGATGTGGCCGAGCAGGCGGGCGTGAAGGTTTTCCGGTCGCCCACCGGCGAGGCCAACGTCGCCTCAGCCATGGTTGAGCACAAGTGCATCTTCGGCGGCGAGGGCAACGGCGGCGCCATGGACCCGCGCGTGGTCATTGTCCGCGACAGCTTCGTGGGCATGGGGCTGCTGCTGAATCACCTGGCCCGCAGCGGCAAGACGGTCAGCCAGTTGGTGGCGGGCATCCCGCGGTACGAGTTGCTCAAGGACAAGTTCCCCTGCCCGCTGGGGGCGGCCCAGCGAGCAATCGCAGCCGTGGCAGCGGCGTACAAGGGCCGGGCAGGCGCCAGCTTCGACGATCGAGACGGCCTGCGGATCGACCTGCCCCAGGGCTGGCTGCAGATCCGGGCCAGCAACACCGAGCCGATCATGCGCATCTCGGCTGAGGCCAAGACGCTCAAGGAAGCCCAGGCCATGGCCCAGGAAGTCCGCAAGATCGCCGATGCGAATCTCGGCTGACGGCGGGTTTCACCGGCCCCGGCTGCGGGTGGCCCAGGCTTTCTAGCCGGTGCAGCACAGCCTGAAAGGCTGTGCCACCTGTAGCCAGGCACGCTTAATCTGCTTCGGTGGTTGAAGCTGGGAAGCACGTGTGATGATGAAAACGCTTTTGCGAAATAGCGGCATGTTCCTACTGGCGAGCCTGTGGCTGGCGGCGGTGGTGACTGGCTGCGCTGAGCAACGGCTCCCTGCTTCTTCGCCGGCGGCTGGGAACGCATCGCCGCTGCTCGACTCGACGCAGCTTGTGCTCGTGATCTCGGATGGCTGGGACGCCACCACTGCCCGGCTGCAGCGGTTTGCCCGCGCGGGCGTGGACCGAAACTGGACGCCCGTCGGCAGAGCGATGGCCGTCACCATTGGCCGGACGGGCTTGGCCTGGGGCCGGGGCTTGCATGGCCAATCGTCGCTGCCCGGGCCGGTGAAGCGTGAAGGCGACGGCAAGGCCCCTGCGGGAGCATTTGAACTGCCGCAGGCCTTTGGCTACGCCGCGCGGCCAGACGCCGGCCAAGTCAAGCTGCCCTACCTGGCCTTGACGGACGATGTGGTGGGCGTCGATGACGTGAAGTCGAGGTACTACAACCGGATCGTCAAGCTTAGCCAAGTGAACGACAAGGATTGGGACAGCGCCGAGACGATGCGCCGCAGCGACGGCCTGTACGAATGGGGCGTGCTGGTTGGACACAATACCTCGCCCGTTGCCGTCGGCGCGGGGTCGTGCATCTTCCTGCACATCTGGCGCGGGGCCGACAAACCCACCGCCGGCTGCACCGCCATGAGCCGCGATGACATGCTCGCGCTGCTGGGCTGGCTGGACCCGCAGGCCAAGCCCCTGCTCGTGCAGTTGCCGCGCGAAACGTATGCCCCGCTGGCCGGTCCCTGGGGGCTGCCGGCCATCCCGCAGTAAGTTCGCCGCCTGCTACGGCGCCACGAACCCCGGCGAGCGGAGGCTCGTCGGCTGCTTTTCAGCGGACACATCCTTGATGCTCAGGTCGCCGTACATCACGCGCCACGTGCTCGAACTGGGCATGCGCCAGCGAACGACTTCGCTCCTGGCCTCGCCGAGCTTCACGCCGGAGCCCACGAACTTGTACTCCTGGGAGGCGTTCAGGAATGAGATCATGCGAAACAGCGTCTTGGTCAATTGCTCGCCGTTCTCGGACGACAGTGACTTGTCCAGCAGCTTGTCCACGAACTCCGGCGTCGCGCCGGCATCGGCTGGAAAGGTTCCCCCGTTCACCTCAGCCGCCGCTTTCATGCCCTGCTGCAAATCCTTCTCAGAGAGGTTGGACGCGTCCATCTCCTGCTTGGTGAGTTGGAAGTCCTTGGGCACAACCATGCGGAAGTTCAGGTCGGAGATGTCCTGGTTCAGCCGGATGTCGGTGATGTGCGTTTTCAAACCCGACGCACCGGCCAGGTCCATCTCGACGGGGGCGAAGGTGTGCGGATCGTACCAGACCTCCACGCTCACATCCCCGTGCGCGGCCCGCAGGCCTTCAAGGCGACGGCCCAGGACGTTCTTCTCGCCCAGAGCCGTGGTCTCACCGGCCAGTGCGTCCTTGATCTGCCCTAGCGTCTCCTGCGCCGACTCCTGCTTGGCCGTCTGGCCGATGGCGATCTCGTACGCCTGCTTGCTGAGTGGCATGAGCATCAGCACCTTGCCGGAGGGCATGTCCACGATGGTGATGGAGTCCGGCACGAGACCTGGCGACTTAGCCGGCTCGGCCCGCCTGGCCGCTGTGGCCTCGACGCTGCTCTTCTCGGGCTGGGTAATCTTCCACGTCTCTACGCGGATCTTCCCTGCCGAGTGCATGCTGCCGGGCTTGCCGGTCGCGCCCGAGGATTTCATCATCACCTTCGAGCGTGTGTGGATGCTTTGGCCCTGCATGCTGAACGTCACCTCCTGCATGAACTGCATGGTGCGGGCCTTCTCCAGCATGGCCAGCACGCTTGATGGCGCACTGGCTGCACGGGAGGCGGGATTGCTGGCAGCGCCGCTGGCGTCGGTGCCGGCGGTGGATGATCGCCACGTCGAGGCCGCAACAATAAGCACGACCGTCAACATGACGGTGAGAGGTCGGTGCATGTGTAACTCCTTGGAACCGGCCCGCAGCAGTGCGGCCCTATGCCAAAGCTTAGTCACAGACATGGCCGGGGCGGACGATTCCGTCGCCCACTGGCATCATATTCAGGCGGTCGCATTCGTCACGTTGGCACCGGCGGGGCTATCGCGCCCGTCGCCGGCTGCGCGGGCCCCTGCTGGGCTTGCCAGCCTTGCCCTGGCTCTGCTTCTGGCCCTTCTTGTCGGCCTTGCGGCGGCTGGGCTGCCCGGTGAGCACGAGATTGAGTTGCCTGCCCGGCACGTTCACCGACGCCACCTGCACGGCCAGCGGGTCGCCGATCCTGAACTTCCGCCCGGAGCGCTCGCCGCGAATCTCGCCGCTCTTGGGGAAGACCTCCCACCAGTCATCGCCCAGGTCCTCCATGCGGACCAGGCCCTCGATGCCGTAGCGCGGCAGTTCGGCGAAGAGCCCGAAGTTCGCCACGCCGGTGACCACGCCGTCGAACACGTCGCCCACCTTGGTTTCGAGCAATTGCAGCACCAGCACGGTGATGAGTTCCCGCTCGGCCGCCTCGGCCCGGCGCTCGGACATCGACAGGCTGTCGCCCAGCTTGACCAGCGCGCTCATGTCCACACCGGCCGACGGCAGCTCGCGCACGACTTCTTCCACCAGCCGATGCACCGTCAGGTCGGCGTAGCGCCGGATGGGCGAGGTGAAGTGGCAGTACTGGTCGCTGGCCAGGGCGAAGTGGCCGACGCGGATGGGCGAATACTCAGCCGTGCGGAAGCTCTTGAGCACCGCCAGGTTCACCGCGTGGCTGCCGGCCTGGCCTTTGACGGACTCGAGCAACTGCTGAATCTCGCGGCGCTCGAAGTTCTTGGGCAGCTTGTGCCCGCAGACTTTAATAAAGGACGCGAGCTGCACGCTGGCGGCCTGGTCGGGGGCGGGATGGATGCGGCGCAGGAACGCGATATTCCGCTTATCCAGCGTGCGCGCCACGGCCTCGTTGGCCTCGACCATGAACATCTCGATGATCGTATGCGTGTACGACTCATCATCCGGCTCGGCGTCGATGACCTTGCCTTCCTCGTTGAAGACGGGCTTCACTTCCGGCAGATCGAGGTGGATCATACCCTGCGAACGCCGCCGCCGCTCGATGCGCTGGGCCAGGTCGTTCATCCGCCGCAGCAGCTCGACTACCTCGCGCTCATATCCGCCGGCCTTACCGTCGATGATGCCCTGGGCCTCGATGTACGTAAGCCGCTTGGCCGAGCAGATCACCGTTTCGGCCAATCGCGTGCCGGTCACGTTGCCGTCGGAGTCGTAGCGAATGAAGGCACTCTTGCAGAACCGCCGCTGATTCTCCTGCAGCGAGCAGACGCCGTTGGAGAGCACCTCCGGCAGCATGGGAATGACGCGGCGCGGGAAGTACACGCTGTTGCCGCGCAGGCGGGCCTCGTTATCCAGCGCCCCGCCGGCGGCGATGAAATGCGACACGTCGGCGATGTGTATGCCCAGCACGAACTGGCCGTCCTGCATCTCCAGGCTGATGGCGTCGTCGAAGTCGCGCGCGTCCGGCGGGTCGATGGTGACGATCGTCTTGCCGGTCAGGTCTTCGCGCCCCGGCGTAAGCTGCTGCGGATTGAAGCCGGCGTTGGCGAGCCGGGCCTCTTCGAGCACCTCGGGGTCGAAGGACGTGGGCAGCCCCTGGGCGCGGATGATCGACTCGGTCTCAGCTGCGATGGCGCCGGAAGCGCCCAGGTTCTCGACCACAACGCCGCGCGCCAGTTGACCCGGCTCGGGGTACTGCGTCAGTTCCACCACGACCTTCTGGCCCACCAGGGCGCCGGGCCCGACGTCCGGGACGAGCACCGGGGCACTGAAGGACTTGCCGTCGGGCAGCAGGAACCAGCTCCCTTCGGCGCGCTGCAGCGTGCCGACGATCCGGTTGGAGCCGCGGCGAATGATCTCGATGATCCGCCCGTGGAAGATGGTCTCGCCGGCCTTGCCGCCGCGGCGAAAGACCTTGGCCCGGACGGTGTCTCCGCTCATGGCCCCGCCCGTTTCGCCTTCGGGCACGTACAGGTCGCCGTGGGCGTTGGGCGTCTCGGGCAGGATGAACCCAAAGCCGCGCGGATTGGCCCGGTACACTCCCACCATCGTGTCGGATATCTCCGGCAGCATGAGGGAGTCCTTGGCCCCCAGCACGATCCGCGCGCTGTCACGCAGCATCTTGATGGCCTGGCGGAACGAACTGTAGTCCTCGTCCCCCACGCCCATTTGCCGGGCCAATTGCCGCGGCTTGAGCGGCATGTAGTCGCGCGAGGAGAGGTATTTAATAATGGCGTCCGAATAGCGTTGCGGCATAATACCGCTCCTTGGCAGTTCCGTACGAATCGTTCCCACGGTGGGCCTGTATTATTATCGTCGGGCAAATGGGAATGATATGGAAATCGCCAGAGGAGTCTGTCGATGGCACGTTTGAACTGGGGCATCATCGGCGCCGGGAACATCGCCCGGTCGTTCACCGCCGGCGTGGCCCACAGCCGGACCGGGACGGTCTTGGCCGTTGCCAGCCGGAACATTGACAAGGCCAGGCAATTCGCCGCCGAGTTAAACATTCCACGCGGTTATGGCAGCTACCAGGAGTTGCTGGCGGACAAAGACGTGCAGGCCGTTTACATCGCCACGCCCCACCCGCAGCACGTTGAATGGGCCATCCGCGCCGCCCAGGCCGGCAAGCACATCCTGTGCGAAAAGCCCATTGCCCTCAACCAGGCCCACACGATGGCCATCGTCGAGGCGGCCCGGGAGCATGACGTCTTCCTCATGGAAGCCTTCATGTATCGCTGCGGCGCCCAGACGCACAAGCTGGTTGAGTTGCTGAAGAGCAAGGCCATCGGCGAAGTCCGACTGATCCAGGCCAGCTTCGGATACCACGCTAGGTTTTCTCCCGAGAGCCGGCTCTTCGCTAGCGCGCTGGGCGGCGGCGGCATTTTGGATGTGGGCTGCTATTGCACGTCTGGAGCGCGGCTGGTGGCGGGCGTGGCCATGGGCAAGGATTTCGCCGAGCCGCTGGAAGTCAAGGCCGTTGGGCACCTGGGCTCCACCGGCGTGGACGAATGGACTGTGGCCCTGGCCAAGTTCCCCGGCGATATCGTGGCCGAACTGACCACGTCGGTGAGCGTGCACGTCGGCCAGACGCTGCGGATCTTCGGCAGCGAAGGCCACATTGTCGTGCCCGTGCCGTGGGCGCCCGCACGGGAAGGCGGCCAAAGCGTGATCCTGGTTCACCGCAATGGCCAGGAGAAGCCCGAAGAAATCGTCATCGAGACGAGCGAGTGGCTGTATGGCGTCGAGGCCGATACCGTAGCGGATAATCTCGACCGGCGGCAGGCCCCCAGCCCGGCCATGACGTGGGAGGACACGCTGGGGAACATGAAGATGCTGGACGCGTGGCGGCGGGCTATCGGCCTGTCGTATGAGACCGAAAAACAGGCGGCACGGGCGTTCTAGCCTCTGCCCGGCAAGGCCAGCACGCCAAGTCGCTATGACGACGTGGCAGGCTGTCCAATAAGCAGGAGAAATCGAAATGGCATCGGCCTTGGAATTCGCGGAACAGTTGGGCAAGGCAATCAGCGAGTCCGCGCAGGCGTTGGCGCTGCGTGAAGCCAGAAAGGCCATGAACGCCCAGCCGGAGATTCTGGCGGCGCTCAAGGACTACCAATCTCACGCCCATAAACTCGGTGAACTGGAGCACGCCGGCAAGCCCATCGAGGTGGCTGACAAGCACAAGCTCCAGGAGCTTCAGCAGAAGCTGCTGGCCTTCGACGCCTTCAAGAAGTTCACGGCCAAGCAGGTCGATTACGTGGATCTGATGCGGCAGGTCAACGACGTCATCCGCAAGCACCTGACCGGCACCGAGCGGGACTAGAAGCGGTTTCACAATCGTGGCACGCCCGCCCTCGGGCGTGAGCCGCGTGATAAGACGTTGCGATTGGGCCACAAAACCCACAGCCGAGGGCGGCTGTGCCACGGGTCAAGCGGGTCGTGAAGCCGGTTCTACCACATTCGGCCAGCCCACGGGGCTTCGCCCGAACTGGGCATGCACCATTCCGCGCGAGCATGGCGCTTTTGCCGTCGCTTTCCCGGCAGAATGCGGTACGATCATCGAGACACGGCCGGCAGCGGTTCTCGGCACCTGTCTGGGAAGTCGGTCGGTGAGCTTTGGGCAAGATGAGACAACACGTTGACAAGTAAACGAGTACCCCTCCGCGTACGGTTGTGGCGTTCCGTTTTTCATATCCCGTTCATGGATAGCCTTCTTCGCCGCCGCGCCCGCGACCTGTTCGATAAAGGCGACCTGGGCGCACACATGAAAGCCGGCCAGACGTACGCCGACGTGGGCTCGGGCTCGGGCCACATGATCGAGCACTTGCTGCTGCGCACCAGCCACCTGCCCGGCCTGAAATGCGTCGGCGTGGACCCGATGTGGAAGCCCATCCTGCAAGTCCGCGACCGTCTGAAGAGGGATGCCAAAGGCCGGTACGAGTTCTTTCAAACGGGCGGAGAGCATCTTCCGTTTGGCCCAGAGTCGATCGGCGGGGCGTCGCTGTTCTTCGTGCTCCACCATGTCTCCTACGAGATGCAGGACAAGATCATTGCCGAGATCACGCGCGTCGTGAGCAAGGGCGGCGTGCTGATCCTGTTTGAAGATACCCCTTCAAATCCGAAAGAATGGCGGCACGTGGAGCGCTGGGATCGCATTCAGAACTTTGAATCCCCGCGGGAAAAGCACTACTACCGCCCGATAGCTTCCTGGATATCGCACCTGGCGTCCAAGGGCTTTGACCTCATACACCAGGTGCCCTTTGACAAGATGGTGCCGCAGATGGGCCTGCGTCCCGTGCCGCACTGCGCCATGGTCTTCTGCAAGGCGTAGCGCGGGCCTGACGGCCTATTGGCCCGGCGCTAAGCGTCGCCTGGCGACGCCTACTCCCGCGACTTCTTATAGATCCGCGTCTGCATGTCGCGCTGATACGACGTGAACGCCGCCTCGGGGTCCGGGTCGTTCTCGACGGCCGCCAGGGTCATGTACAGCTTGGCATCAATGTTGTCCAGGTAGTGGACTAGGAACGCCTCGGGCATGGCCGGTAGCTTGGGCGAGCCGAATTCCATCTGGCCGTGGTGTGACAGGATGATGTGCTGAAGCATGTTCTTCAGGGCCGGCGGGAAAGGCTCGCCCGTCTCAGCCGAGACTTCCTGGGCCTTCTGCTCCACCCACAGCGCCGCCATCGTGATGTGCCCGACCAGGTATCCGCGGTCGGTATAGTTGAAACTCGAGGCGTAGCTCAGTTCTTCGGTCTTGCCGATATCGTGCAGAAACACGCCGGCCAGCACCAGGTCGGCGTTGAGCTTGGGATAGAACGGCAGCACAGCCATGGCCGCGCGCGCCACGTTGAGCGTGTGCTCCAGCAACCCGCCGATGAAGGGATGGTGCAACTGCATCGCGGCCGGTGCCCGCTTCAACTTCTCCACGAAGGGCTTGTCCGTCAGAAACCTCTTGATCAGCAGCCGGATGTTGGCGTCCTTGATGCGGTCGAGAATGGCCATCAATTCAGCCCACATGACCTCGACGTCCTGCTCGGTGGCCGGCAGGAAGTCCGCCATGTCGAGCTTCTCGGCCGACATGGGCCGGCAGGCGTCGATGATGAGCTGCAGCGTGCCCTTGTAGTTCTCGGTCCGGCCCTTGACCTGCAAGAACCCCTCGACCGGGATTGAGTTGTGCATGCTCTCGGAGACCTGCCACATCCGCGCGGGCACGTGGCCAGTCTTGTCGCACAGCGTACACGTGATATACAGCGCGCCGTTGGAGGCAGTCCGTAAATCCTTATCGCGAACGAGAAAGACCTGGTCGAGCATCTCTCCGGCCGTCAACTGATTGATGAATCGGCGTGGTTTCATGGCGGTAGTGTAGTCGAATGGCCAAGGCTTGCCAAAGGGAACGTGCAGCCGTTGCCTGATAACCGGGTATTCTCACTGATGAAGGCGACCGTGCTGACTATCGAATCAGGCGGTTTTCCGGCGCGGCCGGGGCGGCGTGGCTTGGGGCGGCTGAACCGGCCGACGGCGCGACGGCGGCCGGTTGGGCGGGTGCGGCAGGCACGCGCGAGCCCATCAGAAAGTATCCCGTGGCAAAGCCGGCGGCCGTGCAGACGACAATGGCTGCCACGGCGGCCGCCAGCCAGCGAACCGGGCTGGAATCCTCATAGATCGCAATCGCCGGCATCTGGAACGTCGACCGCCCCGCCGGCGCCTGCACAGCCTCGGCGGGCACGAATTCGGAAGCCTCTCCCTCGGCGGGCATGAAGCCCACTGGCACGGTCACCTGGTGCGAACAGGCCGGGCACTGAATGAGCTTGCCGCTCATCTTCTGGCGAACGATCATCCGCAACGAGCAGCCGGGGCAGACTACGAGCATCTTCTTCTTCAAGGCCAGCCGGGCCTTTATAAGAAATTCCTCAGACTCCTCGCCGGCGGGAAACGCAGAAGCATCGCTCGAAAGGGTGGGAACCCGCACCGTGGCGTGGCACTGTGGGCACGTCGCCTCGGGCCCTGCCCGACGCTCGTCCACCGGAAAACTCTTGCCGCATTTGCTGCAAAGCACGTCCATGTTGCCACCGATTCTACCCTTGGCTTGGCCAAGCATACAGAAAAAGATGGTCTTGAAGGGCTATTGCCATCGCCTCTGATAGCCGATATGGAGAGATAGACGCATCCGACCCGTGCCACGTGGTCGGGCCAAACGTCCCGGCGCCATGCCCGCAGTAGACGCCCGCCGGAAGGAATCAGCATGGAAACCCTCAATGCAATTTCGAAGGTGCGCTTCAGTTCTGCTCGGCCACAGCGCGTGCAGCTGCAGAAACTCGCCGGCGTAATCTGCGACCTGATCTGCATGGAGCCGAGCCAGGAACTGTCGATGGCCGGACGCTGCGCCTACTATGTGATCGCCGGACAAGGCGTCATCAAGACCGGCAAGCTCAGCCAGGAACTCAGTCTGGGTAGCTTTGCGACAACTGACACCGAAGGGCACCACAGCCTCGTGAATACCTCCGAACAACGCCTGATCTGCTTGGCCATCTCTAACGCCTGAAATGGCAGGAACCTCTATGATTCGATTGGGCATCATGCAAACCTCGCTCGACCGCAGCGACATGGAGCGATCCTTCGACTGGGCGCATCAGATCGGCTGTGAGGGCCTGGAGATAACCTGCTCGACGCCGGATGAGGCGAAGTTTCTCTTTACGCCCGCCGGCCATGATCGCATTGCCCAGCTGGCCTCGCAGCATCACGTCACTGCCACCAGCCTGGCCCTTGGCGTTCTTTGCCAAAGCGAGTCTTTCCTGGGTGACGAATCGGCCGTCCAGGCCGCCAGAGGGATCGTCAGTGATGCTATACAATGCTGTGCCAAGACTGGCATGGGCGTTGTGCTGGTCCCGTTCTTCGGCAAGAGCAGCATCGAGGTGGAAGAGCACATCACGCGCCTGCCGGAGCGGCTGATCGATTTGGCCGAAGAAGCTGAAGAGGCCGGCGTGGTGCTCGGCATCGAGTCGCTCATGAACGTCAACCAGCAACTCTATCTCTTGGACGCCCTGTCGGCGCACAAGTCGGTGAAGATCTACGTCGACTCGGCCAACACCGTGCCGCGGAGGCTCGACCCGTCGATAAACCTTCGCGAACTGGGCAAGGAGCGCGTCTGTCAGATCCATCTGAAAGACGTCCGCGTGGTCGAGGGGCAAATGCCCGATTTCCGCGTGAACCTCGGCGAGGGCAACGTGGACCTGCCGGCCGTGATGAACGCGATGGCCGCTATCCGCTACGATGGCTGGGTTATCCTGGAAACCCCCACCGGCGAGACCCCGCTGGAATCGGCCCGCCGCAATCTTCAATTCGCACGCCAGTTGCTGGAAAAGACCGGCTGAACGAGCCAGCGGTGGTGACCAGCCGGCCTGCCCCGCCTTGCGATACGGAAACACATCGGATATACTGTGTTGTAGAGGAGCAAGGCAATGGTCAAGACACTGATAAAGCACGGCAACAGTTACGCCCTGGTGATTGACCGGGCGATCCTGGAACTGCTGAGGGCGAGTCCCGACACGCCGCTGGAACTGACCACAGATGGCGAGCGACTGCTGGTCTCGCCGATCCGCGAGCCGGCCCGCGAGAAGAAACTGCAGGCCTCTCTGGAGAAGATGAACCGTCGGTACGGCCAGGATCTCAAGCGGCTGGCCAGGTGAGCCGGCGATGGAATTCCTGATCGTTCCGGACATCCTGACGCTGCACGCCAATCAGCTTGAACTCTACGGCGGCGAGTTCGGAGTCCGTGATATGGGGTTGTTGGAATCGGCCGTCGCACAGGCCCAGGCGAGCTTCGAGGGGCAGTCCCTTCACTCGGACACATTCGAGATGGCGGCGGCGTACATGTTTCACGTCGTACAGAACCACCCATTCCTCGATGGAAACAAGCGGGCTGGCGTGATGGCGGCCTTGGTGTTTCTCGACCTCAATGGCATCGAGATCGACGCGACCAAGGGCAGCCTCTACGAATTGACCATGTCGGTAGCCACGGGCATAACGAGTAAGAGCGAGATCGCGGAGTTCTTCCGCCAAGTCGCGCACTAACCGCACGCCTCGCTCGACCGAGTATCGGCTTACTCCGCCTTGCGATACTTCAGATACAGCGTCACGTCCACGGCCACCAGGATTGCGTTGGCGGCGTACAGCGCCGTCACCCATCCTGGACGGGTATGATGAAAACCGGCCTGCACCAGCTTGGCGGCGATGCCGGCCACGTACCCAAAAAAGATCAGCAGCAAAAAGGGCAGGCTCTTGCCGGACACCTTCTTCGTCCGCCACGTTTTGAGGATTGCCATAGGCCAGGAGACACCAAAGCAGATCATCATGGTAGCTTCAAGATACTGGCTGACGGCGTCGGCTGGCATGAGTGTCCTTCTATACCCCTTGCGGGCCGGCGATCGGGTTGCGGACGGAATCGGGGATGGCAATGATCTGGCCCTGGCCGTTCACGCACGCCAGCGTGGACTCGGCCTGCGTCAACACGGCCAGGTCATCTTTGCGGCGCAGCACGTAGCTGTGATCGATGCGGGCCGTGGTGATGCGTTCGGTGTGCGTGCTCAGCACCAGCACGTCATCGTATCTGGCCGGGGCTAAAAACTTGGCCGAGAGCTTGGCCACGACGAAAAACACGCCTGCGTCTTCCAGGTCGCGGTAAGCGATGCCGTGCTTGCGCAGCAACTCCGTCCGGCCCATTTCGAAGTACACGAAGTACCGGCTATGATGCACCACGCCCATGCGGTCGGTCTCGGCGTAGCGGACGCGAAATTCGATGTCGATGCTGTCGAGGGACATTACAGGCCTTGCTCCGCGGCGATCAGGTCGTCGTAGGTCTCGCGCCGGCGGATGGGTCGCCACTTCGAGCCCTCGACCAGCACCTCGGCCACGCGCGGCCGGGCGTTGTACTGGCTGGACATGACAAAGCCGTACGCCCCGGCCGAGAACACCGCCAGCAGGTCGCCGCGCTGCACCGGCGGCAGCATTCGCTCCTTGGCCAGGAAGTCCGAGCTTTCGCACACGCCGCCCACGATGTCCATTTTCATCGCCCCGTCGGCCACGAACTCCGCCGAGCGCTGCGGCACGATGGCCGACTTGGCCGGCCAGATGAAGTGGAACGCGTCGTACAGGGCCGGGCGGATCAAGTCCGTCATCGCCCCGTCGGTGATGCAGAACTTCCGCTCGCCGCCTTCCTTGAGATACAGCACCTTCGTCAGCAAAATGCCCGCGTTGCAGCCGATCGTCCGGCCGGGTTCCAGGATGATCCGCAGGCCCTTGCCGCGCAGCAACGGCACGATCTCGGCAGCGTAGTCGGCGGCGGTGGGCGAACCAGTCTGGCCGTAGTCAGCGGCAAAACCGCCGCCGATGTCTATGCAATTGACCGCGTAGCCGCCCTTGCGCAGGCGGTCGATCAGGGCGAGCGTCTTGTTGATCGCCTCCACGTACGGCTGGGCCGAGTAGATCGGCGAGCCGATGTGCAGATGAATGGCGTCGAGCCGGACGTTGGGGTCCTTGCCATAGGCGAAGAAGAACCGTTCAGCCCGCTCGATGTCGACGCCGAACTTGGTTTCCTTCTTGCCCGTGGTCGTGTACCGGTGCGTCTTGGGATCGACGTCGGGATTGACCCGCAGCGCGCCGTGAGCCACCTTGCCCGCGGCGCCGGCCAGGCGGGAGAGATTCTCAAACTCGGCTTCGGACTCTACGTTGAAGTATGCGATCTCGGCGGCCAGGCCGGCGTTGATCTCGGCGTCGGTCTTGCCCACGCCGGCATAGACGACCTTGCGCACATCGCCACCGGCCGACTTCACGCGAAACAACTCGCCGCCGCTCACGACGTCAAAGCCTGAGCCCTCGGCCGCCAGCAGCTTCAGCACGTGCAGATTGGCCAGCGACTTGACGGAAAAGCAGATCAGCGGGCTCAGCTCGGCAAATGCGCCGACCAGCCGACGGTAGTGGTCGCGCAGCGTGTTGGCGGAGTATATGTAGACCGGCGTGCCGACGGCGTCGGCAATCGCCCGGACCGGCACGTCCTCGCAGTGCAACTCGCCATTTCGGTACTCAAAACGATCCATGATGGTCCTCTGAAAACGGTGAGACCCGCGCACGTTACTTGGCCCACCTTCCGGTTACGCGGGGCATTCTACAATAATGAGGGCGTAGGGCATAGGGCGGAGGGCAGAGGGCGGAAGTTCAGGCCGCGTAGCACAGCCGCCCTCGGCTGTGGGACTGGCGGCGGGCACGATGGGTGCCATAGGCTGGCACGGCTTCGCGGCTTCTGGCGAAGCCGGGGCTGCCTATGCTCGATCGTCGCATAGGTAGAGCCGCAAAACGGCGCGGCTCAACCTATGGCACCCCCTTTGGCGTCTTCTGTGCGAAGTTGTATCCTCCGCTAATTCTTTCCTCTGCGACCTCTGCGGTTAGCTGCTATTCAGGAACTTCCGCATGGCTTGCTCGGCCCGGTCCGCCAGCAATTCCCGCGTCTGCGTCATCGCCTGGGCGAGCGTCACGCCATTGGCCATCAGCGGCAGGACGTGAGCGAAGGCTTCGCGCGGGGCGTCGCTGGCCGCTTGGCCGGGGATGCAGATCGACGGAACGCCCAGCCGCTGGGCGATCATGGCCACGCCGAAAGCGGTCTTGCCACGGGACGATTGGCCATCGAGCTTGCCCTCGCCGGTGAGCACAACCGCAGCTCCGGATAGCCGCCGTGCAAGCTGAAGGGCGTCGGCGACGATTTCCACGCCGCGCTGAAGTTCCGCGCCGGCAAAGGCCACCAGCCCAGCCCCTAACCCGCCGGCAGCTCCGGCGCCGGGAAGATTCTCCACGTCCAGTCCAAGATCGCGCCGTATGCACGCGGCCAGGTTCGCCAGGCCGGCGTCCAGCACCTTGACCATCTCGGGCGTAGCGCCTTTCTGCGGTCCGAAGACGGCGGCAGCCCCCTGCTCGCCCGTCAGCGGATTCGTCACGTCGCAGGCCACGCGGATCCGTGCCGCTGCCAGCCGCTCATCCCGCCCGGCCATGTCGATCCGCGCGATCGAGCCAAGGCCCCCACCGGCCAACCCGCACATACACGGCTTGCCGGAAGAGTCGATGAAGACGACGCCCAAGGCCTGGGCGCAACCAGTGCCGCCGTCGGTCGTGGCTGAGCCGCCGATGCCGATGATCAGTTCCGTTGCCCCCGCAGCCAGAGCGGCCCCGATCAGCTTGCCCACGCCAAAGGTAGTCGTCAGCAGCGGGTTTCGCCGGTCGGGCGGCACCAGCGGCAGCCCGGCGGCCGACGCCATCTCGATGACGGCCGTCTTTCCGTCGCCCAGCAGGCCAAAGCTCGCCCGACGCGGTTCGCCCAGCGGCCCGAAGGTATCGACCTCGATCAGCCGGCCCAGCGTGCTGGCGATCATGGCCTCGACGGTTCCTTCGCCGCCATCGGCCATGGGGCAGGTGTCAATCTCCGCCTGTGGAATCACCCGCCGCACGCCCTCGGCCAGCGCCTGGCAGACGTCAGCGGCAGAGAGCGATTCCTTGAACGAATCCGGCGCGATCACGATCTTCATATAGACCCTTTAGAATTCGACGCGGGGCTTTGCACCGCCGGCAACTGGATGGTCGCCCACGCCCGCACGTTGCCGCGCAGGACGCCGATGCGGAGAATCTCCCCTGGCTGGGCGTCCTCCAGCACCGAGATGATGCCGTCCCAGTTCTTCATGTACCACTTGCCGAGTTGGAAGAGGATGTCGCCGCGATGCAGGCCGACCCGCTCGCCCAGGCCGCCCTTGGCCAGGCCCGTCACCACCATGCCCTCGGCGATGGGCAGGCCCAGCCGCTTGGACAAATCAGGCGTCAGCGGCTCCAGTTCCAGCCCAAGCAGCTTCAGAGCCAGTGCCGGCCCGTCGGCCTTGGGACGCTCGCGAATCGTCACGCTGGCAACGATCTCGTCCTTCCCGCGCTTGACCTTCACGTGCACGACCTTGCCGGGCTTGATTCCCAGCATGGCGATCTGAAAGTCGCTGATCTGCCGCAGCGGGGTCTCGTCAACCGCCAGGATGCGGTCATCTTTCTGCAAGCCAGCGGCCGCGGCCGGTGACTCGACTGTCACGGCCAGGATGATAAGCTCCTCGCGCTCTCCGTTGTGCTGCTGCTGGACGCTCAGCCCGACGACCACGCGGTTGAGGCGTTCATAATCCAGCAGCCGGGGGAAATCGGCCATGAGGGCGTCAATGGGCATGGCAAAGCCGATGCCCTGCGCGTCGGACCGAATAGCGGTGTTGATGCCGATGACCTCGCCCAGGATGTTCAGCAGCGGCCCGCCTGAATTGCCCGGGTTGATCGGGGCATCGACCTGGATGACGCCCTTGTACTCCGTGCCGCCGGCCACCAGCTTGCGGTCGATGGCTGAGACCACGCCCGTAGTGCAGGTGTTCTGGTAGCCCAGCGGGTTGCCGATGGCCAAAACCGTCTCGCCGATCATCACGTCATCGCTGCGACCAATAGCCACGGCCTCGAATTTGCGGCCCTTGACGTTCTCCAAGTGGAGCACGGCCAGGTCGTGATCGGTATTGGCAGCCACGACCGACGCGGCGTACGTGGACTTGTCGGCCAGGCTGACGGTGATCTTTTCGCCCCGGCCGACCACGTGAGCGTTGGTCACGATGTAGCCGTCGGGATGGATAATGAACCCGCTGCCCAAGCTCACGGCCGATTGGGGCCGGCCAAACAAGTCGGGCATGAATTCCTGGAAGGGATCTTCCTCGTCGGGCCCGAACATTTGCGATCCGCGCCGGACGACCCGCTCAGCCGAGATGTTCACCACCGCCGGTGAGGCCTTGCGATACGCCTCTACAACCGGCGTGACGCGCCGCGCGGGGTCGCTGGCCTGGGTCGGGCCGACGCCCAAAGATACCGCCAGCATCATAAGGATTGCCGCGACCACAAGCCGTGCGGGCCTTCCCGTCCTTATACGTGAACCAACACCGTTCATTTTGAGGTAATACCTTTCATCGCGATCGTGCCTGTGCAAACTGCCGTCCGTTTCCCGTTGCCTCTTGCCTACTGCCGATTGCCCCTCCACTACAACTCCAACACTTCCAGCCGCTTCTCGAAATAGGTGCTGCCGACGTTAATGACTTCCACGCCCTTGACGTTCAGCCGCCCCGGCCAGTGCGAGTGTCCGCAGAAGACGTGCGAGAGTTTCTTGCACTCCAACAGGGCGTGACCAATCTTGTCCGAGCCCATGTACGCGGCCGCGAACGCCAGCGGAGGCGGACGTTGCTGCGGCACCAGTTCGCGGAACGGCAAGTGGTGCACAAATGCCAGCACCTGCCGCACGGCCGCGGATGCGTCCATCGCCTTCAACTGCCGCGCCAGCCGCTCTAAAAGGTACTCCAGGAACTGCTCGTCCGACAATGGCATGTTCATCCGCACGCCGTCCATCCAGCGTGTGGCGATGTCGAGATGCTCAGGCGTGACCCGCTCGGCCATGCGGTCGGCCAAATCTTTGTGCTCCGGCAGCCGACGTGCCGCCCCGGGGGCGACCTTGGCCCGGTAGAACTCCAGGGGGATATCCAACTCCTCGTTGCGGTAGGAATAGTCGTACCAGCCGACCGAGCCGACAAAGCCCACGCCTTCCAGCACCGTCGGGGCATGGTCCAGCATCGTAAAGTCACATTCAGCGGCTAGTTGGGGCACAATGCTCTCGTAGCGTTGCAGCGAGTCTTCGCCGCTTAAGCACCACAGGCTGTGATTGCCCGGGACGAAGAACTTTTTTCCCGTAAAGCCTGCGAACAGCTTCAGGCAGTCGCGCAGGGGATCATGGGCGGCGCTGGCGGTATCGCCGACCAGCACCAGCACGTCGCCGCCGATGCGGCAGATTTCCCGCGCCAAATCCGCCGTCGGCTGGCGGCTCTTAATCGAATCGTAATGCAAGTCGGCGGTAACGATGATCTTCATAAAAACGACCCGTGCTCACGCATTCTGAAGATTATACGGTCGGACTGGTCGATAGATAAATGACCTTCGCGCGCGAGAAGTTTGCGTTGGCAGCCCGCAAAGGCGTAGTATATGGGTTCCGAATGAATCAAGATCGCGAGACATTTAACGGCTCAGAACTCACTATCTGCCTGAGCCATTACGACCTCGGCACGATTGAATCCGTGCGCCCGTATCCGCGCGGCTCGCGCAAGAGCCCCAAGGTCCTGATCTCCTCCCAGAATGCCAAGTACCTGTTCAAACGCCGCGCCCGCGGTAAGGACGATCCGCACAAGGTCGCTTTCTGCCACGAGTTGCAGCATCACCTGGCCGCTCAGAACTTCCCCTTGCCGCACCTGATCCGCACGATCGACGGCAACACCATGCTGTCGATCAACAACCACATTTACGAGCTTTTCGAGTTCATCGATGCGGGCATGTACGACGGCACGCTCGATTCCACCTTCGACGCCGGGCGAATCCTGGGGCTGTATCACAAGCTCGTGTTGGACTTCTGCAACACGTACAACCCGCCCACCGGCAGCTATCACGACGCATCGGCCGTGGCCGAGGCAATCCATAACACCGTTACCTCGCTGCCGCAGGAGTCCCGGCCCTCGCTGGACGTGCTCAAGGAAACCGTTACGTTCCTGGAAGGCGCCTACCTCCGCTGTGCAGCCGAGACGGAAAAGGAAGGCCTGAAGGAGTGGCCCATCCAGATCGTGCATGGCGACTGGCACCCGGGCAACATGCTCTTCCGCGACCGGCTGGTGGCGGCCGTCATCGATTACGACTCGGCCCGCATGTACCAGCGAGTCATCGACCTGGCCAACGGGGCGCTGCAGTTCTCGATCATCGGCGGCTCGGACGACCCGACCCAATGGCCTGACGGCATCGACATGACGCGGCTGAAGCGGTTCATGCGCGGGTACGATTCCGTCAACGTCGTCAGTCGCAGCGAGCTGATGGTGCTGCCCTACCTGATGTGCGAGGCCGCTATCGCCGAATCGGTGCTGCCCATCGCCGCCACCGGCAGCTTTGGCCGGATGCAGGGCTTCCCTTTCCTGCAGATGATTCAGCGAAAAATATCCTGGGTGCTCGGCCACCTGCCCGAACTGCAGTCGATCCCGCTGGACTGACGCCGCAACGGCACTGGCCGCAGAGGGTTTAAGACAAACCGCCAGCTTCAGGATCCACGCCATGAGAATCCGAGCGGAATCAGCGTGAACTGCCTTGGGCGCCATGGCTGCGGCGTCCAGCAGCCATGCGGACGACCTGTCCCGCTGGCCGTAGCATTGGACAAGAGCCACGGCAGCGGCGGTCTACTCAGCGCCAGGCGGCGGCGCAGATCCTCACCAGCCGCGTGTGTGACTATTCTTCATGGCCCATGATTCAAAGGCAAACGGCATTCGACGCAGAGGGCCAGAGTTCCAGAGAAGGACATTGCGTTGTGTGGGCGCCCTCATCGGGCCCCTTCATCTGTTGGCTGCCTCTGTTTCTCTGCGTCTCTGCGTCGCATTCACAAACCCTTGACGTCGAGGTCGCTTCTGGCCTGTCACAAAGCGCAGTCAGACACACCAGCTGCTCTTCCTTCGTTCCGCAAAACCTTTGCATGGCCCGGCTCGTCGGAATATGCTGCTGGCTTCGTTTGTCATAGGAGAACGCCATGCGAAGTGATGCCGTCAAAGCCGGGCCGGAGCGAGGCCCCCATCGTAGTCTGCTCAAAGCCACTGGCTTGAAGGACGCCGATATCCGCAAGCCCTTCATCGCCATCTGCAATTCCTACACCGACATCGTGCCGGGCCATGCCCACCTCGACGCCGTGGGCGAGTTCGTCAAGCAGCAGGTGGAGAAGGCCGGCGGCACCGCCTTCGTCTTCAACACCATCGCCATTTGCGACGGCATTGCTATGGGCCATACCGGCATGAAGTATTCGCTGGCCAGCCGCGAGATGATCGCCGACTGCGTCGAAGCCATGTGCCAGGCGCACATGTTCGACGGCATGATCTGCATTCCCAACTGCGACAAGATCATTCCGGGCATGCTCATGGCCTCGCTGCGGCTGAATATTCCGACGATCTTCACCTCCGGCGGGCCGATGGAGGCCGGGTGCGTCGCCGGCAAGGACGTGGACCTGATCGACCAGTTTTACGCGGTCGCCCAGCACAAGATGGGCAAGATGACCGACAAGCAGGTGCTGGAGTACGAGAACAATACCTGCCCGGGCTGCGGCTCGTGCAGCGGCATGTTCACCGCCAACAGCATGAACTGCCTGTGCGAGGCCATCGGCATGGCCTTGCCGGGCAACGGCACGTGCCTGGCCACGTCGCCGGCGCGAATGGACCTGTACAAGACAGCCGCCAAGCGGATCGTCGAGATGGTCAAGGCCTGGGACAAGACCGGCGGCAAGGCCAGCTATCCCCTGCTGCCGCGGAACATCATGAACCGCGCCGCCTTCGAGAACGCCATGGCGCTGGACATGGCCATGGGCGGCTCGACCAACACCGTGCTGCACCTGCTGGCGATCGCCAACGAAGCGGGCGTGAAGTTCACCCTCAAGGACATCGAGAAAGTCTGCAAGTGCACGCCCAACATCAGCCGGGTGGCGCCTTCTTCGACGCCCGAGGGCAAGATCTACCACGTGCAGGACGTGCACCGCGTCGGCGGCATCCACACGATTCTCGGCCAGCTTTGGTGGGACAAGCACGAACTGATCAACGCCGAGTGCATGACCGTCACCGGCGAATCCGTGATGAAGAACCTGGAAAAGTATTCGCTGCGGAGCAAGAAGTGTTTGCCGGCAGCTAAGAAGATGTACCGCGACGGCAGCGTGGCCACTGGGCGGAGCGTTGCCCAGGTCAAGGCCATGTACCGCGGCGAGAAGCCCCAGGCCCTGCCGGCCCGCCCTGCGGGCAAGCTGGACGCACAGGACGTCATCCGGCCACTGGCCCGGGCCTTCAGCAAACAGGGCGGATTGGTGGTCATGTACGGCAACATCGCCAGCAAAGGTGCGGCCGTCAAGACCGCCGGCGTGAGCGCCAAGATGCTCCGCCACACTGGCCCGGCCATCATTTTTGAAAGCCAGGAAGACGCCTGCGCCGGCATTCTGGGCGGCAAGGTCAAGAGCGGCGACGTCGTGGTCATTCGCAACGAAGGCCCACGCGGCGGCCCGGGCATGCAGGAAATGCTCGCCCCCACCAGCTACATCAAGGGCATGGGCCTGGGCGAGAACTGCGCGTTGATTACGGACGGCCGGTTCAGCGGCGGCACGGCCGGGGCTTGCATCGGGCACATCTCGCCCGAAGCCAGCGCCGGCGGCGAGATCGGCCTGCTGAAGAACGGCGACATCATCGAGATCGACATCCCCGCCGGCAAGCTGAATGCGAAGGTCTCAGCCGCGGAATTCGCCAAGCGGCGCAAGACCTACAAGCCGCGCCCGCCGCAGATCAACTACGGCGCCCTAGGCCGATACGCCGCCCAGGCCACCAGCGCCGACACCGGCGCCGTCCTGGACTGGCCGGGGAAGAACCGATAACGGCAGACGTTGCCAATGATTCGGCAACGCCTTATGATGGCTTGAGAGGACGCTGAAATGGGCATCGAAGAGTTACAGGGTCAGCGCGACGCGATTATGCGTGTTGCCGCCAGACATGGGGCTCTTAACCTGTGCGTTTTCGGCTCCGTGGCCCGCGGCGAAGCTCGCCCCGACAGCGATGTGGACTTCCTGGTGGACATGGAACCGGGACGCAGCCTGCTCGATTTGGGCGGACTGCTTGTCGAACTTCAGAAGTTGCTGGGTCGGCCGGTGGATGTCGTGACCAGAAGCGGGCTAAGAGAGCGAATCAGGGAGCGCGTGCTCCGAGAGGCTGTTCCACTATGAGAAATGATCGGGAACGCCTCTTGGATATTCTCGAAAGCATCGAACGGATCGAAAAGTACGCTGCGCGGGGTCAGGAAGCCTTTACGACCGATGAACTGATTCAAACCTGGATCGTCCACCATATCCAGATCATCGGCGAGGCGGCACGCGGACTGAGCGACGAATTTGTGGCCAAGCATCCCGAGGCGCCCTGGGCCAAAATCGTGGGCATGCGCAACATTCTGGTTCATCAGTATTTTGGGATCGATAAAGAATTGGTATGGAAGGTTGTGACCGGCGAACTGGCCGAATTGAAAAAACAGGTCTGCCGCATCCTGGCGTGACCTCCCGCAGTGTTGAACCGCGAACCATAGTCAAACATGCTTCCGCTCCCACTGGCTAACATCCTGCATCACAAGCTCCGCAGCGCCCTGGCGATGCTGGGGGTGGCTATTGCCGTGTGCATGCTGGTCACGCTTTCGGGCTTAAGCCGCGGCAGCTTAGAGGAGATTGCCGACCGCTGGCAGGCCGTCGATGCCGACATGATCGTGTACCCCGCCACGTGGGGCGAGAACATCACCACGGTTTCTGGCGGCGGGATGGGCGATGCTGATATCAGCCGGATTCTCGCGCTGACCGCGGCGGAAAAGCCTCCTGCCACGGCGGCCTCACAACAAGGCGTTGCCTCTGCGGGCGACGCGGCTTTGGACGCGAATCGGACCGTCACGGGCGAGACGCCCGTGGAACACATGGGCGAGACGCCCATGCTACGAACAGCTAGCGCCCCGGCCAAGCCGCTCTTTGAGCGAGTCGTGCCGGTGTTCATTTATCAGGTCGCCATCGGCAAGGACCGCCACAACGTCGTGGGCGTCCGGCCTGAGGACTTGCCGATTCTGCTGGGCAAGAATGGCTTTGACGCCGGGCGGGTTTTTGACCCCCAGAACAGCTTCGCCCAGTGGGTCACGCAGCGGCTGGCCAAGCAGAGCGACGAAGTGATCGACCTGTCCGATGAACTGGCCAAGCACGGCGGCCTGGAGATGGTCATCGACAGCCGGCTGGCCAGGGTCATCAAGGCCAAGGTGGGCTCGAACATTCATGCCGCCGGGCACGACTTCACGGTGACTGGCATCGTGCACGAGGGCGGCTTGGCGCGGGGCTTCATCGCCCTGGATTCGGCTGAGGTGCTCTTCAATGGCCGGCTCGGCCGGTACACGCTGCTTTTTGCCAAGCTCACGCCCGGCGTCGAGATGGGCCAGGCCATGCAGGCGGTCCGTGCCACCAAGCGTCTGACGGCCGTCGGCACCAGCGAGTACCGCGGCATGCTCCAGCAGCAATTTGGCGTGATGTACACGTACGTGGACCTGGTCAACCTCATCACGCTGATTGTCGCGTTCCTGTTCATCCTGGTGACGCTGTACACGATGGTGATTCAGCGGACGCGCGAGATCGCGATCTTGAAATCGATGGGCGCCTCGCGGGGGTACATCTTGCGCGGCGTGGTGGCGGAGTCGCTGCTGCTCACGTGCATCGGGGCGGCGGCGGGCATCGGCATGAGTTTCGGCGCCGGCTGGCTTATCGAGCGTGTCAAGCCGCTACTGACCGTGACGATCACGCCGCACTGGCTGGTCATCGGCGCGGCGGCTGCCATTGTCGGCGGCACCGTTTCGGCCCTGTACCCGGCGTGGTGCGCCATGCGCGTGGACGTGATCGAGGCCATCAACCTGGAATGACGCGAAGCAACGATTACATCCTGGAAGCCCGCGGCCTGCACAAGTCCTTTGGCAGCGGGCCGGCGCGCGTGCATGTGCTGCGCGGGCTGGACCTGCACGTGCATCGCGGCGAGTTCCTGGCCATCATGGGTCCCTCTGGCTGCGGCAAGAGCACGCTGCTGCACGTGATGGGTCTGATGGCCCGCACCGACGAAGGCTCGGTGTGCATCGACGGCGCGGACGTTTCGCAACTGGGCGAGTCGCACCAGGCGGAGATCCGCCGCCGCCAGATCGGCTTTATCTTCCAGCGTTTCAACCTCATCAGCGTGCTGAGCGGGTACGACAACGTGAAGCTATCGCTGGCCATTCGCGGGCTCGGTTCCGAAGGCGTGCAGGAGTTGCTGCAATCCATGGACGTGGCCGGCGTGGCGTTTCGCAAGCCCGGCCAACTATCCATCGGCCAGCAGCAACGGCTGGCGGTGGCACGCGGCATCGCCCACAACCCGGCCATCCTGCTGGCGGATGAACCCACCGGCAGCCTGGACTCCGCGAACGCCACGGAACTGCTGGGCCTGCTGAGTCGCACCAACCAAGAACGTGGCCAGACGATCGTGATGATTACGCACTCCGACGAAGCGGCTCGCGCCGCATCGCGCGTGGTGCATATGAGAGATGGGCGGATCTTTGAACACGCTTAACGCCCCACCGCCCGACCAGCTCAAACTGCGCCGGTGGTTCCTCATGTATGGCCTGTACATGGCAGGCTTGGCGGCGGCGATTCTCCTGTTGTGGCGGGGGCAGCCAGCTTCGCTTAAGGACGCGGTTGCCGGCGATATTACTCTGCTGCTGCACGGCCAGTTCAGGATGTTGCAGGACATCATCATTATCCAGTTCGGCCAGTACAACAATCCGTCCCAGCAGGCCCTCAAATTGCTTATCTACGCACTGTACATGTCGGCGTCGATGACGTTCCTGCCCTTGAACACGGGTTGGATCATCGCCGCCCTGGCGATGCGAAATGTGGCCATCAGCCCGAGCCTGTGGGTTACGACGCTGCTGGTGGCGACCATCGGAGCGGCGGCCTCGACCGTGGCCAACGTGACGGACTTTCACATCTTCACGCTGCTGCTGCGACACCGCGGTGTGGCCAAGCTCCGCAATAGCCGATTCTCGCAGAAGGCCGAGCGTTGGTTCGGGCGTCAGCCGTTCCAGTTACTGGTGTTCTTTAACATACTGCCAGTGCCGGTGGACGTGGCCCGCATGCTCGCGGCCATGCATCAGTACCCGCTTGGCCGGTTTGTGGCGGCCAACTTCCTGGGCCGGTGGATTCGCTATGCGATCATCGCCGCCATCACCTTCGAACTGGGCAAGAAGGGCTGGATCTCCGTGGTGGCGCTGCTGGGAATCGCGGTTCTCATGGGCTTGGTTAAGGTAGTACAATACCTCATGAGCAAGCTCAAGCAACGCCGCCCGGCGTGAAAGGACTCGCAATGAAGCGATGGATGTTCGCGATGATGTTTTGCGTCGTTGGGACGGGTGCGGCTCTGGCTCAAGAATCAGCTCCCGCTTCATCTCCGGCTGCAAAGCCGCTAGCGGCATCGCAGCCCGCTCCCGCTGCGCCATCTTCCGCACCCGCTGCCGACCCGGTGGTCATGGCCATCCTGAACCGGTTGGACGAGGCCGGGCGGAAGTTCCCCAACCTCATCGCCGACCTGTACTATCATGTGAACATGCTTCAGCTTGGCGACACGGAGGAGCACAACGGCAAGGTCTATTGGCAAGGCGAAACGGCTGAAGCTCCGGGGCGTTTCCGCATTCACTTTGACACGAAGAAGCAGGGCGAAGGCAAGACGCCGGCGGCGCAGTGCGTGGAGGACTTTGTCTTCGACGGCTCGTGGCTGACCATCCGCAAGGAAGAGATCAAGCAGATGATCAAGCAGCAGGTGGCCCCACCGGGCGAAAAGATCAACGCCCTGCAGCTTGGCCAGGGCCCCTTCCTGGTGCCCTTCGGCCAGAAGGCTGACAACGTGCTGCGGTTCTTCAATGTAAGCACCCGGCCCGCGCAGGCTGACGATCCGGCCAACACGAATTACCTCAAACTCGTCGCCCGCCCAGACAAGAAGGACCAGGTCAAGCTCGAATGGGCCGAGCTGTGGGTGGCTAAGGACACGGGCCTGCCGATCAAGATCGCGACGAAGGACCTCAACGAGAACATCACAACGGTGACGTTCAAGGACATCAAGATGCCGCCGACGCTGCCCAAAGATACTTTCGACCTGCCCCAGCCGCCCAAGGATTGGGAGTATCGCGTCCAGCCATATGAGGGCGCCACCCCGCGGCCGTAAATGCCCAGCCCAAGCCCGCACCACAGCCGTCCTCGGCTGTGTGGCCAGAAGCAAACTGGCACGCACCGTGAAGCAGGGTATGCTGCATTGCTGCATGCGGGCGGGATTTGCGACTCAACGTTGATACCTACAATGCCCCGAGTATTGCCATGCATCAGGTTCGCATTTCAATCCTGGCGTTCGTGACGCTCCTGGCGGTGTGCCTGTCGGGCTGCACCGTCGAAGGGTTTGTCGCCGGCCAGGCCGCCAAGTACGTCTACAAGAAGTACAAGGCAAGCAAGGACGAGAACAAGGACGCGGCGCCGCCCAGGGCCGCGCGTCTGAAAGGGGACGCTTTTCTCCTGCCGCATGGCTTTGGCCTGAAGCTCGTCGCCCCCGGCAGCGAGAACACCCCGCCAACGGCCGGCGAGCACTTGCAGCAACCCTCTCACTACAGGTCGATCAAGGGCGTGATCTCTTCCGGAACCGGTTTGAGCGACGTGAAGGCCACCGCCAGCGGCGCCGACGGCACGATTGACACCGGCGACTTCCAGAACAAACGCGTCAATCTCGATGCCGTGCAGGACCGCCTGGAGTACCTCACGCAATAGGGCTGCGGCGAATGACGCGCGGGACCTTTCTTGAGTAGCGTGGCCCCGACTCGCTACAATTGCGGCTTTGGAGTACACATGCCCGAGCAGTCGCCGCCAAGGGATTCCGCCCCGCCCCCCATCGTCGGCAGGACGTCGGCTATCCGCGCATTGGGGAACCGAAACTACCGCCTCTTCTTCGGCGGCCAGGGCATCAGCCTCGTCGGCACGTGGATGCAGAACCTGGCGCTGCAGTGGCTGGTGTGGCAGCTGACGAAAAATCCCCTGTGGCTGGGCGTGCTGGGCTTTTCCAGCCAGATCCTGTCCTTCGCCGTGGCCCCCTTTGCCGGCGTGGTGGCCGACCGCTGGCGGAAGCATCGCCTGCTGCTCTGGACGCAGAGCCTCTCGCTCGTGCAGGCCGGCGTACTGGCCCTGCTGGTGTTCACGGGCTGGGTGCAGTTCTGGCACGTGCTGGTATTGGCCGCCTTCCTGGGGCTGGTCAATGGCTTTGACATCCCGATCCGCCAGTCCTTCGTCGTGGAGATGCTGGAGCGTCGCGAAGACCTGCCCAACGCCATCGCCCTGAACTCTTTCATCTTCAACGGCGCCCGGCTGATCGGACCCGTCATCGCCGGCGTGCTGATCTATTACGTGGGCGAGGCCAATTGCTTTCTCATCAACGCCATCAGCTACCTGGCCGTGCTGGCCGCGCTGCTGATGATGCGGTTCAACCCCGCAGCCAAGCGGAAGATGCCGCCGCGCCACGTCTGGGACGCCCTGCGTGAAGGCTACAACTACGCCTTCGGGTTTGAACCCATTCGCGACATGCTCCTGCTGCTGGCGGCCATCGGATTGGTCGGCCACCAGTACCAGTCGCTCATGTCCGCCTTCGCCGACCACACCCTTCACGGCGGGGCGAAGACTTACGGCTGGCTGGTGTCATCGGTTGGGTTCGGCGCGCTGCTGGGGGCGGTGTACTTGGCTAGGCGCCGTTCGGTCCTGGGCCTAGACCGCGTGATCGGCTTGGCGCCGATTCTGCTGGGATTCTCGCTGATCGGATTAGCGTATTGCCGCTACGTCCCGCTGGCGCTGGGGCTGCTGGTGCTGCTGGGCTTTGGCGTCATGACGCAAATGGCATCCACCAACACGCTGCTGCAATCGATGATCGACGACGACAAACGCGGCAGGGTGATGAGCTTCTACACGCTGAGCTTCGTCGGCACTGCCCCCTTCGGCAGCCTGTGGATCGGCCACTTCGCGGCCAGATACAGCATCCCGTCGGCGTACTTCGTCTCCGGCTGCCTGTGTATTGTGTGCGGGCTGGTCTTCCTGGCCCGACTGGGCCGCTTCCGCCAGGCCGCCCAGCCAGTATATGAGCGGCTGGGACTCATCAAAAGAAACTGAGCAGGGATGCAGGAGATTCAAGGGATTAACATTTATCCCGTGAATCCCATGCATCCCTGCTCGTATCGCTGTTCCGGATTCCGGATTGCAGCTTCCGGCTTCCCTACTTCTGTACCGTCACCGACTCGATGACCACGGCTTTGACGGGCACGTTTTCCATGCCGCCGCTGACGGTCTCGGTGGGCACGTTGACGATCCTGTCGACCACGTCCATGCCTTCAAGAACCTTGCCGAAGACGGCATAGCCAAAGCCGCGCACGGAATCGTCCTGGTGATCCAGGAAGGCATTGTCGGCCACGTTAATGAAGAACTGGCTGGTGGCGCTGTCGACCACGTTGGTGCGGGCCATGGCCAGCGTGCCGCGCTTGTTCTTGACGTCGGTGCGGGCCTCGTTGCGGATGGGCGCGTTGGTCTTCTTCTGTTGCATCTCGGGCGTAAAGCCGCCGCCCTGGATCATGAAGCCCGGGATCACGCGATGAAAGATCGTGCCGGCGTACAGGCCGTCATTGGTATAGCGCAGGAAATTCTGCACGCTCTGCGGGGCCTTGTCGGCCCACAATTCGGCCTTGATCGTGCCCAGGTTGGTCTTGATGATGACCACCGGGTTTCCGGCTGGGGCACTGGCCGACGACGCCTGACTGGATGTGCCGACCTTCCGGGGAGCCGGTTCCGCACTGTCCTTGTTAGAGCAACCTGAACACGCCATGGTGATGATTCCTAAAAAGAGACACAGTTTTGTCATGGTCCTGCCTTTCCGACGGAATTCTAGGCCACGAAGACACATAGTTTGCCGCACTGGCCGTGAAAAGCAAGGATCGGCTGTTGAAAGCCGCTTTCGCCAGCTAAATCGCGCCGACTCTGGAATAGCGACTGGCTCGGCTGTACCCTAGAGGCCATGAGATACCTCGCGAATCTGGCGTTGCTGGCGGCGTTGTCGCTGTGCGCGGGTTGTGCTTCCGGGCCATTGACGGTGGATGTGACCGTCGCGGTGGACACGCAGAGCATCGCCTATCACGTCGATCCCGATGGCACGCTGACGGCCACGTCCGGCTCGGGCATGGTAGGCAGCGGCGGCAAGAAGCTGCTGGATAAGAAGCTGTCGGACAAGGAAATGGCCGCCCTCAAGCAGGCCGTTGTAAACAGCGGCTTCTTCACGGCGGACTCCACGCTGTCGTTCGGCTCGGGGCCAAGCGTATCGGCCGACATTTCGCTGGGCGTGATGCAAAACCGCCTGCATGGCAGCCCCGGCGACAGCGCCAGCCTGAAGAAGATCTGCCGGCAGTTGAACACCTACCTGCCCAAGCCGCTGCAAGTGCCTCTCGACCAGACGGCGTCAGGGCAGAAGGAAGACATGTTCGCACAGTAGATGGCTGTCGGCGTAGCACAGCCGCCCTTGGCCGTGCATTTCGTAGCACAGCCGCCCTCGGCTGTGTAGCTTGTGGAGGTCGCTATGGCAAACGAACGAGTTGTGGTTGTCGGGGCCGGAAGCATCTCCAATGCCTGGTTCCCGCCGCTGTTGGCCGAGGGCGTGACCGTCGCCGGCGTGGTGGACCTGAACTTGGACAACGCCCGCAGCCAGATTGACAAGTACGCTCTGGGCTGCCACGCCTCTGCCAACCTGTCGTCCACCCTGCGAAGAACCAAGCCCGATTTCGTGCTGGACCTGACGATCCCCGCCGCTCACTGCAACGTGACCTGCAAGGCCCTCAGAGCCGGCTATCCGGTCATCGGCGAAAAGCCAATGGCCGACAGCATGTCGCAGGCTCGACGAATGGTGGCCACAGCCGACAAGAGCGGCAAGTTGTACATGGTCAGCCAATCCCGCCGCTGGGACGCCAACCACGCCCTCACGCGCCAGATCATTGCCGGCGGCGCCATCGGCCAGGTGGCCGCGATGAACTGCGACTTCTACATCGGCGCCCACTTCGGCGGCTTCCGCGACGCCATGCCCAGCCCGCTGATCCTGGACATGGCCATTCACCAGTTCGACCTGGCCCGGTATCTCAGCGGCTCAGACCCCCTGGCCGTGTACGCCAAGGAATTCAATCCTGCCGGCTCGTGGTACGCCGGCGCCGCAGCCGCCAGTTGCATCTTTGAAATGACCGGCGGAGTCGTCTTCACCTTCCGCGGCAGCTGGTGCGCCGAAGGCTGTCACACAAGCTGGAACGGCGATTGGCGAATCATCGGCGAGCGCGGCACGATGCTGATGGAGAAGGACCAGCCGCCCCGCGGCCAGGTCGTCGCCGGCAGCGAAGGCTTCCACCGCCCGCTCGCCGACGTGCCCGTGCCGCCGCCAAGTCTGCAATTCGCCGGCATGCACGGCAGCCTGCGTGAGATGCTCGAGTACCTGCGTACCGGGGCAAAACCGCAGACCGAGTGCCACGACAATATCAAGAGCCTGGCCATGGTCTTTGCCGCCATCGATAGCGCCAAGAAGGGCCGACGGGTCGAGATCAGGGCGTAGCGACGCTACGGTGATTTCCGCAGGGTGCAGAGTTGCTGCCACGTGGCCCAGGCGGGCTTGGGCTTGCCGGCGGAGTCAAACAGCCCGAAGCTGGCCTTGACGTCCCACGGCACGCCCGGAGCGTCCCTGGCGTCGTACAGCTGCCACCAGGACAGGCCGATGATGTAGTCCTTCGCCACGGCCATGCGGATCAGCATGTCCACGTACTGTGCCTGAACGGCCGACATGTCCTTACCAGTATTCGGGTTCCTGGAAAAGCACGAGGTCTCGATCAGGTAGATATTCTTGCTGCCGCATCTTGCGTGCAACTCGTCTAGGACCTCGCTCAGACGGGCCTGATTGAAGTTCGCGAAGCCGCCGTAGAAGACCTTCGTGATGAAGTACAAGATGAACCCGAAACCGTCGTCCTCCGATTGGCCGAAGAAGTCCAGGTACTTTTGCAGCTTGTCCTTGTCCTGGTAATACTCGCCGCCGCAGACAAGGTCGGACAGAACGATTACCTTTGGGTCCGCGGCGTGAATGGTCCTGACGATGCCGGGATACGCCTTCTTGAACCCCTCCCACTCCGTGGGATTCCGGTCGAAGTACTTGTTGACGCTGTTGCCGACGGCGATGTAGCGGGCCTTGCCCTTGTACCGCTGCGCCAAGGCGCCGTAGAAGCGTTGGGCCTTTGCCGCAAAACCGGCAGAGGACATGTCGCCGACAAACGTCGGGACGCGCGAGATGGCCACGAATTCTTTCTTGGCGTTGTTGCCGCATAGAACGATCTGGGCCCGGATGCCCACATCAAACCCGTTCGTCACGGCCTCATCGATTCGCTGGTCGAGACTGGCCCAGTCGTACTGGCCGTCGGCGACTTCAATGTCACGCCAGCTCTCCAGCACCCACACCGTGCGAGCGTAACCTTTGAGCGTCTTGACGGCCTGGGCGTAGCCAACCGGAAAGTGCGGGGTGTTCATGCCTGGCGGCGTGACGTATAGGCCGATTTTTTCGTTAACCGAGACCGCCGGTCTCGGCGCCGCCGGTGTGCCGCATCCAGCCATGCTGATGGCCGAAAGCACGAACAATGCGAGGAAGGACAATTTGGTCATTTGCGTCTGCGCCTTGCGGCTAGCAGCGAGGCCGCCGAACGTAACGCCGCTCCGTCAGATCTCCGCTTCATCATCGTGCATGTACAACGAAACGTTCTGGAAACCTTCCACGCCTGCAAGCTCCGCGCGAAGTTCCTCGCTGCGCAGCGGGTCGCGCAGCAGCAGGCGGTAGGTCACATCCAGCCCCTGGCCGGCGGTCCGTCGTTCGCTGGCCAAGGTCCGCCTTGCGGCGTGCCGGACCAGCAACTTCCGCAGCGCCGCACCGCTGACGGCCGTATCGCCGGTTATCCGCACCGTCAGCACCGCGTCGTACCGATTCCGCGTGCCGAAGGAGGCCATGCGAATGAACACGAACACCGCCGAGGCCCCCAGTAGCGCCAGCACCGCGGTGGAATAGTGCCAGTTGCCCACCGCCAGGCCTTCCAAGATGGCCCACAGGATAAAGAGCGTGTCACGGGTGTCCTTCAGCACATTTCGGAAGCGGATGACGCCGAAGACCGCGAACAGCCCCAAGGCCATCACGAAGCTGCCGACCATCAGCATCATCATCATGGCCACCAGCAGCGGCAGCGCCACCAGCGAGGCGGCAAACGTGCGGGAATACGAAATTCCCTCGTGCGTCCACATGTACACGTAGGCGATCACCATTCCCAGCACGAACGACAGCAGCATCATAAGCACTACATTGCCCGCGCCTACCGACGTCACGCCAGCGTTGCCGTTAAGCAAAATGTCCTGCCAAGCTTGCCAGGTATTCATATCAGCATCAACTCCTCTTCGTTTTCCCTGCGTACCGGCTTGCCCCACTGCAGCCCGGCGGCGTATATGCACGCGGTATACTTGCACACCGGTATCCGCTGCAAATTGAAGATCCTCACCAAATCGAACATCCACTTCGGGGCCTTGTCGTCGAATTTCAGTTCCAGCACGACGTTGTCGTCGCGAAATGGCGCCATGTACGGCGGCATGTATGGCCGCCAGCCGTACCGTGGCAGGCTCAGCCGCCCGCTGCCGTCGTACGTGCTGCCGCGAACGTACCTGTCGAAAGTCACGCGCAATTCATCGTCATCCGGCGCTTCCCATATCTCGCGGATGTAGGAAACATAGATCATTCCGCGAGCCCGCTTGAGGTTGGCGAAACGCCAGAAGTCATCGCTGACGTCCTGCCGCTTTTTGCCGTGGATCAGCCATGCGTCCTGCGGCCAGAAGGGTTGCGCCGGCCAACCCTCCGACAGAATCTGCCGCACGCCTTCGCGCGTGATCATCGCCCGATCCTTGCAGATCACGTCGCTGGCCCGCCGCTTGATCTCCAGAAAGGCCGGGCGCGACCAGTCGTCATCGTAGAACCGGATACGCAGCTTCATCCGGTTCTTATGCCCCGTGTACGCCTGGTGGTAGAAAAAACAGTCCGGCGAGTCCATGTACAGGCTGACAACCGGGTGCCCGCGGACCGGGCCATCGCCGTTGAAGTCCGACGGCCGCATGTAGCTGCTCACGAAGTCGGCCACGGCCACAGCCCGGGCTTCTTCGATCACGTACTTCAGTTCATATCGCGCGCTGTGGCCCATGTCTCATCGCTCCAACAACAGCATGCGCACACGATGCCAGGGCTCACCCAGAATATGGAAGTGGGCAAAGCCCGCCTCCATGGTCAGTGCCGCCATCTCCTCGGCTGTGAAGTATGTCTTATTCTCAGGGCGCTCGGCAAACTGTTCGCGGCAGGATGCGTTCAGGAAGTCCAGCAGGGCAAACCCGCCCTCTCCCACAACCGCATGAACCTGCCCCAGCAGCACGCCGGCCCAGCGCGTTCCGTAGTGCGACAGCAGGATTCCGCGCGAAACGATCGCCCCGGCCTGCTGGACGCACTGGCCGAGCTCAAAGCAGTTGCCTTCCGCAAAACGTGCCCGCGGGAGCCCACGCTGCCTGGCCACCGCCAGCATCCGCGCGCTGATATCCAAGCCCAGTCCCTCTGCAAAATATCCCAGCAGGCTCGCCAGCACCAGACCGGTGCCGCAACCTACGTCCACCAGCAGGTGGCGGCAGCAAAAGTCCGCCCGCTGATCCACGATGCCCCGGGCCGTTTCCAGGAACCGCGCGTACGCTCCATCCTCGTTCAGGTGACAGCTCTCGTCGGCCAGGTCCGTGTCCCACCGCTGGGCCTTGGTGTCCCAACGCCGGCGGATGACATCCAGTCGCAAGGACTGGTAATCATCGGTCGCGCTAGGCGCCAGGCCGTAGACCTTTCGCGAGGTGTCAGGCATCCGAAGACCTCCAGCCTTGCAGGGCTTGCATCGTCCGCTTCAGCTCGTCGATCCCCAGGTATTGCCGCCAGTGCCACCGCTCGGGCATTCCCAGTTGCGCCGTTACTATCCGGCGCACGTACTGCGACGGCACGATACCCACATGATACACGAATCGCCGCCGCTGATTATCTTGTAGAAACAGATATCCGCGGTGCCGTCCCGGCATGTCGGCCATCTCACGCATCTGGCCGATCTGCTCATGCGGGAACTTCCGCAGCTGCTCGTGCACGTCCACGTTGGCCGGAAACACGTTCAGATGCGCGTGATTCACGCAGCACGTGCCCTTTTCCTCGGCGGTCAGTGGCGCATGCTCAAAGAACAGCGGACAGCAGCCGTACCGTTTCTCCAGCAAGTCGGCGGTCTCGGCCATCAATCGTTCCAGATCGTCGTACTGCTGCTCGTTCAGCTCGGACATGGAGAAGATGTGTTCGCGGGTGGCCAGCAGCAGCCCGCCCTCGATGAACTGCCCCAGCGGCGGAAACACCGTGAAATGGGGCGTTTGATGGATAATCCGCGAGGGAATCTCACCCTCCGACAGCTCGTCGAAGACGGAGTTGCCACTGCCGTTGAATTCCTGGCAGAAGACGCACGGAGGACCATCGCAACTGGCTCCGGCCTGCTTGCCCGCCAGGGCCGCGCGAAGCACGGCGATGTCCTTCGCCAGCGCCTCCAGCGCTCTGTGCCGATGCCCGAGCACGCCCGAAGCGCCGGCATCATCCGGCAGGAACCAACTGGACAGCGGGCCGGGACCATCAGGGCTGACCGGGCGACGCGGGTCCAGTGTTCCGGGGATCTCGCCCTGCCAATGCCACAACTTCCCCTCAATCATGCAGCCAATGTGACAGACCATGCGTCCGTGCGGGCTTGTGCCCTCCAGCAGCCGGCGCAAGCCCTCGGCCCCGAGCATGCGGCAGACATCAGCCGTCATCGGGCCGGGAAAACCAGGATACGCGTCCAGCACCAGCCCGCTGTCATCGACCAGGCATGGGGAGCCGAACTCCGCGGCCGCCCGAGCCGCCTTGTGCTCCAGCACGGTAAGGAAATCGGTAGCCTGAAGCTCCAGCAGCTGAAACGCCGGCTTCTCCAGCCGGATCTCCAGCTGCTTCAGCAGCCCTTCAAACGAAGAGTACTTCTTCAGGTTGCCCGTCAACAGCATCAGCATTACTGCATCCAACCTCGGATCAGGCTCTCGGCCTTGTCGCACACGGCCTGGCCGTCGCAGCCTTCGGTATCAAGGAAGACCACCCCGGGCCACTGCTGGGCCAGCCAGCGGTAGAAATCGCGTTGGCGGCTCTGGAAATCTTCGGCGGCAGGTTCGGCCGAATCGTACTGTTGCTCCAGCGCTGGCTTACCAGCTATCCGTCCGCGGCAAGTGGCAGGGCTGGCCTCCAGCACTATGGTCAGGTCCGGCGCCTTGATTCGATCTCCGGCCACAGACAGCAGGCTCATCAGCGGGGCCAGTCGTTGGGGATCGTGAGCATACTGCACCGCCAGCGTGGACCACACCGAACGATCCATGATGGCCAGCTTGCCACCATCTTTGCGCAGTTGGCGCGATGACTCCATCACGCCCGACAGAAAGTACATGGCCGACGCCAGCCAATCTGCGTCGCGGATCATCCGCAGCTTCATTTCGGGCGCTTCCCACTCCAGTGGCACGCCGCGCAGGCTCGTGGCCCGTAGGCGCTGGCTCAGTTTCTGGCACAGCAGCGACTTGCCCGAGCCGTTGGGCCCTTCGATGCCCACCACGCGCGGCGTCCCAATGGCCGCCGACAGCGCCGGCGGCAGCCGCACCGCGGCGACTTCCAACCGACAGGTTTCGTAGCTCAGCACGTCCCGCGCCAGTCGAATGGATTCGATCGGCCGGGGGCTGTACACGGTTTCCTTGCCCAGCATCACCGCGTCAGGACGCTGCCGCGCAGCCAGCGACAGGTCCGACAGCTCTGCACGCTGCGGAATCCCCGTCTCGGCGAAGGTCTCCAGCACCTGCGTGGCCACCACCGACACCTTGCCCAACCGCCGGGCCGCCGCCACAATCTGCTCCTGTGCCTCCGGCAGCCTGACGAACTCAACGGCCGGCCCCAGATCGCCGCGTGCGACCATGACGCCATCGCTCTGGGCGATGATCGCTTCGGTCTCTTGCAACGCCTCGGCCGTCTCGATCTTGGCCATCATTCGGACATCCGCGCCGAGCTGTTCACGCACTTCCCGCCGGCCGTCGGACATGTCCTGGGGCGAGCAGATCAGCGACAGAGCGATCCAGTCTGGGATCAGCCCGGCCCGGGCAAACGAGTTCAGCAGGGCACGGTCCTCGGCGGTGACGATCACGTACGGACTGGAACTGTCGGGAAGGCAGATCGCATTGGACGACTTCAGCGTGACGCTCCCGCGATCGAGGTGCGCCAGCACGTGCCGGCCGGACAGTTCGTCCACCCGGAACTCCAGCCGGCCGTCGCAGAACCACATCCGTTGCCCCTGCCCCAGCTTCTCCAGCAGGCTCGATAGCCCCGGCAGCGGCACCGGCGATGGTTTCGCCTCCGCAGGTGGCGTCGGATCGGATTCCGGATCCCAAAACACGACCCGGTCGCCGATATCCAGCCGGAGTTCGGCCATCTTCCCCGTGCGGGGCCGCGACGACGGCAGGTCCATCAGCAACTGGACGGGCTGGCCCGTCTGCTCAGCGGCGGCGCGAATCGCTCGGGCGTTCTCTAAGTGCGGACGCTGCCGATACCCGCACGGCAGGCGGAACCAGCGAGCGCCGGCCTCGATGGCGCGGCAAAGGTCTTCGGGCTTCTCCAGCGTCGGCCCGATGGTCGCCATGATCTCCGGCACTTTCCACATTCGCACTGTCTCCTGCTGGGTCACAAGAATCCCTTCTTATAACAACGGCGGACTAAGCGCCGTATTGTCGCAAAACCATTCGCATGCGGATCGTTTAACGCTGCCCGTTGCCGCCAAACACCTTCATGGACACCGCGTTTTGCGGCGTCGAATACAGGTACTGTTCCGTGCCCTTGGCCCGGTCGCTGCTCACATATCCTTCCGACTCCAGCGACTCCTGGGTGTACCTCAACAATTCCAGCAGGTCGCCTGCCGGGAGATAATCGAAGGAGATGTTGTCGCTCAGCCCGCCGAAGCAGAAGCTCGCGAAGTCCTTCGGGTCGCGAATCCGTACGCCGTGTGCGGCTGGATTCCGGTAGTACTCGGTGCCGGGGAAGGGAATCAGCTGATGGATCGACACCTCGTGGGGCCGCAGCTCGCGAATGAATGAAACCGTTTCGTACTGCTCGGCGATGCTCCCTGGCAGGCCAACAATCCAACCCGTCTTGACGCGCATGCCGGCGGCCTTGGCAGCGGCGATGCCGCGCCGAATCGCCTGGCGATCCAAGCCCTTGCCCGCGCGCTGGAGTATCGCATCAGAGCCGGACTCCACGCCGAAGTACACCCGGTGGCACCCGGCTGAAACCATCGCCTCGGCCACTTCGGCATCCATGACATCCACGCGCATCTGCGCCACCCATTGCAGCGGCAGTTCCAGGTTTCGCAGCCTTTGACAAAAGGCCAGGATGCTCTGGCGGGTCAGCAGGAAGACGTCGTCGGCGAAGAACACCTCGCTGGCGCCGTACCGCTCATGCAGGTGTTGTATCTCCTGGATCACCCGGTCAACCGCGCGGACGCGCAGGCCGCCTTGCAGCAGCACGCTGGAGAAATTGCAGCAGAACATGCAGCGAAACGGGCAGCCCAGCGACGCGAGCATCGAATGGTGCGTATACCGGGAAAGGTTGTACACGTCCCGGTCAACCACGTCGGGGTCGTGGTCCTGGGCGTGATTCACTGGCGCATCCGGCGCACGCGGGGGCGTCTGCACCACCCCTCCGTGATCGTCCCGGAAAACCAGCCCCGGCACGTCGCTCCAGGTCCGCCGATTCCCCAGCCGATCCATCAGCAGCCCCATCGCCTCTTGGCCCTGGCCCAGCACGACTGCATCTGCGCCGTCGCCCAGCAAGTCTTGCGGAAAGAGGTTGGCGTGTATCCCCCCCACGACGATCGGCAGCTCAGGCAACCGGATTCTTAACCGCCGGATCTGCCGCTGTGCCACGGGATAGCTTGGCGTAATCACCGAGAAGCCGGCTACATCGCAAGCGGAGTCGCGCACGAGGTCCACGACCTGGTCGTCGTCGGTTCCTTCGGCCGTTTGATCGTGCAGCACCACCTCGTGGCCCAGCCGGCGCATCGACGTGGCGATCATGCCGGCCCCCAGGGGATACTCCCGGTAGGTCTGCTTGGGGTTCAGACAGCGTGATACTATTAGAAAGAACTTCACGCGCCACTCCGATCCAGCACGCCGGCGTCGCCACAACGCTCAACTTCAGCCAGCATCGCCTCGGCTTCCGCCAAGTCGGCCAAGTACACGTGGGCCGAGCTTATCATCCCGGCCACCTGGCAAACTTCCAGCCCCAGCGGGCTTGCCACCCGGCGACCCATCTCGTGCAGGCAGACGGAATCGGCGTAGAACTTGCGGAAGATATCTTGTCCGCGGGCGAAGTAGCTGACCGAAATGCCGGCCTGGCGGCGCAGGAAATGCACCGTGTTTATGCACGGCACCCTCCCGTCGCCATTACCCACCAGCACGACTGCGGCCCGCTTGGACAGCGGATCGGCCGCTAATAATTCCGTCACGTCGCTGAGGTCGGACAGGCCCCGGGGGCCGCGAATCTTGTGGGAATAACTGTGGCCGAACGTGTTCGGCTGGTCGGTGAAGAAAACCTTTCGCATCTCCTCCACCGGTTGCCGTTGCGACCAAGTGGCCAGGGGGCCGTCTTTGCAGAGGGGTTCCTGAAAGGCCAGGCAGACATTACGCAATTCACGAGCTTCGCCGCCGACATCCTCGCCGGTGCGGCAGACGGCGCGCAGCACTCGCACCCACGCCCCGCCAAGATCGACGGCCTGAAACTCAACCATTGTTGCCAATCCAAGTGCGGGGATGCCGCGAGGGCATCCCTGTAAAGTACGCGACTCATCTACGGGGAAGCAAATATGCGTTTCGTAGCGGCGGACGCGCACCAGCCCGCGATCCTAGTGCCGCCAGCCGGCGCGAAAACCTGCCGCCTGGCCAGACTGTGGCCGCCACAACTTAACGTGATTCTAACAGAGAAACCATCAATGGTCAACGAACGCGTCAAAGGCGATACCGTCAACTACGGTGTGCAAGTTCTGGGATGAGGCGCCATCCGGCCAGTTGGCCCCAAACGGCACTCCACGCGGCGGCTCTTGTCGCGGGCGCGAGGCGGGCTCAGGCTGGCCCGGGTCGAGCCAAAAACCGCGGAAAGAGCGTTTCGAAATGTCGCGCAAGTGCTTGTTGGGGCACGTGCCATCCGGCGATGGGCTCTCGCCTTCGGCGCACTCGGCAGGACTGTCCACGTGGACCGGACGGGTTCCGTCGTCGCAGATCAGCAGCAACCGGGAAGAGTGCTCGAACGGAATGACCCCTTCGGGGTGGGTGCGCAGCGGGCGGTCCTCCAGGCGGCTGACCAGTGTGGGCTGCGCGGTCGGCTCGCCCGTCCAGCGGAAGAGGCGGAATCTGTGCCCATCGTCGTGCGGCCCGGCGATGATGAAATAGCTCTTGTGGAATGGCGAGTATTCCATGCTGCGGATCCCCAGGCCCTCCAGATCCCACAGCAATGGCGTGCCGAATTGCGGGCCCCGGCCTTGCAGGAGGGTCTCTTCAGGGTTCAGCATGGGTAGGACGATCGCCCGCGCGCGCTGGCCCCCCTCCGGCCCCCAGGGCGGGTTGCGCAAGCCCAGATACAGGGTCTTGCCGTCCGGGGCGGCGCACAAGCCCTCAATATTCAGGCCCTTCATCTTGGGCGCCAGTTCGGTCTCGTCCTGGCCATGGGCCAAACGGATGGACGGCTCCAGGGTCGGCTTCAATTCCTGCAAAGACGGCGCGGTCAGCATCGCCTCCAGCAAACCACGGAATGGCCTGCCCGCCCCGCGGACGTCCGCGTTCGTCGGGCTGACCGAGAGTGTGGCCGCGAAAAGGCAGCACCGGTTCGGCCGGGGCTTGCCGTCCTGGTTGCGCCCGTGTGAACCGGTGATGTACAGGCGGTCGCCGACGCGGGTGACGCCCTCAAAATCGCCCTCGGGATGCCTGGGCGAAAGCTGCAGAAAGCTGGACAGATCGACCGTGCTCAGCGGGGCTCCGCCGCCCACGTCGTAGATGCGCAACTCATTTGTCTCATCATCGACGGCCAGGAATCGGTGTTCGTCCAAAGCCACGCCGTCCGAGGCGTCGCTCATGCCCGTGAAAAGGATGCCGCTGGCCGCTTCCGGAGCTGGCATGCTGGCAGGCTGGCTCGTGGCGCTGGCCGGGCTGACTCCGCTTCCCAGCGCCACCAAGGCCCAGGCTATCACGAGGGCGTTCATATCATCTGCTCCTGCCCGGTCTTGAGTACGCTGGCCAAAGGACCGGGCGTCCGCCGCAGCCAGCAATCTCAGCATATTACCCGACGACCTTCCGCGAGAAGATGCCGAATGTAAAAACTGAATCCTGCAATGCCCTTCTGCTTAGAAGCAATTCATGCAGCCGTTCAGGGACTCCACAAGTGCATGGGCGGCCGGGAATTCGCTTAAAAAACCGACAAAGCCCAGTATAATTGTGAGTATTGCTGGCGGTCGTTGCCAGCAAACGGCTGTTCACAAAGCCGCGGATACCGCGGCAGTGCTGCTGTTTTGCGACGCGCGGACGAGCTTGGCCGCTGCTGCGGCGGCGTCACAGTATTCGCCCGCAATTTGTCAGCCAAGGCAGCGGACACGACAGCTTGTCCGGCGTTTCTGATCCTTATCATCTGTGCATGCGTAAAGAGGAGTCGGGTTTGCAGGATCCGGAGTATTTATGACTCAACCGAAGCGCATTCGAACGCCTTTACGAGTTCATCTTCGACAGATTCGACACCAGTTGCTGCCGGCGATAATTCTCGTTGGGGCCGTGCTGGGTACTGGTTGGCTATGGCAACACAATCCGCAGCTGCCTCAACTCGTCGGCGAGGTGCAGGTCACCAGCATACCCGTGCGAGCGCCGTGTGCAGGCATCCTCACGGCCTTGAGCAGCGGTTCGCCGCAGCTTTTCGACCAGGTCCAGCAGGGCCAGTGCATCGCCCAGCTCGATGACGAGCCGCGTCTGGCCGGCTTGACGGCGCTGCGGGAAGAGGTATCGCGGCAGGAGAAAGAACTCGAATCCGTCGCCGCCAAGATCCGCCAGGAAGAAACCGATCGCGAGTACAACTGGCTCACCGAGTGGCGACGGCTGGGCGTGGACTTGGAAACGTACCGGCTGAAGATCCTCTCGCTGCAAACCCAGATCGAATCTGAGCAGGTCCGGCTGGCGCGGGCCGAGATGTTCCTGCATAGCACGGAAAAGCTCCGCCAGGCCGGTGCGGCCACCACGTTTGAGGTCGAGGATCTCCAGCTGCGCTGCGACCAAAGCAACCAGATCATTGAAGGCGCCAAGCGAGAAATGGCCCAGGCCCAGCTCGACCTGAAATCGGCCGAGACGCGCCAGAGTGATTTTCCCTCGACCCAGCCGTCGGAGTTGGAGGCATTCCTGGATCCGATCCGCAAGGCCCGGTCGGCTGCCGAAGCGCGGGCGCACGAACTGGAACTGCAAATCGCCTGCGGTGCGATAAAGGCGCCGGCGTCGGGAAAGATATGTGCGATCCTGCACCGTCCCGGCCAGGTCGTCCAGGCCGGCGATGAGATTCTCTCCATCACGGCCGATTGCACGCCGACCATCGTGGCGTATATTCGCGACCGGCAGCCTACTCAGCCCAAGGTCGGCGCGACGATGCTCCTGCAGACTCGCCCGCCCGCCGGCCAGCCCGTTCCCGCGACGGTCCTGCAACTTGGGCCTGCGGTCCAGGAAATACCGGCCCACCAGCGGCTCGACCCCACCCGCCCGGAATGGGGCCGGCCCATCCTGATCGCCGTGCCTCATGGCATGAACTTGGTCCCCGGCCAACTCGTGGACATCACCGCGATGCAGGGGTAACAACGGGAACCCAGCAACAGAGCCTCCGACGCGTCTAATAGGGTTGCGGATAATGCTCAACAAGATCGTCGTATGCGTGTTCATCCTGAACCTCTTCGCGGCCTTAACTTGGACGACCTACTGGCATGTGAAGTACTCCTATGCCCTGCCGCCGGAACCGGACACGAGCGCCAACCGCACGATAGCGGTCCATGTTAACCATGTGCTGAGATACGGCACGCAGGAGGAATACAAACGGATCGAGTGGGCGGAGCACTGGGTCATGCTTGCGGCAGCAGTTGCAGTAGCTGCACTCCTGCTGAACGCCAACAAACTAGGTTTCGGGATACGTGGAGAGCGAACCGGCCTCGGGTGACTGGTCGCCAGCCAGATCGGCTCCTCATCATTTCGTGGGCCGCGTGGGACGTCAGAACTGTAGTCGCGCGGGGTGTGCAGCGAGTTGTAGGGTGTGCAGGTACTTCGCGGCTTCATCGCGAAGGTTCTGCACACGGGACGTGCGAGGCCTCACGCGTGTGCAGAACCTTCGCCGCAAACAACAACAGCGCGGCGAAGAACCTGCACACCCTACGGCTGCTCTTGGCCGGGAACCATCCCGTTGATTATGCGGTGATTCAGCTCGTGCAGCGCGTTGCGGTTGCTGTCCCAGTGCAGCATCTCGCGGCCGGTGTCGTAATCGACCCAGCGGAATTCCGTGTGCTCCGGCCCGATTCGCAGCTCCGCATCGCTCGCATGCACCGCAAAAGTGTATTCCGGTACAACCAGCACGTCCGGCCCCCAGCGCAGGAATCCCGCCAGCTCCATCACCGGAACTGTATTGCGCGACTCCAATGGGTGCAGCGATGCCGTCATCGGGATCGCGGCCTCCTCCCAGGCCTCCCGACGAGCGGCCTCGATGGGCAGTTCGCTGCCTTCTCCCCCGCCAGCGATGAACTGCCAGTAGCCGGCATCGGCCCGCTTGAAGATGGCGTATTGGACTCTCACGCCCGCGACGCGATACGGCAGGACAAGCACTTGAAAAGGCGCCCGGCCTTGGCCAGTCCACCTTTGCTCACAGGCTGGCAATCCAGCAGCCTCCCCGGCACGTTTAACTCGCTCTGCCATGAGCGCAGATCCTAATCGGCGTTTGCGCAAGAAGAAAGCCTCCCACTTTTCAAGGGAAGGCTTTCTGGCAGCAAAGTCGGGGCGAAAGGCGACGTTGGTAGTTCACGACCAACCGACGACATCATACTGCGGTTCACTTGGGGCAGGGACGGTGTAGCCGACACGGCGTGAGAGAGCAACTCGTTGCTGCCGCGAAGGCTGTTGTCACTTTTCGGCGCGGCCGGAGACGGTTCGTCTCGCCTAGCGAATACAGCGGCATCTGGCGGCCGGACGAACACTGCGGTATGATCTATCCGGTTTCGCACGGATGGATCACTTAGACCGGGGCAGCAGAACGCAGTTCCGGGGCCCCTATCCGAGACCATTCGTCGGCGATACGCGTTTTCCCAATGCCGCCCCGCCGAGCGGCAGATGCTAACAGATGCCAAACCTGCTTCTTGACTTTGGCAGCCGGCTGACTTACGTTCGGCCAAACGATAGCGGCTGGACGGCTGCACCAGCGGCTGACGCCGAGGGCAGCCAACACGGGTGGCGTTCATGGCACTGCTGAAGGAAGGACAGAGAATCCGGGAGACGTACTCGGTAGAGCGATACCTCGGCGAGGGCGCTTTCGCCGAGGTCTATCGTGTCCAGCATCGTTTCCTGGGTCGTCAAGCCATGAAGGTTCTGAAGACGCCCGGCATGACCGTGGAAGAGATTGAGCAGATGCTCGGCGAGGCCCTGTTGCTGTCCAGAATCGGGCATCCGAACATCGTCCGAGTCTTTGACGCGAACACGCTGGAGTTACCGCTCGGGGAGTTCGGGTTCTTCACGATGGAGTACGTGGCCGGTGGCAGCCTTGACCGATTTTGGCGGTCCTATCGCGATAACCTCATGCCTGTTCAACAGGCCGTCGATGTCATGAAGCAGGTGTGCGCGGGCATCGCGGTGGCGCATGCCGAAGAACCGCCGGTCGTCCATCGCGACATTAAGCCCCAGAACATTCTCGTCGGTTACGACGGGGCCGGGCTGCGTGTTCGCGTGGGTGACTTCGGCCTGGCCAAGAGGGTGAATCCACTCACGTTGTTGGTCAGCGCCAAGGGCACGCTGAGCTTCAAGCCCCCGGAATCCTTCGAGAACCAGGACTCGCCGGCGGCGGATGTCTGGGCACTTGGCACCACCCTGTACTTGCTGCTCACCGACACGCTTCCGTACCCGGAGCTCGATGAACGGGACATCGCCGAAGCCAAGCGGTTTGTGCGACCGCTACGACCCGCGAGCGTGTACAACATGGCCGTGGACTCATCGCTCGATTCCATCCTTTCTCGCTGCCTTACCAGGAATCCGAGCGAAAGATACGCTGACGCGTCGGCGATGTTGGAAGACCTGAATCGCTGGCGTCCGGGGCGGCCTGACATCAGCTCGTCCCCAACAAGCAGTGCTCAGCCCGGAGACGGCAAGAGCGCCATGGGGATGCGTTCGCCCACGGATGCGAGTGCCGCCCATGACATGGTGCGGCGCGCTATTGAAATGTCCAAAGCCCCCGGCAGCCTCATGAGTGCGGCCGATCTGCTGGAGGAGGCAATCAACAAGACACCTGAACTGCGGGATCGCTACCAGTCTCAGTTGGCATTGTGGCGGCGAGGAATTTGCATGTGATCGAAGGAGCAGAATTGCGTGGCTGAGTCGGGTACATCATTGGGCGCGGACAGTGAATGCGGAGCGATGCTCGAACTCGCGACGCCCGATCTGTATCGCCTCAATGCGTTCCGTATCCTCGGGCTGCCTATAGATGTCTCCAGCGGAGATCTGTCCAGGCGACAGAGGAAGATGAAGATGCTGGAGAAACTCGGCGATGATGCGGCCCCTCGCCAAGCCGTCATCCTTCCGCTCGAGCCGGCCCCCGATTCTGACGCCATCCGAAAGGCAAATCAGCGACTTCACGATCCAGAATCGCGGCTAGTCCACGAAGTGTTCTGGTTCTGGCCACTTGATCACCAGTGCTCTGATGATGATCGCGGGCTTACACTTATGCGGCAGGCCGACCTTCGAGGTGCTCATGCCCTGTGGTCGCAGCTCGCAAGAGACGGGCAGCATAAGGATGTTGCAACCCACAACCTGGCCGTTCTTCACCACGCCGTCGTGCTCGACATGGAACGTGAGCTTCGGGGCGAGGAACGCCCCGACGAGAAGTCTGCCGCTCGGCGTGACAAGCACTGGCAAGTGGCTCTTGATCACTGGGCTGCTGTAGCGAAAGACGAAGCTGCCTGGGACCGAGTAGTCGGACGAATAGAGGAGTTGCGCCGTGACTGGAATGATCCGCGGTTCAAGGTGGATGTCGCTTCTCGACTGCGCCGCACCTTGCCGGTGGTGCTGCTAACCATCAGTATCAGGCTGGCGATCAGTTCGGCCAAACGGGGCGACGTCGACGGCGCGCGGAAGCATCTGGCCCGTGCGCACATTGCTGGTTTTGACGAAAGCCTGGCTGCTGCCATACTTGATCGCGAAGCGGCTCCGCTGGTCGAACAAATCAAGCAGATGTGCGAACCTGTGCCCGGAAAGTGCAAGGCCGACGCTGTACACGCCGATACGATTGCGCAGCAGTTGATGATCGACACGGGCCCCCTCTTGGCCAGCATCTGCGCCCTGCTCGACAACAAACACCATCTTCGAGGAACCGCGTGCGACGCCGTCGCACAGGCGATTCGTGATTGCACCATTGACTATGGGAATAGCACCGGGGGCTGGGAGCGATGCGTCGGGTTACTGAAGCAGGCGGTAAGCATCGCCCTCCACGACGGCTTGCGGGATCGGCTTCGAGCGGACATTGCTCAGGTCGAGAAGAACCTGCAACAAGAGCGTGAATACGAGAGCCTGAAGATCCAAGTCGTTGGCAACAAGGTCTATGAGGTCGGCGTTTCTGGGGAACGGATCAGCGTCCCGCGTGTCTGCGCATGCTGCCTCGGGCCGGCAGATGCCGAGCAGTCGGTAAGTTACTCCTGGGAAGAGAACGCCGGGTACAACAGGCGCATAAAGCACACGCGCTCCTTCGCGTTTCCGCTGTGCAATGAGTGCCGCGGACATCAGCGGGAACTTACCTGGCAAAGGGCAGTTCTTGTCCTGCTTTCTGTCGGACTGTCCGTGATTGCTTCATTCGTCATCGGCGTTAACATAAATCGCATCGAGTACGTCCCATTTCTGCTGATTGGCATAGTGCTCTCGGCTGTCGCATTCGGCGTGTTGGCCTGTCTTGTGAAGGTGCATGTCCTGAAAGACACCCATGCCGCACGAGGTCCTGCTGTTGCGATGACAGGCGTAATGGGGCCACTTGCGGTGTTCAGCTTCCACAACCCGCTATATGCTGACGCTTTTGCGAAGAGCAACGCTTCCTCATCAACCCCAAAGACCGCATCGAAATACTCGCGGGGGCGCTCGTTGTTGCGAGGGAAAGCGGCCGTTCAGGTTATTGGAGCGGCTGTTGTCCTCGCGGCGGTTGGGCACTCAATAGTCTTCGGCATCATGGATGACAGGTGGGGGCATGCAGCGACGGGGTCTCCTCGCGGCGACGACTATTCAAGCCCGTACAAGTATCCCTCTGACAGCCCTCGGACACCTCCGTCGAATGGCTATTCGCCACCACGGACGGACCCGCCGAGGTACTCGCTCTCCGTGCTATCGACTCAGATCGACGCAGGCAAGGCGCGAGCCAAGAGCATGGAGCCCGAGATCGAGCGGATGGACTCGAATCTGGAATCGCTATCAAGTCGCATCAATCGCTACAAACAGGAGATCGAGGGCTACGAGCGCCAGGCTCGACTGGGCCTTGATGTGAATCAGTCTCTCTATCAGCAAGCTCTCGAAAATCACAACGCGCTCGTCAAACAGCATAATGCACTTCTCCTCGAGCGCGAGGGCAAGTACGCAGAGTACAGCCGCGAAATCGATTCGGTAAATGACAGGGTGCGTCGCTACAACAGCGGCGAACGATAACGATAAGGAACAGTGCCATGAACGCTGACGAGAATGGTAACGGACCCAAAAGTCGCCGCAAGGCGGGCAGGATCAAGGTCATCCTGCGGCGTGCCGTGGATGATGCGCGACAGATGACGCATCCAGGGCCGTTCAGAATCGACGAGTCGCCGGACATCGTAATGGTGTCCGAAGATGCGATGTTGGGCATAGCGCCGGCTGGCAGAGAACCCATGGCTGCAAGAGGACTCGATGCCGACTCCAAGCATCTGCTCAAGGTCGTAGCTGCCGTGGCTACCGCAATCTGGCGGGCACGAGCGAAACTGGAGAACCAGGCCGGCGTCGAGTTGCCCAGCGAGTTCCGGCATCTTCCACGGCACGTCCAGGCAGCTTGGGACGCCCTTGCATCTGGCGGAATCGAGATTCAGGACCTCACTGGCCAGCGGTATGTGCCGGGCATGGCGGTAAACCCGATAACGTTCCAGCCGATGGAAGGCGTAGGCACGGAAGTGATTCACGAGACCATCAAGCCGTCGGTCTTCTACAAGGACATTCTTATTCAGCGGGCCGACGTGATCGTGGCTCGGCCGATCGACGAGCGTGACGATCCCAGACCCGCCGACTTGCCCGGAAGCGGCGAAGCCACCGATAGCGGTGCTGCGGAACCAGCGGATCGCGATACAGGCGCGCCGGCCGCCGACGCCGGCCAACAGGCACATCCAACCGAGTGAGAGGACGAACAAATATGGCGCGAACCACAATCGACTATGGAATCGACCTGGGGACGACAAACAGCACCGTGGCACTGCTGGTAGGCACGACCACCGAGGTTATTGCCAACAAGGAAGGAGCATCGATCACACCGTCGGCCCTGTGGTTCGACAAGCGGGGTAAGATGTTCGTGGGCCGCGAGGCGCGGGCACGCCATATCGATGACGATGAGAACGCGGCCGTCGAGTTCAAGCTGCGAATGGGGCAACAATGGCAGAAGCCGTTTCATCGCACCGGACGGAAGATGTTGCCTGAGGAACTGTCGGCAGAGGTACTCAAGTCGCTGAAGACCGATGTCCACATGAGCAAGGGCGAAGAGCTGAGTGCTGCGGTGATTACCGTTCCAGCCGCTTTTGAGTTGCCGCAATGCGAAGCGACGCGGCGAGCGGCGGAACTTGCCGGCTTTTCCATGAGCCCCTTGCTCCAGGAGCCTGTCGCAGCCGCGTTAGCATACGGCTTCCAGTCGGCCGCCGACAAGGTGTTCTGGCTGGTATATGACTTTGGGGGCGGCACGTTCGATGCCGCCGTGATCCAGCTTCGTGATGGGGTCATCGAGGTCGTCAACCATGCCGGGGACAACTACCTGGGCGGGAAGAATATTGACTGGGATATTGTCGACAAGTTGCTCGTTCCCAAGTTGAAAGCTGCCCATCGTCTCGCATCATTTCCGGACAACCGCAATACCCAAGAGCGGCGATGGAAGTCGGCCTTGGCCAAACTGAAGTATCACGCGGAAGAAGCAAAAATCCAGGTATCGCGGACCAGGCAGCCCGCGGAAATCTGGATCGAAGGATTATGTGAAGATGACCAAGGGAACGCTATCGACTTCGCCTGTGAGCTCATGCCAGCTGACCTCCAACGGGTGATTGAACCTTGGGTATCTCAGTCCATCAACCTGTGCAAGAAGGCGCTCCAGGAAAAGGGCCTGTCGGGGCGGGACATTGAGAAGACGATACTGGTCGGTGGGTCCAGCCTGTTCCCGTGGCTCCAGGAACGGGTGGCTGGCGAACTTGAAACACGACTGGACTTCAGTGTCGACCCGATCACTGTCGTGGCCCGCGGGGCCGCCGTGTTCGCAGGCGCCCAGCGGCTTGACGCCCAGCAAGGGCCGGTGGCCGCAGGAACGTACAAGATCCAGTTGGAATACGAGCCTGTAGGGAGCGAACTCGACCCGATGGTTGGTGGCCGGATCACGCCACCGCCGGGGACAGGCACGGCAGGTTTGACTGTGGAGATCGTTGAGCAGCGTAGCCAATGGCGCAGCGGTGCCATTCGCGTCTCGTCGACCGGCACGTTCATGACCGAAGTACACGCTGAGAAGGGTCGGAAGTGTGAGTTTCAGATCATGCTGACCGATGCCCGGGGGACGAAACTGGCCTGCTCGCCGGATCGCTTCGCCTACACGGTTGGCATGGTCATCACAAGTCCCCCGCTCACGCACAATATGGGGATCGATACGCATGGCAACAAGCCGGTCTGGCTGTTCATGAAGGGAGACCCCTTGCCGGCACGGACCATGAAGGTGTGCCACAATGCCTACGCGCTCCGAAAGAACATTCCCGCCGGGCCAGACAATATGATCTGCATTCCTGTAATTGAGGGTACTAGCGGAGCCAAGTCTGATCGCAATGCTCTGATCGGCTCGCTCATAATCCTTCCGACTGATCCGCGGGTTAGGCGTGACGTCCCATTTGGCAGTGAAATCGAAATCACAATCGATGTTGACACTTCCAGAACGACGAAGGCGAAAGCCTTTATTCCCATTCTGGATGAGGAGTTTCAAGAGGTCTTCGAAAACAGAGTTGTAACTCGGTCTCCCACAGAGTTAAAGGTGGAACTGGAATCGGAATTGGAGCGACTGGCTGAGCTGCGACGGAAGGCCGAGAAGCATGCGGACCCGAGGGCAGATGCGGCGCTTCACCAGATTGAGCTTGAGCATACGGTAGACACAGTGCAGCGGCGGGTGGCTGCCGCCCAGGCCGATCCTGAGGCGCTTGGCGAAGCCGACAGGAAACTCCGAGCCCTAAAGATCCTGAACGATGATGTTGAGGCTGCTTTGCAATGGCCCGGCTTGGTCCAGGAGGCGCACCGACAACTGGAATCCACGCGCGAAGTGGTTGAGGGGCACGGTGAGCCGGACGAGAAGGAGCGTCTGTCCGTTCTAGCTGCTGACGTTGAACGCGCGATTAGCGAAGAACGCATCGAACTCTTGCGGACCAGGACAGAGGATTTGCGCGACTTGGGCGCTCGCGTGATCGTGCGTCAACCGAGCTTCTGGGTCGGCTACCTTGAGTATCTGCAGGAGCGACGCGGCCACATGCGGGATCAGGCAGCGGCCGAGAAGCTGTTCGCGCAGGCGCAGCGGGCGATCAACAGTAACGACTTTGAGGCCCTGAAGGCGGCGGTGCGCCAGTTGATCGCATTGCTTCCGCCTGACGAACGCGAGGCTGCGGAGGCGAGGGGCGGCTTCGGCGGCACAATTATCGCGCAGTAAGGCGTGGAGTGCATGACCGTATCTCAGCGACAATATGACACGATGGTGCGGCTTGCGGCCGGGCACGGCACTGGGCGGCGAGATGATCCCGCAAAGGACCGAGAGATCCTGCTGCGGGCCAACCGCCTTGCAAGGCGCGGGAGGTACGCCGAGGCTGTCGCCATGTTGATGGCATTGCCATCCGACAGCCCCCTGGGGCCATCGGCGCTCGATCTGAAGGCGAAAGTCTATGCCCAACAGGGGATGTACGCCGCTGCCGAAGCCTGTTGGCGGGACGCCCTCGCGCTTGCACCGGGCAACCAGGCATTTGAGGACGCCTTATCCGTCATGGTGGAGGATCGCAGATACCCGTTCCGGCTGCGCGTCGCCGTGGCGATCATGGCCTCCGCCATAACATCCGGCGTGTTGTTGCTTGCGGCATTCGCCGTGCTGAGGTGGCGCGGTTGGATCGGGAAATGAGCCGATGGCGAAAGTTGACCCAATCATCCTGAAGATTGACCAGCTCATTAGCCTATCACGGCTAAATGAACTGGCGGCCATTATGAATACCGACCGATCCGACCGGTTGGCGCACATCATGGCAGCGATGCAGCAGCTGAGACCCGGCGCTTACCTGCTGGGCACGGGGCCTGCGACCACGGGCATCATACCATTGACGGTTGAGGAGGTAGTCATCGGACGCGCAGCCACCCCTGTTGAGAAGCCTTCGGATGGCATTGCCGACTATGCCGTGGCCGATACCGTCTATTTCGGGCCCCGCGAGACCTCGCGGCTGCATGCCAAAGTGCTCCGCCGGTGGAGAGAATCCATCCCAACCTTCGTGCTCCTGGACATGGGGAGCACGTGCGGAACCTTCGTGAACGGACAGCGTCTCGAAGGCGACAGCGGGCACGTTCTTGCGCATGGGGATGTGGTTTCGCTGGGAGCTTCACAGGTCAGCACGTACGTGTTCTTCGTTAAGGTCGACGAACGCCTGGAGGATGTCTAGGTGGCTGCCCCGGCCGATGTTGGCAGCAGCCGACAGAGCACGTGCTGGCGGCTGATGAAACGCCATGCGCTGCCTATCTTGATTTGCATGGCAATAGCCATTTGGGGCCACCACCGACTGGAGTTGGTTCTTGCAGTGCTATTCTTCGTGCCGCTGACGGCAGTTTCCGTCGGCGCAAGGGCTGTTGCTGGGGCCTGTTGTGGTGCGGCTATCGAGCGCGTGTCCATATTCGCCGGCAAGCCGTGGTGCCACTTTAGCGTTCGCGGCATCCCGGTCGAAATTGGTTACTGGCCCTTCTCTGGCTCGATGAAGTTCGACGAACTGGATTTCAATGATGGTCGCAGCTATGAGCAACTCCACCTCTGGAAGCGGTTGCTGATTACCGTCAGTGGCCCGTTCACGCTGCTGATCATGGGCTACTTGTTCCTTGGCAGCGATTGCCTGCACGCGATGCGAGACTTCTACCCAACCTTTATCGGCGGGACGGTATCACCTCGCAGTCATGGCGTGGACGCGCTGGCGGCATACTTCCGTGACCTGGGGCAAGGCGAATATCGTGCTGCCTTTGGCATTCTGGCCGTCGTCTTCGCTGCTTTGAATCTGTTGCCGCTGCCAACCCTAAATGGCGGGGAGGCGATCATGGAAGTCGTACAGTCCCTGAGCGGACGCAGATTAGGCGAGAGGACAATCATGGCCATGCGAATAACTGCGCTGCTTGTCCTCATGGCCGCCATGGCTTCATGGGCATTTGCCCTGGTGCTTCTGCTCTTCTTCCAATAGCTGTCACACAGGTCGGCGCACGACATCCAGCAGTTCGGGCGCGACGGTGGACGGCTGCGCCTTGTCGCCATCGGCATCGGCCGCTAGATTAGTCCATCAGGCGTTCTGCTCCTGAGCATGGTGCTCAGGATGAAGCGTTTGGCAGTTGAGGTAGCCCAGCATCGCATGAGCGAAGTACCCGCAGACATTCAGAAGGTTCTGGAGCGTATCTCGGAGCGGATCGAGCGGCTGGAGGCTGACGGTCAGGCGGAAGGGTGTGACCGGCTGCGGCGGGTTTCCGCTCTTCTCCAGCGCGGCGACTTCCCCGTGCTGACCACCGAGGAATGCGACCTCCTGGCCGAATGGCGTGGATCGAATCGCAAGCTGGCCTGCCTGACGGAGCACCGCCGGTTGATCCTCGACAAGTGGCTGTCGGCCTGCCGGCTGCGCCTGTCATCCGGCCCACGGAAGATCACGGATGAGCAATACGCGGAATGGAGTGCGTGGCTGGCGGCGAATTGGGGCGAGCCGAAGACACCGGAGCCTGCTGGCTTGCCGTCTGCCAAAGATGAAGTTCTGATCGAGGCCTCACCATCCGACGATTTCGCGCTGACCCGTCTGCCAGCCCGTGACGAGCAACGGGATGTGAACGTGTCCGGCGGGCATGAATATGCGGAAGATGACTGCGAGTCCAAGATCGCCAGCCGCATCATCGCGCCGCCGGAGATGCTTGAGCCGGCGATTGCCGAGATGCTGGCCCGAATCCCTGACGTGTGGCAGACGTACCGTCCCGACGACCTGACCGAAGTCCAGTCGCAGGGCCTTTTCCTGCTGACCGCCGCCGGGATGGTTCGGCGCCGAGAGCGGTTTCGGCTGAAGATGGCCGGTCAGCCACTGGTTGTGGAGGCGACGCTGGAGGCGACGGGCGAGTACGGGTTGGTGGAGGCGATGGAACCGCTGGCCGCGCAATTGTGGCCGGACTGGCGGGATGTATTTCGCGCGTGGATGGCCGACCAGACGCGGCAGGCCAATCCTTTCCACTGCGAGCGGTTGGAACCGTCGGAATGGCGGCTGACCGATCAGGGCATCCTGGCCCGGCAAGACATCGCCGCGGGCCAATCGCAGATGGTCTTCGACTTCACGCTGAGGCGTGGGTTCTTTGACGGCCGACCTCGGTTTCTGCCGGACGGCATCGCTGGGCGTGAGCCTGTTCGTGGCGCTGGGGCTCTGGTGCGAATGCAGAAGTTCCAGGACCAGAAGGTCGTCGCCGTCAGCGCCGGAATCGGCGACATGGGCACGGCGGGCGGGGAAGCCCTGTCGCGGGCGCTTTGCGGGATGTTTGAGGCCATGCAGGCGTATGCGGGCAAGCCGGCATCTGCAGTCACTGGTGCAATTCTGCCTCCCGTCCCAGCCAGTGCCGACCGAACCTCCAAGATGGAATCCCTGGCTGAAAAGATGGCCTCCGCCCAGGAGGCGCTCAGCAGTGGCAAGAGAGAGTGGATCGACCTGTTGCCTGAGCGAGTCAAGTATGCCTACGGGCAGTATCTTTCCGCCGTGCCCAACGTACCCGACCAAGCCACCGACCGCGAATGCTATGACTGGGCGAAGGGTCACAACGAAGGCTCGCCAATTCCCGCGTTCGAGACGTGGCAGCGCTACGTTCGACAGGCCCGAAAGCACCTCGGCCAACAGAAAAACACGCCGCAGGCCGGCCGAAGCTTTGGCCGCAGCATCGCGTTGCCGGAAGAGATAGACCCGCCCGAGGCTGACGAAGCGGACTAAACCGGACGCCCCTCAGAAATCCGCCGGATTTCTTCATCTCTCCAAACGCCTGATCCTTCAGGTTTTCCGTCGCGAGCACATCCGATCTCCCCCGAAATCCGCCCCCATCCGCCCGTCCGCTTTCAGTTATGTCAGAGGCGCGTGCAGGAATCACGCGCTGCTGATGAAAGGAGCGTGGACACATGATCGGGACGAAGCAGGCCGCCGCGAGGCTCGGGTTGCGGCCCGGCACACTGACGCGGGCCGTGTGGGAAGGTCGCATCCAGCCGCCGGCCAAGGGACCGGGCGGCGCGTACATCTGGACCGAGGCTGACCTGCGCCGGGCGTCATGGGTTTTGCTGGGGCGCGACCTGGACGACGCGGCCAACACGAGGAAGGAGCGTCTGAATGCCAACTGAACGCATTGAGGCCAAGGCTGGCGTCGATGGCGAGTCGGATCGTCGGATGAGGATGTGGTATGGATGCATGCACGAAGCGGCCCACCTTGTCTCAGCCCAGGTGCTGCTGAAGAAATCCGCCAAGGCGATGGTGTTCGCCGATGGCAGCGGCGTGGCTACTGTCGGCGACGGCGTTCCGGCCTCGTTCAAGGAAGCGATGGTGGCGGCCGCCGGCATCTTCGGCGACGTGCTGGCTCTTCAGTACGCCCCGCCGCAGAAGGTTGCGGCGATGCCAGCCGAGATTGCCGAACCCCAAACCGCCCAGCGCGTGAAGGCGGCGCAGGGCAGGATCATGTCCGACCGAATGGCCGTTGCCCAGTGGTGCATTCTGGACTATGAAGCCGAGCCCCAGATTTGGGCCGAGCGGCACGAGTGGGTCTTCTCGTCGGCCGAGGCATTCGTCCAGGAATACCAGCAAGATATTGTTGAGGTTGCCACGGCATTGTTCAGCCGTGGCGTGATCACATTACCGGCACAGCCGGAGGAAGGAACTGAACATGTTGGCTGAATTGGAAGCGCTTCAGACGCAGACTCGTATGGCTGCTCGGGAGAAGTTCATTGCCGCCGCGTGGCGGCAGCGCCCGGCGGAGGAACTGCTGGCGCTGGCGGCTGACGCTGGCTTGAGCGGCGCTGAAGGCGATGACTTGCTGGAGAAAGTCAGCCGGGGCCGCGAACAGGTTGCCCATGTCGAGCAGCTTCCGCGTCTGCGAAAAGATGCGGCCGGGGCAAACAGCCGCTTCGAGAAGGTCCAGGCGCGGGCCAACGCGGAGATCGCCAAGTTGGAGAGCGAGATTCAAGAGGCCGCCTACGAGGCCGAGGTCGCACAGAAGGCCGCTTACGCAGTTGAGGAAAGCTCCCGTCAGCTTCTGCGGATGCACGACGAGGGGCTGTTGCCGGCGAACGAGGCGCCGGATGAGGTTCTCCAGATGATCGAGCGGCGTAACGCCGAGGAGAGCTTCCGGCAGGTGGACATGGCCCGCATGAACGCTTTCGAAGAGCGCAATCGCTGGCGAGGCATCGTCCGCAACATCGAGGAGCGTCTGGCGCATGTGCCGATCACGCTCACCAGCCAGCGGGATGAATCGTTGCTCCAGGACAGGCTCAAGGAAGCCAGGCGGCAACTCGCCGACGCCGAAACCACTTTGAAGAAGGCCGAGGCGGCCTCGGAAGCAGCGCGGAAGGCGATCCCATAGTGCGGTGGGCATGGAGTCGGGGTTACCTAACAAATGTATCTTTGCGGAGGCATGCACATGGTTGGCACGGATGATGAGGTTGTCGAGAAGGTCGGCGACTACGAGTTCACGGTTCGCTTCGCCGACGAGGAAACTCCAGAGCAGCGGCAGAGGTGGGACCGCCGCGTCGATGCGCTGACGGCGCTGCTGGTGGCGGCCTGGAAACGCGAGCACCAGGATTTCCACAATAACTGAAAGGAGGAAAAGCCATGGTTGCGTCAGCTCAAGTAGTCCAGATATATGATGACGGCCCGGGCTGGCCGAATGCATCTCGCGATAAAGAACGGGCGTACCGCCAGGGCTTCGTTGAGGAGGCCCGGCGTGTTGTGCGCGAGTGGACCGAACCCGACGAGGCCACGCTCGACCCGGTGGGCGAGGAACAGGCCGCTCGCCAGCTTCGGCTGCGGACCCGCGAGCGGTACAGCATCTACCAGCCCAACTATGGGCCATTGTGCGCGGGCCGCAAGACCTACCACATGGGCTACCGGCCGGGGCATGAAGTTCCGGCCGCTCGGCTGCGCGGCCGTCATCATGCACTTGCCTATGTCACGCAGTCCTGGGACGACGTGCAGGACTTGGAGGCATTCGACCGCCTGGTCCTGCCCGCCTGGCTCGTGGCCGTGGAGCGCTGGGCCGAGAAGCCCATCCGTCCAAGTGTCGTCATCCCGCCGCCACGGCCGCTGCACATCGCTCGCGGCGATGGCGATGGTCTGGCGACGGGCCAATCAGACATTGTGCGGCCTGACAACGACTCGCCGCAGACGGCTGTCAGCCCGCCGCCCCTTCACACGCTCAAGCTCATCCGTGCCGACCGGATCGAGATGCGCCGGCCCGACTGGCTGCTTCGTGGCATGCTCGAACGCGACACGCTGAGTCTCATTTTCGGCGACCCGGGCTGCGGCAAGAGCTTCCTGGCCATCGATTGGGCATGTCGCGTAGCGACTGGAACGCCGTGGCGCGGACATGATGTCACGGCCGCCCCGGTCGTGTACGTGGCGGGCGAGGGCCGCAATGGCCTTGGCCGGCGTATCGCGGCCTGGCAGGAGCACAACGGCGCGAGCCTCACCGGCGCGCCGCTGCACATCGCGCCGGCGGTGGCGATTCCCGATGTCGGCCAGCTTGCCGAACTGGTCGCGGCCGTCGAGGCCGACGCCGAGCGTCCGGCCTTGCTGGTGCTGGACACGCTGGCCCGCTGCTTTGGCGGTGGCGATGAGAACTCCACCCAGGACATGTCCAAGTTCGTGTCGGCCTGCGACGCGTTGCGGCGGCGATGGGGCTGCACGGTCCTGGTGGTGCATCACACCGGCCATGCCGACAAGAACCGCGCCCGAGGAGCAATCGCCCTGAAGGCGGCGCTGGACGCAGAGTATCGCCTGGTGAAGGACGACACATTGCTGCTGACGGCGACGAAGATGAAGGATGCCGAGACGCCGGCGCCGCTGGCGATGGAACTGGTCTCGGTGGAACTGCCCGACCTGGTGGACGACTACGACAACCCGGTGGCGTCGGCGGCCATCAACGTGCTCGACGCCGATGTCAGCGCGATCGTATCGAAGGTCGGCTCATCCGGCAGTCGTGG
>CAITIS010000087.1 GCA_903892515.1 uncultured Planctomycetota bacterium | reverse complement strand
CGAGACGGTGGGCGTTGCAACCTTGACCGGCAACTTCACCCTGTGGGGCGCTTATGTCACCGATGCAGGCGTCCACTTTGCCAACAGCAGCGCTGCCACCTGGACGCCGGGCGCGATGATCACGCTGACGGCCTACGCCAAAACGATTGCCCAGGTCATGCCGAAGTACTACTTCGGCACCGATAACACAGGCCTGACGGCCGCTCAGTTGGCCCAGATTCAGTTCGTCGATGAAGACGCCAGCGGCAACCTGACGACCACCTACGGTGCCATGCTGGCCCCCGATGGCCAGGTCGTCCCGGTTCCCGAGCCGATGACGATCAGCTTGCTGGTTGTGGGCGGCCTGGCCCTGCTGCGTCGCAAGGCCTAGTCTCACCCAGTTCCCTTTGAGCTTCACACAAGAGAGCTGCCCTTCCTGGGCAGCTCTCTTCTTTTGTTCCCTGCCGGCTCCAAACCTGGCATGGCTTGGCTGCCCGAGCCGTAACAAGGCCACGCATGAGCACATCTTTTTTGACATTTTCTCTCTTGACCTATTGGCATATCAAGGTATCATGAATAGTGGAGAGAGAGCTGAAAGGGCTGGCCATAGCAGTCGCTGGGCCACTTTCCAGCCGGTAGCGAGGGACCGAACGCCACATCTGAATCTCTCCAAGGACGGCAAGGCAGTACGCTTCTTTTGTCAGGTCTCGAGACCGAGAGGAGGTGTAGCGAGACTGGAGCAACAGAGTTGCTTTGAGGGTTTTCGTTCGCAACTGAGCCTTGGATGTTCACACACTTTCTAAAGGAGAGGTAAGTCATGAAACAGTTCTACACATTGTTAGTAGTGGCGTTGTTGGCCGTTCCGGCATTCGCGAACACTCTTGCCCTGGATTTCTCGGGCGCCAGCCAGGGACAATCCACGACCATCGGTATGGCTGGTTGCGACTGGCCCTTCGCAGGCGTGAATACATCGCCGGAAGTGCGGCTATCTGGCGCGGGCAACGCGACAGTGTCTACCGCAGCACTATTCTACGTTCCCACGCTGCCGGCCGACTTCGCCGGGGCCATAATCAATTCCGCCACGTTCACGATCAAGGCCCTTGGCTATGACCAGAGCTCAACGCCGATCACCGGTGTTTCGGTGCGTCGCATCAATACCGCGGCCGACTGGCAGCCCGCCTCTGGATCCTGCGCCTGGAATCAGCGTTACACCGCCAATCCCGGCGCCACTTACTGGTGGGCCAACAACGCTCTCACCGGAACCAAGTACGACTGGGCGGGCAATCCATTCACTTGGAACGACTCCGCCTGCGCCAAATTCGAGACCGCGCTGGGCGACGTGATTGATACGAAGGACCTCGACGGCACCATGGCCGGGGTCACCTTCGACGTCAAGACGCTGGCGCAGAACTGGGCTAGCGGCGCTTGGGCCAACAAGGGCTTCTGCCTCAATACCACTGATCCCACCGCCAACATTCTGGACATGACCACCTCGGGCCTGGGCCTGGTGATCGACTACACGCCGGCTCCCGAGCCGATGACGATGAGCTTGCTGGTTGTCGGCGGCCTGGCCCTGCTGCGTCGCAAGGCCTAGTCACGCGAGCCTAGTCCGAGATTCACAAGAGAGAGCTGCTCATTCCGGGCAGCTCTCTTCTTTTGTTCTCTGGCGGCACAGACGCGGCATGTTCTGGCCGCTTCGGCAGTGTAGGGACAGCGTCGCGACTCGATCCTCGACAAAGGCCGCCTAATGAACTGGGGGAGACAATTTCCTCATGTGGCCAGGCAGCGGCCTGCACATAATGCGCAAATCCGTATCGCAATCGCGCAGGCGTGAAATAAGCTGCGCGACGACGAACTCGCCACATGCTTGATCGCGTCAGACGGCCGCATCTGCGTCACTCCAAACGTGCCATCCGACAGGCCGTGTCGAGGCGATGGTTCTCGGCAGTCAGATAGATGCCCATCGTTGCCAAGACTATGACCTCACAGGACACGTCTCGTAACATATTGACACAACGCATGTTATACATCTGGCATCAGCGAAGATTCTCGCCGCATTGGCCGCATGTGGGCAAAGAGGCAGGTGCTGATCAGCCACGTGTGGATTGCGACGCCAGACATTGCATCCGCGCGCTCCAAGCCGCGCTGCAATCTAATCGCTTGTGTCGCCATTTGCCATGTATTGAGCACAATGCCGGCCTCGACGGGGCCGTTTGGGGCATTGACCGCCATACGGACCTACAGTATTATGTGGACAGACATTCAATAGCGTGCATGGATGATTCGCTGCCGCAACGGTTTGTGATGGGCCTACGGATATGAGAGGCCGCGAGGAACGCGAACGCGGCAACGGAGTGCCTGGTAGAGTCCTTAGTCTTCACATGGTCTGAGTTCGCTTCTTAAAAGGAGAGAGTACAATGTCACGTTTCTGCGCGTTTGCCCTTATTGTTGTGGTTTCGGCCCAGGCCGCCCTGGCGACCAACTACACCTTCACCTCGACGACTTCAAACCTCAGGTGGAACGTTCCGACAGCTTGGACTCCCAACGGGTATCCCTCGACCTTCAATGACACTGCCATCATTCCTGGCGTAGCAACGGCCTTCACGGTCAACAGCGACACCCTTGGCTCGAATCCTATTCTGTTGAGCAGCCTGACTCTGGGAACCGCCACAACCGCGACTCGCGCGGGCGCCGTCTCCATCGGCAACGGCACTTTTAACTGCCCGGGCTTTGAATTCCCTGACGGCGGCGTGATCACGGAGTATTGCAACGCCCTTGACAAGATCTATGGCAGCATCACGGCCGACGGCCAGTTGACGGTCAACATTCCTACGGTGGCCCAGTATACCAATCTCTACTTTGATGGCACCATTAACGGCCCCGGCAGCGTCATCAAGGACGGCCTCGGCTCCATGCTTTACAATTGTAATGTGCCCAATACCTACACCGGCCAAACCTGGGTCAAGAGTGGCAGACTTTATCTGTCCGGCTCTGCGGGAATGCAGTATATCGGTTCGGGCGGCTTGAAGATGACCGGCACCGGCCGGATCCAGTGGAATTCCAACGACCACATCCTCGACACCGCTCCGATTGAAATGGGCGATAGCGCCAACCTGGCTCTCCCGGCCGGCATGTCCGAGGCGATGGGCGCCTTCACACTGGACAGCGGCAATCCGGTCATCTGGGGCGCCGCTGGCAGTACGTACCGCTTCGCCGACAGCACCGCAGCCACGTGGGCGACGGACGGCACGCTGACCCTCGAGACGTACAATTCCAGCCTCTTCCCCACCGTCTATTTCGGCACCAACTCGAGCGGACTGACAGCCGCCCAGTTGAGCCACATTAAGTTCACCGATACTACCACCGGCTTGACCTATCCCGTAGGGTTTGATGCATCCAACACCGGCCTGCTTGTAGCCATTACTCACACGTACTGGTCAGCCGACTTTAACCATGACTTCGTGGTGAGCTTCAAGGACTACATCATCCTGGAAGGCAACTTCGGCAAGAGCGGCGCCACCAATGCCATGGGCGATGCCGATGGCGACGGCCTAGTGACCTTCAAAGATTACATCGCGTTGGAAAGCCAGTTCAACAAGACCTCCAGCCCCGAGCCGGCCACGATCGGCCTGCTGGTCGCCGGCGGCCTGGCCCTGCTGCGTCGCAAGGCGTAGTCTTCACAACACGTTCAATCCGCAGATTGCCACGAAAGCCGCTCCTTGCGGGGCGGCTCTCTTTTCTATTCCCTCGCCGGCCCAAAGATCGGTTTAACACCTGAGAAAGGAATGTCCTTCTTGACTTCTCCAGGCGGTGCATCGTTACAATGCGTCATCAGTTGAGGCGATTGAGCCCAGCAGTCGCAACTCCCGGCCACCCGTCGCGTAAGTGTGGCCAACCGCCAGGCCGCCTCAACGCAGGTCGTGTGTGCGCCCATGGACTCACCAAATGCCGCACCGAGAGAGATTCCTCCCCCAGACGGTATCAGTTCGCCCACGTCGTCCTGTTCGTGGTCAGGACGAGTCTTCAGTTCTTCTCACTCATTAAGGAGAGTCGGATGCAAGCCAAGTGGTTCGTCGCACTTCTCATGGCAGGACTGATGGTTTCGTCGGCCACCGCTCAGGACAAGTCCAAGACGTTCGTGATCAATGACTTTGAGACCGATGCCGACGTGAAGGCCCTGGATGTTCACGGCGGCGTCGCGCTCGTGTCCGAGGGCGTCACTCACGGCAGCAAGGCCCTGGAGATCACGCTCGAACCCCAAACCGGACCAGCGTCTATCAATGTCAAACAGCCGCCGGCGGATTGGTCGGCCTATGACGCCCTCATGCTGGTCGTGACCAACCTGACTGACGAGCCCCTGCCGGCCGGCGTGACCATTGCCGACAAGGCCACGCAGGAAAAGAACACGTACTGGAACCGCCACACCGGCACGGCCACCTTCGCGCCGGGCAAGACGACGTGGATCATTCCCGTCCAGGGCATGTACCGCGGCGAAGCGGGCAGCCGGAACAACGACATCAAACGCAATATCGATCCCGATAGCATCACGACGCTGCTCTTCACCTTTGGTCGCAAAGGTTCTGCCGGCAAGGTCGTCATTGACAACCTCCGCCTCGTCAAGGCCGAAAGGCCTCAAGGCGTGTGGGCGTTCGACATGGGGCCGGAGAACCAGGCCGTCGCGCTGGGCTGGACGCCCGTCTCGAACAAGTCCGTGTACGATGACACGGCAGGGTTTGGCTTCAACGCCGCCCTGCCGGCCACTAACGCCACTGACACGACCTTCGGCCCGTCGCTGCTGCGCGACAGCGTGGAATGCGGCGGCCAGGTATTCCGCGTGAACGTGCCCGAAGGCAAGTACGCCATCAAAGTCTTCTATGAGAATGCCGGCTACTGGGATGGCGAACAGGCCCAGCAGACCGAACGGAAGATCGACGTCGATGGTAAGACGGTCTGGCAGGACAAGCGGCCCGATGGCTCGGCCAGCTACCTCTACCGTTTTGAGAACGTCGAGCCTATCGGCATGGACATCTGGGACACGTACATGGCCCCCGAACTGGCCAAGCCGGCCGAGTTTGAAGCCACCGCCGGCAAGGAAGGCCTGGCTCTGAAGTTCGAGGCCGACAAGCCCAAGGGCTCGCGAGTCGCAGGCGTTGTGGTTTATGGCGCAGATGACAAGGAAGCCTCCGCTTGGTTCAAGGGCCAGATGGATGCGATGGCGACCGAGTTCCGCTCGGCGGCCGTGTCATTGGACAAGCCCGCCAAAGCCTTCAATGCCCCCGAGGAATGGCAGAAGCTCGGCCTGATCGCTTGGCCGACGGATCTCAACAATCCCACCAAGCCTATGTCCGTCCCAGAGGGCACGATCGAATCACCCGCGTCGTTGCAGCTGTCCTGTCTGACCGTGATGAACGCGTACGAGCCTCTCTGTGTTGCCATTCGCCCGTTGAAGGATCTTGGCAACTGCCAGCTGCGCGTAGAGGGCTCGGCCGAGGGCATCGACGCCCGCACGCAAGTCGTCTGGTACGGCACGAAGCGTCCCGTCGGCGGGATCGCCTACAGGATCGAAGCACACTCCGTGCGCGATCAGTCCTCGGTCAACCTGCCCAAAGACATCACGCGCGAAATCGTCGTGACTTGCCATATCACCGACAAGGCCAAGGCCGGCGATGCCAAACTGACGCTGGTCGTAGAAGATGCCAGCAAGAAGATCCTGCTGCGCGTGCCGCTCACGCTAAACGTGCATAATGTCAAGCTGGACCGCCAGAGCGACTACCAGATGGGGTTCTTCGGCATCATGCCCCCCCTGGCAATTCCGGCCAGCCAGCGCCCGGCCGTGCTGGAGCAGACGCTGGATCTGCTCTCAGAGCACGGGATGAATTACCTGTGCGGGGCCCCGAATTTCACGCTCACGGGCTGGAAGGACGGCGAGCCGGTCATTGATTTCGCCGCGCTCGACGCCTTTATGGAACTGGCCCGCAAGCACGGCTTCACAGGGCCGGTCTGTGGTTACGGCGGGCCGAACTTTGCCGGCACCTCCGATGGCTACGTGATGGGCGCCACGGCCAAGAAGATGGCCGACGAGGCCGGCCTGCCCTACGAAGAGGCCCTGACGAAGGCGTGGAAGGCCGTCGATGAGCACGCCCGCAAGGCGGACTGGCCGGTGATTCTGTACTGCCTGTGCGATGAGACACGGGTGGCCGAGACGGCCCAGCGCGAGCTTGAGTACATGACCATCATGGCCAAGATCAGCAAGCAGTTCCCCAAGACCCTCCACACGTACGGCTGCTATAGCGTGAACTTCAACACCCGGCCTGAGGACAAGAAGGACATGCTGTACTGGCACCAGCGGTTCTTCGATGCCCTGGATATCAGCAGCCTCAACGCCCACGACCAATCCGTCCTGGACGAAGCGGCCAAGCAGGGCAAGGAAATGCAGATCTACAACCAGGGTAGCGACCGCTATTCCTGGGGCTTGTACCAGTGGAAAGAGTACAGCAAGGGCGTCAAGGGCCGGCTGAATTGGCACATGAACATCCTGAGCGGATATCAGTTCTTTGACCTGGATGGCCGCGAGCCCGACTTCGCGGTGGTGTGCTATGGCAAGGAGAAGGTCTACCCGATGGTAACATTCGAGCGGGCCCGCGAAGGAGCCCAGGACTTCTACCTCTGCCAGACGCTGTCGAACCTGGTTGAAAAGGGCGCCGGCAGCGAGGCGGACAGGGCCAAAGCCAAGGCGGTGCTGGACGAAATAGCCGGACTCGGGAAGCTTGGCGATCGCAAGGCCCCCGCGAGCCTCGATTTCAACAAGGTCACGGCACAACTGATCGAGGCGATCGAGTCTCTGAATACGCCGGCGAAGTAGCAGCAGCCGACAAGATTGAGGCCCGCAAATAGAACGCGGCAGGTCATAATGACCTGCCGCGTCTCGTTTACATCCGAGGCGTGGCCTCTGGGCCCCGCCGATGTCCTTACCGACCTGCTACCTCGTGATCCGCAGCGTGTGAATCTCATACGGGCCGAAGTCCAGCATTACGCTTCCGCCAGCGCACCGAACGGCCTGAGGCTCTTCTTCAAGCATGTTCACGATCGCCGCCGAACGCACTGGCAGATCAAACTTCACCTTGCACCGGCTGGTCTGGCCGTGGCATTCATACAGGCGAACGATCATCTCATCGCCGTCCTCCGCCTTCTTGATGGCTTCGACGACGACGTTGGGGGAATCGACTTGGACGAAGCTCCGCGTCGCGCCCCACTGCCCGGCGTGCGGCTTGGCCCGTGTCGCCCGCAGCGGCACGTTCAGTTCATAGCCCGCCCGCACCACGCCGCCTTCGATGTGGCTGCCCGCATGCGGGAAGATGCTGTACGTGAAGTCATGCTCGGCCTTGTCGCCTTGGGGGTCGGGCCAGAAGGTTCGGCGGAGCAGGTTCAGGTCGATCTCGCCGCCGCGGACCCGGTAGCCGTACTTGCAGTCGTTGAGCAGGGCAAAGCCCGCGTTCGGCTCGCTCATATCCACCCACTTGTGGGCGTTGATCTCCTGCCTCGCGACATCCCATGAGGTGTTCACGTGCGTTGGCCGGGTGAGCGAACCGTACTGGATTTCGCACCGGGCCTCGTCGGTCTTGATGGTGGTGGCGAAGCTCGTACGAAGCATCAGCTTCCGCGTCTCCTGGCTGAAATCCGCGTGCGTCACGAAATCGACGCGGCGCGTTCCGGCCGTCATGCGAATCTCCTGGCTCAAGCGAGCGGCGCCGAATTCGTATTCCTGCCGAATGCCGCCCACCGGGCCGTCGGTGAACGCCTTGGCCGACACCAGCTTCATGTACCCTGCCGGCGGCGTGGCACGGTAGTCCAACGACATGTCCCACGCGTCGCCCGAGTCGTGCCACATGGCCAGCCGGTTGCCCGGCCCTTCCAGCATCTCCCGGCCGGTCTCCTTGTCCAATATCGACTCGATTGATCCGTCGCGGGCGAACGTAACCTTGAGCAGTGCATTCTCCAGAGCGTCCGTGCTGGCCTGTACCGGCGTCTCAACTGGCGAGGGCACGCTCTCGTCGATCACGGCAAAGCCGCAGGCTGGAACCTGCACGTCAAACCACTTGCCCGAGAGGTTCAGCCACTCGTTGCGCTGCCAGGAAAGCGAATTGCACAGCACGACTGGCCGCTTGGCCGAAGTCGTGTCAACCTTGGCCAGCACAGCCTGCTCGGCCTGGGCTGCCAGCTTCAGCGTCTCGGCCAGCAGCACCTCGTACCGTGCCAGCGACTCGGCGTACACCCGCGTGATGGACGAGCCCGGCAGGATGTCGTGGAACTGATACAGCAGCACTTCCTTCCATATGGTGTTGAGCTGCTCCTGCGGGTACTTCGCCCCGGCCACCTGGGCCAGCACGCCCAGCATCTCGGCGTCGCGCAGGGCCAATTCCATTTTGCGATTGAACCGCTTATTGCGGGCCTGGCTCGTCAGCGTGCCCTGGTGCTTCTCCAGGTACAACTCGCCACGCCACGTAACAAAGTCACCGGACTGCCGCTCCCACTTGGCGAAGAAGTCCTCGGCCTTCTCCTGCACCACCGGGCACAGGCCAGAGAGGTTCTTCTCCCGCGCCAGGCGTTCGAGGTGCTCTTCGCCCGGGCCGCCGCCGCCATCGCCGATGCCAAAGAGCATCATCGCGTGCGAGGAAACCGCGACATCCTTGTAGTTGCGTTCGGCCTTGGCGATTCCGCGCGGAGCGGCCGGGGCGTTGTACGTCTCCTCCGGCAGCATGTGCGCCAGGATCTTCGTGCCGTCGATGCCCTGCCACCAGAAGCTTTGGTGCGGGAAGCTGTTGATCTCGTTCCAGGAAAGTTTCTGCGTCATGAAGAACCGGCAGCCGCACTTGGCGATGATCTGCGGCAGCGCGCCGGAGTAGCCGAACACGTCCGGCAGCCACAGGTTATTGACCTTGCGGCCAAACTCCTGCTGCCAGAAGCGCTGGCCGAAGAGGAATTGACGCACCAGCGATTCGCCGGAGGTGATGTTCGTGTCGGCCTCGACCCACATGCCGCCCTGGATGTCCCAGCGTCCTTCCTTGATCCGCCGCACGATCTGGCAGTACAGCGAGGGATAGCGATTCTTAGTCCATTCGTACTGCTGCGGCTGGCTGGCACCGAAGATGTAGTCGGGGTAGCGCTCCATCATCCGCATCACGGTCGAGAACGTGCGGGCGCATTTGCGGAAGGTCTCGCGGATGGGCCACAGCCACGCCAGGTCCATGTGCGAATGCCCGATGGCTGAGATGGTCAAGGAGGGATCGCCGCCCTGCTGAGCCAGCAGCGGCTTGAGAACCTCCCGGGCCTGCTTGGCGTTCTCGTCGGTCATGTCCGCCAGCATGTCGGCAACGCGGCACAGCCCGCGGAGGATTTGCTGATACCTGGCCGAGTCGGTCGGCAATTGCCGCAGCAGGTCTTCCAGGACCTCCACGTCATAGCTGAGTTGGTGCAGGTTAAGGTGCAGAATGGCGATCTGCGCCTGCTTGAGCGTGGCAGAACCTTCCTTGAGAAACCCGAAGAGGTCGTTCGCGCCGGCGTCGGCCCAGACGGATACTTTCTCGCCGCCCTTGGCGCGCTTGGCCACCGGCACGACGTACTTGCCCGGGCGGCCGAGGGAATAGTCGAATTCGCTGCCCTTGTTGGTCAGGCCTTGCAGCGGTTGGCCCTTGTCATCGACGACGAGGACCTCGCCGCTGACGTCGATCAGCAGCACAACCTGCGCGCCTGCGGCCGGAGCAGGCACCTTGCCTTCGAAGTGGAACCACGCGCACTCGAAGAGTTCGCCCCACTTGGCCCCGCTCACCGGCTTGGCTTCGGTGCGCGACCAGGAATTCTCGACAAGCTGGCCCGGCTTCTCGCCGGCACTGAGCGAGAGCTTCCGACCAGTGGTTCGCTTAGCGTAGCTGACCGGCTCGGGCGTCACCCAGGCGGTCACGCTCAAATTGCCCACCGGCTGATACACCGCGGCCTGGATATTGCCCGGCAGACGCTCGAGTTCCTTCTTCCGAAACGCGAACAGATGCGGCATGGTGTCTTCCCTTGAATAGGTTGAGGCGGCGACTATACACGACCCAGCCCCAGGGCGAAAGCCAGTCCCGCCGGAGGATTCCGCAGCGCCGTTATGCACGCGATGTCAACCGCGCCCCTGTACCCGCGTCCGAGCGGCCGGTACAATCCCCCGCTAGCCACCTTAGGAAAGGACGTTACCGCATGACACCGCGCGAGAAGTTCATCATGGCACTGGAGGGCAAGCAGCCCCCCGGACGCGTTCCCCACTTCGAACTGGTCTTCTATCTGACCATGGAGGCCTTTGGCCGGGTGCATCCCTCGCACCGCGCCTTTGGCCAGTGGTCGCAGATGAGCGAGACGGAACGTCAATTGCAGCGGCACGACATCGCCGACCTCTACGTCGCCACCGCCCGCAAGTATGAGCACTCCGCCATTCTCTTTCATGCCCCCGGCGGCTGGCGCGACGATTCTGTGCAGGAAACCATGCGCACCACGGAACTCATCCGCCAGCTCTCCGGCGATGAGTTCATGATCCTGGTCCATGGTGACTACACGTACAGCCTGCCCAACGGCGAGCACATGATGGAATTTGTGGAGGCGCTGGCGGATCGACCGCAGGAAATGAAGGACAAGATGGACCGGGACATCGACGGCGGCATCAAGATCGCCGAAGCCTATCGCCAGCACGGCGCCATCGACGGCTACGCCCTGTGCTGCGACTACTGCTTCAACACCGGCCCGTTTCTGTCGCCGGCCATGTTCGATGAATTCATCACGCCCTTCCTGAAACGTGAGATTCAGACGTATCGCCAACTGGGCTTCTACACCATCAAGCACACCGACGGCAACATCATGCCGATCCTGGACTCGCTCATCTCCACCGGACCGCACGCTCTGCACAGTCTCGACCCGCAAGGCGGCATCGACATGGCCGAGATGAAGCGCCGCGTCGGCAAGCAGGTCTGCCTGATCGGCAACGTCAACTGCGGCCTGCTGGATACCGGCACCGACAAACAGGCCATCGAATCGGCACGTTACGCCCTCAAGCATGGCATGCCCGGCGGCGGGTACATCTTCTCCACCAGCAACTGCGTCTACACGGGCATGGATCTTCGCCGGTACGACCTGATCCTGGACGTGTGGCGCAAGGAAGGCAACTACCCGAGCTGATAGCGGGCCCACCGACGGAAACCGAGGGCGAGTTTACGTGCTGAAGCTCCCATTGATTACTGGCTGGATGCTGCTGGACCAAGAGCCGCAAGGCGACACGCCTGATACGCGCGCTGTAACCGGCAGCAATGACTGGATGACTGTGGCTGTGCCGAGCGATGTCAACGCCACGCTGGTCCAGCACGGGCGGATGCCCGACCCGCTCGTGGACACTCAGGGCCGCCAGTGCTACTGGGTTAGCGGCAAGGACTGGTGGTATCGGCTGACGTTCGACGCCAACCAGATCGTCGCCGGCCAGGCGGACCTTTGCCTGACGAGCGTCGATGGCACAGCCGATGTCTGGCTCAACGGCCAGCATCTCGGGGTGATGCGGAATGCGTTTCGCCAGTTTCGCTTCGCGGTCGGCCCGCTGCTCAAGCCCACCGGCAACGAGTTGCTGCTGCGGTTCCAGTCGATCGACTCGCTGCTGGGCGGTCCCCGGCTGGACGAACTGGCGGGCTGGCGAAGCCGGCGGGCGTTTCTGCGCAAGCCGCAGTACAACTTCGGCTGGGACTGGGCGCTGCCGCTGCCATCGCTGGGCCTGGCCGGCGAAGTCTGGCTGGAGACGGATCACGCCCGACGGTTTGTGGACCTGTGGATACAGACCTTTATCGATGGCCGGGTGGACGTGGGCTTTGAAGTCACGTCCGAAACGCTGGCTCAGCCATACCAGATCGTCCTGACGGTTTCAGGGCACGGCCAGAAGATCATTGCCAGCCCGCTGCCGCGCACGTCGATGGCCACCGGGCATCAGCCTGACGAATCCGTAGCGGGAAGACAGACGCACAAGTCGTACCTGACGATTCACATTCCCGACCCGCAGCTTTGGTGGCCTAACGGCTACGGGAAGGCGAATCTTTACGACTACAGCGTCGAGTTGATCGTCGGCGGCCACGTGGTGGATCGCCGTCAAGGCCGGCTCGGGTTGCGCGAGGTGCGGACGGTCGAACGCCCCTTCTTGCCCGAGCACGGGCCGGGCTTCTCCTACGAGATCCAGGTCAACGGCCAGACCATCTTCTGCAAGGGCGGCAATTTCATTCCGACCGAACTCTGGCCGGGCGCCTGCCGCGACGAGCAGTACGAGTATTACCTCCGCAAGACGGCCGAGGCGAACTTCAACATCCAGCGAATATGGGGCGGCGGCATCTACGAACGCGACCGCTTCTACGAGCTGTGCGATGAGCTGGGCATCATGGTCTGGCAGGATTTCATGTTCGCCGGCGCGGGTTACCCGCTGGACCGGCTGCGTGACGAGATCATCGCTGAGGCCGATCATCAAATCCGCCGGCTGAGGAATCACGCCAGCATCTGCCTGTGGTGCGGTTGCAATGAGGACGTCTTCGCCTGGAGCTACCGCAGCGACATTCCCGCCGGGCCGTTGGCGGACATCGTCGAAGATGTCGAAACGCAGGACCGCTGGCGCGTCGACCGGCTGCACGACGATCCGCAGCTCTACAGCATGATCCTGCGCGGATTGGTGAGCAAGCTGGGCCTGGGCGTGCCGTACACCGAGTCCAGCCCGCAGTCGCGAGACGACGCGGGCAACATGCCCAACAGCGGCAACTGCCACATTTCCTCGTGGAAGTACGCCCTCTTTGAGGCGGGCCAGACGCCCTCGGCCTTCCGCGGCTATGCCGACATCGTCTGTTCGTTTAACTCCGAGTTCTGCATTCAGGGCCCGTGCAGCCGCTCGACGTTCGAGAAGTTCCTGCGCCCTGAAAACCTCTGGCCGCCCAATGACGCGTGGGTGTATCACATCCAGCGCGGACATAAGAATCTGACGCATTTCGAGCAGACGCTCTTCATTGCCGGCGACACGTTCGGGCCGATTGACTCACTGGCCACGTACGTCAAGCACGGCCAGGCGACGCACGCCGAGATGATGCGGCTGGAGTTCGAGTCGGCGCGGCGCAATCGCCCCGACTCGGGCGGGACGATGATGTGGATGTTCAACGACTGCTGGCCGACGGCCAACTGGTCGATCATCGACTACTTCCGGCGCGAGAAGCCCTGCTTCTTCGCGGCCAAGCGTGCGTGCGAGCCGATCCTGCCCATGATCGTTTCCCGTGGCGACCAGCTGGAGTTCTTCGTGGGCAACGACTCGTTGCAGCGGCGGTCTCTCACGCTCCGCTATGGCCAAGAGGCGCTCGATGGCCGGGAACTCTGGGAACGCCAAACCACATTGAACGCCCCAGCCAATGGAACGGTGCGGTTCGACCAACTGGCCAAGGCAGAGCTGCGTGCGAATCGCGGCGACTTCCTCTTCATCGATGCCCAGGTCGACGGTGTGGAACTGCCGCGTGTGATCTACTTTCCCGACGGCTGGCGCGATGTCCACTGGCCCGAGCCCGAAGTGAAGCGGGAATGCGTGTCCAACGAGCCGCTCACAGATGGCTCGTGGCGCATGCATCTGGTGTTGAGCACGAAACGATTCGCACGGTTCCTGCACGCCATCACCGGCCTGGAAGAAGGCCTGGTGACGTTCTCGGACAACTACTTCGACCTCAGCGCCGGGGCGCGGCGTGAGATCGTGATCGATTCCGCCCGCAAGCTCGATCCCGAGCAGCTGAGCATCGGCCACTGGTTGACGGATTGGCCGTAAGCACCGGCCGAGTTCTAAGGACTGGGCCACAGAGACACAGAGAGCCCAGAGAAAAGCTGTAGAAGTTCTGAGAGACAATTCTCATAACTGGCCATCCCGTGGCACCGCAGCCCTCGGCTGTGCAATTCGTGGCTTATCGATGTCTGTGCATGCAACTAAGTTATCTCTGACTTCTCTGCGTCTCTGCGGCAAGTTTTGCGGTCGTCCATTTCCTTTCACATCGTCGCCGCTACACGACAATCTCAAAGCTGGCGGTGAGCGTGTGCTCGCAATTGCCGCCGACCATCACTTCAAAGGTTCCGGGTTCGACCACACGGGTGAGGTCCTGGTCCAGCAACGTCAGCTCGGACGGGTCAATGACGAGTCGAACGGTCTGCCGCTGGAGGCTGGCCAGGTGGACGCGTGCAAATCCCTTCAGCGCCTTCACCGGCGTCATTACGGAGCTGACCACGTCGCGAACGTAAAGCTGCACGACCTCGTCGCCCGCCACTTGGCCGACGTTCGTTACCTCCACCTCGACCGTGATGGGCTCGCCGGCCTTGGCCTTGGCTGGCGTAACGCGCAGATTCGCGTACTCGAACTTCGTATAGCTCAGCCCGAAGCCAAAACAGCACGCTGGCCGGACGTCCATCTCAACGTACTTGCTTCGCGCCAGTAGCTTGTGGTTGTAGTACACGGGTGACTGGCCGAGAGTCCTGGGCATCGACACGGGCAGTTTGCCCGAGGGATTGACCTGGCCAAAGAGCACCTCAGCCACCGCCTGGCCGCCGGTCGGGCCGGGATACCATGCCTCCATCACAGCCGATGCCAGCGGCAGGATCCGCTCAAGTTCAACAGGCCGACCATTGATGAGCACCACGATCAGCGGCTTGCCCGTAGCGGCCAGCTGCTCCAGCAATTCCATCTGCACGCCGCTCAAGCCCAGCGTGCATCGGTCGAAGCCCTCGCCGCAGTCCATGTCGCTCATGGCCGAACTGGAGACGTCGGCCGCGCCGCGGTCAGTGAACTGCGTCGTCGGCTCGCGATTGCTCGAACCGCCCAGCACCACCACGGCCAGTTCTGCCTGGCTGGCGGCTTCCACCGCTTCGGCAAAGCCGGCCTTTGACACATCGCACACGCCGCAGCCCTTGGCGTAGCGAACGCGCACGCCCGCGCCGACTTGCCGCTCGATCCCTTGCCGCACAGTCGTGACGGCCAACGGATCGATGAAGGGCGTGTAGTCACCCAGTTGATTGCCGGGAGTATCGGCATTGGGCCCAATGACAGCAATGGACTTTGCATCCGCCGCCAGCGGCAAGGCCCCGTCGTTCTTGAGCAGCACGATGGATTGCCTGGCCGCCCGCAAGGACAACTCGCGGTGGGCGGGGCTCGAGACGATCTCGGCGGCCCGTTGCGGTTCCACGTAGGGCCGGTCGAAAAGTCCCAGTGTGAACTTCGCCCGCAGAATCCGAGCCGTGGCAAGGTCGATGTCCGCCGCCGAAACAAGCCCGCGCTGCAGTGCCTCCAGCAGCGGCGGGCCATAGGAGGCGCCGCTGAGGTCCAGATCGACGCCGGCCTTGAGCGCAATGGCCGCCGCCTCCGCCATGTCGGCCGCCACGCCCTGAAAGCGCAGGCCGTCGATGGCGTACAGGTCCGACACGACGAAGCCCGCAAACCCCCACTCCTGCCGCAGCGTCCCAGTCAGAAGCTCCCGGCTGCCGGTGCAGGGCACGCCGTCGATCTCGTTGTAGGAACTCATCAGCGAGAGCGCCCCGGCCACGACGGCTGAGCGAAACGGCTTGTGCAACACCCCGTGCAACTCGCGCGGACCGACGCTAGACGTCCCGCCGTTGTGCCCGCCCAGCGTCTCGCCATATGCGGCAAAGTGCTTGAGCGTGGCCGCTACTGGACCATCCGGCGACTCCTGCAGTGCACGAACCATCGCCTGCCCAAGCGCGCTGGCCAGATACGGATCCTCGCCGAAGGTCTCCTCGCAGCGTGACCAACGACCATCCCGCGCCAAGTCCAGCACCGGCCCATACGCGACGTTGGCGCCGATTGCGCGCAACTCCGCCGCCATCGCAGCGGCCACATCGCCTGCAAGTTCCGGATCGAATGCGCTAGCCAGGCCGATCGGGGCAGGAAACAGCGTCGTACCCAGCGCCATGACGCCGTGCGGCGCCTCCTCCGCTAATAGCAGCGGGATGCCCAGAGGCGTCTGCTCGATAGCGTAGCGTTGTGCGGCGTTGGCCAGTTCGGCGGCTTCGACGGGCTTCAGCGCGGTCTGCGGCGTGACACCCGCAAAGGCATCGGCCCGCGCCAGGCCATACAGCGCCCCGACTCCCTCGGCCATCGCCTGGCGAAACGCCTCATTCAGTTCGGCCTTTCCGGCCAGACGCTGGTGGCACTTGAAGCCGAGTATCTGCCGCAACTGCCCAACCTTCTGCTGGACCGTCATCCGGCCAAGGAGATCGGCGACACGAACGTCCACGCCCTGCCGGCCATCGCGATACACGGGTGAACTCATGAAAAGACACTCCATCATGGAAGATCAATCGGCCGGTAGCATACGGCCAGAACCAGCATCGGAAAAGCATTTGCACGTTGGCGCACGCACGAGATGCGCAAAAAAGAAGACGCTCCCTCGCAAAAGGGAGCGTCTTGGAGTCGTAAACTTGGCCGTTCTAGGCAGGAATTTTCGTGAACCAATCGGCCAAGGCCGTAACTGGGGCGTTGGTGATCTTGCTCTGGAGGGTGGTCCTGATCATCGAGTCGTCCACCGTCTTGTTCTTGGCGCCAAACTTGACAGTCTGGATTCCGTAGGCTGCGATGTTCGTGCCGGACATATACGTGGTGGTGCCTGCTTCGGTCAGCCCCGTCAGCGTCAGGGTGGTCAGCGTCACCTTGTTCTTGGCGCCCTTCTCCGTGAACTCGCTGCCCAAGGTGGGGTTGTCGCGATCAACACTGCCCACGTCGATCCCCACGCCGATCGTGGAGTCGATCAACGCCGCCGCGGAGAGCGAACCGATCCTGCCCTCGGTCTGCAGCGTCAGAGCGTCAACCTTGCGGAAGGTCATGTTCGTGCTGATCATCTTGTCGGTTTTGCTCAGCGTCATCTCGCCACTGACGTCGTTGAATTTGATGGTCGAAATGCCCGTGCCGCTGTCGGCCACGAAGCTATCGAGAAGATTCAACTTGGCAGCATTAAAGGTGCCCAGCGAACTGTGCAGCCGGACATCATTGATGTTGGTCGTGCCATTCTTAGCCACGGTGACGTTAAACGTGCTGCGTGAACTGGTGTTAGCCATGGACAGGCTCGTCGCGTCGGCCAAGTCGGCGTCGCTGGCGAAGAACAGATCGCCCGAACCGCCGCCGGTTATCGACACGGTCACTTTGTTGTTGGCCGCGTCCTGATAGCTCACACCCTTGGAGCCGACATGCACATGCTTCATCGCCTGGTCAGGCACCCAGCCGGCCACCAGGTCGCTCTGCTCGTTGCCAGTCAGCCGCGTCGTCACGCCGCCGGACTTGCTTAGGATCGACCAGTCCAACGAACGGCTGACCTGGCCGAAGTTCTCGCTCAAGGCCAGCACGTAGTTGTCGCGACTGATCTGGCTGCCCTGCTCAACCATGGTGGTGCCGATGCTGAGATTCAGCGTCGTAAACGTATCGCGGCCTGCGCCGGAGCCGACTACGGTGTCATAAAAGCCCAGCGCCCTGACCTCAATGGCCAACGTGCCGGCCCCCAGGTCGTCCATCGCCTGGATCGTGGCTACGTCAGGGAAGGGGTTGCTCGCATCGTAGACGCTGTCGGTGTGGTAGTGTTCAAAGCTGCTCAGATCGGCGAACTCCGACCCGACCTGCATCGTTGCGGGGAAGATCGTGGCCGGTGAGGCCGGATCGTACAGCAGGAAATCGGTTCCGATCTGGGTTCCGTCGCCATCGAAAATGCCCCAGCTCTGGATAAGCAGATGAGTGCCATCGGCATCGCGACTCAACAGCTTGGCCGAATCGAACGTGGCGTCAATTGTATCTGTCAAGGCGAACGTGCCGGCATCCGCGCCAGCGGCCACATCTCGGACCAACGTCGCCGAGCTTCCGTCGTCGCGCTTCAACGAATAGGTATACTGGCTGAGATCGACCAGCGGATAAAAGTCGGCCATGCTCAGCGACGCGCTCAGCATCAGCCGGGACTCCAACGTCTCCATCGCCACCGAGCTTGTCAGCCCTTGCGCACTGCGTGATTTCTGATTGATTACCATGGTATCCATTCTCCTGGTGAGATGTATTCCTGAGATCGTTACGCGCTAACCGGACGGCCGCGACTAGAACAGCGGCGGACGGTACGGGCTGCGCGTCGCGGGACGTGCGGGTACCTGCACGGGCTGGCCCGACACCACCGCGGGGCGATTTCCCGAGCGTTCAGACGGGCTGACCACCTGCAGAGTCAGGGGATTGAGCACCGACTGATCGTCGATCTTCTTGTCTTTCCCGTTCGATGAGGCGGCATTAGCCTGTGTAACGACGAAGCCAAAGGCGGCTGCGGCGAGCACAAGACCAAGAACCGACGTAAGCACCAGCGAACTTGCAGCATTCCGTGTCATGGTCTAATCCTTTCCTCCAGGGTTGATCCGTTTGGATAAGCGGAGTCTCCTGAGACCTTCTACTTGTGACAAACAACTGCAAATACTTTGAAAATCCCCACATCCGCCGCCCCACCGGCGGCATTCGATGAATTATGGGCACCTTTTCACCGCCGCGTCAATCTTCAAAATCCAGGAATTTTCCCCAGCTCTGACTGCTACCCCAACACCAAACTACTAATACTCTACCCTATGAAATACATAAGCTTGGTTCCCTACGAAGTTTGGGAGTTTAGCTTATCACTGGGTCCTCAGCCAAATATCAAGGAATCAATGTACATGAAATTACTACCCGACAAGCCATTTTTCTATTGCACCGCACTGAGTTAAGGCTGCGCCCGCAGCTGGGCGGCTTAACTGCTCGGGCACCGTGGCAGGATCGTCAACTCGTTGCCGGCTGCGACTCGCGATGGGTTCTCGATGCAAGCGCCGCGAGCCGCGGCATCTCCGTTCCGCGAGCGGATCGCATCGTATGCGGCCCGCATTCGCGGAGGCCGGCGATGCGCGTCATGGGCATCGCTGGCCACCAGCACATGGCCGCCTCCGTCCACCCACCGCCAAGCTGCATCCTGGCTGCGCCGTCCGCACTCACCCAGCAACGCACCGGCCGTGACCTGCACGGCCATGCCCAGTCGCACCCAGCCATCGGCCAGTTCGGGCTGCCGGCACAGGACATCGTTGCGCTCCGGGTGCGACAGAATCACCTGCCGCCCCGAACCGCTCAGGCTGCGGATCATGAGAGAGAAGTCAACGATCACGTCGTGAGGCAGTTCGAGCAGCAGGTACTTGCCGCCGTCAGCCAGCGTGAGAATAACGTCAGAGTCCAGGAATCGCGGAATGTCGATCTCCAACCGCACGTCTCCGCCCGGCAGCACGCGCAGAGGAATGTTACGCTCGTGCAACTGTGTCTGCAGGCCGCTCACTGCGTCACGAACAGCTGAAGAGTGGTTGGTTCCTGCGTATCTCCCCAGTTGGTGCGGCGTGGCGATCACGGTGTCAACGCCATCCTCGACAAGCGATTGGCAAAGGGCCAGCGACGCCTGCATAGTCTGGGGCCCGTCATCCATACCGCTGAGGCAGTGACAGTGAATGTCCACGAAGCGTTCGTTCGTCGGGGGCCGATGGGCCTCGTAGGTGCCCTCGCTGGAGGGAGGCTGACTCATTCAGATTCCCGCGATGATCTCTTTGTCGCAGCCAGGCCTTCAGAATCCTCAACTCGCTTGCCGTGCCGCCGGCCGGTGCGCCCGCGTGCCTGTCCGGTTTGGCTGTAGCCGCCATAGCCGTATCCGTAGCCGTACCCATACCCGTACCCGCTTCGACCGGTGCGCTGGGTTACGTCGTTGACAACCACACCCAGGACTTTGGCGCCCACGCTGTCGAGGCCCTCGTTGGCTTGTCGCGCCGCGTGACGGGTACTCTTCTCGGCCCGCAGCACAAGCACCGTGACGCCGCACATGGCCGCCAGAATCCTCGCGTCAGTAACCGGAATAACCGGCGGAGAATCGATCAACACATGCTCGTACCGCTTGGACAGATCCTCCAACGCCGCGGCGAAGGCGTCGCTGTTGAGCATCTCCGACGGGTTGGCCGGGATGGGACCGCAAGGCAGGATGTCGAGGTTCTCCACCGCTGTGTGCTGAATGAGCTTGAGCGGGTCGCCGCCGCTTTCCAACTGCTTGGCCAGCCCGTCGCTGGCCGTGACCTGGAAGATCTTGTGTTGCGTCGGTCGGCGAAAATCCGCGTCAAGCACCAGCGTCTTGCGGCCCGACTGGGCGATCGCGATGGCCAGGTTGCTCACAAGGGTGCTCTTGCCTTCGCCCGGCAAAGGCGAGGTAATCAAAATCGTCCGGCTCTTGCCGTCGAGGGCACCAAAGTGCACGGCCGTCCGCACCGTTCGATACGCCTCGGCCGCATCGCTCTGCGGGTCGAAGCGCACCAGTTGTCCTCGCTGCGGCGGTGATGCGGTCGTTGCCAGTGCCAAGTGCGGAACATAACCGAGCACCGGGATGTCCAGCACGGCCGTGATCTCTTCCAGGCTGCGCAGGCGTTGGTCCAGCATGTCGCTGATCATCACGAACGCCAGACCGGCGAACAACCCCAGAAGCATGGCCACGGCGACAGACTTTGCCTTCTTGGGCCTGTCGGGCAACTGCGGCACCTTGGCGACTTCGAGAATGCTGATGTTCAGCGCCCCGCTGTCCTCCGTAACGTGGATTTCTTTGATGCGACTTTCGAGAATATCTGCCAAGCGATCCAGCCGCTTCAGACCAGATTCGAGAACCGCGAACTCCGCGGCCTTGATGTTCAGATCCTGGGCATCTTGCTTCTGGGCTTCGAAGCTTTTCTCGAGTTCCTGCTGCTTCTTCTCGTCCAGAACGACCTCGTGCTCCAACATGGTCAGGTAGTCGGTGGCATACTCAGCACATTCCTTCTCGATCGCGGTAACTTTCTCCACGGCAGCCTTGTAGGCGGGCGCATCTTCACTGAACCGGCTGCGGGCTTCCACCACCTTCTGGCGTGCCAAGCGAAGGTCGTCGTATATGCGGTAGGTATCATCGACGCCCGTCACATAAGTGTCCTTGCCACGACGAGACAACGACAACTGCCGAATCTTGGACGGGTCGCTCATCATCACCTTGGCCGCTTCGTATGTAGCTCGTGCATCCACAGCGTCCAGCCGAGCCGCAATGAGCGCATCCATGAGGCGCGACACCTCGTCCAGAAACAGATTGGTGCCCCTATCGTTCTGAAGGGAAAGAGAGCCGTTTTCTTTCTTGAACTGGAGCATTTCCTGGAGTTTGGCCTCCAGTTCCTTGTCGCACGTTTCCTTCTCCTTGCGAAGGATCTTCAGAACCTCGGCGGCGCTGGATTGCTTCTGCCGGGCCTGGTACGTCACGAAGGAATCCACCACGGCGTTGACGATGGCAGCGGCCTCGGCGGGGTATGGCGAATCGCAGGACACGCTGAGGATGTCGTCCTTGCGGCCCAACTGGACATCCATCGCAAGCCGCAAATTCGCCTCGTTCGGTTCCCCCCCGAACGTCCGCAAATGTGTGTCCGCCAATTGTTCCAAGGCCATGCCCAGGATGGGCGTGGACTTTAGCAACTCGCACTGCGTGTTGAGATAATTCTGCGAGCCCATCATCATGCCCGGCATGTCGGCGATGAGCTTGGGGCCGCTTTGCTGCACATACAAGCGCGATGTGCCGCGATAGATAGGGGTGGCCTTGGCAATGTAGATCAGGCCGCAAACCAGCCCCGCAGCCATGAAGGCGGCGACGTGCAACCGGCGGCGCCAGAACAGCGCCAGGTAGCTCTCGCCAGGCGGCATATCCCGCACCGCGGCGGCCCCTGAATTGGCCGACCGATGGGAACCGGATACCGTCAGTTCATCCTCAACCATGCGATTGTTCCCAACCATATGCCAGCCGATTAAGGCGCAAAGCCGATCGCCGCACCGCCCGACACCCGGATGAAGGTCATGATGGCCTGCCGGATCGCGGTATCGGCCGTGTGATCCACCGAGATAATGTCGCCGGGACGGAGCCGCACCCGGGCACACGAAGCCCGGTTCAAGTCATCAACTTTGACTGCCACGGCTACCACGTGACCGTTTGCGTCCTGCCGGTACACCTTGGCATACCCCGGCGCCACAAACGTGTCCATGCCGCCGGCCAGCGCCAGGCCCTGGGTGAGATTATACTCCGTGCCCACAGGGTACGGATACGATCCGGGCTTGTTCACCAGCCCCACCACTGTCAACGTCCGCTGTTCCATCACTTCGACCTCGATGGTCTCACCACCCTCCAAGGCGATGTCGACGAAGGGCACGTTGTACCCGCGAACGGGGATGGGCACCGTCTTGATCTCGTGGTCTGGCCGAATGACGCGAATGGCCCCGGCGCCTTCCTTGACGATCCCGCCGGCCTTCATCAGCAGCGACACCAGCGAACACTCATCGCTATGCAGACGGTACAGGCCCGGCGAACCCACGGCCCCGGTCACCGTCACCGGGATCGTGTAATACTCTGAGACCTTGGCAACGATGGATACCGGGTTGGCCAGATACTTGGGATAGCAGCGGGTTTCAATGGCGGCTTCAATCTCGCGCAGCGTCTTGCCCGCCGCCGGCACGCGGCCGATCAGCGGCACACAGATCGTGCCGTCCTCGCTCACGCGGCTGGAATAAGGAGGAATGGCCGTGCCGGGCTCGTCCAAGTTGGCGGCCTGGATCATTTCAGGCATCTGGAACTCAAGGACGTCGCCGCAGATAGGCCGGTACTGCCCCACCGGGATCCGCGCCTCGGCCACTTGCGTCATATCCACCTGTATGACGACGGGACCGGCCTTGTCAAAGGCCTCTAACTGAGACGGAGGGGAACACTTAGGGGCGCACCCGCCCAACAGCAGGCCCGGCAGCCACGCTAGCATTAAGCTTGCCAATGCTGGTTTCGCCCGTGTCACCGACGCATGCCTCGCAATCCTTTGAGTGACTTGCCGATCAGAAACAAGCCCCATGTCCCTTTTTACCCACATTTACGTCCTATGCAAGCACAATTCACAACCTAAACGACAATTTGGTTCTGCCGGAATCCTGATGAATTTCCAGAGGGCGAAGCGCCCGACCGGCTCGCGCCCACAGGCCATTGCGACAACGCCGCCTTTGTATTCTCAATCCCCCTCCGACGCAAGAGCAGACTCTACATTCCCGAAAGGCCCCGTGGGAACGCAGGGATGATTTCACTTTCAGGTATCCATTCTTGACGATAGAATACCCGGCCAAGGCGGAAGCGCCAAGCAGTACATTTGATTGCACCTTCGCGAGCCTTGTTGTCGATGACTAGAAAGCCTCCCTGGCCAGCCGATGGATGCGGCATGGCAGGCTTGGCGTCTGCATGAGTACGAGAGCCGGTGGGAGGCCCCCGCTTCGGCCTAAGTACATGTACCCCTCGAAAAGGAGAAGCCCTTGAGAACACGCACCAAGCGTTCGCACGGACAGACACTCATCGAAGCGTTGGAATCCCGAGTCATGCTGGATGCAACGCCTATCAGCAGCGTGGCGGTCGGGCGGCTGCTCGTGGATGATTACCGGGGCGGCAGCCTGAACGAGACGATGCAGTACTCCCTCGTCGTCGGTGCGGCCGACATGACCAACCTTCAGGCGAGCCTGCCCTGGGGCGGCGACTTCGATGCCGCTGCCGCCGACTTTCTGCCCGCCGACTGGGATGGCAGCACCGTTACGCCCCTTATCAGCGTCAACGTCACGTTTAGTGCTTACTCCACGCCAGAGGTGCGGTACATCCAAGTCACATGGGACCTCTCCTTGGAAGACTGGAACGCTATGGATGCTCCCGACGCCAGTACCACGCTGGACGTCTACTACGGTGCCACCGACCCCTGGGAACGCACCCTGGACTTCTCATCGTCGGCCCTGCCCTCGGACGGGCACGCGCCCAGCATCACCTTCCCCGAAGTCGACCAGGCGGACGTGCGGCGCGATCCGACGATCACGATCGACGACTGGCAGGACGCCGACGGCACCGGCCGGATCCAGTACTTGGTGAGAGTATCCGGCGGACAGAACGTCAGCAGCCTGGATGATTCCGACTCGACTACGAGCTTTGCGCCCACGACGCCGACCTCGCTGCTTGAGGGCGTGACGACGTATGACCTGGCGGTTACGTTTGTGCAGCCTGGCAGTGTAGACCTTGATGGCGTGGCAACCACAAGCGTATCGTCCCAAACCACGGTCATCGAGAACTTCACGACTGAGACCAGCAACGTCACCACCATCTCCAAGCTGTCGGTGACCCGCCTGCACTTCCACGACCTCACGGCCGGCGGCGATACCGCGGGCAACTCTTACGAGATATATGCGGCCGGGACGAACCTGATCGACATGATCGTCACCACGCCCTGGAGCACGACGGTCGACCTTGGCAGCGACTTCCTGCCGACCGACTGGGCGGGCGAGACCTACTCGACCTCGAACGGGGACGTGCAGCTCGACGCCGGCACGGTGGAAGGCGGAACCGACTACTACTTCGATGTCACCTGGACCGTGGCAGACACTGACTTCTTCAGCACGCTGGACTCGGCCGGCGCGGACGTGGTGATCCGATCAAGCGACGGCCAGGATCCGGCCAACGACGGTGTGTGGCGCGGCGAGCTCAGTTTCCCGTCTTCCGCCAGCCAGCCCGGCGCGTTGCCGAACATCACCAGCCCAGAGACAGGCGGCTTGGACGTCGACCCCAATGTCGTGTTCACGTGGGATGCGTGGGCTGGCGCAGGCGCGACCGGCCACGTGGGCTTCGATCTGGACAGCGGCCTGCCCGACAGTACGCCGCTCGTCGGCAACCTAGCCGGCTCAGCCACCAACATGACGCCCACTGTTTCGCTGCTGGGCGGCCAGTCCTACATTTTCGCCGTGAACTTCTTTAACGCCGGCACTGCCCCGGTCAACGGCGTTTCGGTCCAGATGCAATCCGAGACGAAGACGACCATGGACTTTTCCGTGCTGGTGCCGATTGTCTCGGGCGTTGAGACCCGCCGAGGCATCGTCCAGAAGGCGGACCAGTCCGGCTCGACGTACGAATACGCTTTGGGCATTTGGGGCGATGGCTTGTCAACCTTCAGCGGCACAACGCCGTGGGGCACAGCGTTCACTTCGGCCAGTTTCCTGTGGCCGGAATGGGCAGGCGAACCCGTCGATGACACAACCTCCGTGGGCAATCTCAGAACCAACTTCCAAGCCTTCAGCAACGAGGCTGGGCAACAGCAGTTCATCTTCATCTGGACCGGCCTGAATGCCGCCCAGTGGACTTCGCTGTCTTCGACGGCTGGCGCCGCCCTGCTGGTCAAATCGCCCAACGGCGATGACTGGAGTGGCCACGTGAGCTTTGCTTCGTCATCGCTGCCTGGCCAAGCCCCGAAGATCACCAGCCCCAAGGCATTTGACGGGGCTGTCGATCCGACGCTGAACGTGACGTGGAACGCTTGGACAGGCGCGCCCGCCGCCGGCACAATCGAGGCCAGTCTTGGCCAGGCCATAACCCAAGAAGGCGTGGCATCGGACGATCTGGCTGCGACAGAAACGGCCTGGCAGCCCAGCAGCGGCGACCTCGATGCCGATGACGTGTACGAGGTGCAGGTCCGGTTCAACAATCCGGCATCCACAGTGACTTCCGGCGTGCCGACAACCGTGGAAAGCTACCAGCAAGCGGCAGTGGACTTTGGCACGTTTGGCCAGGACAACGTTCACTTGATCGGCACCGTGGCCAAGGCTGAGCCAAAGGGCTGGTCGTACACCGAGGACGCCGGCGAGGGCGACAAGGTCACGCCCAGCCTCACGGGCAAGGGTTACGCCGAGTTCCTCTTCGATTCCGGCGGCCTCCTGAAGTATGTCCTGGTGGTGGGCGATGGCACCTCCAAGCTGAGCATGGGCGTTGTCACGCCCAGTGGCAATGACGGCGACGGACTGGCCGACGTCGGCGGCATCATCAGCGCCGGATCAACGACGCTGGGCGCGCTGGACTTGAGCAAAGTCGCCTTGGGCCCAACGGGCATCCGCATGCGCGGCGGCGTCAAGACGCTGACCCTGCTGGACGTGTCCGATAACACGCCGCTGTACATCGGTGGAACCGCTGCCGACAAGATGACTTTTACCGCCCGCCGGGTCGGCAACGACGTAGACCTCCGTATTGCCGGCACGCTGGACAAGCTGAACGTCGCCAAGTGGATCAGCGGGGAAATCTCGGCCTTGGGCCTTAACACGCTGACTGTCGCTGGCCCGCTCGGACCGGGCGTCGATCCAGATGCCGGCAACGACTTCGGCGCCGATCTGAACATCGGCATCGGCGGCATCAAGCAGATCACCGTCACTGGCGGCGACCTGACCGGCGCGATCTACTCGCAGGGCTCGATCGACAAGATCACGGTCACGGCCATGTCCTGGTGGAATCCCGACGGTCCCGAGGGCGGCACGCGCGGCGGCAACATTCTTAGCCCCGAAATTGCGGCAGGCGTGGTCAAGGGCAAGCCCTCCCTGGGCCCGGTCACGCTGACGGGCGGGTCGTTCGGAACTGATGACAGCCCCGTGGACCTGACTGGCATCAGCGGCGACATTGGCAACATTACGATCAAGGCGCTGACGTACAAGTCGGGCATGGCCGAAGTGCTGGACAAGAACGGCGAGCCCGTGTACCTCAACAACGGCGATCCGAAGATGACGCCCGTGTTCTGGACGCGGGGCGGTGGCATCGCCGCCGTCATCGACACCAGCGGCAAAGTCGGCAATCTCACGACTGTCGGCGGAGACCTGGCCGGGACGATCCATGCCAAGAACGGCATCGGCGCCATCTCGGTGCAGGCCGTCACGCGGAACGCCAAGAAACTGACGCTCATCGGCGGCGTCAATTACGTCGCGAGTGAAGAAAACATGACGCCCGCCAACCTGCTGGCCGACCTCTCGGCCGAAACCGCGACGAACGCTTTTGCCATCAAGTCCATCGCCGTCACCGGCGGCAACATCTCCAGCCACGTGGAGGTCACGGGCAAGATCGGCCCCGTCAGCACAACGGCGGTCGCCATCGTGAACTCCACGCTCGACTCGGCCGAAACCGTCGGCGGCAACTTCGACAGTGAGCTCTTCAAGGCCAGCGGCATCGGCAACATCTCGGTGACGGCGGGAAGCTTCACTGCCGTGCTTGAAGCTGATGCGATCGGCAACATTTCCGTGCTGGCAAGCGAGTTCAGCGCCAGCGTGACGGTGCGAAACAGCCTGGGTAACGTCAGCGCCAAGGCAGTGGTCGCCAACGCGGTGCTGAAGCTCAAGAAGGATCCCGATAATCCGGGCAGCTGGGTGGAGGCGGACGGGAACAGGCCGGGCTTCTTCGTCGGCGGCGACATGAACCTGAGCTTGCACCTGGGCGGCGGAGATGGCTCCCCCGTGAACACCCATGCCACCTGGGGCACAATCACGGGCACCGGCACGAACGTGTACGTCGTTGGCACCATCCCGTGGGATTCGAGCACCCCGGCCATGACCACGACCCTGAATAAGAAGATCACCAGTAAGGTGCTCAAGTACGTCCCCTCTGCCAACGCCGATTACGACACGGGCAAGGTCGTAAACGACCCGGCAGAAACGATAGGTGGGAACGTCGGCAGCTTCGACGACCTGACACAGGCGCAGCCGTAAGCAAAGCAGTCTTTGAATATGCGTTGCCGGGTGCAGGATGCCCGGCCCCGCAGCTGTTATGAAATGACGGGCGAACCTTGGCTGGTTCGCCCGTCTTCTTTGCGCTGTCAACGTTTCTACGTCAAGGCCTCTTCGAGTTGGCGAGCGTCGTCGGACATTGCCAACGCCGTGGCCCGGAACTGCTCCTCGCACCGACGGAAGCTCTCGATGACGTCCGGGTCGAACTGCGTTCCCGAACCTTCCAGGATGATGCTGCGCGCCACTTGATGGGTAAATGCGGCCTTGTACACGCGTTTGGACACCAGGGCGTCATAGACATCGGCGACCGAGAAGATGCGGGCTGATAGCGGGATGTCATCGCCGGCCAGGCCCGAGGGATAGCCCTTGCCGTCGAATCGTTCGTGATGATACCCGGCGATGTCGCGCGCCATCCTCAGGAAATCGGCCCCAGGGTGCATCCGAATGGCCTTTTCAAGCGTTTCGGCGCCGGCGCGGGCGTGCGTCTTCATGATCTCAAATTCGCTGTTGTCCAACCGGCCGGGCTTAAGCAGGACACAGTCGGGAATGCTCACCTTGCCGATGTCGTGCAGCGGGCTGGTCTGGTAGATCAGGTTGATGAAGGCCGGCGTGATCTGGCCGGCGAGGGCCTTTTGCTGGCTCAGGTCCTTGGCCAGGCAGCGTGAGTACTGCCGCACGCGTTCCAGGTGGGCGCCGGTTTCGGGGTCGCGGCTTTCCGCCAGTCGCGCCATGGAGAAGATCGCCAGGTCGCGGGTCTCAAGCGTGAGAATACGCTCAGCCGTCCGCAGCCGGACGGTCAACTCTTCCGGGATCAGGGGCTTGGACATGAACTCGTCCGCCCCGGCGGCCAAGCCTTCCACTACGTGCTGGGTGCCGTGCCGCACGGTCAGCATCAACACGTAGACATAATGGTCGAACTCTTCGGCCCGGATGGCGCGGCAAAGCTCGAGCCCATCCATTTCGGGCATCTCCCAGTCGGAAATAACAACCGAGTAGTCCGTCTCTCGCAGGAGCGTCAGTGCTTCCTTGCCGTTGCTGGCGGTGTGGACCTCATGGCCCATCCGTTCCAGAACTTCGCACAACAGAACTGCCGACACGCGATCGTCTTCCGCGATAAGAATCTTCATGGGGACACCTCCGAACGGGGTATGGAGCGAACTACAAGGCGACTGCGCGCCTCGGGGATGAACCCGAGGCACACTTCTAGCGCCAGTTGCAGCGCGGGCAAGCTGGCTTTGGCGGCATCCCCAGTGCCATCATTCAGTTCCTGCTCGACCTTCAAGGCCGCAGCACGGAGCGTCTCGGCCGAGATATTCGCAGCGGCGCCTTTGAGCGTGTGAGCGTGCCGGCAAGCCGTGACCATGTCCCCGCTCTCGATTGTCTGGACCAGGTCGGCCATGAGCTTTTCGGTACTCCTCTGGAAGGCCACCAGCACCGAATCGACGATTCCCGGGTTGCTCAGGCAGCGCTGCAGAAGATCATCCAGGTTGAGCGGCTCGCACGCCGGCACATCAGGCTGCGCAACGCCCGCCGGCTCGGCCTGCAACAACGCCCGGGCCACTGGCGGCGCCGTGTTCGATGCGGCGGCGTTGGCCTCAGTGCGTGCCGGCATCGTCGCACATTGTACGGAGCAGCCATGAGGCGGGCTGCCGGAAGCAGGGCCCGCCCACCGGCGAATCGCATCGGCGATGCTGCGGGCGCTGACGGGCTTGGTGACGACGTCGTCCATGCCCGCATGCAGGCACCGCTCGGCGTCGCCCTTCATCGCGTACGCTGTCATGGCCACAATGGGCGTGCGACGACCTTGGGCCTGCTCCCACTGGCGAAGCTTCTCCGTAGCCTCCAAGCCGCCCATTTCCGGCATCTGCACGTCCATGAAAATCAGGTCGAAGGGCTCGCGCCGGGCAGCTTCGAGCGCCTCCAGGCCATTCTGCGCCAGCACGGCCGAGCAACCCATCGCCTTGAGCAGCGCCATCGCCACTTCCTGGTTGACGGCGTTGTCTTCGGCCAGTAGTACGTGAGCGTGCGGCACGGAGATCGCTTGCTCCTGCTCCTGTCGTTTGCGTTCTTGCCGTCCCTCGGTCTTGCCGATCGCGTGCAGCAGCGTTTCCATCAACTCGCCCTGTCGAACCGGCTTGACGAGGTAGAACTCCACGCCGGCATCGCGGCACTGGGTCGCCTGCCGACCATCGTCGGCCGATGAGAGCATCACGATCGTGCGCAGCGACGCAGGCGCATCTCTCAGGATGTGGCGGCACAAGGTCACGCCGTCCATGCCGGGCAGGATGGCATCGACAACGGCCAGCGTGAACGGATCGTCGTCGCCGCGCGCCTGCTCCAACGCCCGCAGAGCCGACGACCCGTCGGCAGCCAGCCCTGGCCGCATGCCCCAGTCACGCAGGATATCCCGCAGCACCTCTCGGTTGACCGGGTGGTCATCGACCACCAGGACATGCCGCCCGACCAGTTCGTCAGGATGCGCGGGGCGAACCGCTTGGAGCGGCTCGGCCGGCGGCAGGTTGACGCGAACGTGGAAGATGCTGCCCTCGCCGTCGGGGGCGTTCTCCGCCCAGATCTTGCCGCCCATCAACTCCACCAGGCGCCGGCAGATGGCCAGGCCAAGCCCCGTGCCGCCGAACTTACGCGTCGTGGACGTGTTGGCTTGAGTGAACTTGTCGAAGATGTACTCCAGCTTATCCGCCGGAATCCCAATGCCCGTGTCACGCACCGACAGTTCGATGCAAGCCGTTTCGAGTCCGCCCGGACCTTGCTCGGCCGGTACCGGCGTGACATCGACGCTGACGAGCACGTGGCCGTGGCGCGTGAACTTGATGGCATTGCCTAGCAGATTCATCAGCACCTGCCTGAGGCGCATCGGATCGCCCAGGAAGTGCCGCGGATGGCCGGGCGGATAACGCATCACCAGTTCCAGCCCCTCTTCCCGCGCGCGAGCGGCCAGCAGATGTACCGTGTCCTCCACCTGCACCGACAGATCGAACGGCCGCGATTCCAGTTCCAGCATGCCGGCCTCGATCTTGGAGAAGTCCAGGATGTCGTTGAGTATCAGCAGCAGCGCCTCGGCCGAGTGATAGGCGGTCTCGGCCTGGCGACGCTGCTGGGGGTTCAGTTCGGTCCGTAACAGCAGCTCGACCATGCCCATCACGCCGTTCATGGGCGTGCGAATTTCGTGCGACATATTGGCCAGAAACTCGCTCTTGGCGGCACTGGCCTTCTCGGATTGCACCGCCATCTCGTTGGCGCGGGCGGTGGCTCGTTCGAGTTGGCGGTTGGTCTCCAGAAGCTCCGCGTCCTGCCGTGCCAGGGAACGGGCGGCGATGGCTCGGCGTATCCACCCGCGGTAAGCCAGCCAAGACGCGATGAACGTGCACAGAACGAACATCACCACCAAGGCCGCGACCCCGGCGGCCTCGCTCCGCCATGCAGCGATGTAATCCTCGTAAGCCAGCCCGACGATTATGTAGAATGGATAGTCGGAGACTTTCCGGTACGAGTAAGACCGCTCGATGTGATCAAAGTTCCCGGCGGTGTGATAGCTCCCGGCTCCGCTTTGCGCATGAACGCGACGCTGCAAGTCGACCGAGGCATCCAGACTTCCAACTGCACTGCTGACTCCCTCTGGCTCGGGATACCGCGCGATAAGAGCCAGCTTCTCGCTGCGCAACGCGATTGTCCCCCGCTTGCCGACATCGATGGATGAGAACATTTTCACAAAGTCATCCAGCGCAATCGTGCCGTAGACCAGCCCGGCGAACGAACCATCCGGCCGATTGACCCGGCGGGCGAAGATGATCGACCATTTCTTGCTGACGCGTCCCACCACCGGCTCGGAGATAACCAGCCCCGCCTTCGAATCGCTGCGTAAGCGTAGGAAGTAGGCCCGATCGGCCACGCTTGTCCGCACTCCGGGAGTTACACCGATGCCGTAGGCGTTTTCCCCCTGAGCGTTCACTACGCGCAAGCCGTCGAGAACCGGGAGGTAGGAATGGTGTCGGACAATCAGGGCATTCATAGCCGCTTCGTCGATCCCGCCCCGGGCAATTTGCCCTTGCACTTCATCGGCCATCGCACGCACGGTCATGTCGATCTTTTCGACGATATCGGTGAGGTGTCCGGCCAATGTCAGCGAGAGGTTCTGCGTCGTAACGTCGGCGCGTTCCTCATATTGCACACGGCTTCCCCGCAGTTTGAGGGCCGCTGGGCCAATGAAGAGCAAATCCGCCACCAAGGCTATCGCCAGCATCCGCTTGACGAACGCGGAGCGAGGTCCGGCGATGCCCGAAATGCTTGTTCGATCTGCCACGTACCTGCTCCATGCCTGCACCGAGAAACGGGATGACGCTGGAAGACCACATCGGCACATTCGCAGCCCCCCTTAATTTCGATCTCCGCTTGGAGAAAGCGGATACGCAGGCACAATGCGGCGAACGAGTCGCAAATATGCTTGCAGCATGGCTGACAAGAGCGACAATTATCGCACGCAGGCTCCATCCGCCGCGTGAGCCTGCGAATCAGGACGTGTGATGTGAAAATCAGCCCTATTCAGTTCGCCTGTTCCGTTCTTCCTCTCAGAAAGGCAATGAAATGAAACTCCTGGCATCGCTGCTCGCGTGCTGTTTGATGTTGTCGCTGGTTCAGACGCCCATGGCACATGCCGCTCCATCGACCGACGGGAAGTTCAACCTCTGGATCTACTACTCCACCAACCTGGGCGATCCAGCCAGCCTGGCCAAGGCCATCGACATGGTCAAACGTTGCAAGCAGGCCGGCTATACAGGCATCGCCTACCTTGATGGCCGACTCATGCACTGGAGCGACGCCAGCCCGCAGTTCATCGACAATCTGCACAAGTTCCGCCAGGCCTGCACCGACAACGGCATGGACCTCGTGGCGGCCGTGCTGCCGCTGGGCTACGCCAACGCGCTGATGTGGGATGATCCCAACCTGGCCGAGGCCCAGCCTGTGGTCGATGCCCCCTATATCGTCAAGGACGGCAAACTCGTCAGCGACGACGCAACTCGACTAATCAACGGCACGTTCGAGGACAATAAGGACAACGCACCCGCCGCCTGGGGCGTAGATGAGCCGGGCAAGGCCTGCTTCATCGACAACGACGTCAAGTACAACGGTAAGTGCTCGTTGCGAATGGAAGACATCAAGAAGAACGACCAGTACGAGCATGCCCGCGCCTGGCAGCACATCAAGGTCAAGCCCTACCAGAACTACCATATGTCGGTGGCCGTGAAGACCGACAATTACACCGGCAAGGATAACCGGCTGATGGCCTTGGGCTCGATGGCGGAGCACGAGGGCCGTATCCTGCACCTGCCCGAATTCACGGACATCGAGAAGACCCAGGATTGGAAGGTGTACCACAAGACCTTCAACACGGCCGAGTTTACGGACGTGGCCATCTACGTCGGGTCGTGGTCCGGCGGAGCGGGCAAAATCTGGTGGGCCGACGTGAAACTCGAACCGGCCGGGCTGTCGGACATGGTCCGGCGCGACGGCGCGCCCTTCAAGGCCACCACCGCCGACGGCAAGACCGTGCTGCAAGAAAGCAAAGACCTGCCTGAAATGAAGGACCCCGGCCTGGGCATGAGCCCCAGCAAGGGCGGCTACCAGTGGCACGTGGGCCCGACCCCGGCCATCCCGGCCGGTAGCCAGCTCAAGGAAGGTGACAAGGTCCTGCTGAGCTACTACCAGACCTCCGTCATGTGCTACAACGACCAGGTGCCCATCTGCATGTCCGAGCCGAAGACCTACCAGCTCATCGAGACGTGCGTGGAGAACGTCCAGAAACACCTTCAGCCCGACTACTGGTTCCTGGAGCACGATGAAATCCGCATGCAGGGCTGGGACAAGAGCTGCCAGGACACCGGCAAGACCTGCGGCCAGATCCTGGGCGACAACATCACCCGCTGCGCCGCCATCATCAAAAAGCACAGCCCCGACGCCAAGGGCATCTATGTCTGGTCGGACCTGTTTGACCCCTTCCACAACGCCGGCTTCAAGGGCGAGGCCTTCGCCGTCTGCAAGGGCATCAACCCGTGGGACAAGTCCTGGGAAGGCCTGCCCAAGGAAGTCGGCCTGATCAACTGGAACGCCGGCAAGGCCGATTCGGTGAAGTTCTTCAGTGAACAGGGGCATCCGCAGATCATCTCCACCAACAGCCCCTCAGGCGTGGTGCAGATCCTCAACAAGGCCGATGGGCTCAAGGGCATCACCGGGGCGATCTACGTGACGTGGAACGGCGACTTCAGCAACGTCGTCGAGAAGTACGCCCAGGCTGTGCTGAAGTGGAAGAATGATCAGGCCGACAAGAAGTAAGGGTTCTTCCGGGTATAATTAGAATGTTGATCCCGTTGCCCGCGCGACGAGATGGGTTCTAAAGGAGCAACCATGGAACGCAAACTCAAGATGCTGATCGTGCCGCTCCTGGCGATCAGCGTCAGTTGGATGGTGTGGGCGCAAAGCAAGCCCGCATCGCAGCCCTCGTCAACGCCCTCTTCGACGCCGGCCTCGCTGCCGGGCGCGCCGAAGCTGCTGGAACTGGGCACGACCACGTGCACGTTTTGCCGGCAGATGAAGCTGTCGCTGGAAGACCTCCGCAAACAGACGGCCGGGCGGCTGAACATCGAGATTGTCGATCTCGACAAGAACCCCGAGATGGACAAGAAGTATCCGCTGGAGACCGTGCCGGTGCAGGTGTTCCTCGACCCATCGGGCAAAGAACTCTACCGCCACGTGACAGCCTGGGCCAACGCCGATATCATCAAGAAGTGGAAAGAACTCGGCTACGACGTGGCAGTCCAGCCGCCCGAGCCCGCCAAGAACGTCCTGAAAGTGGGCGGTGGCTGAGGGCGATAGCTCTCGCGGTCATGGCGGCCGCTACGAAGTAAGTAAGTGACGCGGCGACTCTCACGGGTCGCCGCGAGTTTTTCCACAATCACGAGGTGAATATGGGCCCGGCCGTTCCCGCAAATGTCGAACGATTCATGGGCTTTGCAGAAGACTATGACGCGTATCGGCCCGCCCCGCCGCGGGCCTTGGTGGACGTGCTGCGTCAATTGGCCCAGAGCGAGCGGCCGCGCGTGGTGGACATTGGCTGTGGCACGGGCCTGTCCAGCCGCATCTGGGCGGGCCTGGCCGAGTCGGTCATCGGCGTCGAGCCCAGCGATGACATGCGCCGCCGAGCCGAGGCCGCAACCGCAAAACTGCCCGGCTGTCAAGGAATCCGCTACCAGAGTGGCGCGTCCTCTGAGACGCACTTGGGGGACGCGTCGGCCGATATCGTGACGATCTCGCAGGCCCTGCACTGGATGCCGCCCGAGCCGACCTTTCGCGAGGTCGCTCGCATCCTGCGTGCTGGCGGGGTCTTTGCCGCGGTCGATTGCGATTGGCCGCCGGTGATGAACGCCGCGGCGGAGCGGGCCTATGACGACTTCACAGCCGAGACGCGAAAGCTCGAAAAGGCCCACGGCGACGCCCAGGTGCAACGCTGGGCCAAGGCTGAGCACCTGCAACGCATTCGCAACAGCGGCCTGTTTGGCTATACGCGCGAGATCCTTTTGCACAGCATCGAGCAGGGCAACGCCCAGCGACTGGTGGGACTGGCCATGAGCTTCGGCGGCGTGCAGACGCTGCTGAAAGCCGGCGTGCCGCAGGTGCGGGAACTGCTGGGGCGCCTGGCTCAGCAGGCCCAGGAGTCGCTGGGGGAAACGCCCCGGCCATGGCTGTTCTGCTACCGCGTGCAGGTGGGCATCAAGTAGCGGAATTGGTGGGACTCGTCGCTTCGCTCCTCGGCCCACCCTACAAGACTGTAGAGCGGCCGACCGAGCCAGTCGTTGGCGACGCGAGTCCCGCCGTTACGCGTGCAACGAGTTGCACGCCCTACGCACAGGCAGCGCCTACAAAATCCGCTGAACGGGGTCATCCACCGCGGCCAGGACTTGCTCTGGCGAACGCGACACCACGCCCGCCGAGCCGCTCAGTTCATCCGATTCCAGTGTCTCGGCCTGGTGCTGTAGCGTCTTCAGCCGGCCGGGACCGCCGTCGGCCTGTTCGCCAATACTGATCTCGTGATCCAGCATCCAGCGTGAAACCTGAGCATCGAACTCAGAGGCGTAGACCAGCGCAACCACGAAGGCAGTCTCAGCCTCTTGCCCCAGCCGCCAAAGGGCGATTTTGGCCGGGCACGGCAGGACGTGTCGCTGAGCGGCCTGGTGCAGAATTTGGTAATCCGCCTTCGCCCGTTCGAGCGAGCGGGCGTGAAAGAACAGCCCCGTCTGCTGCCGGAGTGCACCGCTGGGCACGCCGACCAGTTCCAACCGGCCATCCGCACCGGCCCGTGCAATTCGGTAGGCCTTGGCGTCGCGGTACTGGGGCGAGTCCAGCAGCCCTGCGACTTCCTCGCCGGTGTAGCCGATGGCCGCCCTGTCGCCAAAATCGATGACGAACAGGCCCACGTATCGTTCAGGATGTGTCAGTCGCGGTAGCTGCATTTGCGGTCATGTGTCGCGGGCGTCTCGCCCGCGTAAGACTGGTCCTGCTCTCGATCAGCGCGGGCGAGACGCCCGCGACACCAAAGCCGGCTTCTACAACGGCCGCTATCCTTTGACCACGATCTTGCCGAACCGGCGCTTGCCGACGCGCAGCACCTGGCCAGAACGCAACTCCACCACGGCGTCGATCTTGTTGACCTTTTCGCCGTCGATCGTCACGGCGTTCTGCTCGATGAGCCGGCGGGCCTCGCCGCCCGATGCCGCAAAGCCGCTGGACGTGAGCAATTCCCGAATGCCCATCTTGTCGCAGGAAACCGGCACCTCGGGCATGTCGGTGGGATTCTCCTTGGCCGCGAAAACGCGGTCGAACTCATCCGACGCCGCCTGGCCAGCCTGGGCGTCGTAGTACTGGGTCACGATCATCCGTCCCAGTTGGGCCTTGGCTTTCCGCGGGTGCGTCTTGGCCGGATCGACCATGTCGCGAATCTTGGACTCGCTCATGTCCGTCAGCAGCGTAAAGTAATTGCTCATCAGCGCATCGGGGATGGACATGATCTTGCCGAACATATCGCTGGGCGCATCGGTAATGGCGACGTAGTTGCCCTTGCTCTTGGACATCTTCTGCGTGCCGTCTAAGCCCACGAGAATCGGCATAACCATGACCACCTGAGGCCGCTGGTCGCTGTTGCGCTGAATGTCGCGTCCGCACAGGCAATTGAAGGTCTGGTCCGAGCCGCCCAATTCCACATCGGCCTGCATGCACACGCTGTCGTAAGCCTGCATCAGCGGGTAGAGAAACTCGTGCAGGCCGATCGGCACGCCGTCCTTGTACCGCAGGGCGAAGGTGTCGCGCTCCAGCATGCGGGCGACGGTCATCTGGCCGGCCAACCGAAGCACGTCGGCGAAGGTCAGCTTGGCCAGGAAGTCGCTGTTGTAACAGACCTCCAGCTTTTTCGGCGTGTTGTCGAGGATCTTACCGGCCTGCTCGAAGTACGTCTTGGCGTTGGCCTGGATCTGCTCGGTCGAGAGGATCGGCCTGGTGGTGTTCTGGCCCGTCGGGTCGCCGATGCGGGCGGTGTAATCGCCGATAATCAGCACGGCCTTGTGGCCAAGATCCTGAAACTGACGCAGCTTGCGCAGCACCACCGAGTGGCCCAGATGGATGTCCGGGGCCGTCGGGTCCATGCCGAATTTGACGCGCATCTGCCGGCCGGTGGATTGGAATTCCTTGAGACGGCTCTCCAATTCCTCGGCCGTGTACACTCTCTCGGCCCCACGCAGCAGCGACTGCATCTGGGCATTGATATCAGGCTTTTCCATAGTCCACAGAGTCTACCGCTCGAGCCGCAGATGGGCAATAGCTCTAGGCACCCGCTCACCTCGCCCTGCTGCTCCGTAAGAGCTAGCCCGCCGGGCGGCTCGCGGATCACCCTGAGGCCGCCCTCTTTCTTTCTGTGCTTTCTTTCTGCGCTCGCACGACGCCACCCTTCAGGATACACTTGCGGGCTGATCGCAAACTGGACCAGAGCAAACCATGTCGCGTCAAGTTGGAAAGATGGTCCTGCTGAAGCTAAGGAATCAGGGCTGAAGAACGAGCCCATCGCTCAGTTAAGGATTCCCATGAGTCTGAGTAAGATCCACTTCGTCAGCGTCGGCGTGTTTGGTTCCTTGCTGTCGCTTTGGGCCGTCAGCATCAGCGCGACGGCGGCGTCTGCTCAGCAGACCCGGCCGGCCGCGACGATCCGCAGCGTTAACGGCATCCCCCGGCTGTTCTACAACAACGAGCCCGTGCCGATGCTGGCGTATCGCGACCGTATCCACGACGACTTCGCGTACATGAAGCAGTTCGCCGACTCGGGCGTGCGGCTGTTCTTCATGACGCACCTGGTCGATTGGAATAAGTCGTGGGACGAGCATTTCGTCGAGGTCCGCCGCCGGCTGGACGCCATCCTGGACTTCAACGACCAGACCATTTGCGTGCTGGGCATGTTTGTCGGCACTTCGCCCGAGTGGGCCAAGGACAACCCCGATGAATTGCTCTGGCAGGACGGCAAGCCCAAGGGCCCGATGGCCGGAACGCATACTGCCATGTATTCGCTGGCGTCGCGGAAGTTTGAAGCCCAGGGCGTCGAGATGGTCCGGCGGCACGTCGAGTTTCTCAAGACCTATCCGCGTCGCGACCGCGTGATCGGGCTGTTCTTTGAGGGCGGCTGCGCGCAGGAGTGGTTCGATTTCGCCTCGGCCAAGAAGTTTCACCAACACCCCGACACCGGCCCGGCCATGCTGCGGGCGTATCGCGAGTACGCCAAGGCCCTGTACAAGACTGACCACGCCCTGGCCAAGGCCTATGGCCGTGAGGGGCTGACGTTTGACACGCTGGAGATCCCTGATCCCGAGCTGGCTATGACGCCGGATGTCGGCGACTTCTTCGATCCTCACAAAGGCCCGTCGCAGGCCCTCATCGATTTCTGGCGGACGCAGGCCAAGGAGACCGCCGACCGCATGCTGGCCATGGGCAAGGCCGCCAAGGAACTTGACCCCAACTTGCTCTGCGGCGCCTTCCACGAGCCGCTCATGGACGACGGCAAGAACTCCTACGAATTCGAGCGGGTATGCAGCAGCCCGTACCTGGACTTCTTCGCCGGCCCGCCCGCCTACAACATGCGTCAACTCAAGGACCACCTGCCGATCCACACCATCGTGGACTCCGTGGCCGCCCGCAACAAACTGTTCTTCGTGGAGGAGGATCTTCGACCGTACGGCATCAGCCAGAAACAATTCAAGCAGCCGCACTCCGAGCAGGTCGTGCAGGACACCATCAAGACCTATCAACGCGACCTGCTGCAAGATGCGGCCGAGGGCACCATGGCGTGGATCTGGGACTTTCAATCTCAGTGGTTTGGCCATGAGCAGAAATACTTCGAGGCCTTCCGCCAGCTCCAGCAGATCGGCATGCTGAACATCCAGGCCAAGGTCAAGTCAGTCTCCCAAGTGGCCGTGCTGGTGGACGAAGACTCCAAGTACTTCTACCGCGGCGACAACCGGCTGGACCGCGCTCTGACGCACCAGGAGTTCCTGGCCGAGATGGGCCGGACTGGCACGCCGTACGACGTCTGGCTGCACCAGGACGTTGGCCGCGAGGACTTCCCGCTGGAACGCTACAAGCTGATCATCGTGCTGGACGCGTATCGCCTCAACGACGCCAGCCGGAAGATTCTCGAGCGGCTCAAGGGCGGCAAACGGACGATCCTGTGGGCTCATGCCTCGGGCTTCATCAATGACGACCGCGAGCAGGCACTTTCCGTCAAGAACATGACCGAGTTGACGGGCTTTAACTTTGGCCGCTACGACCAGCGTTTGGCCACAACCGTGATCGTGCCCAATACGCACAACCGGCTGACCTCGCTGCTGCCGACGGGATACATCTTCGGCCAGTTCTATCGCATGGTGGAGAATGGCAAACTGTTCCCGCCGGTCACGCGCGTTTCGCCGATTTTCGCCGTGGAAGATAAGGACGCGGTGACGGCCGGGTGGTACTCGATTGAGAATATGCACCCGCCGGCCGAGACATCTACCGGCGAAGTGACGCCGCTAAACCAGTGGGGCAACGCGTACTACGTCGGCTTGGCGTACAAGGAATTCGCCGACTGGACGAGCGTGTATGCGGGCGCGGTGGCCCTGCCGGCGGAGTTCCTGCGGGCCATGGCCAAGTTCGCCGGCGTCCACGTGTACCTGGACAGCGATGACATTCTCTACGCCAACAGCCACATGGTGGTGATGCACACGGGCGAGCAGGCCGGCCCGCGGACGATCCACCTGCCCTCTCCGAGCAAGGCGTTTGACCTGCTAAACGGCGTTAAGCCCGTATCTGACAAGGCAGTAGCGGAATTCACGATAGACGCCAAGCCGGTTCAGACGTACGCCTGGTGGCTGTCGGAGGAGCCGCCCACGCTGCCGGCAATGCCGCAACCAGCGCAGACGAAGTAGTCTCCGCAGAGCGGACCGTCGCGGTGTGCGTCCGGGCGTTTGCAAGTAACCTGTTTTCTCGCGACCCATTGCCCCGGAGGGGCAAAGGCATGTGGCCACGGGTGGAGCGCAGGCCGCCGGAGGCGGTCCGGAGCGCAACCCGTGGAGAGTTGCTGTTTCACCCGCCCCGGCAGGGGCGGAGGAAGGCCACGATTCGACCGTGCCGGTGAGGCTCCTTCGCCCCTCCGGGGCGAGCGCAGAAGAGCCTCGTTCCACGGGTTCCGCGTCCGGCGGCTTCGCCGACCTGCCGCTCCACCCGCGGCTACATCCCTCGGCCCCGCTGGGGCCGACCAACTCGAAGCTTTATTCAAATCAAAAACTCGAAGTTCTTTCGATGTCCGAGGCTCCGGCGTGAGCGACCCGTTCTTCTCGCCAGAAGAACAGGTCACTCACCGCCGTTTTCTCCGGCTGCAAGGGGCCTTGACACGTGGGCGTCGGGCCGGTACTTTAATCGGGCTGTGAATTGACTGTTGGGCGGCATTGAAGCTAGTGCGGGGCGTCGCCATGGCGACGCCAGGAGTCCACCCGTGGCAGCTGACAAGAAGAAAGACTCCAAGGCCCTCTATGAGGTGATCAGCCAGCGTCGAAAGATGCTGGGTGTTCCTGGCTGGTTTGGCAAGGCCCGGCAGGACCGGCCACAGGAATCAAGCGGCGCGGAAGTTCCCAGCGCCGAGGCCGAGGCGACGAGCCAGCCCGCTCCGGCCGAACTGGCGCCGACAAGCCGCCCCGCGGCGACTTCGGCCCGGCCCGATACGATGCAAGAGCCGGTTTTCGACTACGCCGACGGCCAGTTGAGGATTTGCTTCAACCGCGTCAGCACTACAGTGGTGGTGCTAGGCTTGATGTTGCTGGTGACGACGTCGTTCCTGATCGGCAAGCACTCGGGACGACTGGCCGCCGGTGGCGACGCACGGCCTGAGGCTGCGCATCAGTCGGGGCCCGACAGCTCCAAGCTGACGCCCGCGGCCATTGTGCCGGATCGCGAGCCCGCCGCCAACGCCGATAGTCGCAAGAAAGGTATGTACTACCTGGTGATCCAGGATGGCATATCGACCGAGGGCCAGGCCCGGGACATCCAGGCGTTTTTGCATAGCAAGGGCGTGCAGGCCAGCATCGACCGCGGCCTGACAAACAAGTGGATGGTGCTCGACGAAGTGGCCTTTGCCAAGAAGGACGCTCCGGAGATCGCCGATCGTAAGAATAAGATTGAGCTACTGGGCAAGGAATACCTGCGGAAGACGCATGCCTACGGATTCCGCCAGCCTTACGTTCGACTGGAAGATTAGACTAGGAGTATGACGAGATGACCATGGACCGTAGCCTCAAGGCCCGAGTCGGGCTGGGTGGAAACCGCAGCGTACTGTCGCGCGACGAGCGCATCCACCGGATGATCGAAGAAGAAAAGTTCGACGCCGAAAAGAACAGCCCTCTGGGGTTGGTCAAGACCCGGGTCCGCCACAGCAAGGTCGGCGCCAAGGCCAAGAAGGCCGCCGAAGAGAAGGCTGAAGGCGAAGCCGGCGCCGCTCCGGCCGCTGCCGCCGCTGCTGCTGCCGCCGCGACCAAGGCTCCGGCCAAGGGCGCCGCTCCGGCCGGCAAGGCCGCCAAGGGCAAGAAGTAGCAGCCCGGCGCGACCAGTCCAAGGCGACGGCCTGCCCCCCGCGGCAGGCTGGAACGTCACAGAGTCAGTCGAGATCGGTTGATCGGTGGATCGGAAACGACGCCCGCGATGGCGGAAGCGTTGTCTTATCCACGGATCAACCGATTCATTGATTCACCGGCCCGTTTTCTGCCGGCGGTTTCGTTTCATAGGCCACAGCACGGGAGCCCGAGCATGTCCGACATTCCGTTCGCCCAACGCGTGAAGTCCATTGACGCCTCCGGCATCCGCAAGGTCTTCGACCTGGCTGCCAAGCTCAAGGATCCGATCAACCTCTCCATCGGCCAGCCGGACTTCGATGTGCCCGAGCACGCCAAGCAGGCCTGCATCGAGGCCGTCAAGAAGGGTCTCAACAAGTACACGCAGACGCAGGGCATCGCCGAACTCCGCGCCGCCATCGCCAAGTCCTGCAATAAGGAATTTGGCTGGACCGGCGAGCGGCCCTACCTGATCACCTCGGGCGTGTCCGGGGCGCTGATGCTGGCATTCCTGACGCTGATCGATCCGGGCGACGAGGTGCTGCTGCTCGACCCGTACTTCGTCATGTACAAGCACCTCGTCAGCCTGTGCAACGGCAAGTGCGTGCTGGTGGACACGTACCCCGACTTCTCGCCGAATCCCGAGAAGATCGCCGCCGCCATCACGCCCAAGACCAAGCTGCTGGTGCTGAATTCGCCCTGCAATCCCACCGGCAAGGTCTTTTCGGCCAAGGATCTCAAGGCCATTGCCGACCTGGCCCGCAAGCACAACCTGCTCGTCGTCAGCGATGAGTGCTACAACATGTTCTGCTACGACGAGCCGTTCGCGTCGATGGCCAGCTACTACGACAACACGCTGCTGATGCGCGGCTTCTCGAAGACCTACGGCATGACCGGCTGGCGGATGGGCTGGTGCACCGGGCCCAGGGAACTCATCGAGAAGATGACGATGCTGCAGCAGTACAGTTTCGTGTGCGCCCCCAGCATGGCCCAGATCGGCGCCCTGGCCGCCCTCGATTGCGACGTGCAGGACCACGCCGGCGAGTACCGACAGCGCCGCGATATGGTGTTTGACGCCCTGGGCAGCACCTTTGGCCTGCTCAAGCCCGGCGGTACTTTCTACGCCTTCGTGCCCGCCCCGCGCGGCATGACCGGCAGCGAGTTCTGCGCCAAGGCCATCGAAAACAACGTGCTCATCATTCCCGGCAACGTCTTTTCCGAGCAGGACACCCACTTCCGCCTGGCCTACACGATCCCGCAGGATCGCCTGGCCAAGGGATTGGAAATTCTGGTCAAGCTGGCCAAGGCGTAGGGCCAAACGGCGATATTCGATATTAGATTCAGGAAAGACATCCGCGGTGGATGCAGCTTCCTGATATCTAATATGTCATACCGCGTCTGGTCGTGTTTCCTGCCGCCTTGGTGCCACTGGTTCGCACGCAATGTCCCAAAGCATTGACGCCTTCTTGCAGGCAGGTCTATAATCCCCCCGGTCTTACTGGGAGAACGCATGAAACAGATCGCGCTGGTCCTGAGCTTGCTGCTGGTCGCGTTGTACGCCGGATGCTGGACAGAGGATCACAGCGTCAAGCCCGTCAGCAGCATGCCGAGCATGGCGGCCTCGCAACCCGAGAGCATGCCCGCGCTGGCCGTGCCCAACAGCGTGCCCGTTCCCCAGCCCGTGGCGCTGCTGCTGCCCAAGGCCATCAAGCTCGACCCCTTCACGGGCTCGCGCATCCTCAACGATGAAGGCAAGATCGCCGGGCTGGAAGTCCGCGTCGAGGCCATCGATTATTTCGCTGACGCCACCAAGGCATTCGGCAACTTCCGCTTCGAGCTGTACCGCTATGAGCAGAGCAAGCCCGACGCCCGCGGCGAGCGGCTGGCCGTCTGGAACGCCAATCTTGAAGAGCCCGCCGAGAACAAGAAGCATTGGCAGAGCATCATGCGGCGGTATCAGTTCCGGCTGGCATGGAACGAAGGCATCCCCGTCGGCCGAAAGTTCATCGTGTCCGTCACCTATGGCAGTCCGTATTCCCCGCGGCTATTCGACCAGCGGGTCTTTATCGCCGGCCAATAACAAATCTCAAAGGAGCGAAAGATGGCGAACCTGAAAATCGGTGTGTTTATCGACAACATGGGCCTGCCGCTGGAGGCAGCGCTGGACAAGGCTGCGGAACTGGGCGTGGACGGTTTCCAGATCTACGTCGTCAAGGGCGCGATGCTGGCGGAGAACCAGTCCGCCGAGCAGCGTAAGGCCTTCCGCAAGCTCTACCATGCGCGCGGGCTGACGCTCTCGGCCACGTGCTGCGACTTCAGCATCCCGCTCGATAAGCCCGAGTCCGAAGCCATCCTACCTAAGCTGATGGCGGCGGTGGACCAGGCGCTGGACCTGGGCACCGACATCATCACCACCCACATCGGCAATGTGCCGGAAGACCTGGACCCCAAGGTGTGCGACCCGATGCGCCGCCGCCTGGAGAAGGTCGCCCGCTACGCCGAAGACAAAGGCGTGACGTTCGCCACCGAGACCGGCCCGGAGTCGGGTGCGACGCTGGCGGCCCTGCTGGATTCAGTGGGCTCTTCGGGCATCGGGGCGAACTTCGATCCGGCCAACCTGGTCATGGGCGGCTTCGACCATATGCAGTCGGCCCGCGACCTGGCTGAGTACACCGTGCATGCCCACGCCAAGGACGGCAAGCGCGGCAATGGCGAAGTTGCGCTGGGCCTGGGCGACGTGAACTTCCCGGCCTACGTCGCGCTGATGGAAGAGATCGGCTTTGACGGCTTCCATACCATCGAGCGTGAGGCCGGCCCCGACCCGGTGGGCGACATCGCCAAGGCCGTGGCGTTTCTTCGCAGTCTGTAGAAAAACGGGATCAGATATCAGGTATTTGATATTGGGAAAGACAAGCATCGGGCGTTGCCGTGCCGTTTCCAGCCAGGGTCGGCCTCGGCCTGCGGTGTTCGCGACTTGGCCAACCCGCAGACCTTGTCTTTCCTGATATCGCCGTATCTTTCCTAATATCGAATATCGAATATCCGATGCCTCTTTCAATATGGAACCAAAGCATGACTGACTTGGAAGTATTCCGCGCGACGTTCTGTGGCCACCGGCCTGACCGCATCCTGTACCGCACCGATTTCACGCCCGACCTGCATCGCCGGCTGGTCGAGCACACGGGCACAGAGGATCTGGCCGGGCACTTTGGCTTCTTCCAGCCAGTGAGTACTGGTCCTGCGGCGCCTGCCACCTATAAGCCGTTTGACTACAGCGTCTACTATGCCGACGAGACGCTGCCCGAAGGCACGACCATCAATGACGCGGGCGTGGCCATGATCCCCTCGGGTTTTTACCACTTCTGGGGCTATCACAGCCCGCTGCGGAACGCCACCAGCCTCGAGCAGATAGAGCAGTATCCCTTTCCCGATCATGCCGACTTCTCCACCGACCACATGGCCGGCGAAGTCGCCAAGGCCCATGCCGCCGGCAAGGTCGCCGTCACGTGGGTCGGGCACATGTACGAGACGGCCTGGCAGATTCGCGGCTACGAGCAGTTCCTCATGGACATGATCGACCAGCCTGCCTGGGCCGAGTGCATGCTGGACAAGATGGCAGCGAGGAACATGCTCGTGGCGGTAGCGGCCGCCAAGGCCGGAGTCGATTGCGTGTACTGCGGCGATGACGTGGCCAACCAGAATGCCATGATGTTCTCAGTGCCGATGTGGCGGAGCTTTATGCTCGCGCGCTGGCAGAAGGTATGGTCGGCCATTAAGGCGATCAAGCCCGACATCCACATCTGGTACCACAGCGACGGCAACATCCTGCCGATCATCCCCGAACTGCGTCAGGCGGGCGTGACGATCTTCAACCCCATGCAGCCGGAGTGCCTCGACGTGCCGGCCATCCGGCGGGAGCAGCCCGACCTGAACATGGACGGCACCATCGGCACGCAATCGACCATGCCCTGGGGCAAGCCCGATGACGTTCGGCGAGTGGTGAAAGAGAACATCCGTACGCTCGGCGCCAACGGCAGGCTGATGCTCTCACCGACGCACATTCTGGAACCCGAAGTGCCCATCGCCAACATCGAAGCCTTCGCCCGGGCCTGTCGGGAAGGATACAAGAACCTGTAGGCCGGAATCGGGAATCGGTAATCGGGGAGCCGGAATCCGGAACCCGGAAAGGCCGTGTGGAGCGCGCACCTTGGTTGGGTGGCACGGTCACCCTGCCGTTGGGGTGACCATGTTACGACGCTCTCGTCAGGCAGCGGTCAGATGGCTGCATTGACCACACATCCGCCGGAAGGGCGGCGGTCGAGCCACAGCGGTGGTTTCTTGCAGAATCGGCGCTGCGTAAAGTCCGCCAACTCCAGCCCCTTACACTACGCCCTGCCGACAAGTCTCTCCAGTGCACTCAGATAATACTGATAGTTTGCCCACGAGACGTCGTCTGGGATCAGGTGGTCCGGCGCGGGAATGTATCGTCCCGTTCGCATGGCCGGCGCCACGCGGGCCAGTTCGGCGTCGATGGCGCCGGACCCGACAGCCATGCACCGCTTGTCAATGCCGCCAATCAGCCCCAGCGTCGGGTACTTGCGACGGTACTCGTTCGCGTCGCAGCCGGCCGCCACTTCCAGCGGAAAGAGCAGGTTCACGCCATGCTCCATCATGGGCCGCACGATCAGGTCCGGCTGGCCATCAGTGTCCACCGACGTAAGCGGGATGCCACGCCGCTGGGCCACTTCGTGCAGCCGGTCATAGCACGGCCCCATGAACTGACGCCAGTGCGCCGGTGAAATCAGCGGCCCCTGCCGACCAGACATATCTTCCCATATATGCATTTCATCGATGGGCAACTCGCTGGCGACGGCATCGAACACGGCCACGTACACGTCCGTCATCGTGTTCATGATGTCGGCCACCAGGTCCGGCTGGGTGTAGAACGACACCAGGCATTCCTCGTCGCCCAGCAGCCAGCGCAGCGAGCCGAAGATGCCCACGTCGGGGAAATAGCCCAGCCGCAGAATCCGCCCCGCCGCCGCCCACTCACGCCCGACCTTCCGCCAATCGCCCGCCAGCCGCTGTGGGTGGTGCGGATCCAGCCGCTCCTTCTTGAACCGCCGCCAGTCGTCCCAGCCTTTGATCGGAAATTCCAGGAACTGGCTCATCGACTCGGAATGCTTGAAATTCTTCCGCCTGATGCCCCAGCCATCCGTCCAGATGAAAGACTCGTCGTTCTCCTCCAGGCGAACTTCCTCGATTCGTGGGCAAGGCCCCGCGTTGATCGGAATGGACATGCGCTGAACTTCGCAGCGGTAATGGGCCATGACGGCGTCGAAGCTTTCGAAGGGGCACCCTTCGGCCTTCCAACGCTGCCAAGCCGTGCCCCAAGGGCCCCAAAACACGGCAAATGGCGTCCGGTCCACGTCCTGCCCGGTCAGATAGCGTACGTAACGTTCGCGGTCGGTCAGTGCTGGCAACGGAACACTCCTCTTGTTGGCAAAGTCGGTGTATCTCGCATTCTATTACTCTCGCGAGAGATGTTCTGCGCAGAACTCAGTCTACCGCGGCGTGCGTACTTGGCAATGAATCAGATCGCAGTGGCGGCACGTGAGGCCATGCTACGATGCCTGCCTTCGCAATGCGGCGCAAAAGAAGAGGAGCCCGATCATGGTTATGATCGGGCTCGAATATTTTCCACTCCCTATTGCGTGTCAAGAGCGGTACGTGGGCTATTCCACCGTCACGCTCTTGGCCAGGTTGCGAGGCTTGTCCACGTTGCAGCCACGGGCCACGGCAGCGTGATACGCCAGCAATTGCAGCGGCACGACGTTGAGCAGCGGCTGGAGCGGCGCCGGAGCGTCGGGCACGTAGAAGACGTGCTCGGCGAACTTGCCAATCTCCGTGTCGCCCTCGGTAGCTACCGCGATGACGGTGCCGCCGCGGGCCTTAACCTCCTGGATGTTGCCCAGGATCTTGTCGTACGTGCTGCATCGGCTGGCGATGAAGACCACCGGCATGCCGGGGTGAATCAGGGCGATCGGGCCGTGCTTCATCTCGGCTGCGGGCAGGCCCTCGGAGTGAATGTAGCTGATTTCCTTGAGCTTCAAGGCCCCTTCCAATGCCACCGGGTAATTGTACCCGCGGCCCAGGAGGAGCCAGTTGTCACAATCGGCGTACTGGTCGGCAACCATCTTTACCGCGGCGGACTGCTGAATGACGCGTTCCATCTGCTCGGGGATTCGCTCCAACGCATCGATGTAATGCTGAAGCATCGTCTCGGACATGAACCGCCGCCTCCCGAGGTACAGGCTCATCAGCGCCAGCACAACCACCTGGGCCGTGAAGGCCTTGGTGGAGGCCACGCCAATCTCCGGGCCCACGTGCAGGTACACACCCGCGTCGGTTTCGCGTGCAATCGTCGAACCTACAGCGTTGACCACGCCCAGGGCCAGCGCCCCTTTCTGCCGGGCCTCGCGCAGCGCCGCCAGCGTGTCGGCCGTTTCGCCGGACTGGCTGATGGCAATTACCGTCGTGCCGTCATCGATGATCGGGTTGCGGTATCGGAACTCGCTGGCGTACTCGACCTCGGTCGGAATCCGCGCCAGGTCTTCAAACAGGTATTCGCCGATCAGCCCGGCATGCCAGGCCGTGCCGCAGCCAGTGAGAATCAACCGCCGCGTCTTGACCAGCTCGCGCGAGATTGCCGCGATGCCGCCCAGTTGAATTCGATTCTCTCGCTTGTCCAGCCGGCCACGCAGGCAGTTGCGGATGGCCTCGCCCTGCTCGCAAATCTCCTTGAGCATGAAGTGCTCAAAGCCGTTCAGCGCGATCTGCTCCAGCGACCATTCAATCTGCTGGACCTGCTTGGTCACCGGCACGTTGTCCAGCGTGAGCGTCCGCATGCCGTCGCTATTGAGCACGGCCAGTTCGCCATCGTTGAGGTAGACGACGTTGGTGGTGTGCTCGACGATGGCCGAAGCGTCGGAGGCGACAATGTACTCGTCGGCCCCCACGCCCACGATCAGCGGCGAGCCCTTGCGGGCCGCGACGATCTTGCCAGGTTCGTCTACGCACAGCACGGCCAGGCCGTATGTGCCCGTCACCTCGCGCAGCGCCAACTGCACAGCCTGCTCGATGCTCTTGGTGCCGTTGTTGTAGTAGAACTCCTCGATCAGGTGGGCCAGGACTTCCGAATCGGTCTGGCTGCTGAAGTGGTGACCCTTCTCGATAAGCAGCTGCTTTAAGGCCGAGTAGTTCTCTATAATGCCGTTGTGCACGATGGCGATGCGATTCTTGCAGTCGCTGTGCGGGTGGGCGTTCTCTTCGGTCGGGGCGCCGTGAGTGGCCCAGCGGGTGTGGGCGATGCCGATCTGGCAGGAGGCCGTCACCGCATCGTCGGCCAAGTGGTCGCACAGCACGCTGATCCGGCCAGGACATTTATGCACGAGCAGCTGGCCATGGTGAATCACCGCCAGGCCGGACGAATCATACCCGCGGTATTCCAGCCGCTTGAGCCCTTCCAGCAGGATCGGTTGAGCACATTTCCGACCGACGTAGCCGACGATTCCACACATGAGCATCTCCCTCTGACTGACTCTATTGTAGAAAATCTGCCGGTAATCCGTATCGGTATTGTGAGGTCCGGACTTGGCCAAGAAGCGGAGAATTCCGCCAGCGCCGTGGTCGTTACTTATGCTCAGGACAGCGTTTACGCATTGGAGGGGATTTGCGTGTGCAATCGGTTCAGTAATCTTAAGGATTCTCGCGTGCCCCTGAGCTGTCGACCGCCTCGGCGCGCCAACGAGAGCGGGCGGCCCGGTGAAGGAGCCGCCCGTGTGGAACGTTGTTCTTTTCGTTCGAGCTTACCGCCGCCGCAGCAGGCCCAGCCCGCCCAGAACCAGCAGCGACATCGTGGCCGGCTCGGGGGTGTAGTGATAGTTGATCGTCAGTTCTTCGGCCATGCCCGATTCCTGCGTGCGAATATAGGCGGTGCTGTACAACATCATGCCCTCGTTCACGCCGGAGGCAAAGATGCCCGCGACGACGGGCGTCACATCAAAAACTGCCGAGCCGTTATACTCGGGGCTGGTCATTCCCACCGCATGGTCGGACGCCGAGTAGTCACTCGCTCCGAAGCACAGGCTGCTGCCGGGGTCATTCGTCCACTTCAGTTGATTGGCCATATCGCGGTATGTGCCGCCGACATTGAACTGAGCTTGGCCGGCCGGCGTCAGCGATAGCCAGGGAGTGATGACGCGGTAGACATCGACCGTCGCATCGATACTGGCGTAGAGCTTCAGACTGGCCGAATCGATCACGATGCTCTGGCCAGCCGAGGTCGGCGGCACCATCGTGAACATGTTCTGATAGCCCAGCAGACAATTGCCAGACATGCTGCTCTCGCTGCCGTAGTTGAGATTGTAGGGATAGCCAAAGCCTGCGTCATCTACGGTGGTGGTCGATGGGTTCAAAACGGCCTGCGACGCCCCTGCCGAACAGGCCAACACGCATATGGCCACAAGCCCAAGCAGAAACTGCCCATTCTTCGCAGCCATGATCCGCTCCTTTAGGGTTGTTCCCGACGCTTCCTCACTGGCTAACCACATATCCTACCGAAGAATGTGATTATGTCAATATGGATTCCCCGACAGGAATGTTCGATTCCTGCGCCGCCGCGGCCGGCTCCATGCCGCGGTCGAGGCCGGTCGCACTCCTCTGCCCGACCCGCCGCCACTTGCACGTCCTTTGGCTTGCACGATCATGAACGGCTCGGTACTATCGACGCACGCACCTGAGAGCTGAATCATGGCAGCACATCGCGTCTGGAATGGCTTGGCAGCTTGGCCGCAATGACCTGAGGACAGCAATGGCCGTTTTTTCAACTCAGCAGCCACCTCTGCCTGACAGCGACACCACCCTCCCGCAAGGCCCCACCGTCTATCGCTGCGGCACGCTGAAGTATGTGAAGCTGGGGCTATTCACCCTGTTTTCCTGGCTGCTGTGGGGTGACTTCTGCTTCACGCTGATGGAGACGGTCACCGGCACAACCACGAGCACGAGCATTCTGCCAATCAAGCTCAAGGCCTTGGGGGCGTCCAACCTGCTCATGGGCGTGATTCTGACCTCGCTGCCGGGCATCCTGAACATGACCATCTGCCCGTGGGTCAGCTTCCGCAGCGACCGCCACCGAGGCCGACTGGGCCGGCGAATCCCCTTCATTCTCTCCACCATGCCTTTTCTCGCTATCAGCCTGATACTGCTGGGCTGGAGCGAAGACCTGGTTCCACTGCTTCAGCGCTGGATTCCACCGCTGGCGTCGGTAGCGCCGGCCACCATCGCCATCTTTCTCATCGCCATGTTCTTTGTCACCTTTCAGTTCTTCAATATGTTCGTGAATTCAGTGTATTGGTACCTCTTCAACGACGTGGTGCCGCCGCAATTCCTGGGCCGCTTCTTCGGGCTGTTTCGGCTGGTGGGTTACGGCGCGGCCGCGATCTACAACTACTTCATCTTCCGCTACGCCGCGACGAACATGCGCGAGATTTTCACCGGCGGAGCGCTTATCTACGTCTTTGGCGTCGGCCTGATGTGCTTGTTCGTCAAAGAAGGAAAGTATCCGCCCCCGCCCGACAAAGGAAATCGAGGGCTCTTGGAAGGCATGAAGGATTTCGCCAAGCAGTCCTTCTCTTGCCGCTTCTACTGGTACTTCTATCTCATGAAGGCCTTCGCCGCGATGGCCCTGGCTTCGACGATGTACATGTTGTTCTTCAACCAGGAGATGGGCCTGAGCAACGACCAAATCGGCAAGCTGGCCGCCTATGCGCTGTTGGCCGGGATGTTGGCGACCTATTTCACAGCCGTGTTGGTGGACCGCTGGCACCCGCTGCGCATCTCGGCCTACCTGGCCGTCTTCATGGCCGTCACAGGGCTGGGAAGCTGGGTCTGGATCTTCGTGACCTTGCCTGGCAATGTCTTCTTCTGGGTCTCGCTGGGCACGGTCCTGGTCAGCACCTTTGGCATGTTCCTGCGCGACGGCTGCGAAATTCCGACCTTCATGCGCTTGATGCCCAAGAGCCTGTATGGCCAGCTCAGCTCGGCTAACTCGATCATCCGTTCGATCGCCAACATCGTGGCCGGCGTGCTGTGTGGGGCGTCCATAGACATCGTGAAGCGGCTCTGTCACGGCTCGGACTTCGCCTACCGGTTCATCTTCATCTGGCCGTGGTTCTTCAACACCATCGCCGCCGTGTTTATCTGCATTGGCTATCGAGAGTGGAAGCGGCTGGGCGGCGACGAGCATTACCGCCCTCCGGCCCCGTGGACCAAGGACGGCTTCGAAGAAGTGCACGACCGCGTACCCTTCGTTCCGGCCATACCGCGGTACGTCATGATCTCCATGTGGCTGGGTGTGCTAGGCTCGGCCATCAACGTCGCGCTGGTGCTGATCTTCATGTACTTCATGGCCCAGCACGGGCTCAAGGGCGCCTTGGCGTGGTATGCCATGTTCTTCATCCCGATCAAGCTGCTCCTGACGGCCTTGAGCTACTGGCAACTGGTGTGGGTGCGACGCGACATCGCCGCCCGCAATAAGGCTCTGCCGACCAGGTACGGTATTCCCCACCACGGCGTGCTGCTAGTCAACGCCATCCAAGGCCTGATGTTCTTCCCGGTCTTTTGGTACCAGACGGCCAAGATGATCGAGCTGAACCTGGGGTATGAACTGATTCTCTTTGGCGTCGCCAGCCTCATAAGTACGGCCATGACGATCGTGGGCGTGCAAATCCTGCGCTGGATCGAGCGTGAACCGGCCAAGGCAGAACCGGCGGCCCAGGCGGCGTGACGATTGGGTGCAGCGCAGGCCGCGTTACACGCTGGGGAGCAGGCGGTCGATCTCGCTCTTGAGGGCTTCAAGCCGGACCGGCTTGTGCATAAGCAGATCGGCTTTGACCCACGCGCGCTCCTCGTCGGTGACGGCACCCAAGTCGATGCGGGTCTTCTGCGTGACCGACGTGACCATGATAATTGGCAGGCGAGGCCGAAGCCCCTTGAGAATGTGACAGAGCACCAAGCCGTCGTCGGCGTTTTGCATCATGCAATCGACGATGGCCAGGTCGGGCTGGGCTTCCTCGAAAACTTCCAGCGCCTCTTCGATACTCTCAGCCAAAACCACGTCAAAACCGGCATGGCGCAATTGCAGCCGGAGCTGCATGCGGAAGTCCGCATCGTCATCCACGACCAGGATTTTCCCGCGCATCTCTTAGCTCCTGGCGTCGTGCCCGTGACTGCACCGCGCGAAAGCAGAACGCTTTGGCGCATCCGAAAGAACGGCGTACCGCCCGTTCTTGCCAAGCCGCAAGCGGCTCACGCCCACCCATCGTTATACCACGAATTAACCGATTGTGGGGCAGCAGATTAGACCAGTTGGTCAACGGGCGACTAAAACCAAGAGGCGATCAGGCGTTACACCTTCTCCCGCTTTTGGTAGTGGGTGTGCAGGAGATGGTGGCTCTTCTCGCCCAGAGGCTCGATGAGAAACTCCTGGTAGATCTGCTTGATCCACGGGTTCTCGTGGCTCTTGCGGAGTTTCTTGCCCTCGTCCTCACGATAGATCGCGTTGATTCGCGACTGCCGCACCTCGTTGGTCGTCATCCTGGGTTGCCCGCCGCCGCCGATGCAGCCGCCCGGGCATGTCATAACTTCGATGAAGTGCAGTTCGAGCTGGCCGCTGCGGATCTGCTCGATCACCCGCCGCGCGTTGGCCAGCGTGTGGGCCACGGCGATCTTCAGCGTCACGCCGTCCAGGAACTTCCACTCCGGCAGCGTGTCTGTGATGGTCACTGAGGCCGCCTTGATGCCTTCGAGCCCCACCACCGGCGCCACGTGCAGGTTCTCAAATGGCAGCTCGCGCCCGGTCACCAGTTCGTACGCCGTGCGCAACGCCGCTTCCATCACTCCGCCGGTGTTGGCGAAGATGTCGGCCGCACCGCTGGACATGCCCATCGGGCTGTCCATCTCGCCGTCTGGCAGCGACGTAAAATCGATGCCGGCCTGCTTGATCATCCGCCCCAGCTCGCGCGTCGTCAGCACCACGTCCACGTCGGGCACGCCGTCGGTGGCCATCTCGGGCCGCTGGGCCTCGTACTTCTTGGCCGTGCACGGCATGGCGGAGACCACGAAAATGTCCTTGGGCCGCTTGCCGATCTTCTGGGCGTAGTAGCTCTTGGCCACGGCCCCGAACATCTGCTGCGGGCTCTTGCACGTGGAAAGGTTGTCCAGCATGTCCGGGTAATAATGCTCCATGAACTTGATCCAGCCCGGCGAACAGCTCGTGAACATCGGCAAGGCCACGGGCTTCTTCTCCACCAGCGCCGCCTTGAGTCGCATCAGCAGCTCGGTGCCTTCCTCGATGATGGTCAGATCGGCCGTGAAGTTGGTGTCGAAGATGGCGTCAAAGCCCAGCCGGCGCAAGGCCGAGACCATCTTGCCCGTCACCAGCGTGCCGGGGTCCATGCCGAAGCACTCGCCCAGGGCCGCCCGGATGGCCGGGGCCGTCTGCACGACCACGTGCTTGGTCGGATCCTCCAGCGCCTTCCAGACATCATCGATCTGGTCTCGCTCCGAAATGGCCCCGACCGGACAGACCGCGCCGCACTGGCCGCACTGCACGCACACGACCTCGCTAAGCTGGCCGCAGAAGGCCGGGCCGATGACGGTCTTGAAGCCGCGCCGCTGCGGGAACAGGGCCGAGACGCCCTGCACCTGCGAGCAGACGGTTACGCAGCGCCGGCACAGTACGCACTTGGCCGTGTCGCGCGTCAGTGCTGGCGTGGAAAAGTCCTTGGACCGTTCGGCGCGCTCGCCGGTGAGCTTGACATCCGTAATGCCCAGTTCGCGTGCCAAGGCTTGCAGTTCGCAATCCTCGCTGCGGTTGCAGGTCTGGCAGTCGCCGTCGTGCTCAGAGAGCAGCAATTCGACGACCATCCGGCGCGAGTCGCGCACCCTCGCGGTGTTGGTCTTTACTTTCATGCCCTCGCCGGCCGGCATGGCGCAGGAGGCCACCAGCGTCTTGGCCCCTTCCACCTCCACCAGGCAGACGCGGCAGGCGCCGATGGCCTGCACGTCCTTGAGGAAGCACAGGGTCGGCACGCGCACGCCGGCCGCCTTGGCGGCATCGAGAATCGTCGCACCGTCGCTGACGGTCACGGGGATGTTGTCTATGGTCAGTGTGGGCATATTTCAAACCCTCTAATGCTTCTTGCAGTCTTTTCCGAAATCGCAGCGCAGGCACCGGGCGGCCTCGCGGCGAGCCACGTGGTCCGACCACGGCAGCTCCACTTCCTGGAAGTTATTCTTGCGCTTCTTGACCGGCAGCAATTGCATCCGCGCCCGGACATACGTCACCGGGTCGGCGTCGGGATCGAAGAAGGTGTCCACAGTCTTCTCGCCACGCCAGAACGCATGGGCCGCACCGGTCAGGTGCTGATCGATTCCGACGGCCGCCTTCTCGCCTGCCGCTATCGCCTCAACCACCGAGGCCGGTCCCAGCACCGCGTCGCCGCCGGCGAAGATCCACGGCTCGGAGGTCTGCATCGTCGTCGGATCGACATCGATGAAGCCGTTGCGTTTGAGCCGCAAGGCCACGTCCAACACGCCCTTGGCGTCGAGCCGCTGACCGATGCCGGAGATGACCTGGTCGGCCTTGATCGTGAACTCGCTGCTGCTGCCTTCCACGGGCCGCCGCCGGCCGCTGCGGTCGAACTCGCCCAGGATCATATTCTTGCACTTGACGCCCACAACGCGGCCATGCTCAGACAGAATCTCCACCGGCGCCACCAGCACGTCGATCTGCACGCCCTCGTGTTCGGCCTCTTCCACTTCTTCCTGGTAGGCGGGCATCTCCGCCCGCGTGCGGCGGTACAGAATGGTCACCGTCTTGGCGCCCAGCCGGATGGCGGTGCGGGCGGCGTCGATGGCGGCATTGCCGCCGCCGATCACAACCACGTCCTCGCCGATCGGCACGCTGCCGCGAATGTTGTAATCACGCAGGAACCGCAAGGCCTCGGTCACGCCGATGGAGTCCTCGCCGGGAATCCCCAGCGTCGTGCCCAGCGGCGCACCCACGCCCACAAACACCGCTTCGTAGCCTTCGTGCTTGAGCCCTTGCAGCGTGAAATCGCGTCCCAACCGCGTGTTGGTCTCGATGTCCACGCCCAGCCGCTCGATCATTCGCACTTCGCGCGCCAGTTCCTCGCGCGGCAGCCGGTAGGCCGGAATCGCCTGCATGAGCATGCCGCCAGGACGCGGCTCGGCTTCAAATACCTTCGGCTGATACCCCAGCCGGGCCAGGAAATACGCGCACGACAGCCCCGACGGCCCGGCCCCGACAATGGCGATCTTCCGCCTGGCATTGGCTTCGTTCTCGATCACGTCAGGCAGTTGCACCGTGACTTCCTGCTCGGCCATGAACCGCTTTAGGCCGCGGATCGAGAGCGGCTCGTCCAGCGTGGCCCGGCGGCACTTGTCCTCGCACGTGTGGAAGCACACGCGGGCACACACCGACGCGAACGGGTTCCGCTCGCGATGCAATTGCAGGGCCTCGGCGTAACGCTTCTCGCCGATCAGCGACACAAAGCCCGGGATATTCACGTTGGCTGGGCAGGCGTTGGAGCACGGCGCTTTCACCAGCGACGGGCACACGCCGGCCGGGCAGTGCTTGTCGCGAATGTGGGCGTCGTACTCGTTGCGGAAGTAGCGGATCGTAGAGAGCACCGGGTTGGGCGCCGTCTGCCCCAGGCCGCACAAGGCTGTGTCCTTGATCTTCTGGCCCAGGTCGAGCAGCCGCTCGACGTCGCCCTCGACGCCCTTGCCCTCGCAGATTCGCGTGACGATCTCGAGCATTCGCTTTGTGCCGACGCGACAGGGCGGGCACTTGCCGCATGATTCGTCCTGTACAAAATCCAGGAAGAACCGGGCCACGTCCACCATGCACGTGTCCTCGTCCATCACGATCAGCCCGCCCGAGCCCATGATCGCGCCCAGTTCGGTCAGCGATTCGTAATCCACCGGCACGTTCAGGTGCTCCTTGGGGATGCACCCGCCCGAAGGCCCGCCGATCTGGGCGGCTTTGAAACGCTTGCCGTTGGGAATGCCCCCGCCGATGTCGTAGATGATCTCGCCCAAGGGCATACCAATGGGCACCTCGACCAGGCCGGTGTTGTTGACCGCGCCGGCGAGGGCAAATACCTTCGTGCCCTTGCTCTTTTCCGTGCCCATGCCCGCAAACCAAGCCGAGCCGTTGACCATGATGGGCGGCACGTTGGCGAAAGTCTCGACGTTATTCAGACTGCTGGGTTTGTCCCACAGGCCCTTATTGGCCGGGAACGGCGGACGCGGGCGCGGCTCGCCGCGATGGCCCTCGATGGAGGTCATCAGCGCGGTTTCTTCGCCGCACACAAACGCCCCGGAGCCCATGCGGACTTCGATGTCGAAGCTAAAACCGCTGCCCATGATGTTCTGGCCCAGCAGGCCCGACTCGCGCGCCTGCTGCAATGCCCGCTCGAACCGCTCCACCGCCAGCGGATATTCGGCCCGGATGTACGCGTAGCCCTGGCTGGCGCCGATGGCGTAGGCGGCGATGGCCATGCCCTCGACCACCGTGTGCGGGTCGCCTTCCAAAACGCTGCGATCCATGAACGCGCCGGGGTCGCCCTCGTCGCCGTTGCACAGGACGTACTTCTGGTCGCCCTTGGCCCGACGCGTCAGGGCCCACTTCGTGCCCGTCAAGAAGCCCGCGCCGCCTCGGCCACGCAGGCCGGCCTTCTTCACTTCATCGATCACGTGCTCGGGCGTCAGGCCGCCCAGAACCTTGGCCAAGCCCTGGTAGCCGTCGCGGGCGATGTACTCGTCGATGTTCTGCGGGTCGATCAGGCCGCAGTTACGCAGCACGACCTTGACCTGCCGCCGCAGGAAGTTGAGTTCATTCAGCGTCGGAATCGTGCCGTCAGGCCGCTTGGTCACCAGCCGCTCGACCACCTGGTCGCGGGCGATGTGCTGGGCGACGATCTCGGGGGCGTCCTCGGGGGTCACGCCCTGGTACAGCACGCCCTCAGGGTACACCGCCACCACCGGCCCAATTGCACAGGGGCCAAGGCAGCCGGTCTCGATGACCTTGCACTCGCGCGACAGGCCATGCTTATCCAGGCTGTCGCGCAAGGCGTCGCGAATGTCCAGCGCGCCCGAGGCGATACACCCGCCGCCGGTACACACCAACAGGTGCTTGCGAACGTTGGGAGCGCCGAATTCCGCCGTGGCCGGCGCCGCCTGGCCGACGCGCAGGCCGATCTGTTCAAGGGCCGACTGCTTCAGGGCGTTGAGGTCTTGGATGGAATTGATCTTTGCCATGATTAGGGCTTCCTCCTGGCAGGCTCGTGCTCCTGCTCGCGGTACTTGGCCAGCACATCCTCGACGCGATTGGCCTTGACGCGATGATGCACGTCGTCATCGATGGTTATAACCGGCGCCAGCCCGCACGCGCCAAAGCAGCGGGCGACTTCCAGTGTGAACATCTTGTCGGGGGTCGTCTGGCCCACGTCCACGCCCAGGTGCTGCTTGATCGCCTCGAGCACCCGCGCGCCGCCGCGAACGTAGCAGGCCGTGCCCAGGCAAACGCGCACCAGGTGCTGGCCGCGCGGGATCGTGGAGAAGAAGGAGTAGAAGCTTACCACCCCGGCCACCTCGCTGTAGCTCTTGCTTAGCACCAGCGCGATCCGCTTCATGGCCACCTCGGGGAGATACCCGAAGATGCCCTGCGCCATCTGCAAGACGGGAATCAACGCCCCGGGCTTGTGCTTGTACTGCTCGAGCACCTCATCCAGCCGGGCCATCAACTCCTGCTCCGACGCCTGCTGACAGTGACAGCCGTTATTCTCCCGAATCATCCCAATAGCCTTTCAAGTAGTGACGGCCTGCACAGCCACTCTACGACACACCCACAGCGCCGCCGGCTTGGTCAGCGGCGCAGATAAAGCCACTCGATGCCGACCACCAGCGGCCAGCCATGCCCTCTACGTAAGGTGAATATCCGACAATCGCGTTAACACGAGCCTGAGATGGAATCGGTTCACAATAGTAATTGTACGTTTGAGCTGTGAAATAAGTAGCGATGCAACTAGAAGATTTGTGCGATGCTGTAACAGCTTGGAACAGTTGGGACAGGCGGATTCCAGTCGCTCCGAGATGATCGTCGCACAACCTCATCCCAGGACTAATCGCCCTACTCGAACAGAGTTGACGAACAGACAGACGCTAGGAAGCCGTGCTGCCTTCCTGACTCACGGCATGTTACACCCGCCTCCGCGAAACCTGCAACAGAAATCCCTCGCCAGCAGAAGATTCGTTACAGACGTAACAGCTGCGTGCTCCGCGCGACTCCATCGCGCGAGGCCGCGCAGTCCGTCATCTCATCATCCATGAGCACGCCAACGTTACCGCCGGAACAGTCGGCGACATGGCCTGACACTCGGCTGCAACAGATTGCCGATTCATGCCCGTGCGGCGTCCGCAATGTCGGTGCCCATGCGCAACTTCATACGCGCAAAAAAGAAGCCCCCGATGCCCGGGGGCTTGAATGAAATCTCACGCTTGCGTTTCACTTACCAGCCAAAGCTGAAACTGAATCCTGGCCGGTAGCACGGGCTTGCAACGTACACCGGGGCCGGCGTGTAGTACACCACCGGAGCCGGGCAGACATACACGGACCGGTAAGCCGGAGCACCGTAGAAGGCCACATGGCCCCGGTCGCGGAAATCGCGATCATGGCCGACAAACCGGTGATCGTCACGGTCGCCGCCACGGAACCCGCCATCGTGATTGTCGTTGCGGATCGACGCACTGTGATCACCGCCACGATTGCCCCAGTCCTTGCCGGCAGCTTGACAGGTGCTGGCTGCAAAAACTAACACGGCCGACATCATCATTCCCATCGCCAGCTTACTCATACTCTGTTTCCTTTCCCGTTATCGTTGCCCACTCCGGGGCAACTGCTCTTCACCCAGTTAGTGGCCCCACGGCACCGCAGGGTTACATCCGTCGCGGCAATGACGAAGCTGCAAGAGTGATGGCGATGGTTGAAGGAAATCGTGCGGATAGAACAAGAGGGCCAGAAGCAACGGCTTCCGGCCCTCTTTCATGTTGCCCCTGTGCCTGGTCGAACCCGAGGCCGCAAACGTGCGGCGGCGCGATCCAAGCACATGTTTTCCACGGCGCGCCGTCTAGATGCCAAGCCGGGTGAAGACCAATCCGTCCCAAAGAGCCCGCCGCAATGGCACAAGCCCGCAGCGGGCCTCGGACCCTTCACCCTGGCGCCACGGCCTCACATCGGGCCGCCGCGTGAAACGATGCACCCTCGTTCGTCGGCTTACTTCTTTGCGGCCTTGTCGGCCTTGGCCTTCTTAGGCTTCTTGACGTTCTTCTTCTGCTGAGCGTTATTGCCTTTTCCCATCAGAGTATCCTTCGCATTTCGAGGGCCTGTGAATTTCGATACTTTGGCTGATCGCAAGTGAGGCCCTTACACCCAGCCGACCAGATCGCCTGCACGGCAGGCGAGGACGTCCGAGCCGCTGTTTACCTGGCCATGTCCTTGAGGGCCTTGAGGGGCCGGACCTTGATGACCTTGCGCGCGGGCTTGGCGGCGAAGACCTGCTCCATCTTGGTGAAGGGGTTAATGCCCTTGCGCTTCGGGGTGGCCGGCTTCTGAATGACCATGATCTTCAGCAGGCCTGGCAACGCAAAAACGCCCGAGCCCTTCTTGCCTACTGCGGCCTGGATCTGGCAAGACAGCGCCTCGAACACGGACGACACCTGCTTGCGGGACAGCTCGGTCGCCTCTGCGATGTTGGACAGAATCTCACTCTTTGTTGCCGGTTTCGCACTCTTTGCCATTTTGGTGCTCCTCAGAAGGTTAAAGAAATCCATGAAACGCACGTCCACGAGGGCGTATTCTATGAGGTCAAGCTTTCAAGGGCAAGAATTCCAATACGAAGAAATGCCCTTTATTCTCGGCTTTCGTTGCATCATCGGTCACGGGCGTCCATATTCTCTGGCAGCCACCGCCCGGTTTTCATGCCACGGGGCACCAGCGTGACGCCGTTTTCTTCAGACTGGTTGGCCCTCGCTTTGGCGTCGCTCGCCTCTGCCCAACAGCTCATATGTATATGCATATGAGCTGTATTTCTGTTTGTAATCGGCACGGGATTCTTGGCGGTCGCATTCGGCTTGGTCGAGGCCTGGGCCCGGGTGCCGGGAGGGCGTTCATGGTCCTGTGCTCTTGGACGAAATCCCGGCGGCACCGCTCTCCCGAGACGTGGTGCGGCTGCCGTCAGGCCGCTGGGGCCGCGAGAGACCCAAGCCCACATCGCCTGACAGCGTTACCTCCTGGCCGGGCACCGCGTGGGCTACAGAATGGCCGGAGGCACAGTCGGATTTGTCCGACATGAGCAGGCAATGCGTTGGCGCACATGACCTTATGCATCACACATCCGCATTCGCGACATATTCTTCTCGTAACAGCTTCTTGACTGGTGACACTCGGCCGGTAGAATTGACCCTTTCTGTCTATGGATGTCCCAGCTGAGGGCATAGAACGACAAGGTGAGACTGATGAGACTCCGTGTCCGAGATGCGGCAGAGCTGCTGGATGTGTCTGAAAAGACGATCTACAGGTGGATCGCCCAGAAGGCCTTGCCCGCGCATCGCGTGAACGAACAGTACCGCTTCAACCGCGCCGAGCTGCTGGAATGGGCTACCTCCGAACGCATTCCAATGTCTCCAAAGATGTTAGAGGAGCCAGAAGACACCTTCATTCCATCGTTGGCCCAGGCCTTGCGGGCGGGCGGAATTCACTACCGCGTCAGCGGCACCGACAAGCCGTCGGCCTTGCGCAGCATCGTGGAGATTCTGCCGCTGCCCGACGGGGTGGACCGCGAATTTCTGCTGCAAGTTCTGCTGGCCCGTGAATCGGTGGGCTCCACCGCCATCGGTGACGGCATCGCCATCCCCCACGTTCGCAATCCGGTTACCCTGCACGTGGTTCAGCCCATCGTGGCCTTGAGCTTCCTGGAAAACGACATCGACTTCCAGGCCATCGACGGCAAACCCGTGCACACGCTGTTCACGATCATCAGCCCGACGATCAAGGCCCATCTCAACCTGCTGTCCAAATTGGCGTACGGGCTCAGAGGCTCGCCGTTTACGCAGGCAGTGACCACGCGGGCGTCGCGCGACGAAATTCTCAGCAGCGCAGCCCTGCTGGACGAGCATGTCGCCGCCATCAACGCCAAGGCCCAGGAGCCGGCCAAGTGAGCGTGGTCTTGTTGCTGATCTCGGTAGGCGTGTTGCTGTCGGGCGGAGCGGCCTGCGCGGCGCTGGGCACGCGCGGTTCGGCCAATCGGCTGGGGGCCGCCGTGGGCGTGCTGGGCGCGATTCCGGCCATCCTGGGTGCTGCGCATGCGCTCTGCACCGGCCAAACGTCCGCGTTCCACATGCACTGGAGTGTGCCCTTCGGCTCGTTCCGCCTGGCGGTGGACGGCCTGTCGGCCTTCTTCATCCTTATCATCGCCGTGATCTGCGGCCTGGCGGCGGTGTACGGCGCGGGCTATCTCAAGGCGGATATTGGCCGGAAGAACCTGGGCGCGTCGTGGTGCTTCTACAATGTGCTCTTTGCCAGCATGCTGCTGGTGGTGACGGCCCGCAACGGCATGCTCTTCCTGCTGGCGTGGGAATTCATGTCGCTGGCGTCGTTCTTTCTGGTGATGTTCGACCACGAGCGGCCTGAGGTCCGCGAGGCCGGCTGGACGTATCTGGTGGCCACGCACCTGGGCACGGCCTTCCTGCTGGCATTATTCGTGCTGCTGGGCTGGCAGCACCAGACGATGGACTTCGAGCGGTTCGCCCTGCCGGCTGACTCCATGTCAGCGGGCGTGCTGTTCCTGCTGGCGGTGGTCGGCTTCGGCACCAAGGCGGGCTTCATGCCCATGCACGTGTGGCTGCCCGAAGCGCACCCGGCGGCCCCTTCGCACGTCTCGGCCGTCATGAGCGGGGTGATGATCAAGACGGGCATCTACGGCATCCTGCGGACGCTGACGTTCCTAGGCACGCCGCCCGAATGGTGGGGATGGACCCTGCTGGTAATCGGCGCGGTCTCGGGCATCGGCGGCGTACTGCTGGCCCTGGCCCAGCGCGACCTCAAGCGGCTCCTGGCCTATAGCAGCGTGGAGAACATCGGCATCATCTGCATGGCCCTGGGGCTGTGGCTGCTGGGAATCAGCACCGGCAACACCACGCTGGCCACGCTGGGGCTGCTGGGCGGGTTGCTGCATATATGGAACCACGCCATCTTCAAGAGCCTGCTGTTCCTGGGCGCCGGGGCAGTGGCGCACGGAACAGGCACGCGCGACATCGAGCAACTCGGCGGCCTGTTGAAGCGGATGGGCCAGACTGGCGTGGCCTTCCTGATCGGATCGGCCGCCATCTGCGGGCTGCCGCCATTCAACGGTTTCGTGAGCGAGTTTCTCCTGTACGTCGGGGCCTTATCGGGCATCGCCCAGGCGGGACGATCCGATGTGGCCGCCGCCGGCATGGTGGCGCTGGGCGCACTAGCGATCATTGGCGGCCTGGCCGTGGCGTGCTTCACGAAGGTCTTTGGGATTGTGTTCCTGGGCGAGCCGCGCAGCGATTTGGCCGCCCATGCCCATGAAGCGTCGGCGAGCATGCGCTTGCCGATGGCAGTGCTGGCCGGGCTGTGCATGTTGATCGGCCTACTGGGCCCGCTGGTCGTCCGCGCCGTCGCGCCGCTGACGAGCGGCTTGTTCTTGCCCGCCGCCGCAACCGTCGCGAACTCTACTGGCATTGATATCGTCGGGCTGCTGTGGCGTATCAGCGCCGGCGCGGCCCTCTTACTCGTGCTGATCCTGGCCCTTGCGATCGTACGGCGACGGCTGCTGGGTGGGCGCGTCATGGAACAGGCCGGTACGTGGGACTGCGGCTACGTCGCCCCCACCACGCGCATGCAGTACACGGCCTCGTCGTTCGCCTGGCCGATTCTGGACATGTTCCGCCTGCTGCTGCGGCCACGGCTCGACCGCCGCTTGCCGACAGGGCTGTTCCCCCAGCAAGCCAGCTTCGAATCTCGCAGCGAAGATATTTTCCGCCGCTTCGGCTATGCCCCGCTCTTCGGCGCGTTCCGCAGCCTGGCCGATCGGCTGCACTGGTTCCAGCAGGGGCGGAACCAGCTTTATGTGCTGTACATTGCGGTGACGCTGCTGATCCTGCTGCTGTGGAAGTTGGGAGCGCGATGACGACTGTGGCATCCATTCTGCATGTTCTGCTGGCACTGGTGCTGGCGCCGCTGCTGCTGGGCATCGTCAATCGCACCAAGGCGAAGTTCGCCGGAAGGAGGGGCCAACCGTTGCTCCAGGCCTACTACGACCTGGCCAAGCTGTTCCGCAAAGGCGCGGTGTACAGCCGCACGACCACGTGGGTGTTTCGCGCCGGGCCCACCGTGGGCCTTTCGGCCGTGATCGTGGCACTGGCCATCGTCCCGCTCGGCGGGCTTCCGGGCCTGGGGGCGTTCTCGGGCGACGTGATCCTGCTGGCGTACGTCCTGGGCCTGATGCGGTTTATGACCGTACTGGCGGCCTTGGACACGGGCTCGTCCTTCGAGGGCATGGGCGCCAGCCGGGAAGTGCAGTTCTCGCTGCTGGCCGAGCCGGCGCTGTTGCTGGCTCTGGCGGCACTGGCCGTGTGCGCCAAAAGCCTGAGCCTCTCCGATATATATGGACTCCTTTACGCCGGCGAGCCGGCGCACGTGGCCCCCGCGGCCGTCATGGTCGCCGCGGTCCTGCTGATGGTCCTGCTGGCCGAGAATGCGCGAATTCCCGTGGACGACCCCAACACGCACCTGGAACTGACCATGATTCACGAGGTGATGGTGCTGGATCACGGCGGCGTGGACCTGGGCTTCATTCAGTATGGCGCGTCGCTCAAGCTGTGGGTGTTCTCTGCCTTGCTGGTTGGCGTCGCCCTGCCGCTGCGCACCGGCCAACCGATTCTCGATCTGCTGCTGGGCGTCGGTGGCGTGTTTGCGGTGGCGGTGCTGGTGGGCGTGATCGAATCGACCATGGCCCGCCTGCGGCTGGTTCGCGTGCCGCAGATGCTGGTGGTGGCCAACGTACTGGCGATCATCGCCATTCTCTGGGCTTTGAGGTGATGTGATGCAAATCCTGCCCGAAATGCTGGTGATGCTGCTATTGCTGACGGACCTCCGCCTGCTCTCCTCCAGCCGCATTGCCGCGTGCATTCAGACGGTCGTACTCCAGGCAATACTGCTGGCGTGCATGACGCTGGCGGCCTCCTGGGGCCACCTGACGCTGGAAGTTATGGGCGTGGTGCTCTCGACCGTGCTGGTCAAGGGCCTGCTGCTGCCCTGGCTGCTCCGGAGGGCCACCCGCGAAGCCGGCGTCAGCCGCGAAGTCCAGCCCTTCGTGGGCTTCACCGCCTCGGTGCTGATCGGCGGCCTGCTGCTGGGACTGTGCTTCGTGATCTCCCGGCCATTGCAGCAAGCAGCTCCTGCCGGCTCGGCCGTGCTGCTGATTCCCGGGGCCATGTTCACGATTTTGACGGGGCTGTTCATCATCGTCTCGCGGCGCAACGCCCTGACGCAGGTGCTCGGGTATCTCGCCATGGAAAACGGCGTGTACGCATTTGGCGCCTCGCTGGCGGTTGAGGAGCCCATGCTGGTGGAGATGGGCATTTTGTTGGATATGTTCGTGGCCGTGTTCGTCATGGGCATCGTCATCTACCACATCAACCGCGAATTTGACCACATTGAAACCGACCGGCTGTCGGTGCTGAAGGATTGACGATGCTGTGGGCCGTTGTAGCGATTCCGGCGATGATGGGCTTGGCGGCAATGTTGCCGTCGGCGAAACCCGTGCGCCGAGCCCTGCTGCTGCTGGGGGCGTTGGGGCATTCCGGCATGGTCGCCTGGCTGTGCGTGCGCGGCGTCGGTGACGTCGGGGATGCCTGGATAGCCCTGGACGCACCCGGCGAGTTGTTCCTGGCCATAACCAGCGCCCTGTTTCTGGCGGCGGCCGTGTATGCCGTCGGATATCTGCGCAAGGAAGCCGGCCAGGCCACCCATGATGAAGTGGAGGGCTTCCTCTTTTACAACGAGCCCGAAGCGGTCTTCGTCGGCTGCCTGCTGTTGTTCCTGGCGACCATGAGCCTGGTATGCCTCAGCCAGCACTTGGGCCTGCTCTGGGTGGCCGTCGAGGCTACCACGCTGGCCAGTGCCCCGCTCATCAGCTTTCACCGTCACCATCGCAGCCTGGAGGCGACCTGGAAGTACCTGCTGATCTGTTCGGTGGGCATCGCCCTGGCCTTGCTGGGCATCTTCTTTCTGGCCACGGCTGGGCGCGGACACGTGCATAGCCTCACCATGCACAGCCTGCTGTCCGTCGCCAGCACGATGGACCCGGCCTGGCTGAAAGCGGCGTTCATCCTGCTGCTGGTGGGATATGGCACGAAGATGGGCCTGGCGCCCATGCACACGTGGCTGCCCGACGCCCACAGCGAATCGCCGTCGATCGTGTCGGCACTGCTGTCGGGGGCGCTGCTGAACTGTGCGTTCCTGGGGCTGCTCAGGGGACATGCCATTCTGACTGCCGCCGGGCTGGGGCATTTCAGCGGCGACTTGCTGGTACTCTTTGGCCTGCTGTCCATGGGCGCCGCGGCCGTGTTCCTGATTCGCCAGAGCGACTACAAGCGGATGCTCGCGTATTCCAGCATCGAGCACATGGGCATTTTGGCACTGGGCGTCGGTGTGGGCGGACTGGCCGGCGTTGGCGCGATGCTGCACGCCGTGAATCATTCCATGACCAAGGGCCTGCTCTTCCTGGCGGCGGGAAATCTGCTGGCAGCATATCGCACCAAGAACGTCCAGGATGTCCGCGGCCTGCTGAAGGTGATTCCCATCACGGGCTGCTTGTGGGTGGCGGGCTTCCTCGCCATCACCGGCTCGCCGCCCTTTGGGCTGTTCCTGAGCGAACTGACGATTCTTAAGGGCATGCTGGACGGCGGACGTTGGGCCGTGGCGGTGGCCTACCTGCTAGCTCTTGGCGTGATTTTTGTGGCCATGGCGCGAATTATTCTGCCGATGGCGTTCGGCTCGCCGCCTGCGGCCATGATGACCGACTCCGCAGCCGAGCGAAGACGCCAGCCCGCCTGGGCGGTTATTCCTCCCCTTGCCTTAGGGGCGGTCGTGCTTGTGCTGGGCCTGACCGTGCCCGCGCCGCTGTGGCAGCTATTGCGGCAAGCGGCCGCCACGATCGGAGCCCAATAATGTCAACCAATGATCTGCTGGCCATTCGCAATGGACAGGCCGTCGATCGCTCGGTCTGCCCGGTCGTGTCTGTGGATCGTTTCCGCCAGGCCGTGATCGAGAGCGTGGCCGATGGCGCCCGGTTGTCAGCTTTGTTGGCCGAGCCTGCCGGTGACGCTGGAGCTGCGCGGCTGATGGCTGTCCTGGCCCGCCCGAGCTTGGGCAACCTGGCCGTGGTGGCGTGCGAGGTCGGCGACTCCTATCCGGCCCTGACCCCCGACTGCCCGTCCGCTCACCTGTTCGAGCGCGAGATCGCCGAACAGTGGAACATTCGCCCCGACGGCCATCCGTGGCTAAAGCCGGTTCGCTTTCAACCGCCCTGCAAAGCAGCAAAGAAGGGCGTCGCGGCCGGCCAAACCACAGCCGGCGTCATGAACTTCTTCAAAATGGATGGCCAGGAGGTTCACGAGGTGGCAGTTGGCCCCGTGCATGCGGGCGTGATCGAGCCGGGCCATTTCCGCTTTCAGTGCCATGGCGAGACCGTGCACCACTTGGAGATCTCGCTGGGCTACCAGCATCGCGGCGTTGAACGCGCCTTGGTCGGCGGGCCCACCGGTCGCACGATTCACTACATCGAAACGCTGGCCGGCGACACCACCGTTGGCCACGCGACGGCATACTGTCTCGCCGCCGAGAGTATCTCCGACATGCACCCGCCGGCCCGGGCCGAAGCCATTCGCGCCGCGGCGGCCGAACTGGAACGAATCGCCAACCACGTCGGCGACCTGGGCGCACTGGCCGGCGACGTCGGCTTTCTGCCGACCATGAGCTATTGTGGAAGAATTCGCGGCGACGTGCTGAACCTGACCGCCCTGTTGTGCGGCAATCGCTTCGGACGCGGACTCTTGCTTCCCGGCGGCACGGCCTACGACGCCGACGATGAGCTTATCGCCGAACTTCTGCGCCGCCTCGACGACGTGGAGCGCGACGCCACCAGAGCCATTGACCTGCTCTTTGACAACCCTTCCGTCCTGGCCAGGTTCGAAGGCACGGGAGCGATCTCTGAGGAACTGGCCAGGCAGATCGGCTTGGTCGGCGTGCCCGCCCGCGCTTGCAGCCTGCCGTGCGACATCCGCCAGGAGTTCCCCTACGGCCTGTACCAGTTCACGCAGATGCCCGTGTGCACCTGGCGCACCGGCGACTGCTTCGCCCGGGCGTACGTGCGGTGGCTGGAGATTCAGCAGTCGCTGGCCTTCGTCCGCGAGCAGATGAGGTCGCTGCCCACCGGCCCGACGCGGCTGGACGCCAAACCGCTCAGGCCAAACAAGCTGGCCGTGGCGATGGTGGAAGGTTGGCGCGGTGAGATCTGCCACGTGGCCGCCACCGACGCACAGGGCCGGTTCGCCTTCTACAAGGTCGTCGATCCGTCGTTCCACAACTGGTTTGGCCTGGCCTACGCCCTGCGCGAGCAGCAGGTCTCGGACTTCCCACTGTGCAACAAGAGCTTCAACCTGTCCTATTGCGGCCACGATCTTTGATCGGCCCCCGGAGAGCAGCGTCATGTTCGGCATTGTGAAAACTCGACTACAGCAGAAGCATCGGACGATGTCCTACCCGGACGGCCCGCCGCCCGAGCTGCCTCCGCGCTTTGCCGGCCGACCGGTCGTCGAAGCTGGCCGATGCGCCAACGGCTGTGCCTACTGTGTCTCTGCCTGCCCCACCGGCGCCATTGCTCCGGCCAGTGGTTCAAAGTCCGGGCCGTGCATTGACACGGGGCTGTGTCTGTTTTGTCGCGCCTGCGAGGAATCTTGCCCGCAGAAGGCGATTCACTTTGGCCGTGAGTACCGCTTGGCTGCCGCTCGGCGGGACGATCTATTGGTGCAAGCCGGATCGCCTGATTTCGCCCCGGCCAGGAATGATTTAGCGTCAAAGCTGCTGAAGCGGTCTTTGAAACTGCGCCAGGTATCGGCGGGTGGATGCAACGCCTGCGAAGCGGACTCCAACGTTCTTGGCACGCTGGCTTGGGACATGGGCCGCTTCGGCATTCAGTTCGTGGCCTCGCCGCGGCATGCCGATGGCCTGTTGGTGACCGGCCCGGTTACTGAAAACATGCGTTTGGCCGTGCGGAAGACGTATGACGCGGTGCCCGGTCCCAAGATCGTGATCGCCGTGGGCGCCTGCGCCATATCCGGCGGGCCGTACGTGGGCCATGCCCAGCAGCACAACGGCGCCGCCTCGGTGGTGCCGGTTGACCTGTTCATCCCCGGCTGCCCGCCGAACCCCTTGACCATTCTGGATGGCCTGCTCCGCTTCCTCGGGCGGGTGTGATGTTTGGGCTAGAACCGGGTTGACCCGTGGCACAGCCGCCCTCGGCTGTGGTCTTTGCGGCCATATCGATGTCTTCGCACGCGGTTTCACGCCCGAGGGCGGGCGTACCACGGTTATGAAACCAGTTCTGGGCTCAGCGAATGGCCCCGGCCAGTTCGCGAGCCGCCACGCGATGGGCCTTGCGGATCATCTCTCTGGCCGTGTCCAGTTTCTTCCACACGTTGCACATCATGGCCCCACGGACCACGCCGTTGCGCAGGTAGTACACCACGCCCGTGTCATTCTCCTTTTCCCAGTCCGCAAACGTTTCCAGACGCGAATCCACGTCGCCCACGGCCTCGTAGCCGAACTCGAACAGGTCGGAATAGAAGTACGGCATGTACATGAACGGCTCGCGGGCACCGGCCATGTTCCGCCCGGCCTTCTTGCCCTGGCTCAGGGCGTTGTCCCAGTGCTCCACGCGCATGGACATGCCCAGCGCCTGGTACGGAAAGAACGCGTTATCGCCCGCGGCGAAGATGTCCGGGTGCGAGCTTTGCAGGTAGGCGTTGACGACGATTCCGCTGCCGGTATGCACCCCGGCCGACTTCGCCAGGCCCATCGACGGCTCGATGCCGACGCCGACGATCACCATGTCCGACTCGACCTCGCGGCCATTCTGGGTCCGCGTCAGCCAGCCCTTGCCCGTCCGCGATATCGCCATCGCCCGGTCGCCCGGCAGCATGTTCACACCGTGCTGACGGTAGCGTTCGTGAATCGCTGCGCCCAGGTCGGCCGGGAAGACGTGGTTGCACAATGTGGCAGCGGGAAAGATCATGCTCACGGCCACGTGGTTTACGTTCAAGGCGGCCGCGATCTCCGAGCCGATGAACCCGCCGCCAATGACGACCGCCGACTTTCCCTCCCCTGCCTGGGCCTTAGTAGCCAAGTAATCGTCTAGATAGCGGTAATAGCAGACACCCGGCAAGTCGCCGCCGGGAATGGTCAACCTGCGCGGCCTGCCGCCGGTGGCCAGCAAGAGCTTGCCGAAGCGAAACGTCCGCCCTGTCTCATCGGAGAGGGTCTTGCTGGCGGCATCGATGGCGGCCACGCGCGTCGCCAGCATCAGCGTCGCGCCGTTGTCATCGTAGAACTTCTGATCCTTAAAGAAGATGTCCTCGACCTTCTTCTTTCCCAGCCAGAGCTTCTTGGTCAGTGGCGGGCGATGATACGGCAGGTGCTTTTCGTCGGAGATCAGCAGGATGGTCCCGCTCTTATCAATCTCGCGAATGCCTTCAATGGCCGATGAACCGGCCAATCCGCCTCCAACGATCACGTACGCAAAGTCCTGCATGGCCATCACGGTTTCCTTTTAGAAAGTGCGCGGCTCGTCCGCGAATTGTAGCGCGCAAGTAATCAGGTGAGACGGCCTGCACCTCGGCCAGACACGTAAGTCATGCTGCCGTCGGCCGCTGAAGCGAATATGCTCCAACGAATCGGTGTTTGACTGCTTTTCATGGCCCAGGCTTCAAAGGCAAACAGCACTCGACGCAGAGGGCCAGAGTTCCAGAGAAGGACAGGGCCTTGCAGACCCCGGCAGGGCGTTGGGTGGGCGCTCTTGCCGGGGTTCTTCATCTATTGGCTGTCTCTGTTTCTCTGCGGCTCTGCGTCGCATTCACAAACCATTGGCGTCGAGGTCGCTTCTGGCTGGCCACAAAGCGCAGCCACACACATGAATCGCGGCAAAATGGAAAACCGTTTCATATTGCCGACCGCAGTTAGTACAATATCCACGATGTGAGGTGAGTCTAAGATCACTTCACTCCGGCTCGGACAGCAGATGGAACGGCGTCGGGCCGGAATACCGTCAGTACGGAAGCCAGCGTGAGCGAACACAACGGTGTGCTAGCCCGCGTTGAGCTTTAGTTTCTGCGGTGAGGGAATGCTGCAACGCCGCGTCCGAATGTATTTCGGCGATCCCACCATTCAACTCCCCTCAGCTTGATCGAATGCTCGAAAGTCCGCCAGCCGGGCGGCCAGGAAGCGCCTGCGTCTCCTGCCTCTGGGTCCTAGTGGAAGGAATAGGCTATGACCGTGTCCTTGCAGTCTCCTGGCTCAAAGTCCATCTACGAACAAGACATTTTCAGTGCCCTCCCGGCCTCGGTGCTCGCCAGAATTGCAGCCGATACGCTCTTTCCGCAAAGCCTCCCCGATCGCTGGCCCAAGAAGCTGCTTGGGGAAGTCATGTTGCTGCTGGCCAAGGTCTGGGTGAGACGGCAGCGGCCAGAGTTCCCGAACCAGCCGCCAACCTCGCACCAGGATGTCCGGGCGCTGTACGACTCGGAATCCAAACGCTATCTGCAAAGGCACGCCAGGACGACCTGCCGCCAGGACGATGTGTGGCGACTCTGGCTGGGACAAGCCCTGGTGTCGAAGATTCGCGAAGTCAACGCCCAGCAGAAAAGGCCCGCCCGGCATCTCGAACTGTTCGCCGGCAGCGGCCTGTCCTATTCCAGCCAAGCCAAGGTGTTTCACCTGCACGACGTCGCGGTCAACACGATCCTGCTGGACGCCTCGGCGGGCATGCTGGATGTGGCGGCCAAGCTGACGATTCCACAGGTGGAACACGCCGGCCATGCCGTGTTCGTCGGGGCGGATATGCCGGAACTGCGTAAACAGGCCATGCGTCAGGAACGCCGCAGAACGGTCGAGATCGTGCAGAGCGATCCAGCCGGGAACGGTGCGGCGCCCGTCCAGGCTGGCCCATCGGGGCGTGGGCTGCTGTCGGAGGGCTCGCACGACCTGGCCAGCATCATGTTCGGCCTGGGGGCGATTCCGCTGGCCAAGGCCGTCTCGCTGTCGCACGATCTTCTGCACCTGCTCACTGAGGGCGGCCGGTTCGCCGTGACCGATATGCACAAGCCGGTGGCCCATCTGGCCGGGCGCTGGGCCTGGCCCGCCCCGGTGACGTTCCGCTGGGCCTGGCTGGAACGCGAAGCCTACAAGCGAATCACCGTGCCGTACGTCCTGCGCCAGTTGTGGGGCTGGTATGACCCCAGCCTGTACCCGCACCTGATGAAGCTGTCGGTCATCAAGACCGAAGGCCTGTGGTATGGCTGGGAGGAAGTGCTGTTCGAGTTGCAGTCTCACAGCTGGGACTTTGGCATGCCCATGATGCCCGTGTACCGCCAGATCCTGGTGAAAGTCAGGCTCTCTGAGCACGAGGCCACGGAGCGGGCGAACGCCTCGCAGGCGATACTCTCCTGCCTGGCCGAGGCGGGCGAGAGTGAGTGCGACCAGCCCGCCTTTCCGCTGGGCACACCCGCGTAGCTCGCTAAGCAGATGGCGGCTCGGCCAGTGCTCAGCGTCGTGGGCATTTGGCCGCCGTCAATACGCGATCGTCTCCACGGTGCCGTTCAGCCGCGACCGTTCCGCGGCGAACGTGGTAATGTGCGTTTCCAGCGATTCGTCCGGCCCGGTGATGATATGCGAGCCATCGCCGGTACGCAGGGCCTGCGTCCATTCCGCCATCAGGCCGTAATCGCCGCCGCCGTGGCCTTCCTCGATCACCCCGCGGAGTTTCGACGCCTCCACCTCGTGCCACGTGTCGGTGAGGAAGTCCAGCCAACGCACACGACCGCCGTCCAGTTCCGCGCGAAGGATCCCTTCGGTGCCCTGCACGATGGTCCTGCGTCCCCCTTCCGTAAATCCGCTCATGGTGAAGCCGGCCGTCACGCCGCCGTCGTACTCCAGGTTGACGATCTGGTGGTCGACAACGTTGTTGTCGCACTCGTACACGCACCGGCCGATGGGACTGGTTCGCAGCGCCTCGGTCACGCCCGCGACGGTCTGGTCCTTCGTCAGCCCGCCGGTCATCCACCCGCCGTTGCCCGTGGCGATGCGATCACGGACGTACATCTTGAGCGTCGAATACGGACAGCGCGGCTCATACGCACAATCGTGACAGCGCTTGGCCTCGCCCGCCTCGCGCGGCTTGCTTTCGCGGCGGAAGTGCATCAGGCTGCCGAAGGACTGCACGCGCTGGCAGCGCCGGCCTATCAGGTACCGCAGGATGTCAATGTCGTGGCAGGATTTGGACAGCAGCATGAACGAGGTCTTGTCGCCATTGTTGTTGTACCCGCGAACGAACGAGTGCGTGTGGTGCCAGTACGCCACATCCTCAAAGTGCTGAACGTGCACGATCTGCCCGATCCGTCCCTCGGCCAGCAATTCATGAATCGCCCGATAGAAGGGTGTGTACCGCAGCACGTGGCACACGGCGAAGATCACGCGGGCCTTCTTGACGGCGGTGACGATGTCGCGACAGGCCTGCTCGGTCGGCGCCATCGGCTTTTCCAGCAGGATGTGATAGCCCACGCCCGCCGCCGCGATGGCGATGGGCGCATGCAACGGCTCCATCGTTGTGATGATGGCAGCGTCGGCAATCTTGCCGCAATCGAGCAATTGCCGCCAGTCGCTGACGAGTCGGTTCGACGGAATGTCCGGGAACAGCCGCTTGGCATACTCCAGCCGAGCGGGCAGCGGATCGGCAGCCCCTACCACTTCAAAGTCCGGCGCAAACTTGGCCAGATACTCACCGTAGGCGTTGAGCCCTCTGCCGCCTGCGCCCAGAATGATCACGCGAATTCGCGACATCCTGCACTCCTTCGTATATCTCTATACTCTGCTGAAACCCCAAGCAGTTCACTGTGGAATCCCTGCCGCCCGCGGCACCACTACGTGCAAACAGGCCGGAGCATCGGCACGGGAATGTAGTACTTGTCGTACGTGCCGCCGTCGGTGTAGCGTCGCCCGGCCTCGGCGGGTACGAGCACCGTCGCCCGTTGGCTGATGCGGTTCACGCGTCCGACCATTTGCCTGCCGTTGAAATCAAACTCGACCTGGCTGCCCACGCTCACGCCGTGCTGCACCGACGCCCGCTCGTGCGGCGTCACCAGGTCGTGCTTCGTGTCGGCATGGCCAAAGATTCGGCCAGCGATGTTCTTGAATCGCCGGGTCGAGCAACTCGTGCTCCCCCAGACGAGAAGTTCAGCCAGGTGAATGATCTCGTGTTCCATGATGCGCTGCAGGGCGTCCAGGCGGTCGCGGCACGTCAGCCCGCAGACCACGACCGGCCGGTCTACGTCGCCGAAGGTCAGTAACAACAACCTGCCCGCGATGGCGATCTCGTAGCGGTCGCGAAATTGGCCGTCGCGCCCGCGCCGGCGGAAGCGCGTGGTCTTGCCGCCCGAGCGCGTCATCGTCGCAGACACCCGCAGCGCCAGCGGCTTTTCCGCCTGCTTGGCCACCGCTGAAGCCAGCCAGCCGTCGAAGAATTCGCGATCATACAGGCCAAACAGCAGGGCCAGATCGCCATCCCCAATGGCGGCGAAGTTGCCACTGCCCAGTCGTGGCGACAGGCGCAGCAGGGCCTCGTAGACGGTCGCCTTCTTGGCGGCGACGACCTCGGCCGAGTTGTGTACCGGAAGCTGCTCCACGGGATGTACCTGTAATGCAACGGAGGCGGTTGTGCAACATCGACGTCCCGATTAACGAGTTTCATGCCACTATTCTTCCGGCCGCTGTTGTGTTAGTAATAGGCCATGCGGTGAAGGCCCATGGATTGCGATCCGCAGGCTGCCGCGAACACCTTCTGTTGGAGAGCCACATGTCCTCACCCCGAATGCTCGTAGCTGCAATTTCGCTGTGCATGCTGGCCGCGCTGGCGCTGGGACAAGCCGGGGCAACTTCCGCCCCCGCAAGCAGCAAGGAGACTTTGCTGTTCGACTTCGAGCCCGGTAGCGCCATGACCTGCGAAGGAATGAACGCCCTGGAATCTGTCGCCGAGCACGCCACGCAGGGCACCCATGCGGGCAAGGCCGTGCTCAAGGGCAAGAGCGTGCCGCTGTTCTGGATGTTCAACAACGGCCAGAACGCCGGCGGCCATTGGGGCGAGTACGACCGATTCATGATGGACGTGTTCGTCGAAGGCGGCTCGGTCAAGGCTAGCGGGTTGATCCGCGACGACCAGGGCAGCAACTGGCCCGACCGGTACAACTTTGATTTTGTGCTGCCCGCCGGCAAGCGCCAGATCGAGATCCCTATCGGCTCGATCATCCGCGAGCAGGGACACAAGCCCCTGAACTTGGACAAGCTCACGAACTTCGCCATCACCTTCGAATCGGCAGACGCCGACAAGCCCGCCACGGTCTACCTCGACAACGCCCGGCTGGTCAAAGGCACGGCCCCGTTTTCGGCCAAGGTGATGTTCTCCTTTGAAGGCAACGACGCCGCCACGTACGTGCTGGAAGATTGGCCCGAGGAATTCAAGGGCAAGAGCCAGGCGACGGTCGTCGCCGAACACGCCACCGACGGCCAAAAGGCCCTGAGCCTGCAAAGCCAGTCCCCTTCGGGCAACGTCCAGTTCACCTCGCCCATCCAGGACTGGAGCGGCTACGACACGCTGGCGATTGACGTATTCAACCCCTCCGATAAGCCGCAGGAAGTAGGTGGCTGGATCAAGGCCGCCCCCAGCGAGACGTGGAACCAGCGCTGCAACTGGAGCCAGGTCGTGCGCCCAGGCAAGAGCACCATCAAGCTGCCCGTGGGCGGCATGAGCAACGGGGCCAACAAGCCCTTCTCGGCCAGCCACGTCGAGATGTTCAACATCGGCCTGGCCAACGCCACGCTGTTCATCGACAACATCCGGCTGGTCAAGGGCGTCGAGGAAGTCCAGGTCGATGGGATCAAGAAGTTCGACTTCGGGCCGGCGACTTCGGCGGTGATGCCGGGCTTTACGCCCACTTCCAGCGCCAACGTGTATGACAAAGCCAAGGGCTACGGCTGGCTGGCGGGCGGCACGTTCATGCGCGACTTCGATGTCCGCGAAGTCATGAACCGCCACATCGCCTGCGACAGCCTGTGTCGCGACGCCTGCACGCCAACCCAGGCCACCTTCGCGGTCGACGTGCCCAATGGCGAGTACCGCGTGTGGGTGATGATGTCCCCGCCCGGAGGCCTGATCTGGACCCGCACCTTCAAGCACCGCACCGTGGCTGTGCAGGGCAAGACGGTCGAGGACATGCAGTTCGACGCCGAAAGCTACCGGAAGTACGAGTTCCAGTGGGAGGACGCCGAGGACCTGCCGGGCGATGACCTCTGGGAGCGATACATCGACAGCGTCTACAAGCCGATTCTCGTGGACGCCAGCGTCACCGACGGCCAGATCAAGGTCAGCTTCGACAGCCATGACGAGCCGTTCGGCGCCATGGTCTGCGGACTGGTGGTCTGGCCCAAGAGCCAGGAGACGCCGGCCCAGAAGTGGCTGGTCAACCTGGAGGATGCGCGGAAGGAGCAGTACGCCGCTACGCACGTGGAAAAGGCTGCCCCGGCCCCCGAGCCGCTCAAGCCCAGCGACGCCGACCAGGCCAAGGGTTTTGTCCGCTTCATTCACTCGCCTGACCGCAACATCAATCCCAACTCCGTTCCGACGGCTCAGGAAATCGCCGCGACGCGAATTGAGCTGTTCGCCGCGCCGGGCGAATACGAAGACGGCTGCATCGGACTGTATCCCTTCAAGGACGCCGGCACGGCCAAGATCGTCGTGAGCGATCTCACCGGTCCGGGCGGGGCAAAGATTCCCGCCTCGGCCGTCGATGTGCAGGTCTCGCGGTACAAGTCCGTCAATCACGGCGCCACGTACACGTCCGAGCCGCGGTATCTCGACAAGTTGCCCGCCGAGGGCGTGGCCACCAAGGCCGGCGTGACGCGGTCGATCTGGCTGATCGTTCACGTGCCCGATGCCGCCAAGGCCGGCGAGTACGAGGGCCAGGTGAAGCTGACCATCGGCGGCCAGGCCGACGCCATCGACATGGCCCTGACCGTCTGGCCGATCAAGCTTTGCGACCCCGAGATGCCCCTGGGCATGTTCGGCGTGTACCCGCCCTACTACTACCTGGACCTGGCCACGAACAGGGACGCGTACTGGAAGGAATGGAAGAACGTTCTGGAAGACAGCCACGCCCATGGCATGAACAGCGCCGACCCCGCCATCGGCATGCCGCTCAAAGAGATCAAGGACGGCAAGGCCGTCATCGACTTCACCAACATGGACAAGTGGATGGAGATGGCCAAGGCGGCCGGCTTCAACCGGGAAATCATGGTATATGCCGGCGGGCTGGGCTTTGACATGCGACCTGACGCCATTGAGAACGGCAAGCAGGGCGGGGCCGAGAACTTCGGACTCAAGACGTACGCGGAAATGGTGAAGCTGTATTTCGACGCCTTCAAGCAGCACGCCCAGGAGAAGGGCTACCTGCCGATGAGCTTCTGCATCAACGACGAGTACCTCGTGCATGGCGGCACGCCCGAGCAATTCGCCAAGTTCGGGCAGATATTCAAGGACAACGCCCCTGGCATCCACTTCGTGCCGGTGGACTCCATGTATCCCGACGAAAACCCCGCCACGATTCCCGCCCTGGAAAAGATGCTCAAGAGCTTGGACACCTGGGGCGCCGGCCTGCACTCGCCCAAGGTCGCCGAAATGGTCAAGGCCTCGGGCAGCCGGCTGTGGCTGTACAACACCGGGCTGAATCGCTTCACCTTCGGCACGTACATGTTCTACGCCAACAAGAAATGGGACGTGAAGGGCTTCACCCAGTGGATCTACGCCAGCGACGGCTCGCTGAGCCACTACGACATGGCCGGGTACATCGAGGCGTCGTACGGCGTCGTCATCGCCTCGTCGCACGGCATGCGGCCAACGGTAACGTGGGAACGCCTCCGGGCTGGCTGTGACGATCATCGCTATTTGCAGACGGCCTGGGAGTTGATCGCCAAGGCCAAGGCCGACGGCAAGGGCTCAGAGCAGGCCAAGGCGCTGGAGGCGACCATCGAGCAGACCTTCGCCAAGCTCTCGTTCGGCAAAGTCTCCGGCGTTGATGCCGCCAGCGGCGAAGGCAAGGCGGACAATCCGATGAATCCCGCACAGATGGAGGCCTTCCGCAAGGCAGTGGCCGAAGGCATCGTGAAGCTGCAAGCCGCCAGGTAGTACTTCCCGCGAGCAAGCGGGATTATCTCCTGACAATGAAGACTTGACCAAGGCACGGCCGCCAGCGAGCGACCGTGCCTTTCTCTTTCAATCCTGCTGGCTAGTGCAGATTAAGCTTGCCGGTTACAGGTGGCACAGCCCTTCAGGCTGTGCGGCACAGGCTGAAAGCCTGTGCCACCAAGCGCGTGAACACGCAAACGTAGACCGCTCCTGACTCGCCACGTGCCCCTCAACCCGCCCCGCCGCGACGAATGGTTCGGTTGCCGTACTTGGCGTTGATCAAGTCCGTGGCGGCATCGAGCTTCTCATGGCGCTGCCTGGCCGGGTCGGCGAAGAGCAGCATCTGCTCCTGGCCGGTGCTCAGCCGCTCTGCCGTAAAGCCGATCAACCGCACCGGTTGGAAGGACCATTTGTCGAACAGCCCGCGGGCCGCCTGCCACAACTCGGCCGTGGCGTCGGTCGCGGCGGCAAAGGTCAGCGACCGCGTGATGGTCTGAAAGTCGCCGTAGCGAATCTTCACCGCGATGGCCCTGGCCTTGAGCCCATGCCGGCGGAGCCGATGGCCGACCTGCTCGGCCTGGTCCAGCAGCACGCGGCGAATCTCGTCGGCGTCGGCCACGTTCACCTCGAAGGTCTCCTCATGGCCTATGCTCTTGGCCTCGCGGTCGGGCGTCACGGGCCGGTCGTCCACGCCACGGGCCAGGTCCAGGTACCACTCAGCGTCATTTCCCAAGTGCTTTTTGAGCCATTCCACGGGCTGTTTGAATAGATCGCCCACGGTCCGAATGCCGTACTTCCCCAACCGCTCGGCCGTCACCTTGCCGATGCCCCACAGCTTGCTCACCGGCAGCGGCGGCAGCACGCGCTCGACATCTTCGGCCCGGATGATCGTCAGGCCGTCGGGCTTGTTCATGTCCGACGCGAGCTTGGCCAGAAACTTGCAGCCAGCCAGCCCGGCCGATGCCGTCAGGTTCAGTTCCGACTTGATGCGATCCTTCAGCCGCCGGGCCACAGCTTCATCGCTGCCCAGCAGCCTCTCGGTGCCGGAGAGGTCGAGAAAGGCTTCGTCGATGCTCACCGGTTCGATCAGCGGGGAAAACTCCTCCAGGATCGCGAACATCTGCTCGGAAACCTCGCCGTATCGCTCGCCGTTGACGGGCACGATGATCGCCTGCGGGCAGAGTCGCTTGGCCACGGCCATGGGCTGGGCGGAGTGGCAGCCAAAGGGCCGGGCCTCGTAGCTGGCCGTGGCCACGACGCCCCTGGGACCGTCATGGCCAATGAGCACCGGCTTGCCGCGCAGCGCCGGGTTGTCCCGCTGCTCGACGGCGGCGAAGAAGGCGTCCATGTCCAGATGCAGGATCGACCGGGCGGCTGGCATGGCGGCATTATACTCTGGCTCGCGCCGATATCCTGGCCGCGGCGCCGGAAGTTGACACACCAGGCGCCTTGAGCAGGGCCGCTTTCGTGTGGCCGGCGTCTCGCCCGCGCGATTCTGGCGGCATTTCCGCCCAGGGCAATTGCATCTTAATTTTTCTGCTGAGCGTTTCCCTGCCGTCGAATCTGTCATATATACCGAATAACATGCTTGCGCCAGGTCTTGCGCGCGGGTAGCCTGAGGCCAACGGAACGGTGAGGCCTCACCAGCAAT
>CAITIS010000086.1 GCA_903892515.1 uncultured Planctomycetota bacterium | reverse complement strand
TGGCTGCCGCCGGAGGTGTCGAACGAAAAGGTGTTCTGGCCGGTAGCCGGTGGAACGACCGGCGGGTTCTTGGAATAGCTGGCCACGCCTTCCCAGGCGGCGTCGCCCAGGTAATGGACCTCGAAATTCTGCCGGGTCAGCCCCTCGTAGAAGCCCGGCGACGTGGCGATCAGCAGGCCCTTGGCCTCCAGTTCATCATCGGTGCCTTCGATGACATAGCTCTTCTTGGCCGAGAGGTTGCCGACCTGCGGGGAATCGAACTTTTCAGCAATGGTAGCCATTATCCGAAAGATGCCTCCCCGAATGAGGTGAACCGGCGGCTGTTTTTGGCTGTTTCTTCGCACGCCCGGGCGGTGCGTTCTGCCACGGAGCCGCCGCCGACCATCTGATTGATCGCGGACACGTTGAAGCCGCCCACGCTGCGCACACCGCCCATGAGCTCAGCCATCTTGGATTGCAGCAGCGCCTGCTGCTGGGTGGGATTCAGCACGCCAGCGCCCACGGCCTTGTCCAGCCGGTCGCGGTAGTCCTTGAACTTCTCGGCCGGCGTCTTGATGCCTTCGAGCTCGCCTTTGATGAACTCAGCGAGGTTGGCCTTGTCTTGCAGCGCCACGAGCTTGTCGATGTTCTTTCTGTCGGCGTTAGGGTGTTCCTTGGCCAGACGAGCCCTGGCGGCATCCAGTTCCGTCATCTTGCCCACAGCGACGGCCAGCTTGAGGTTCAGTTCATCGATCTGGTCGATGATGGCCCGGTTGTCCTGGGCGGCGTTGCGCTGGGAGAGCTTGGCCCGGATTCGCTGGACCTCTTCCTCGGCTACACCCAGTTCCTCCATCGCCCGGGCCATGTCCTGCCATTCGGCCTCGCGCTGGCCGGCCACGCCGCCGGTCAATGCCGCGTTCGTGGCTGAGGTGAGGCTTTGGTCGAGTTCCTGGACGTGGGCGGCCTGCTGGCGTGAAAGCTCCTGCGCGCCTTCGACGAGTTCGCGGGAAAGCTCAGACATGGCGGCTTCGCGCTCCGATGCCTGCTCGATGTCATAGGAGAGCTTCTCCCATTCCCGGTCAGCAGCCTTGACCGCTGCGGCATATTCCCGCAGCTCCCGCTTGGAGCGCTCCAGCATGTCCAGCTGGCGATCCTTCTCTCCCTGCGCCCATTCCTGCGGGGCATTGCCGACGAAGATGCGTTTCGCCCAAGACATGCTGGTATCGGTGTCGTGGACCTTCCGCTGCTCTTCGGTGATTCGGGCGACCTCGGCGTCGATGGCTTCGGTGGGGCTCTGTCGGCCCATCAGGCGATTAGCCCCGGCAACCAACCCGGTCGTGCGGTCGAGTTGCTCACCCCATGCCTTGACGGAGGCCTTCACCGCGTCCACGGCCTCGGCTGCACCCTTGAACGCCACGCCCAGCAGGATCAGCGGGGCCACCACGGCGGCGGCAGCGCCGGCACCGGATACCAGCGTCATCGCCGCCATGCCGACCTCGCCGCCCGCCACGCCGGCCAGGTTGGCCGCGGCGTATTTGATCTCCTGCTTGGCCAGCCGCTTGCCGCCCAACATTCCCATGATGCCCGTGGAATAGTCGGCATTCACCTTGGCCCGCTCGGCCGCGGCCGTCTGCTCGATCTGGGTGAGCATGGCGGCGTTGCCGGCGTACTTGGCCCGCATCTGGGCGAAATGTCGGTCCAAGTCGCGCAGGGCCAGATCGCGCGGCTTCATCGTGGCGGCCGCGAGACGATCTTCCAGGTCGGCCTGGTCGGCCAGCAGCGCCGCCTTGCCAGCCCTGAAGCTGGCCAGCCGCTGGGCCAGGGCGCTACGGGCGTCGTCACCCTGCGAAAGCGTCGATGCCCGCTCACGCACACGGTCGGAGTGCTTATCGAGTTCGCGGGCCGTCATGCCCAGCCGGATGGCCTGGCCCTGGTCGCCGGCCTTGGCCGCGGCGGTGGCTTCCCGATTGAGTTGTCGCACCCGCTGGTTGTAGGCGCGGAGCTTGGCTTCGGCCTCGCGCAGGCCGCTGTCGAGCTTACGCGGATCGGCGACGATCTCGACGGATGCGCCGCCGGCTCGAATGTTGGAAGAAGTGGCCATTTTATCTGGATGGACAGGCTGCCTGGGACATGTACAATGAATATGTGGTTCGGTTTCCCCCGACCGAACTACCCGATGCGAGCCAGCTCTCCCCCCGGCTGGCTCGTATCACCTTTTTTACTGCTGATCCGTCGCACCTGCCTTGTTGATGCCCGCTCGGATGAAGCACGTCTGCAGGGCTGCCCACACGGTAGCCGCCAGGCCCACACCGTCGATTTGATGGTCCGACCAGGCGATCACCGCGCCCAGGATTCCGATGGCGGCGGTGATGTAGGTCTTCTTACCTTTGAGGAAATCGCGGAGTTGCTGAAGCTTCATGTTTTTTGCCTCCGGGCTAAAGCCCCACCAGGGCGGCTAGGATCGCGCCCACGATGGGCACCAGCCGCAGGATGATTTCGTTCTTCAAGTCCTCGCGGACCTTGTTGTAGTTGGCCACGCTCTCCCAGCGGGCGGTGTTGGCCGCCACGCGCGAGAGCCACTCGGCATCGGAGAGCTTGGCGTCCAGTTCGGCCGCGGCGTCGATGTCGCCGGCCATCAGCCGCCGCAGATACGCCCAGGCATCTTCCTTGGCCAGGTCGAACAGCCGCGGGCCGTACTGGGCAATCAGCAGGCCGGCGGCATCCCGCTGGTTGGCGGGAATCAGCGACAGCAGATCGTTAACCTTCTGGGTAATGTCCATCGTTTCACCTCACGTCATAACGGTCTTTGACCTTCGCGATCAGCCATCCAATCGCGACTTCACCGAACAACACCAACGCCGCGCCGAGGAACAGTCCCGCCCAGAACATCACGGCACCGCCGCGGCCGGCTGGGTGGTCGATTCAACTGGCAGCTTCGGACCCCAGTTCAAGTCCTTGACGGCCGAGCGGACGAAGAACCGCCACTGCTTGAAGTTTTCGGACAGATAGATTCTCAGCGTCGCCGGCGTGTCCGGGTCAGCGTCGGCCCGCTGGACGGCCTGGTAGGCGTCCATCGTCGAC
>CAITIS010000085.1 GCA_903892515.1 uncultured Planctomycetota bacterium | reverse complement strand
TTCGACCAGACCGTGAGGCTCCTTCGCCCCTCCGGGGCGTACGCAAGAGAGCCTCGTTCCACGGGTTCCGCGTCCGGCGGCTGCTGCCGCCTGCCGCTCCACCCGTGGCTACATTCCTCGGCCCCGCTGGGGCCGAACAAATCAAAGCCATCTTCCCCAGATCAAGCCTTCTTCTTTACATCAAGCCTTCTTCTTTAGATCAAAGCCTTCTTCTTTAGATCAAAGCCTACTTCTTCAGATCAAATCCCACTTCAAATCAAAGCTCTTGCGATGTCCGAGGCTCAGGCGTGAGCCACCTTCCTCTCGCCAGAAACAAAGGTCACTCATGACAAGGGCGTCTTGTCCAAACGCGCGAATGGGATTCCCGGCATGGCCGGAAAAGGTTTGCAGGCTGTGGAAAACGAGCGAGAATGGCGGGGCATGCGTTCGCGGTGGTCGTGGGCCGAGGCTGGATGGGAAATTCCGGCTCAATTCGTGGGTCCACGTCGACCGAATTGGCCGCCTCTTGCTTGGGCGGGGTTCATAGCAGCGGCATACAAGGGAGTAACATATGCTTGCCACGTTATCCATTCTGGCCGTGACATTGGAAGCCAGCACCAGCACATTCGGTTGGGGCACTGTGGTTGGGATACTGGCTTTTATCCTGATCGTCCCATCCATACGCATCATCGGGCCGACCGGCGTGGGGCTGGTGATGAAGCGGTTCTCGTTCAAGAAACTCACCGAGGAAAACCCCATCGCCTTCAACGGCGAGGCCGGCTATCAGGCCGATCTGCTCATGCCCGGGTGGCGGTGGAAGTTCTGGCTGGTCTATAGCGTCAAGAAATTTCCGTGGGTGCAGATCCCGGCCGGGCAGATCGGCGTGGTCATCGCCCAGGTTGGCCAGCCCTTGCCTATCGGCGCGAAATCGGCCGTGTACAAGAGCGAGTTCGGCGATTTTGCCAACCTGCGGCAATTCGTCGAAGCCGGCGGGCAGAAGGGCGTTCAGCGGCCTGTGCTGCCTCCGGGCACGCTGCTGCCCATCCATCCGGCCGGCTTCCTGGTCATCACGCGAAACGCGACGTACGGCGAGCCGCTGTCACCGGAGCTTTTGCGGATGCGCGACAGCCAGGGCATGCTCACGCCGGCATCGTTCGGACTGGCGTCGGAGCGAATGAACATTGTCAGGATCGAGCCCGCTGCGTCCAGCGCGGCCGGCACCTGCGACACCATCGGAATCGTCACGACGTACGAGGGCCCGCCGCTGCCATCTGGCAGCATCGCCGGGCGGCTGGGTGGCTTCGACGATATCGCGAAGATGGAACAGGCCGGTTCGGACAACGCGCAGCTCATTGAGGTGGTGCTGGGCAGCAAGAACAACCTGCACAACAACTACCAGGATTTCCAGCGGTTCCTGGACAACGGCGGTACGATCGGGCTCCAGCACGACCCGCTCTTGTACGGCGCCTACGCCTTGAACCCGTTCCTGGTTTCAGTCGAGATCGTGCCCATGCTGGTTATCGAGCAGGGGCAGGTGGCGGTGATAAAGTCATACGTCGGGCTGGTGTCGGAGGACACCTCGGGCGATGAGTTTAAGTTCGGCACGCTGGTCAAGCCCGGGCACCGCGGCATCTGGGAAGAGCCGCTGCGGACAGGCAAGTACCCCATCAATCCGCACTGCTACCGGGCCGAGATCGTGCCGACGTGGATCCTGACGCTCAACTGGGCCGAGGAAGTCTCCGAGGCGCACAAGCTGGACCAGCACCTCAGTTCCATCACGGCCAAGAGCCGCGAAGGCTTCGTCTTCGTCATCGACCTGCAGGTGCAGATCCACGTGGCCGACACGCAGGCGCCCAAGGTCATCTCGATCGTTGGCTCGATGAGCAATCTGGTCAGCGAGGTGCTGCAAGCGGCGGTCGGAAACCATTTCCGTGACCGGATCCAAGCCATGCCGGCCATCCGGTTCATCGAGACCCGCCAGGAAGTGCAGGAAGAGGCGTTCAATCACATCGCCGGCAAGCTCAAGGACTACAAGATCGAGACCAAGGGCGTGTACATCCAGGACGTGGTGCTGCCCGATACGCTGGTGAATGTGCTGACGGCCAGGGAAATCGCCAACCAGGAGAAGCTGACGTACAAGATGCAGCAGGAGGCCCAGGAGCAGCGCGTGCAGACGGAGAAATCCAAGGGCACCGCGGACATGCAGGCCGAACTGGCCAAGTCGCAGGTCGGCATCGATATCAAGAGCAACAACGCCAAAGCCAGAGAGGCTGAAGGCGCAGGCGAGGCGGCGTATATCGAGAAGACCGGCAAGGCGCAGGGCGCGCAGGTCGAGGCGGTGGGCATGGCCCGCGCCAAGGCGTACGAGGCACAGGTCAGGGCGCTGGGACAAATCCCCACGGCCATCGTCAACACCGCCACGGTGCTGTCGGAAGGCAAGGCGAAGTTCATGCCCGACGTGCTGGTGGCCGGCGGCGGGGGCGGAAGCCTCGAAGGGCTGGCTGCTACGCTGATAAAGCACTTCGACACGACGGGCCAGAAGCCCAAGGCGATCGAGGAGACCAAGTAACGCTGCAGGGCCTTGCGAGGTCGTCTGCGTGCGGCGCACTGGTCATATGCGCGACATCGAGTGTCGCAGGTCCGCCTCGGCGGCCTTCGCGTTCTCGGCGGCTACACGCCGTTGCTCTTACTTGCCGGTCAGCACGGCCTTGATCCGCTCGATGGCATCGGTGATCTGCAGATGCTGCGGGCATGTCTGTTCGCACTTCCGGCAGGCGGTGCATTTGGCCATCTCGGCGATGGGGTCCTCGTGGGCGTACTTGGACCAGATCCAATCCGCCAAGCGGTCCGGGGCCACGCCGTAGCGGACGAAGTCGCGCATCGCCCCCATGATCTTGGAGATGTTCACGCCCGATGGGCAGTCCTTGCAGTACTGGCAGGAGGTGCAGAACTGGCCCTGCGGAAGTTGCACCGCATCCATCATCCGCACCTGCTCGCTGCGGAGCTTTGCATTCAAGTTTTCAAAACCGTCCATCGCCGCGACCGACTCGCTCACTTCCTCGACGGCCCGGAACCCGACAATCGAAGTCGTGATGCCGGGGTTGGCCAGCAGGAAGCGCAGCGCTCCGAAGCTCGGACGGCCGGTCGGTCCGCGCAGGAACGCCAGGCTTTCGTCGCCCGCCAGGCCCAGCACGCCACCGGCCAGTGGGTTCATCACCACGATGCCGACGCCTTTGCTGGCGGCATAGGCGATGTTTTCTTCCTCGGCGCGGTTCATCAGGTTGTAGGAAACGGTGGCGGCGCAGAATTCGCCGGTGTCGATAGCGGCGCGAAAGGTCTCGGCCGGGCCGTGGAAGGTGAAGCCCAGGCCGTAGCGAATCAGGCCGTCCTTGCGAGCCTTGGCGATGCCTTCGAAGAAGCCGCCCTTGGCCATCGCTTGCTTGAGCACCTCGGCGGTCTGCAAGCCCCAGAGTTGGTAGAAGTCAAAGTAGTCCAGGCCCATCGTCTTGAGCGACTTTTCGATGGCGGGGCGGATTTCATCGGCCTTGGGCGCCTGGCCAAAGGCGGTCTTGCTGGAGACGTAAATCTCGCCGCGGCGTTTGGCGATGGCCTGGCCGGTCCACTTCTCGCTCAGGCCGCCGACGTAGCCGGTAGAGGTATCGACGTAGTTCATGCCCGCATCGAGGCCAGAACGCATGATCTCCGCGCACGCCTGCTCCGACGGCCAGCGCATCGAGCCGAAACTCACGACTGAAACCTGCACGCCCGAATTGCCCATCGGTTTGAAAATCATTGGCTGATCCTGGTCCTACAAAGTCTGGTGGCTCGCGCCGGCACACCGGCAGCGCTCATCAAGTGAACATTGTAGCCAAAATGGGTGGCCCGGCGAGACGTTCAACTGCATTCTTTGCCTGCGCGGTTGCGCAAAAGAAAGCGCGGCCGGTCCGGAGACCAGCCGCGCTTCAATTAAAGCCGCTTCAAATGCGTTCACTTCATCTACATGAAACTTCTCGTGGGAACCGCCGTCACGCGGTTGCTGCGTGAGCGTCCCGTCATTGGCCTTACTGCTTGGTCGGGGCGTTCAGAGACTCGATCGCTTCGACCAGCTGCGCCTTGACCTTGTTGAAGTCGAGGCCAGCGGGCGGCTTGCGGTCGCCGACTTTGAATCCGTTGCCCAAGCCATCCAGCACGGCCTTGGCCTTGGCCTTGGCTTTGGCTGCCTCGCTGGCAGATCCCTTCGCAATCAGGTTAGACAGCGTCTGGCAGAGGTAGAAGTCCTCGGCTCCTTCGCGGGCGTTCTCGAACATGACGGTCGGGTAGACCTTGTCCTTGCCGTAGCACACGGCCGCGAAGTCTGGCTCGCGCCCGTCGAGGTCGAAGAACTGATACCCGCTCAGCACGCTCATGTGCCATTCAAGCCGGCCCTTGACGCCCTTGCGGTACTCGTTCCACTGATACAGGCCCCAGGAATAGCGGTCCTTGCCCTGGTTGTACAGCTGGACTTCCTTGCCCAGCTTGGCGGCCTCGTCCATGGTAGACTGGTCGTGGCTGTTCAGGGCGCTGATGTCCAGGGCCTCAAAGATCCGCTGCTCCCAGTACTGCATGTCCTTCTGGTCTTGCGGCCGCTTGTCGAAGGTCGCACTGTAATAGCCGATGGTGCGGACCGTCTTGGGGAACTGCTTGGTTATCTTGGCCATGATGGTCATGTACTCGACTTGCAGCTTGGCGTCCTCGGCCACGCGCGGCTCGTCGCACAGCTTGGCCTGAATGAGCGGCCAGTTGGCCTTGCGGGCATGCTCATCGACGGCCTTCCACGCCTTCGTCAGGGCCTCTTCGTAGGGCAGGCCGGATTCGGCGGCGACCTTCTTGCCCGTCTCGCCGATGACGTCGCCGTCGCTGGAACCGGCTAGGCCCGGCCCGCCGTAGCCGCTGATCGGGCCGGTGAAGCCGTGCTTGATGGCCACGGCGATGAATGCATCCGTCGCCGAGAAGTCGATGATCGGCTGGCCGTCCTTCCAGCCTGTCAGCGCGAAGCTCGGGCCGCCGGACAGGTAGTTCATCCCGTGCTCAGAGAGCATATCGAGCGTCTGCTCCAGCACCGCCGTGCTCCGCGCTGCCGGAATCGCGGGAGGAGGCATGATGCCGAAGAATCCCATCTGGTAGTCGCTCTTGCGGTCGAGCTTGACATTGTGCACGTTCAGCGTGACCGGCACGCGCAGCAGGACCTTCTTGGCCGCGTCTTCCACCACCAGCGTCAGCTTGGCATCGCCGGCCTTGGCCTTGTCGGTGATGTGGCAGGTCACCACGACCTCGCGCGTCACGTCCTTGGGCAGGTTCACGGTGGCCTGGTCACGGAGCGTGTGCGGCTCGACGGTGTAGGCGATCGAGCCGAACGTGCGACGCGTGTTGTACCAGACGACCTGCGTGCGGGCGTCGATGCCCTCGGCGCTGCCTTCGACCCGCAGGCTGCACGCGCCCAGATCCTTCAGCGGGCGGATGGCCAGGCAGAAGGGTTCATACTCGTTCAGCACGACCAGGCGGGACATCTGCAAAGCCGACGGGGCCAAAAGCTTGTCCTGCGGCACGGATGTGGGCTTGATGGTGGCTTCGAGCCCTACCGGCCAGGCAACCAGGCCGAGCTTCTGCCATTCCTCGGGGGCCGAAAAGGCCTTGGCGGGTTTGTCCATCGCCACGGCGGCGGCGCGGAATTCAGTGGCCATGGCTTCGGTCTGGGCCTTCATCCAGGCGGCCGCTTCCTTGTCATCCGTGCGGTAGATCACGACGCCTGCCACGCGCGAACCCAGCGGCTTGTCGGCCTCAAACTTCAGGGCCAGGCCTTCCTTGCCCGCGGTGGCTTCAAACGTGGCCGGCTTGGCCAGTTCCTGGGCCATGTACGTGTCCCAGATATCCACGCCGATGGGTTCGACGTTCTCAAAGCGGGTCAGGTAGTGCATCGAACCCTCGGGCCGCTCTTCCTGCCAGACGGTCTTGCCGTCCACGTCGATCTTCCGCTCGCTCTGCATGGCCTGCTCGCCATCCCAGTAGCCGGAGTTCTCGTAGAAGACCGCGACGGCGTACTTGCCTTCGGGCACGTTCACGCGGAAGAGCTGGCCACCGCATTCGATGCAGTCGCGCAGCATGGCCGGACCGAAATTCGTGTCCCGTGCGCTGGACGCCGGCAAGATGGAATTGAAGCCAAAGCCTTCCTTGGCGTCGTACACCGACTTGTTGGACACGGGCGTCCAGCCCAGCATGACGGCCTGGCTTTCCGGGCCAAAATCAAATGCCCACACGCCCTTTGGCCGGTCGGCCTTGACGAGGCGGATGTTGTCAACGATCACCTTGCCTTGAATACCCTTGCCGCCGAAGCTGATGTTCAGGGTCGTAATGCTGTCGGGGTCGATGTTGCGCTTGATGTCGTTGTTCCGGCTGCCGCCTTCGCCGCGGTACATGCCATGGACGGGGATGATCCACGTGGTCTTGCCCGGACCGAACGTGGCCGAACCGTTGTGGCGGTTCCAGTACGTGGTCTTTGCCTGCCAGGCCTTGTCGCCGATCATCACGCCGGCCGGCAGGGGCGCGTCGGTCAGATTGGTCACGTCCAGCATGAGGGCGTCATACGCCGACCAGTCGGCCGGCGGCTGCTTGATGGAGATGTACGAGGACTCGGCCTTGGGGTCGAGCGTGATCTCCAGGGCCTTGCTGCCGTGGGTGACGCCCTGCGTCACGAGCTTTACGCCCGCAGCGTTAACATCAATGGCCTTCACGTCGGCGTCGTTCTCGAAATCATTGATCACGAGCGTCTTGGACTTGTCCTGGGCGGCGGCGAAAGAAACCGTCAACCCAACCATCAGAAGTGCGACCAACCATTTGACTTGCATCAGACTCTCCTTATATGAGTGCGAGGCACACCGAGAACTGCCTCGTCCAGACCAACGAACAAGGACGCCTTAACCGACGAGACCAATGGGCCCGCCGTGGCGCGATGCCGACCCATCAGGGTCACAGTATAGGCCGTCCTCTCAGGCGACGCAAAGGTGCATGCTCACGTGCTACGATGTTGACGCAGAATCCGCCTCTGCCGCTTTCTTCTTGGTGGCGGAAAAACTTCGGTACAGCAGCAGGTCATAGAGAATCTTCAGGCCGCCGCCGATGATGAAGGGGGCCCCCAGCAGCATGGGAAAGGCCAGCAGCATTGTGGCCAGGCTGGGCGACACGGCAGCGCCCACGCTGCGGGCTACGGCCGTCACGCCCGCGGCGGCGGAGCGTTCATCGGGCTCGACCACCGCCATCACGTACGATTGCCTCGTGGGCACGTCCATCTGGCTGATGCTGAAACGCAGCAGCAGCATGGTGATGGCCAGGGACAGGTTGGGCATCAGCGGCACCAAGATGAGCAGTATGTTGGAGGGCAGGTGCGTGAAGACCATCGTGTTGATCAGGCCGATCTTGGCGGCCACTTTCGTCGCCAGCAGGGCGGAGACCGCCGCCAGGATGTTGGCCACGAAGAAGATTGTCCCCAGCGTGGCCGGTTGGACCCCGAACTTCTTGTAGAACCAGTAGGCCATGATGCTCTGGATCACGAAGCCGCCGGCGAAGGCGTCGATCATGAACAGGCCCGAGAGCCTGGCCACCACGCCCTTGGACTTGTGCAGGCCTAGGAATACTCGCGTGCCGGCGATGCGGGTGCTCTCGGGCGTCTGGCCGATCTCCACGGCCTTGGACAGCCGGACGAACAGCAGCGCCAGCACGGCGCCCGTGGCGGCATACGCCCAGATGACCACGCGATACGCCGGCACGTCCGGCACGCCGGCGTTCTTGAGCAGTTGCACGGTGGATCCGCCGGCCAGGGCGCCGGCGGCCGTCGCCAGCGAGCCCGCCAGGTTATACCAGCCGAAAACATGCGTGCGGCGTTCGTCGGGGATGACCTGCGACAGGCTGGCCTGCTCGACCGACAGGAACGGCCCGACGTCGTTGCCGCTGGGGCTGATGACGCCGATGGTGGCCGAGATCACCAGCAGGATGAAGTTTCCCGTCAGGGCGAAGACCACGCCGGCCAGCAGCATCAGCGCCGCGCCGATGACCAGCGTCTTTCGCCGCCCCAGCCGGTCGGCCGTAGTCGTCAGCCAGAGTGACACGCCGATGTCGCCCACCAGCGTGAGCGTCAGCAGCAGGCCGATCCTGGTGTCGGGAAGCCCCAGTTGGGCCAGGTACAGCACCAGCAGCACGGACAGGAAGCCGTACGCAAACATCCGCAGCGCCCGCGTTACAAACAGCAGGCGGACATCCGTGGCGTGCATCGATTCGGGCTTGGCAGGCATGTCGGCACTCATTGCTTGAACACTCCATCGAGGTGGCCGCGCTGGGCCATTTCCTGGCAATAGGCTATCGCTATAGCGCGTCGTGGACCAGCAATTCCGCCTGATTCAGCCGCGAGTCGCTGCCGCGGTCTAGGCGATTGCCACAACGAGTTCCCATTGCGCCAACGGTTGAGAGAGCCGGAACTGGTTGTCCTTGCAGGCCAGTTCGATGCTCTTGCCGTCGGGGAGCAGGTGATAGGCGGACCGCAAAACCGGCCAGGAAGACGGCAGCTCCAGTTTCACAGCATCAACCGGATCAAAGCCCGCATTCCAGATGACGGCCCGATGGATCTTGCCGTCGGAAATGAACTGCGGAATCAGCCAGGCCCCGCCACCGGACCGGCCAAGACCTGCGCCTTTGGCAAGCCACTGGATCGCCGGAATCATCGCGCTGGCCCGCTGCGGGCTCATGAATACGGCATCGGTGGCGGCGAAGGGCACGGTCAGCACCCGTCCGCCCAGGGAGTTCTCGAAGAGAAGCATGCCGTGCCCGATGTCATTACCGCGCGGGTCCAGCAGTCGGCTGATGACGCGGGCGCGAGCGCTGGGCCGGCCCTGCACCATCGCGTCGTGGCCGGCGTTGACGTTCTGCGTTGAACCGACTCGCATAGCGAACTCCGGGTCGGTGAACTGCTCCATCGAGTACAGCACATCCTGCTGCGTGACCGTTCGTGGCTGGCTCAGCCCGATATGCTCGGAAAAGCCGCGCTGGGCCAGCACCATCGCCGCCGGGCCGTCCAGCAGCAGGCCTTGAGCCAGCAGGCCATGCAGTTCAGCATCGTCCAGCGCCCAGGCCATCTCGCCTGCCAGCGCGTTCACCGCCGGCGCATCGGCCATCTGGAAGCCAAACCCCAGCGCACCCAGCCATGGCACCCATGCCCGGCTACGGCCATGCAATGCCCGCCAGCCCGTCGTGGGGTTGGCAGCGTGCATGCGGCGTGAGTAGTCCTCGCGCCAGACGATGCCGATGCCCTGGCTTTGCAGCGTCGGCGGGAAGTGCATTTGCAGGAAATCCAGGTTTGGCCGGAGGCTCTGAAGAAAGCTCACCCGGCTGGTGTCGTCGGAGGGCAGGTTGCCCATGAAGTCGTACAGGCTGACGTTGAGGTTCGTGCTGCCGAAGACCTGGGCCAGGTTCAGCTGGGCGGTGGTCTGGCGGTACGACTTGTTCCACGGGTAATAGTAGCCGTTGTCGACCTCGGGTCCGACTTCCGAGCCAGCCGGCTCGACGCGCCGATTCTGGTCCAGCATGGCGATCGAGTTGGCCAGGCCGTCCTTGCCCATCACGTCGGAGTACACCCAGTAATGCGGCCGGTGAACGAACGGCCCGCTGCCCGCAAAGGCCCGCGCCCACTGGCTCCAGTGCCGGCCCTCGGCGCTGTGGGCGTCGAAGTCCGACGACATCAGCCCCAACTTGCAGCCATGCGCTGCCACGATCGCCTGCCACCGCTCGGCCAACTTCAGGGCGGTCTCCTGCCACATGTCCAGCCAGATCTGCCGCCACGGGTGCGGCTGGCCCGCCCCGAGGCAAGCGTGAAGTATTTCCTCGCGCGTGGCGTGGGCGCCGGCGCGGCGGTTGAACTCGGCCACATGCAGCGGGCAGAAACAGCCGCCCCAGTTCAGCGGCGGGTGATTGTGATACCGGAAATCATCGTCGATCCAGATCACGCGGAAGCGCTCCGCCGCGAAGAGCTGCATCGCCTGCGCGTAGTAATTCTGCCAGGCGCCATCCAGCGGGCAGACCACGGACGTGGCCTGCGAGCCCTGCCAATCGACCATCGTCTGCCACGGCTGATCGGGCTTGAGCCGCCTTCCGCGGTCGATGTGCAGCAGCGTGTGCCACGGATTCAGGCTGCACGAAATGCCGGCCTTTTCGAGTCGCTGCTTGTGCGGACGAATCGACGCCATCCACGCCGCGATCTCGGGGAGGCTCTCATGGCCATTGTTCAATTCCTCGCCGTACGCGAAGAACATGATCTCGTCGACCTTGGCCTGCTTGCAGACCCGGTCGATCTCGGCGGCAACGATGGCCTCGTCGTGGCCCAGCGCGAATTGCATCCGCAACGTGATCGAAGACGTCATCTCATTCCTTCTCTATCCGGCCAAGCAGGGCGGCCACATCGCTAGCGTGCGGCAGATTGTGCCATCCGGGCGGCCGGGATGCAAACACGGCCGCAGCGGCGGCGGCAAAGTCGATGCACTGTGCGACGCCCTGGCCACGAGCCAACGCCAGCGCGTACGCCCCGTGGAATACGTCGCCGCAGCCGGTCGTGTCCATGGGCGTGACCACGTAGGCGGGGCGGTGCTGCACGGCGCCATCGTCGCCGGCGAAGTACACGCCCGACCGGCCACACGTCACGGCCGTGCAGGCGCGAGGGTGCTTCCGGCAGAGCGATCGGACCATTTCCGCCGGCTCGCTGGCGCCCGTTAGCGCCGCGGCGAAGCTGCGCGAGACGATGAGATGATCCACGGCCGAGATGAGTTCGTCGGCCTGCGCGGCCCCACTCGACTCAACATCGGCCACACTGGGAATGCCCAGTTCGCGCGCCAAACGGCAGGCCGCCACGGCCGCCTGAAGGTGCACGTGATCGACCAGCAGCACGCGGCAGCGACGCAACACGTCGGGCGTGATGGCGGTGAGGGCAGGCGGAGCGACCCGGCTTTCGTTGAAGAAGATGTTGCGGGTGTGGGCTGAATCGTCGGCAATGATGATGCTGTGGACCGGCCCGGCGGCGGAGGCGACCGAGACGCGATCGACATCCACGCCCAGTTCCGACAACCCCGCGAGCACCGAGCGCGAAAGCTCGTCCTGGCCCAGCGTGCCAAGATACGCGCAGTGTCCGCCCAGTTGTGCGATGGCCGCTAAGGCTGTGCCCATCAGGCCGCCAAACACCCGTTCTTCCTTGAGCACGGGGGCCTTCTCATCGGCCGGCGGATAGCAGAGGACGTGAATGATCTCATCCACGGCCAGCACGCCGATGCCCAGCACGTCGAACTGTGGGCTCGTCATCACCGTGCCTGGCCCGCTTGCTTCATGGCCTGCTGGGCCGATAGCCCGTCATGCACCACGGCCTTGAAGGCGGTCACCGCCTGCGTGATCTGCTCGACGCCCCAGACGTTGCGGCCAATGGTCATGCCCTTGGCGCCGGCCTCCACCACGGCAGAAGCCATCGCCAGCGCATCGCCCAAGGTGGACGCCTTCGGCCCGCCCGCGGCCACGACCGGCACGGGGCAGGAGTCGATGATCTGGCGATAGCTGGCCACGTCGCCGCAGTAGGGGACCTTGATCACGTCCACGCCCACCTCGATGCCGCAGCGCACGCACCAGGCGATCTCCTGGGGCTCGTACACAATCTCCACGCTGCCGTCGGGGGCGAAATGCCGCGGGTAGATGTGCAGGATCACCGGGATGTCCCAGGTCTCCGCCTGCCGCACGAACCGGCTCACGCGGGCCAGGTGTGCGCCCTCGCTCCGGCCACGGATGAACGCGCAGGTGGCGAAGGCGTCGGCGCCAAGGCGCACGGCATCGTCAGGCTCGGCCAGGTGCTCGTCGCACGTGTCGTCAGGCCGGCCCATGATGCTCTGAACGATCAGCGGCACCTTGCCGGCATGCTCGGCCCAGCACGTCCTGGCCGTGCCGATCTGCATGGTGACCGCGTCAGGCTTAGCCGCCACGATCTGCCGCAGCGTCCGCGGCAGGTCGCGCAGCCCCGGCGGCATGACCTCGTGATAGCCCACGAAATGATCCACAGCGATCGAACACAGGCGGCCCGACGAGTGCCCGAACAGCCGGCCCAGATGAATCTGCTTGCCAAGTCCCATACGTCCAAACCTTCCTATAAGGTGACATGGCCGTCTCGGCCATGCGTGTCATGGGCGTCTCGCCCATGCACCGAAGACCTCACGGCCGGGACGGTCGTGACACACACGGGCGAGACGCCCGTGCCACGCCATCACGAAATCAGCCGTAGATTGTCATGCCGAGCAGTTCTTGCGGAGTCTTCAGCAAGATCGCCTCGGCGATGCTCAATGCAGCTTTCACGTCATATTGTCCCTGCGCCACCTTGCCCGCCAGCACCCAGGCCAGTTGCTTCCGCACGATGACGGCCTTGGCGTACAGCCAGTCCATGCAATAGGCGTCGGAGAAGAATCCCACCTGTTTGTTCGTCGGCAGCATATCCAGCCGCTCGTTCATCACCTGCCGGATCGCATCGGGGAAGAAGTTGTGCCACCAATACCCCGCCAGCGACAGGTTGGGCAACTCGCGCGCCATCGTGCACAGCGATTGGTTGGCGTGCCGGCTGGAAACGAAGCACATGAACCGCAGCTTGGGGTACCGCTGCAGAATGTCGGCCAACTGCGCGATCGTCCGCTGCGAAACGCGCGAGGCAGTCTCGAAGGGCAGCGGTTCGGCCCCCAGCGAAAACTGGTAGACGAACTCATGGCTGTGCTTGGAAAGAGCGGCCAGGAACAGGTCCAGCAGGAAGCTGGCGTACGTGTCGCGGTCGGCCACCGTGGCGCAATCGCGGCGCGAGACGGCTGCGTCCATCTCCTGGTCCGTCACCAGGCGGTAATGGATGTCCGTGGATATGTGCTGCGCCGTCGATAAGACCTTGCCGAACGGCATCAACGCACAGTAATGGCCCATGGCCAGGCGGGCGTCCTTGGCGCTGCGAATGGTCTTGGGCGGCCTGGGCCTCGTGGCGGCATCGAGATTGATGGAGATTGGCGGCGGCAATTTGTCGCAATCCCACGTTCGCTCGAGTTCATACAGCGGGGCATCGTTCTGGCCCTGCTGCACGCGCGTGAAGAACGCCGACTCCACGGCATATTGCATGATGTCGTCAGCGCTGCCGTCGCCGCGCCGGCCGAGTTCCGCGCCGATTCGCCGTACCCCGGCCCGGTCCATGATCTGCCGCGGCCAGGCGGCGTCGCCGGATCGCTTGCGGATAATCGCGTCGGCGCGCTGCCAGTTTTCGGGCGTGAGGGGCTCCTCCCAGCCGTACAGGTCGCGCAGGATGATGCGGACGCCCCAATAACAGGACGTATTCTGAATCTTCGGCAGGAACGGCACGGCCTCGACCAGTCTCGAGTGGGCCTCGGCCTCGTCGGGCCACTCGCTCATCCGCTGCCCGCTGGGACAGCCGGCGGCGTACAGATCGCTGATGACCATGTGGTACAGCAGCACGTCATGCAGCCCGCGGGCGGACAGATGCCCCGCGTCAATGTGCGTGTGCACGTCCAGCATCGGCTGGTTGCACAGCGCCTTTTCGATCTCGGTAGCGATTGTTTCGATAGTTGTCATAAACTCGCCATTGCCTATTTAGTGAAGGAATCCATATGCTCGATGCACCTCGCCGAGGGCCGCTTACTCATGCAACGACCGCCCGTTCGTCTCGCTGATCCGCTTGTACCACCATGCCGAATCCTTCGGGATGCGCTGCTGCGTCTGGTAGTCCACAAACACGATTCCGCAGCGGTGCTTGTAGCCCTCGCCCCATTCAAAATTGTCCATAATCGACCAGATGAAGTGGCCGCGGACGTCCACGCCTTCGGCGATGACCTTCTCCAACTCCAGAAAGTAGCGGTGCAGGTAGGCGATCCGCTGCGGGTCGCGCACCTGGCCATCGGGGGATACGCAATCCAGCCCGCCCATGCCGCCTTCGGTGATGTAGATCGGCAGCTTATACCGCTCAAAGGCGAAGCGGGTGGCCCAGCGATACGCCTCGGGCGTGAAGGGCCAATGGATGGAGGTCAGGGCCACGCCTTCGGGCGGCGGCACTTCCTCGGGGCCGTTGGCCGTGGCCCGAATGTACGCGCCGTTGTACAGGTTCATGCCCATGAAGTCCGTCTTCTGGGAGATGATCTCCATGTCGCCCGGCTCGATGGGCGGGGCGATATGCTTGACGAAGCTCTCGGGGTATTTGCCCAGCAGCACGGGGTCCATCCACCAGCCATTGGCCCAGAGATCTTCGGCCTTGCCGGGAATCGCCAACGTCCGCGCCGCCTCGATGTCGGCGGCAGATTCCGTGGCGGGCATGAAAATCCTGGCCGCAAACACCAGCCCGACCGAGGGCTTGCTCTTGGCATTGGCCCGCACTGCCTGAACGCTCCGGCCATGAGATAGCAGCAGGTGGTGCATGACGCGGACGACTTCGTTGGGGGCCAGCTTGTCGCCGGGCGCCTGGATGCCGATCTGATGGCCCAGCACGGAGACGCATTCGGGCTCGTTGATCGTCATCCACTTTGTCACCCGGTCGCCCAGGCGCCGAGCCACCACGGCAGAATATTCCGCGAACCACTCGGCCACGTCGCGATTCAGCCAGCCGCCGCGGCAGTAGAGATCGTACGGGAAGTCCCAATGAAACAGCGTGACCCAGGGCTCGATGCCCGCCGCCAGCAGGTCGTCTACCAGGCGGCTGTAGAAGTCCAGGGCCTTGGCATTGACCGCGCCGGTGCCGTCGGGAATCACCCGCGGCCAGGCGATCGACAGCCGGTAGGCCTTCATGCCGAGTTGCTTCATCAGCGCGACGTCTTCCTTGTGACGGTGCCAGTGGTCGCAGGCAACGGCGGCGTTATGGCCCATCCAGATCGCCCCTGGCCGGGCGCAGAACATGTCCCACACCGACGGCTTGCGGCCATCCTCGGCCAGTGCGCCTTCAATCTGGTACGACGATGCGGCCACGCCCCAGACAAAGTCTTTCGGAAACGCCATTGCAGTTCCTCTCAAAGAGTTTGCGAGCCAAAGCTCGCGCGGTAGCCGGGCTGCGCCTTAAGCACATCCATCATCGCCCGCAGGTTTTCAGGTGGAACATCGCCCGGCACGGCGTGGGCCGGCGAGAAGATGAGCCCGCCAGCGCTGCCGGCGTCGATGAGTCGTTGGGTCTGGCGCCGAACGTCGGCCTGCGAGCCGAAGGGCAGGGTCTTTTGAATGCTCAAGCCGCCGTGGAAGGCCAGGCGACCATGGTATTTCTTTATCAAGGCCACCGTGTCCATCACCTCGGGCTGGAACGGGTCCAGGCAGCTCAGCCCGATCTCGACGAAGTCGTCCAGCAGGCTCTCGACCTTGCCGCAGGAGTGCAGAAAGATGAACTTGCCGGCCTTGCGGACCGGTTCGAAGATTCGCGCCAGCCGGGGTTTGAACAATCGCCGCCAGCGATCCAGGCCCATGATCAGGCCGGTCTGCATGCCGTAATCGTCGCCGAAATGAAAGGCGTCGAAATCGAACTTCAAGGCTTGATGCACCTGCTGGATGGTGTGATCGGCGATGGCGTCGAACAACTCCTCCACGAACTCCGGCCGGTCGATCATGTCCTCGAACAACTGCGTCATCCCGCGCAGCGTCCAGGCTCGCTCGTACAGCGACAGGCCGATGCAGAAGCGGCCAAAGCGTCCGCGGCTCTGTTTCAGTTCAGGGCCGACGAACTCGTACAAGGACGCGTCATCGGCCACGGGGAATCGATACCGCAAGAGATCTTTGGGCTCCCTGAGCGGCCAATCAACGGGCGTGCCAATGTCGGGATCAACGGAGCGGTCCCAGGTCACGCCAAAGCTGTCGCGAACCAGTCCTTCTCCAATGGGCTCGTAGCGGCGCACCGGGCTTTTGATGTCGAGAAAGTGGCTCTCGAGCATCGTCTCAGCCGGCTGACCGCCGAGGAACTCGCTGACCCGCTGGCGGCAGGGAATCGTCATCTTCCACGCCCAGGGCACGTACGCCGGCGGCCGAAAGTGCAGTGCATCCAGAACCGGGTCTCGCAAGTCACTCACGTTCGCACACTCCAAATACAGCTAAAACTGGTTTCATAACCAGTTTGACGCGTGGCACAGCCGCCCTCGGCTGTGGCTTTTGCGGCGATATCTACGGCTTCTCGACCGGTTTGACGCCCGAGGGCGGGCGTACCACGGTTATGAAACCAGTTCTAGGCAAGCTTGGGCCGCAGCCCACGATCACCGATACACTTCGGCCGTCACGTCCCGGGCCAGTTGCGTCCAGCGCGTCAGGCGGTCGCGCTGGCCTCGAAGCGTGTGAACGTCTTTCATGATGATCTCGACCGTGCAGCCATGTTTCCGTGTTGCCAGCATCGTGTCGCGCAGGTCTTTGCGAATGAGTTCCTCGTCGAAGCGATCGGTGCTGACCAGCGTCGGCTTGGCCTTGCGGCTGTACACGCAATTGTTACCCAACGCCTCAGCCATGAAGGGCTCATCACACCACGGGGAAACGCTGACGCGCTTGAGATTGGCCAGCTTTTTCACGACGTGCCAACGTGTATGTACCGGCTCGCAGCAGCCGTAGTACACCCGGCCGAAACGCTGGGCCAGGCTGTCCTGATAGGGGAAGATGAACTCCTCAAACTGGGCCGGGCCCACGCCGACTGTTTCCTGCGACTCCAGCAGGACCCACATATCGGCCGGTCGCACATGATCGGTAGCGTCGCGGCCTGGCAGGGCGGTGGTATAGCCCCGGCTGCCGGAGCCTATGTAGTCGCTGCTATTGTTGAGGCTCAGCAGCTGCTCTTGTTCCAGCCACTCCAGCAACCGCACGTTGTCGTCGCGAAGAAACGCCATCAGGCGGTGCAGCCCTTTAGGCTGGTCGTACATGGCCAGCATTAGCCCCTCGAGCCCGACCAGCCGAATCGCGTCCCAGGTCATGCCCAGCGACCACCAGGGGTGATGTCGCATGCGCACCTCAAGCAGGCCGTCGTACACGTCTTCCAGGGCGGCCTTCATCTCTAAGGATGCGGCGCGGTCCAGCGTGAAGGTTCGGGGCTTGAGGCGGTCGAAGTCGCGCTCCAGGTCGGTGATGAGCGCGTCGATGTGGTACGCCCCGCGCGTCCCTGAAGTCTCGGGGGAGGTGTGGTGAAACGCCACGCCGTACTCGCTGACGGTGATCTGCCAGGCCAGGTCCACGAACGGTTCGAGCGGGTAGTCGTCGCCAATGACCTCGAAGTGGGCCAGATGCGTGAGGAACTCCCGTTCCCGTCCGCGTGCCCACTGCTCCTGGCAGCCCGGCCGGTATTCGCCGATGATCATCTCGACGCCCTCATTGGCCTCGGTGAGGATCAGTGGCCGCTCGCCGCGACACAGGTCGTGCTTGTGCCACAGCCGCCGGCATTCCTGGTTGCGCGGGCTGTTACAGGCATCGAGATACCTCTGGGCCAACTCACGAAGAACGGCCTTATCGGCCGGCAGTACCTTGCATGCGGCTTGTGTCATGCCTCACTCCGCTCGCGGGACGCGACCTTGTCAGGGTGTGTGCAAATTCTACCAATCACACAAAAGCTATCATGCGAATCCGCTTGCATCAACAGGAAACTGTCGGTTAATCTGGGCATATGCGGGATTTATGGTAATTGTCCCGGCACAAGAAATGTGTGATATCGATCATATGAGGCGGTATGGATTCATCTGAACAACGTCGCCAAAGGGTTCTCGAGCTGCTCACCGACAGCGGCTACGAGTCCGTGCAGGCCCTCTCGAAGGTTCTGGGCGTCTCGGAGATGACCGTTCGTCGCGATCTGGATCATCTCGAAGCCAAGGGGCTGATTCGTCGCACCCATGGCGGCGCCGTCTCGGAGATGTACAGCCAGATCGAATTGGACTACCGCATCCGCCAGAAGCACAACGCGCGCGCCAAGCGACAGATCGCCTCAGCGGCCGTTGGGATGATCCAGGACGGCGAGGTGATCTACCTGGATGCCGGCACCACCGTCCTGGCCATGGCGCCGCTGCTGATTGGGCGCAAGGCCTTGACCATCGTGACACCTTCCATCCCGCTGGCGACGGAATTGGCTGAAGCCCCGGGCATCGAGACGATTCTGCTGGGTGGCCAGATGCGGCGCGACCTCAGGGCCGTGGTGGGGCACATCGCCGAAGAGTGCCTCGCATCGTTTCGGCTGGACAAGGCGTTCCTGGGGGCGGCGGGCTTTGACCTCAAGCGCGGGCTCACCCGGGCCTCGGCCGGGGAGATACCACTGAAGAAGCTGGCGGCACGCTTGGCCCAGCAGGTGATCGTGCTGGCCGACCAGACGAAACTCAACAAGTCCGGGATTCTGTACTTCCTGCCGCCGCCGCAGGTGCACTGCCTGATTACCGATGGCGACGGCAGGGCGGCCATTCATGTATTTGACCGCGACGCAATCCTTCGGGCAGCCGCGGGCTCTGACAGCCCGTGACGCGGCCTTGAATTCCAGGCCGGTGGCGCGGGTATTGGCCGCGCATCGGCGGTGACTGCAAATCGTTCCGCGCATTCACATACAGAACCGAGGTAGACAGTGGCAGAGAAATTCGTCCGAGTCCGACCGGCGTACAGCGATGCGTACCTGGCCAACCCGCACAAGGGCTGCTGCACTTTCCAGCACTTCAATGGCGATGAGTTGTACCCGCGAATGGAGTACTCCGAATGCGGCCCGGAGCAGTTTCCCTCGCCGATCACACTCAAGCAGCTGACCAGCGGCCAGGAAGACCTGGTCACCAACGGCTACCTGCCCACGACGGTGGCGTACTGCCGCTGGTTCTGGGAATTGATGGAGCCTGAAAAAGGCCGGTACGACTTCTCGGTGATCGAGAAGTCGCTGCAGGTATGCAAGGAGCGCGGCCAGAAGCTGGCCTTCCGCGCCATGGCATTCGGCGGGTTCCTCCAGCCGATGGTGCCAAAATGGTATCGCGACAAGTACCCGATGGTGCAATATCACTTCACCGGCTGGGAGCACGTCGAGCATTTCATGCCCGAACCCAACTCGCCAGAGTATTTTGAACACTGGAGCGAGTTCATCCGCGAACTGGGCCGGCGCTTTGACGGCCATCCCCAGGTCGAGAACTACACCTGCGCCTTCATGGGCCCCTGGGGCGAGGGCGACGCCGACATGACCGACGAGCAGATCGCGCGCTTTGCGGATGTATTCTGCGAAGCGTTTCCCACCACGATCAAGCTCTGGGAATTCTCCGGTAAGCAGATGCGCGCCGGGCTTCAGAAAGATCGCAGGGGCGGCTGGCGCTGGAACGCCTTTGGCGACCTGGACGCCCCCGGCTCCGATTCCGTCACCAAAGACGTCTCGTGGAACCATCATTACGACGCCTATCCGCAGCACCTGCTGGCCTCGGGCGTGACCGAGGCCTGGAAGACCGGGCCGGTGTTCTTCGAGGTTGGCCCCAGCCCCATGTGGTGGCACAAGCAGAAGTTCGATCTCGACTTCATTTTCGAGCAGGCGTACAAGTACCACCTGACGTACTTCATGCCCAAGTACTGCCGCCTGCCCGAGGCCTGGATGGATCGGCTGCAGACCTTCTGCGACAAGATCGGGTACCGGTACGTCTTCCGCCAAGCCAAGTTTGAGGCCAAGGTCAAGCTCAACGGCCAGTCGGCTTTCGATTGCTGGATCGAGAACACCGGTATCGCCCCGCTGTACCGTCGATACGACTTCGCCCTGCGATTCCGCCAGGACGACAACTCCTTCATCGTGCCCTTCAAGGACGTGGACGTTCGCACCTGGCTGCCTGGCGATGTGTGTCTCGAACGATCGCTGACCATGCCTTCAGGCTTGCGGCCAGGACTGGTCGAGCTGTCGGCCGGCTTGATCGATGCCCAGAGCCAGCAAGCCAAGGTCAGCTTCGCCAACAAGACGGAATACTCCGATCGCTGGCTGCACTTGGGCAAATTTGAAGTGGTGTAGCGCGCGGTGACGGCATGGCTAAGGCCGTTGAATAAGTGTCGCGGGCGTCTCGCCCGCGTCCGGAAACCCTTGGAATCTCGGCATTACTGGCGCGGGCGAGACGCCCGCGACACGAAGACGACCTTGTTCAATGGGCTGCTGGGGCCGTGCGCTCGGCAAACGCCGGTGAGCGGCGTTGCGGCGTCGGTCGTTTGGGCTACATGCTCCTGATGCGGAGGTAGCGCCGAAAGTCTCGGATGCCCATGAGCATGCCGATCGGCACCGCCAGCATCTCCAGCGGCCAGAGCGCCACGCCGACAATTGTCTCTACAAGTCGCAGTAAGGGCTTCATTGGTTTGCCTCCTTCAGGCCCGCCGACATCGGCTGCGCGAGGGCCGCAGGGTCTCCGGCCACAGTGCATGCCGATAGAGTTCGTCCGTCATCTTTGTGTGCGTCGGCGACCAGTCGCATAGTCAACTCGACCGCGTGTTCCACGGCGTTACGGACCGGCTCGCTCAGGCCATCGCTCATGTCCGCGTGTTCGTCCATAGGCGTGGGCTCGCAGCCGACCAGCAGCACTCTGCCGACACGGCCACCCAAGCTGGTCACCATGCGCAGCACCTTGGCCGGGTCCATGTCGTGGGGATCGAGCATTTCAGTCACAGAGGTGTTGTTCTGGCCGTCGTCGGGCATCTCGGGCTCAATTACGTACAGCGTGCCGGGCCCCTCGCCCCGCGCGACCGCGTCGATGAGAATGACCAGGTCGTAGCCATCGAGCAGGGAGTAGATCAGGTCGATGCCAGCGATGCCGAAGTCCACCACGCGGACGTCCCCGGGCGGGGGGGCCTGCAACAGCCGCCGGGCGACTTCCACGCCGAAGGCATCATCGCCCAGGAAGATGTTGCCCAGACCGGCCACCAGGATGCGCGGTGAGCCTTCGTTCATGGGGCCTCCTGCTCGGATTGGCCCAGCAGTGTGACTTCCTCGGGGCGAAAGAAGAAGCAGTGGCCAGGCTTGCGCAGGTGCCCGAAGTCACGCCCCGGATCATCGTCGAGGGTGACGGCCAGGTACAGATGATCTTCCACATCCTGCTCGATGGCCTCGACAATCGCCGTCTTGCCACGAAGGGCCAGGTCGAGGATGTCGCCAGTATCGAAAGGCTGAAGCAGAACGTGGTCTCCCGGCCGGATGGGACCATGGGCGGTCATCGCCTCGGTCACGGCCACGTCGGATCGTTCGGAATCGAATCGGTTCTCCATCAGGACGCTCCGCGTGGCCTGGCGGGTTGTGCCGCGGCTTCGATATGAATCTCGCCCATCTCGGGCGCGGCGTCGCGCACCGCCTTATCGATGGCCAGCTTGAGCGAATCGACAAACGCCGGGCACCCGTCGCAACTGCCGTGCATGCGCAGGTTCACCGTGCCTTCGTCGATGCCCACCAGTTCGACCTCGCCGCCGTGCGACTGGAGAAACGGTTGCACGCTCTCCAGGGCCCGGCGGATTCGCTCATCGACGCCGACCGGATGCAGGTCGTAGAGTTGCAGCAGGGGCCCGACCACCGCGTCGTCGGCAAAGGCGGCCAGCAACGCATCGCCGGTCGAGCCTGCGGCACTCAGCCGGTCGATGATCCGCCCCAGTCCGTCCCGATGCAGGCTCATGATGATCCGCGCGATCTGCTCGATCTGTTGGCCGACTACCGGGTCGGCTGATTGATCGATCTGGGCGATCAACGTGTCGATCTGGGCCATCTGCCGGGCCGCGTCACTCTGCACGTGAGTCATTTGGGACTCCAAACATAGGCGTGTGGTAGGCCTCCAGCAGTTTGCCCGCGCCGGTGTACATGTGCACGCCGCATGGCAGGCAGGGGTCGAAGCTGCGCACGGTCCGCATGATGTCGATGCCCTTGAACTTGCCCGGTCCGTTTTCTTCGAACAATGGCGAGCCCTGGACGGCGTCTTCGTAGGGGCCCGGGGTTCCCAGGCTGTCGCGCGGACTGGCGTTCCAGCACGTCGGCGGATACGGATGATAGTTGGCGATCTTGCCATCGCGGATCACCACGTGGTGCGACAGCACGCCTCGGACCGATTCGTGGAACCCGCAGCCAATGGCGTTGTCGGGCACCTTGAAGTCGCTCCACGTACGCGTGTCGCCGGCGTGGAACTCCTTCAACGCCTGCTCGACGAAGTACATGGCGGACGCTGCCGCAAACACCTGGAAATACGTGCGGGCTCGATCCCGCTCCAGCGTGTTGGCCCACTGCGGGATCTTCCACTCCAGCTCGACTTCTGGCCGCAGGGCGGATTTGGGCAGGAGCATCTTGATGCTGTGGCCGGTGGCCTTGATGTAGCCGTTGTCCACCAATCCAGACAGGGCCGTGGACCACAGCCGGGCCAATGGGCCGCCGCCAGTGTCCATCGCCAGGGTTTCGCCACTGGCCTTGTTGAACCAGCGCGGCGACATGACCCAACTGTACTTGTCGTGGAAGTCGCGGTTCTGCGGTTTGGGCGTGGTGGTCTGGTTCCACGGGTGCCGCCGGTCCACCGGATTACCCAGCGGATCCTTCTCCACGAAGGTCTCGCCGTTTTGCCAGTCCTGATAGAAGGAGCTGCCCAGCAGGATTCGGATGCCCAGGTTTATGTCTACCAGGCTGTTGGTGACCAGCTTGCCGTCGATGACAATCCCGGGCGTCACGGTCATGGCCCGTCCCCACTGGGCCATGTTCTTGTACGTGTAATCGCACTTGTACGGGTCGTTGAACGATCCCCAGCAGGCCAACTGTATCCGCCGGTTGCCGACTTTCTCGTAGCCCGGCAGCGCTTCGTACCAGAAGTCAAACAGGTCATCGTGGAACGGCACGCACATCTTCATGAAGTCGATGTACTTCATCAGCCGCACGAGGTAGTCCGTGAACAACTGCGGCGTAGGCACCGTGCCGACCCCGCCGGGATATAGCGTGGAGGGATGCACGTGCCGGCCTTCCATGAGGCAGAACATTTCCCGGGTCATGCGGCTGACTTGCAGCGCCTGGCGATAGAAATCGCCGGTAAACGGGTTCAAGGATCGCATGATGTCGGCGATGGTCCGGTAGCCATGAATGCTGGCGTGGGGGGCCAGCGTCCTTTCGGCCTTGGCCAGGACGCTGGGGTTGGTCTCGGCGACCATCTGCTCGCAGAAGTCCACGCAGACCATGTTGTCCTGGAAGATGTTGTGGTCGAACATGTACTCGGCCGCCTCGCCCAGGTTGATGATCCACTCGGCCATGGGCGGCGGGGTAACTCCAAAGGCCATGTTTTGAGCATACACAGCGCAGGTGGCGTGGTTGTCGCCGCAGATGCCGCAGATACGGCTGGTGATGAAGTGGGCGTCGCGCGGATCCTTGCCCTTCATGAAGACGCTGTAGCCGCGGAAGAGCGAGGAGGTGCTGAAGCATTCCTGGACGACGCGGTTGTCAAAGTCGATCTTGGTGTGGATTCCCAGGCTGCCGACGATGCGGGTGATGGGATCCCAGGACTTGTCCACGAGGTTGCCCGACCGTTGGGCGGCATCGCGTTGCACCTGTACGGTAGTCATGAACGGCTCCTCTCATTCGATGGCGAGTAGGTCGTGGGCCTGTACCCGGTGGTCAATTCCGGGCGGTTATGCCGCCACTTGGGTTCCTTGTTCATCGAACTCCGCGTGATGTTGCGCAGCCAGTGGATCAAATGGCCATACGCCGCCACGCCCGTGCTGGAAAGGTTCGCTCCGGGTGGTTTGTCCATGAAGGGCATGAACTTGTCCGGGAAGCCGGGCATGGTGCAGGCGATGCAGATGCCGCCGACGTTCGGGCAACCGCCGATGCCGTCCATCCAGCCCCGCTTGGTGACGTTGCAGTCAACCACCGGCCCCCAGCAGCCCATCTTCACCAGGCACTCAGGCCGGCCATATTCCTTGGCAAACTGGCTCTGCTCGTAGTAGCCGGCGCGGTCGCAGCCCTCGTGCACGGTGCGGGCGCTGAACAGCCAGGTGGGGCGTAGTTCCTTGTCCAGCGGGATCATCGGGGCCAGCCCGGCCACCTGGTGCAGCAGGTACAGCACGGTTTCCATGAAGTTGTCAGGTTGCACCGGACAGCCAGGCACGTTCACGATCGGAATGCCGGCCTTGGACTTGAAGTTCCAGCCGAGATAGTCGGCCAGGCCCATGCAGCCCGTCGGATTGCCCGCCATGGCATGGATGCCGCCATAGGTGGCGCAGGTGCCGATCGCGACGACCGCCACAGCCTTGGGCGCCAGCCGGTCGATCCATGCGCATGTGGTGATAGGTTGGCCAGTTGTGGCATCGGTGCCCATGGCCGCCCAGTAGCCCTGCTGTTTGACCTTCTCATTGGGGATCGAGCCCTCGACCACCAGCACGAACGGCCCGAGCTTGTCCTCGTCGGCTTGATGGAAGAACTTCATGAAATCATCGCCAACTTCGTATGCCAGCACGGCATTGTGCAGGTGCACCTTGGGCAGGCCGGGAATCGCCCCCATCACCACGTCCTCGATGCTCGGCAGAGTTGCGGCCGTGATCGAGACGGAATCGCCGTCGCAGCCCAGGCCGGCGGTGAGCCAGAGGATGTGAACCTCCTTTACATCCGGAGGCCGCTTGGCCCGAATAGTCGCCACATCGGACATGAGGTTCTCCTTCTAATGAGGTGTCATTACGGAGCTTTCCAAGCATTCTAGGCGGGCTTACAGCCAGTTCGTCCGCCGTCGGCGGCGCCTGGGGCCAGCCGACATGCCAGGCAGTCCGAGGGTGGGCTGTAGTGGTAATAGGCGGCGCAAGCGCCCTCGCCTGAGACCATGGTCGCCCCCAGCGGCGTGCGGGGCGTGCACTGCCGGCCAAAGGCTGGACATTCACGCGGCTTCTTCAGCCCTTGGAGGATTTGCCCACTGATGCAGGCCGGTGACTCGCAAACGTGTATATCCGACAGATCGAACCGCCGCTCGGCGTCGAAGCGGGCGTAGGAGGGCGCCAGCCCCAGGCCGCTGCGGGGGATCATGCCGATTCCGCGCCAAGTGCGGTCGGTGACCTCGAATACGTCCTCGATCAACCGCCGCGCCGGCAGGTTGCCTGGGCGGCTTACGACGCGCGAGTACTGGTTCTCCACGCCCGAGCGGCCTGCCTCCAGCATGCAAATGCAGCGATAAATGCCTTCGAGCAAGTCCAGCGGCTCAAAGCCGGTCACCACGATCGGCACGTTGAAACGCTGGGCCAGCGGGATGTACTCCTCATAACCCATGACCGCGCAGACATGCCCAGCCGCCAGGAAGCCTTGCACGCGATGGCTCGGGGATGAGAGAATCGCCGTCATGGCAGGGGGGACCAGCACTTGCGAGACCAGCATGGAGAAGTTCTCCAGCCCTCGCCGCTTGGCCTGCCACACCGCCATGGCGTTGGCCGGCGCGGTCGTCTCAAAGCCCACCGCAAAGAACACTACCGACTTGTCGGGATGCTCCTGGGCGATCTGCAGGCTGTCCAGCGGCGAGTAGACGATGCGGACATCGCCGCCGGCGGCCTTGACGGCAGAAAGGTCGCGATGGCTGCCCGGCACGCGGATCATGTCCCCGAATGAGCAGAAGATCACGTCAGGCTGCGAGGCGATTCGGATGGCCTTGTCGATCATCTCCAAGGGGGTGACGCAGACGGGGCACCCCGGCCCGTGCAGCAACTCGATGCCCTGCGGCAGGAGTTCTTCGAGCCCATACTTCACGATGGTGTGCGTCTGCCCGCCGCAGACTTCCATAATCGTCCACGGCTTGGTGGTGGCGGCTTGGATGGCGCGTCGGAGCTTCTTGGCCGCGGCCGGATCACGGTATTCCTCCAGGAACTTCATACCGCCTCCTGGACGCCCGGCTCCTGGGCCTGCCTCATGCCTTCCAGGAAGGCGAAGACCTGGTTGGCCTCGGCTTCATCCAGGATTGACAGGCCAAACCCCACATGAACGATCACGTATTGGCCTATGCGCACCTGCGGCACATGCTCCAGGCAGACGTTCTTGGTGACGCCGCCGAAGTCCACCTCGCCCATCAGCACGTCATGCTCGCGATAGATTTGCGTGACCTTTCCGGGGACGCCCAGGCACATCGTCTGCTCCTTCCGCCGAATCGGCCTCATCTGCGGTCGTCAAGTGGCCAGACCCACTAGACATGGGTCGAGAGATCGCGATTCTGAACGAGGCCACAACTCTCGCCTCACCAAGGCTAGGAAGCGGCACTACGGAAAATCAAGTCGCGCCGTGGCCAGAACGCCCAAGCAGTTGCCCTTGCAGTGTCTGTGGCAGGCCTGGTCGATGTGAATGCCTGTGGCATTCATCGCCGCGAGTTCCTCTCAGAGGATGTGACGAAGCTCCATACAGTCAGGGGCTCCGCTTGCTTACCACCGGCCGAAATGAGCGCCGCCGTCAACGTACAAGATGTGGCCAGTGACCGTCACGGCATCGATCAGATACATGACTGCGTCGGCGATGTCCTTGACCGTCGAAGGCATACCCATCGGCGAGAGGCCCTCCATCACGTCCTTGGGAGTATCCGTGTGAAGCGGCGTGTAGACGGCCCCCGGCGCGACGGCGTTCACGCGGATGCCGTCTTTGGCGTACTCCAGCGCCAGGTGTTGGGTGATCGTTTCAAGACCGCCCTTGGTGAGCATCGGCACCGCCGCCGCGACGCCTCGGATCGGGTTGCGAGCAAGCGCGGCCGTGATCGTGACGATGTTCCCGCCGCTCTTCTGCGCTAACATCTGCTTGATGGAGAGCTGGGTGACATATAGGAAGCCATCGATGTTCGTCGAGATGATGGACTTGAAGTCCTGGGCCGTGTACTCCGTGAACGGCTTGGTGAAGAAGACGCCGGCGTTATTGACCAGCACGTCGATGGCGCCAAACCGGGCCATCGCCGTCTCGACGATATTGGCGGCAGTTGCCGGTTCGCCGATGTCACCGTCTAACAGAGCCACCTGGTTGGAGGCCGCGACCTCGGTGGACTGGGTCATCTTCCGGGAATTGGCGACGACGTTGAAACCCCGTTCGACGAACGCCTTCACGATTCCCGCCCCGATCCCCTGAGACGCTCCCGTCACGATGGCTGTCTTCTGTGGGCTGCTCATGGCCGTCTACCTCGAAACCGCTTGCCTGTCATCTCCACAAGCCATTTTAGGCGATTGGGCCGCTGCAGGTCGGTCCGTGCGTTTCCCTGCGGAGATTCCATCTCTGCCTCCGGCCTAGAATTGCATCAAGAATGGCCACCGGCGGCAAGGCCCAGACATAGGTTCGGAGGCTCTGGTGGTCGCTCGAAATCTGGATGCCAAGATCGAGAACCTTCTCCGGGAGTCCGCGGTGTGACATTGAAGGGAGAGCCCGTGCCGATCATCGCGACCTTATGTGGCATCGGTCTGATCGCGGCGGTTCTGTGGGAAGGCTTCGAGACCATCGTCCTGCCCCGGCGCGTGACCCGCCGATTTCGACTTACCCGCCTGTTCTACCGCAACACCTGGCATGCCTGGACGAAAATGGTTGAATCGATCGTTCCGGCGAGGTGGCAGGAAACCTGGCTGAGCGTATTCGGGCCGCTGTCGATCCTGTTGCTCCTGACCATCTGGGCCGCCGGGCTGATCGTAGGCTTCGCCCTGCTGCACTGGGCAGCCGGCTCGGCCTTTCTCGCCCGCGACGGCAGCTACGGATTTCTCACCGACCTGTATCTCAGCGGCACCACGTTCTTCACGCTCGGGCTGGGTGACGTTGTGCCCCGGGGCTCTTGGGACCACATCCTCGTGGTATGTGAATCGGGGATGGGGTTTGCCTTCCTCGCTCTGGTGATCGCTTACCTCCCACCCCTCAACCAGTCTTTCGGACGGCGCGAGATGAGCATCTCTCTGCTGGATGCCCGCGCCGGCTCACCGCCCACCGCTGCGGAGATGCTCCGCCGGCACAGCCACGACGGCGGAATGGAGGCGCTGCGGCAACTCCTCTACGAATGGGAGCAATGGTCGGCGGAGTTTCTCGAAGGGCACCTCTCTTATCCCATCCTCGCGTACTTTCGTTCGCAGCATGACAACGAATCGTGGCTGGCGGCATTGACGGCAGTCCTCGACAGCTGCGCGTTCCTAATGGCCGGACCTGCCAGACCGTGCAAACGCCAGGCGGAACTCACCTTCGCCATGGCTCGCCACGCGGTGGTAGACCTCTGCGTGATCTTTCGGACTCCGCCGCGACAGCCGGAACACGACCGCCTCCCACCCGAAACGCTGGCCCGACTGCGGACCACATTGGCGAGGGCGGGGGTCATCGTTGACGAGGGCGAAGCAGCCGACCAGAAGCTGCGGGAGATGAATGCGATGTACGAGCCATACTTGCAGGCTCTTGCTACATACTTCCGGATCAGCATCCCCCCCTGGATTTCCACGGACCCTCTGCCGGACAATTGGCAGGGGAGCTTTCGGGCACCTGGCAAGGCCGCAAGGAAAGAAGCCCGCCAACTCGGCAGAGGTGGACATTTCTAGGCAAGACGCCACCTGGCACAAGTGTGATTTCGCCGGACGCGCCCAAGAGGAGCCAAACGCATGAACTTGTAGGTCGGCCACCAGCGGCTACTCTTACAAGTGGCGGCCATCTGAATCTTTCCCTTCGGTAGTCACTCACGCCACTTATGCGGCTGGCTTGGCGGCCGGCGGCTCCGGGAGTTTCGTGCGGACCGTCGCGTAAATGGCGCCATGAGCCAGCAGAACGACCGCCCGGGTGTCCGTTCCGACCACCGCGCACGGGGCAGCGTCATCCCACTGCGCACACACTCGCTCCGGCTCGCTCCAGGTCACGCCCCCGTCGGGAGAGGTCACGTAGTAGCCGGCATGCTTCGGCAGAGTCGCACCTTCCGGGACGTCGCCCCAAACGAGGTGAATCCGCCGGCCACAGACGAAGCTCTTGGCGTGCGTCGCCCGCCCGTTAGGGGCGTTGATGGAACTGATCCGCCGGGCCGGGCCCCAGGTTTCTCCGCTATTCGTTGAAACCCTGGCATACATCGCCGAGTCGCCCGACCAGGTCTTGGTGCTGGGATCAAATCGCAGGCCCTTTTCGTAGATCAGGCAGACCCCGCCGTTGTCGGTCGCCACGATCTGCGGATGCCAGGCCCTCTCGTCCGGGTCGTTGTTCATACGCACTTCAGTCCACCAGGATGATCGAGCTACGCGTCACGATGCCCGCCAGCGCGATCATGCCGATCATGGCGGTGGCGGTGAAGAAGACCGGGTTGGCGTAGAGGCCGATGTGCCCGCCGGTTAGCTTGCTCAGCAGCCAGAAGCCCGGCATGATGCCGATGATCGTCAGCGGGATCGCCAGCATGACCACGCCCGAGATGGCGAACGACCGCGTCTGGCCCACCAGCAGGATGTAGATAGCCACCAGGGCGGCCGCAAAGGCCAGGCCCATGTCGCGGAAGACATCCAGCGTGAGCTGCCACTCGCCTTCGCCGCCGAAACTCGCGCGGATATCGCGCGGCACTGACCATGCCACGCCGCCACCGTCGCTGATGAATGTGCGCGAAACCGGCGGGCGCTCAGCGGCCGTTGAGACCCAGCCATTGCCGACGTTCTTATGGCAGCGTCGGCGGCAGCGTGCAGTACTTCTTGACCTCGGTGGCGAAGTTGGCGATCTGGGCGATGGTATAGGAGCCGCCCCAGGTCGTGTAGCACACGCCGACGACACCGTAGGAGCCGTCGGGATTTGTGATCGTGGCGGCCGTGGTGAGCGGGCCATCGACGCTGGTTGGGCTGGTGCCTTCGCAGGAGAGGATCTGCTTGCAGGGCACGGGCTGGAGGGCCTTATCGCCCGAGACGTTGGAATTGCCCGAGAACCACTTCTGGCTGTTGGCGCTGCCGGCATTCCAGTTGAAGATGATCAGGTCGGGCGCGAGGCCCTGCCAGGAGTTCTGCCACGGGCCGTTGGCGCCGCGAACCAGATAATATCCGCCGGTGGTGGCGGCGTTGTGGTATTTGTCGAACATGTCGTTCCAGACCATCATGATCGGAAAGCGGAATCCGTTGCCCGGGCTGCTGGGGGCGATCTCCTTGCGGGCCATGTTCTGGCAGCGGCGGATGTTATCGGCCAGCAGTTCCCCCGGGGTCTTGCCGGTCCGCAGGCAGCTTTCGTCGCGTCCGCCCTCACGCATCTCATCGTGGTTGAAGAAGTAGCCGCTTGGGTTGAAGTCCGTGTGAATCTGGTGCATGGCCGTGGCGATCTCGTCGTACAGAGCGGGATTGGCCAGGCACGGGCAGATCTCCCCCCAGAAGAGAACCGACTGCGTGTGGTGATACGTCACCCTCACCTGTGAGTTCTCGGTCAGCCGCCCGCCGGGCAGGGCGGTGACAATCTGCGGCTGACTCCAGATGTTAGCGGGGTTGGGCGAGGACTGGTTGTCCGGGTAGCCGATCGTGCTGTAGTCCTTGCCTTCGATGTACAGCGTCTTGCCGTCCACGCTGGTGACACTGGGCATCATGCCCGGCCGGCGCACCGGGTTGGAGAAGCCCAGCGGTTCGATGCTGACGTCGTCGAGCCAGAGAATGTTGCTGGTCGTCCCGCTGCCGCCCCAGCAGCCGATGTACAGGGTGACTTGCGTGTATTCGCAGGTGTTGAAGATGAAGTCATATTGCGTCCAGCCCTGGGTGCTTGCCAGAGAGGTCCAATTGGCGTCAACGACGTCGGCCATCTGGAGCGAAGTGCCATCTGTCGCTCCCACCTTGCAACAGAAGGAATTAGGGGTGTTGAAGTTCGACGTCTTTATCCACATCCGGATGTGATACGGCCGGTAGGGCTGCAGGCCGGTCATAGTCTTCATGACGCGGCACATGCCGTTTTGCGCGCTGACGTTGCACATCTTGAGGCATTTACCGGCGCCGTCACGCCCGGGGGTGTCCAGCGAGGTCATCGTCCCTGGCATGTCGATCCAGGTCCAGCCTGTGGGGATGCCGTTTCCGTTGACGGCGTCAAATGTGGAGACGAAGGGCAGGCTCGCGAGGTCCCCGTTGGTCGCATCGTTCAGGACCGGAACGATCTGCCCATTGTGAACGTACATCGGCACGTTCTTGGAGAGAAAGCCCTCGGCTAAGTTCCGGTTGATGAACGTCAAGACTGATGCGTCATTGCCCATGGCCGCGACGCATGGCAGGTAGATCATCTTCTTGGCCGCGCACAGGTTGCGGATCGTCTGGGCATTGGCCAGCCACTGGGCCCTGTTGTACGGGTCCGTCCAGTACCACTCCCACCGCCAGTCCTCCTGGATAAACGTGTTGTAACCGTTGGCTGCCATTGTGTTGATGATCGTCTGGCCGGCGCTGACGGAGGAGGAACTCATCATGTTGCCGTCCTGCCAATGCAGTGCCAGGTACTGCAGCGGCATGAGGGCGTTGGCCGGGGCGGCGCAAAGAAATGAAAAAGCCAGTAGAGAGATGATGGCACGCTTCATGGCTGCTCCCTTTGCCCAGACGCGAAGAACGCCTGAGACACCAAGAACGATTGTACCATGAGTACTTGATCCTGAGAAGGACGATCGCTGGCATGGCAAGAGCAACGGCACCGGCATCTCCAACCGCAACGTGAGCGTTGACGCGACGCCGTGGGGCGAATGCAGATCGTGCGAGCAGTACCGCAACTGGTACGACCTGAGCATGGCTGGGCCGCTGTGAGCACGGGATGGATTCCCGAACACGCTGATCGGAGTTGTTCATGCGAGAGTTGATGCGATTACCAAAGCGTTGGCCGACGAGAACGGCTCCGTCGGCGGCTCTGTTCGGCGCAGCAAACGCCTTCGAGCAGCAACCTGAGCATCAAGTAGCGGGGTGGCTGGCCTTCAGCCACAGCTCCATCAAGCCGGGAGCACCGCCCGCAACGTCATCAGGCCGGCGAGATGCCAACCTGTAGCTATTCTTCCATCTTCGCCAGCCCATGGCCGGGCTTATTGGCATAGATCAGGTAGTACACCACCGGAATCACGAAGAGTGTGAAGGCCGTCGAGGCCAGCAGACCGAAGATCAGCGCCCAGGCCAGGCCCGAGAAGACCGGGTCGGTGGTGATGGGCACGGCTGAGAGCATGGCTGTGGCCGCCGTCAGCAGAATCGGCCGGAGGCGGACGACACTGCTCTCCATGATGGCGTCAAACAGGCTCCGTCCGCGCGACAGTGACAGGTGGATGAAGTCCACCAGGATGATCGAGCTACGCGTCACGATGCCCGCCAGCGCGATCATGCCGATCATGGCGGTGGCGGTGAAGAAGACCGGGTTGGCGTAGAGGCCGATGTGCCCGCCAGTGAGCTTGGATAGCAGCCAGAAGCCCGGCATGATGCCGATGATCGTCAGCGGGATCGCCAGCATGACCACGCCGGAGATGGCGAACG
>CAITIS010000084.1 GCA_903892515.1 uncultured Planctomycetota bacterium | reverse complement strand
GCGGTAATGGTTCTCGGAGCGCGGGCGAGACGCCCGCGACACGTCATCTCTGCTTCAAGCAGCGATCGATGCGGGCGAGGGTCTTGGCCTTGCCCAGGATCAGCAGCGTGTCGTAGATGGCCGGGCTGATGGTGCTGCCGGTGACGGCGACGCGGATGGGCTGGGCCACCTTGCCCATGCCCAGCGTCTTGGCCTGGCAATAGCCGTCGATCACCGCCGTCAGCGCCGGCTCGGACCACTCGCACGCCGCCAGCATCGGCCGCAATTCCGCCAGCACGTCAAAGCCGCCCTTGACCAGCACCTTTTCCACGCTCTTGGCGTCGTAGGCGTAATCGTTATCGCCCACAAACAGCACGCCGCACTTGTGCGGGATGTCGGCAAAGGTCCGCAGGCCGTGATTGGCGCGGATGATCCGGCGGAGCAGCGCATCGTCATTAGTCGGAATGGCCGTGGCGTTGATGGCCAGGTAATCCTTCAGGCCCGCCAGCAGCCGATCCTCGCTGGCTGACGCCATCGCCTCGGTGTTGAACGCCAGCAGCTTCTGGCGGTCGAACTTGGCGTTGGTCTTGCTCAGCCGTTCGACGCTGAATTCCTGGATCAGCTCTGCCAGCGTGAACTTCTCGCGGTCGCCGCCCGGGCTCCAGCCCAGCAGCGCCAGGAAGTTCAGCAGCACCTCGGGCAGGTACCCTTCGGAGCGGAAGGCATCGACCGCCACGGCGCCGTCACGCTTGGAGAGCTTCTGCCCGGCCATGTCCATAATCAGCGGCAGGTGCGCGTACTCGACCTCGGCAAAGCCCATGGCCTCGCGCAGCAGCGACTGCCGCCACGATTGCCCCAGGAACTCCTGGCCGCGCATGACCAGCGTCACGCCCATCAGGCCGTCGTCGATGACGTTGGCCAGATGATACGTCGGGAAGCCGTCGTCCTTCAGAATGATGAAGTCGTCCTGCTCGCCCGCGGCAATGGTCGTGTTGCCAAAGACGTGATCGTAGATCGTCACGTCATGGCCGGGGATCATGAAGCGCACCACCACGGGCTTGCCGACGGCGCGGGCATTCTCGGCCGCGGCCTTGTCGGTAACGGGACTGGCCGGACGCGGATAGTGGAACGACCGCTTCTGCACGATGGCCTGCTCACGCATCGCATCGAGTTCCGCCGACGTGTCGAAAGCGTAGTACGCCTTGCCCTCGGCCAGCAGCTTGTCGATGTACGTGCGATATACCTCCAGCCGCTCGGACTGGACGTATGGCCCGTTGGCCCCGCCCTTGGCAAAGCCCTCGTCCCACTCCAGGCCCAGCCAGCGGAGGTCCTCGACGATCTGGTCAGGGGCGCTGGCGACGTGGCGCTCGCGGTCGGTGTCTTCGATCCGCAGCAGGAAAGTGCCGCCATTTCGCCGCGCCGCCAGAAAACTGTACAGGGCAGTGCGAACGCCGCCGACATGCAAATGCCCCGTCGGCGAAGGGGCGAAACGAGTTTTCACGGTTGAAGGCATATCAATTCCATCCGCAGAAATTCCGTCCGCAGATTACACAGATTCCATTTCTCATCCGCAGATTACACAGATTCCGCAGATTTTGAAAAAATGTATCTCTTGTACTCCAGGCTCCGCGCCCCGAAGTTTATCAGCAGGCCCACTTCGTTTCCGGCCGCTTTCAGATAGTTGAGCAGTTGGGCTTCTTCCACGCCGCTCAGCTTCTCCAGCGCCTTCAGTTCGACAATAGTCTGGCCCAAGCAAACGAAGTCCGCACGGTAGCGGGCAGCCAACTCCTGGCCCTTATAGAAGACCGGCAATTGCACTTCGCGCTGGAACGGGACATCACGAAGGGCAAACTCGACGGCCAGCGCCTCCTGATAGACCGCTTCCAGAAACCCGCACCCCAGCTGCCGGTGCACCTCCATGGCCGCACCAATAACGGCATAGGTCCGAGGATCCCTGTTCGCTGACCCTGTCATGTCGCTCGCGTAATCTCCGTTTGCGTAGTATCCATCTGCGTAATCTGCGTAATCTGTGGATCTGCCGCTATTCGAACACCAGCGTCCCGAAGCACTCAGGCCGGTGGTAGTCGGGCTTGACCGAGGTTACCGGGTTCCAGCAGCCGTATTGCTCGTCGGTCTTGCCGCCGCAGCGGTAGAAATTCGCCCGCCACGCGTCGCCGCTCTTGGGGGCGATCTTCTGCCCGCTGAGTTGCTCGATGGCCGCAAACGGAATCGCCGCCGCCAGCCACCAGCCGTCGTCGCCGGGCGTTTCGCCGCGCGTCGGGCCGGGGATGGAAGTGACGATCCTGATCTGCTTGAGAATCGCCTCGCTGGCGGGCTTGCGATTGGGGCGTCCCGCGCCCCAGCCCAGCAGCATCGTGCCGCAGCAATTGGCCTCGAAGTTGAAGTAGTCCTCTGCCCGCTTGGGTTCGGGCGTGGCGAAGAACTCCACGCAACTGTCCAGGCATACCGGGCCATTGGCCTGCGTCGTGACGGCGAAAATGTGCTTATCTTCGCAGACGAACAGGGCGTACAGCGCCTTGCTGTCATATTGCAATGCCACCCGGGTGTTCTGCTTCTGCCCGGCCTGGTACCACGGATACACGTCGATAGCCAGCGGCTCAACGCTTTCCCAGCCTCCAATGGCCAGCCGTGGCGGCTGAGCGACCCGGTGAATCGTGTACGTTCGTTCCTGTGACATTTCCAAGTCCTTCCTTGTTCTCGCCCTGCCGTCCTTTTGGGTGGGCCAAGCGCCGTCTTGCGAGAGCCACCAACACATAGTTAGAGTCGCAAAAGACGCGACTCAAACTATGGCACCCAGGCCAGCACCCAAGCCTACGGCTAGTAACTGTAGGGCGGGCAGGCTTGCCCGCGCCGCTAATCCACCTTGATCAGGCTATGAATCTTGTAGTCGCCGATCTTGTCGGCACCGTGCAGGAAGGCCAGTTCCACCAGGAACGCCACGCCTTCGATTCTGGCCCCTTGCTGGGCGACCAGCTTGCACGCCGCCGCCATCGTTCCGCCGGTGGCCAGCAGGTCATCGACGATCAGCACCTTATCGCCCTTCTGGATGGCGTCGGCGTGGATCTCGATGGTGTCCTTGCCGTACTCCAGATCATATTCCACCTTGACCGTCTTGGCGGGGAGCTTGCCCTTTTTCCGCAGCGGCACCAGTCCGGCGTGCAGGCAGTGCGCCACGGCCGAGGCGAAGATGAAACCGCGGCTCTCGATGCCGACCACCGTCTTGATCTGCTGATCGAAGTACGGCTCGGCCAGCTTCCGCACGGCCTCGTGAAAGCCCTGCGCGTCGGCCAGCAGCGGCGTGATGTCCTTGTACATGATCCCCTTCTTGGGGAAGTCCGGCACGTCGCGAATAAGCTTTTCCAGGTCCATAGTTTCCTCGGGAGGTTCGTAAGAGCGGTAGTCTATGGCCGTGCGGCGCGGCAGGCAATAGCGAAGAGACGCAGAGAGAACAGCCGCAGCCTGCGCGTCCCCAGGCGACGCGCCTCCAACGAGTTGAGTCGGGTGCCGTGGCTTGCGGAGTCCTGAAAGGACGAAGCAACCACGTTGACTCGGGTCAACGTGGTTGCTCCGCTTCGCTGCGCAAACCACGGCACCCAGCCTTATCTTGCTCTGCTGGTGCCGGATGCTACGTCTGCGGTGTCTGCGACGGCGCGTTAGGCGCCCGCGACCGTTCTGAATTCCGTTGCTACGCTTGTTCCGCCACGGCCATCAGCTCGTGCAGCTTGGCCAGGGCGATCTTTTCGAGTTGCCGCACGCGCTCGCGGGTCAGGCCGATTAGCTTGCCGACCTCCTTGAGCGTGCGCTGCGGGCCTTGATAGCCGTCTAGGCCAAAACGGTACGTCAGGATGGCCCGCTCGCGCGGCTCCAGGTTCTCCAGCAGCTTGCGGATCATGACGGCGTTGCCCTCGTCCTCGAAGAAGTCGCCCGGCCCGACGCTGTCGGACTGGAGCATCTCGGCCATGGACTGGGCCTCTTCGCTGGGCATCTGCGTCGGGGCGTTGACGGCCATCATGCCCTGCCGAACCATCTCGGCCTTCTTGCGCGAAATCTTCAGCTCGCGGGCGATCTCCTCAGCCGTGGGCGGCCGGCCGAGCTTCTCTTCGACCTTACGCGTGGCCCGACGCCACTTGGTCACCTGCTGGGCCATGTACGCCGGAATGGCCACCGGCTGGACGGTGTTGATGAGGGCCCGCTTGATGGCCTGCTTGATCCACCAGGCCGCGTAGGTGCTGAAGCGCACGCCGGCGTCGGGGTTGAATTCCTCCACCGCCCGCATCAGCCCGATGTTGCCCTCGGCCACCAGGTCGGCCAGCGCCATGCCGCGGTCGGAGTATTTCTTGCCGATGTTGACCACCAGCCGCAGGTTGGCCTGGATCATCTGCTCGCGGGCGACGGGGTCCTGGTGCTCGCGGATGCGTCGCGAAAGCTGCTTCTCCTGATCGGCCGTCAGCAGTTCGGTTTCGGTGATCTGCTCCAAGTACCAGCCCAGCCCAGCCTTATTGGCCATGTGATCCTCCAATTATGTAAATCGTGTGCTGTAATTGCGGCACAGCCCTTGGCCGCGCGTGTCATGGGCGTCTGGCCCATGCGTGACACGGGCGTCTCGCCCGTGCGTGTCATGGGCGTCTCGCCCATGCGTGTCTTCGTGGCACAGCCGCCCTCGGCTGTGAAGCCCGCGTGCAACCAGTTGCACGCCCTACGGTTCCAAGCCCTGCGCGCAGACCACAAGTTCTGCCGGCTACGCCGTGGGGTCATCCATCCCTGGAACGCGGGTGCTTCCTCCTGTGCATTAGGTTCTTCGGACCGGCTGAGCGGTGACTTGACTAACAAGACGAGTGTGGCGTGAGCAAGGCCGGCGGCTCCAGAGCAAAGCTTGCGTCGCCGGAGGTATTGTCCGAAAATCCCCGATTGGCCGAAGCTACAAGGCAGCACTCGGAGGAACGCCATGACGAAAAAGGAACTGATGAAGCTGACAAACGACCCGATTCTCCTGGGCTCGCTGCCCGCCTTGCGCCGCGCCGCCAAGGCCGCCCTCCGGCTTGGCCAGCAGACCAGCACGCCGGTGTATGTGCTGCGGCGTGGCCGGGTGGTCAACATTAACCCCACCGCCCGCAAGACAGCCGCCAGGAAGACCGCGAACCTTTGCCGCTAACTGGCCAGCCTCCCCTTCGCCAACTTGTCGGCCCTTTGCAACCTGAACCTCCGCCTGCTGCCCCTTGTCCCTGGCCTTGCCAGAGGCTATAGTGACCGGCCTCATGGATTTCCGCTTTACAACCAGTGAATTGGCGCACCTGTTGAACGGCCGCTTGGAAGGCGATGGCCAGCGGGTTCTCACGGGCCTGGCCGCCATCGACAAGGCCGGGCCTGACGACGTCACGTACGTCGTCGATACCCGCCGGGCCCAGCTACTGGCCGACAGCAAGGCCGGGGCCGCCATCGTCGCCAATGGCACTGACGCCCCTGCGCCGACCGCTGCTTCCGCCGGCTCGGCCATCCCGATCATCCGCGTGGCGAACGTTGACGCCGCCATCGCCGCCCTGCTGAACGTCCTGGGCGAGGTCGAAGATCTGCCGCCCGTCGGCATCGACGCCCGCGCCGCCATCGACCCCTCCGCCCAGATCGGCTCGGGCGTTCGCATCGGCCCGTTCGTCTACGTCGGGCCGGGAGCGAGCATTGGCTCTGGCAGCACGCTGTGCCCGCACGTCAGCGTGAACAAGGACGCCGTCGTGGGCGAGCAAACGATTCTCTTTGCCGGCACGGTCATCGAAGCCCGCTGCCGCGTCGGGAACTCCTGCCGCATCGGCCCATCGGCCATGATCGGCTCGTCGGGCTTTGGCTACTATGTGGCCGATGGCCGGCACCAGCGGCTGGTGCATCCGGGCAATGTCGAGATCGAGGACCACGTCGACATCGGCGCCAACACCTGCATCGACCGGGCCAAGATCGGCGCCACGCGGATTGGCCAGGGCACCAAGATCGACAACCTCGTCCAGATCGCCCACAATGTGCAGATCGGGCGGCACTGCATAATCGTCGGCCAGGTCGGCATCGCCGGCAGCACCGTGCTGAAGGACTACGTGGTCCTGGGCGGCCATGCGGGTTTGCGCGACAACATCACCATCGGCACGGGCGTCCGCTGCGGCGCGTTTGCCGCCGTCGCCCAGGACGTGGCCGACGGCATGGAAGTGATCGGCATCCCCGCCACCGAGGCCAGCCAGGCCAAGCGCGTCATATTCCTGACCCAGAAGCTGCCGGAACTACACCAGAACCTCCGTCAACTGGAGAAGAGAGTTAAAGCCCTTGAGTCGCCAAAAGACAATCCAGAAGCCCGTTGAAATCAGCGGCCTGGGGCTGTTCACCTCCAAGCCCGTCCAGGTGCGGATGCTGCCGGCGCAAGCCAACACCGGCATCATCTTCGTCCGCACCGATCTGCCCCAGCCCATCCGCATCTCGGCCAGCATTCCCGCCCTGGCCGGGCCGCAGGACCGCCGCACCAGCCTGCGCGACGGCCAGATCTCCGTCGAGACCACCGAGCACGTGCTCTCGGCTATGGCCGGCATGGGCGTGGATAACGTCATTATCGAAGTTAACTCAGCCGAGCTGCCGGGCACCGACTGCTCGCCCAAGCCCTTCGTCGATGCCATTCTCCAGGCCGGGCTGGAAGAGCAGGACGCCGACCGCAAGGAATTCGTGATCGAGACGCCCACTGCCGTCTCCGAAGGCAACGCCATGCTGGCGGCCTTGCCGGGCGAGGGCGACTACCTCGACATCCTGTACGATCTGGACTACGGCCCGGTGAAGAGCATCGGCCGGCAAGTGCTGGGCTTCAGGCTCGACGCCGACGACTACGCCGCCCAGATCGCCCCGGCGCGGACCTTCCTGCTGGAGCACGAGGCTCGGGCCTTCCAGGCCAAGGGCTGGGGCACGCACCTGCAAGCCAGCGATCTGCTGGTCATGGGCGAACACGGGCCGGTCGAGAATACGCCGCGCTTCGAGGACGAGCAGGTGCGGCACAAGGTGGCCGACCTGATCGGCGACTTGGCGCTGCTGGGCCGGAGCCTGCGTGGCCGAATCGTCGCGTACAAGAGCGGGCACAATCTCAATCACCAGCTGGCGCGAAAGCTGGCCGAGCAGGTCGTCGCCCGCGAGCGAGCCCGCTCGCTGACCCGCCAGCCGCAACTGGACATCCGCCAGATCATGCTGCTGCTGCCCCACCGCTACCCGTTCCTGATGATCGACCGCGTCATCGAATTGCAGGACGACAAGCGGGCCGTGGGCATCAAGAACGTCTCGATCAACGAGCCCTTCTTCCAGGGCCACTACCCCGGCGAGCCGATCATGCCGGGCGTGCTGATCCTAGAGGCCATGGCCCAGCTCTCGGGCCTGCTGCTCAGCCAGCGGCTCGAACACACCGGCAAGGTCGCCTTCCTGGTCAGCCTGGACAAGGCCAAGAATCGCCGGCCCGTCCGGCCAGGCGACCAGCTCGTCATCGAGTCCGTGGCCCTGCACGTTCGCAGCCGCACCGGCCACTGCCAGTGCCACGCGTATGTCGGCGGCGAACTGGCAGCCGAGGCCGAACTGAAGTTCATGCTGGTGGATAAAGAAACAATCTAGAAGACAGGTCGTAGGTCATAGGTCGTAGGTCATAGAACAGCACGAAGCCATCGCAACGTTTGCTTTACGACCTACGACCTACGACCTACGACCTATGACCTATCCTATGAGCATTAAAATCGCCGTTATTGGTGTTGGCCGGATGGGCAAGTTGCACTGCCGCGTCCTGTCGGAGTTGCCCCAAGCCCAGCTCGTGTGCGTGGTGGACCGCGACCTCCAGGCCGCCCAGGCCGTGGCCGCGCAGTACCATTGCCAGGCCCTGGAAAGTCCCGCCCAGGCCGCCGCCATTGCCGATGCCGCCATTGTGGCCGTGCCCACCGTCGGGCACATTCAGGCCGCCCTGCCCTTCGTCCAGGCCGGCAAGCCCGTGCTCATCGAAAAGCCCATCGCCAAGAGCAGCGCCGAGGCCCAGCAGCTCCTCGACCTGGCCGCCAAGACCGGCAGCACCGTGCAGGTGGGCCACACCGAGCGCTTCAACCCCGCCGTCGAGGCCCTGGGCCGCTACGCCATCACGCCCAAGTTCATCGAGGCCACCCGCATCAGCCCCTTTACGTTCCGCTCCGCCGACGTGGGCGTGGTGCTGGACATGATGATCCACGACATCGACCTGGTGCTGACCATGGCCCACGGCGATCCGGTAAGCATCGAAGCCGTCGGCGTCAACGTCATCGGCGTCCACGAGGACATCGCCAACGCCCGCCTGGTCTTTGCCAACGGCTGCGTGGCCAACCTGACGGCCTCGCGACTGGCCATCAAGAGCGAACGCAAGATGCGAATCTTCTCCGAGCAGGCGTACGTGTCGGTGGATTACGCCAAGAAGGTCGGGGCCGTGGTCCGCAAGAGCGACAACCGCGACCTGATCCAGCTGGCCCGCGAGAAGAACGTCAAAGACCTGGCCGAACTGGCCCTGCACATGGACTACAGCAAGCTCGTTCGCGTCGAGGATCTGCAAGTCGACGAGACGGCCGAACCGCTGAAAAAACAGGCCGAATCCTTCTGCCGCTGCGTCGCCGAAGGCGCCGAGCCGGTCGTGTCGGGCGTTGCCGGCTTAGCGGCCGTCCGCTGCGCCGAACGCATCGTCCAGGCCATCCAGGCCCACCGCTGGGACGGCGACCGCTCCGACCGCCACGGCCTGGGTATAATCGAAAAAGACGGCTGACCGCGAGCCTGCCATGGGTGCCGTGGGCTGCGAGCGAAGCGAGCAACCACGCGATGCCCCCTCTGCGCAAACGTCCGCTCGGCCGCAAAAGTAGACGCGGTGAGCGTGCTGGGTGCCATGGTCTGGCTGTCGTCCAGCCTGGCCATGAATCGACGTCACGCATGGCCAGCCCCAGACAGCGGGCTGACCATGGCACCCGGCTGACCGCGAGCCTGCCATGGGTGCCGTGGGCTGCGAGCGAAGCGAGCAACCACGTGACGTAGATATCTCTCCGCACGCCCGTCCGCAGCACAGCTGCGGACCCTACCTCAAAGCTCTACGCCGCCAGGGTTTGCTCTTTGGCGAGGTCGGTTGACTTTTTCATCCAGCCTCTGCCGCCTAAGACGCGGGCCACCAGCATGCTCGAGACGTTGTCGCCGATGGCGTTGACCAGCGTGGCCGGCGGGTCCACCAGGTTGCCGATGGCGTTCATCAGCGGCAGGGCCTCGGGGGGCAGGCCAAAGAGCGTCATGATCAGCACCTCGCCGGTGATGCCCCCGCCGGGAATGCCGCTGACCACCATGCCCACCAGCAGCGATATGCCACCGGCTTTTAAGATGATCTCAGGCGAGGTAAAGTCCATGTGAAAAACGCCGAAGACGAAGGCGATCTTCAGCACTGCCGCCAGGCACGAGCCTTCCATGTGCAGCGTGGCCCCGATGGGGATCACCGTCTCGCGAATGTCCACCGGCACGCCGATCTGGCCGGCGGCTTCGAGATTGGCCGGGATGGTCACGTAGCTGCTGCCCGTGGCCAGGGCCGTCAGCGAGGGCGGCAGGATGTTCGACCAGAAGCGTTTTAGCCCGCGCGGGCCGCCGGCCACAAACGTGTACACCGTAAAGGCCACGAAGAAGTACGCGATGGTCAGCGGGTAGTACAGCAGCATCGCCCGGCCATACGCCCCTACCAGCACGTCGCCGTACTTTACGACCAGGTTGGCAAAGTACGCCCCCAGCCCGATCGGGGCTAAGAACATCACGTACCGCACCACGCGCATGAAGACCTCGTTGCCCGCCCGCAGAAAAGCGGTGAAGGCCCGCGTGCTGTCGCCGCCGGCAGAGGCCGCCAGGCCGGTGAGGATGGCAAAGACAATCAGCGCCAGCGTGTTTCGCATCGAGAGCAGCTCGACGAAGTCGCCGGTGGTGAAGGCCCGCAGCACCTGCTCAAAGGTGCTCATGTGCTGGGCGGGCAAGGTGACGGCGGCGGCGCCGTCGGCAAAGCCCTGGGCCGGCGGGAACCACTGCACCGCGGTCAGCATGATGGCGGCCGCCACGATGCCCGTAGCGGTGAAGACCAGCATCATGCTGCCGAGAATCCGCAGCAGCCGGAAGGTGCTGGACATGGCCGCCACGGCCGAGGCGATGGAGAAGTAGATCATCGGCACGATGATCATAAACAACCCCCGCAGGAACATGTCGCCGATGGGCTTGATGGGTTCGGCCCAGCTTGGCCGGAAGTGCCCCAGCAGGCAGCCGACGACCATCGAAGCCAGCAGGATCAGGGAGAATCGGTAACTCTTGAGAAAGGACTGCCTGGTCTCCATCGTGAAACCTTTCCGCCACGGCCATCCATGCCGCAGCCGCAAAGACCGTAACCGCCGAACCAGAGAACGTCACCGTCGAGGACACAGCGAACGCCGAGGGAATTGTCGCCGGCGCAGCGGCGGCGTGCAAGACATGAACCGGACATGAACCGGCGATATGAACTCGCACGGGAGACCTCGCACGGGAAACGTGGTTGCTCCGCTTCGCTGCGCAAACCACGGCACCCAGCGCAAACCACGGCACCCATGCGCTGGGTGCCATAGGTTGAGCTGCCTTGGGTGCCATAGGTTGAGCCGCGTCTTCTGGCGGCTCTACCTATGCGAGCGTCGGCATAGGCAGCCCCACCTTCGCGAAAGAAACGCGAGGGCGTGTCAGCCTGTGGCACCCCTGTTCGACTCCTATGGTACGCATACCATCGCTGGGTGCCGTGGCCGCGGAGTCCAGCGGCCACGCCGTCAACCGTGAAACGTGGTTGCTCCGCTTCGCTGCGCAAACCACGGCACCCAGCGGAAACCTCGGCACCCAGCCAAACCACGGCACCCAATCCCGGCGCCCAGCCATTCATGATGGACATTGATGATAAACTCCGCTGCGGCGCGTATCATGTGCACGAGGACTGCCATGAAACAGGACGGAACCGATCTGGTGCGGTTGGATCCCTGGCTCGAGCCGTACAGCCAGCAGTTGCGGCATCGCTACAGCTATTACAAGACCACTCTGGCCCGCTTTGACCTTGAGGGCGGACTGCTGGGCGAGATCAGCCAGGGGCATCGCCACTTTGGCTTTAATCGCGGGCAGCACGACGGCCAGGAGGGCGTGTGGTATCGCGAGTGGGCGCCGGCGGCGCTGCAACTGCACCTGGTGGGCGACTTCAATGGCTGGGATCGCTATTCCCACCCGATGACGCGCGATGCCTTCGGCGTCTGGAGCCTGTTCCTTCCCGACGGCCAATACGCCCACCGGCTGATGCACCAGGGCATGGTGAAAGTCCAGGTCGTCAGCAAACTCGGCACCATGGACCGGATTCCCGCCTACATCCGCCGGGTTCTGCATGACCCGCAGACCCACAACCTCACCGGCCAATATTGGCACCCGCCTGAGCCCTTCAAGTTCCGCAACGCCGCGCCGGCCATTCAGGGCAACTTGCGCATCTACGAGGCTCACGTCGGCATGGCGCAGGAAGAGCCCCGCATCGGCAACTTTCGCGAATTCACGCAGAACGTGCTGCCGCGGATCGCCGCCTTGGGCTACAACGCCGTGCAGCTCATGGCCATCATGGAGCACCCCTTCTACGGCTCCTTCGGCTACCAGGTGAGCAACTTCTACGCCGTCTCGTCATACTTCGGCACGCCCGAGGACTTGAAGAACCTCATCGACACCGCCCACGGCATGGGCGTGCTGGTGCTGCTGGACCTCGTGCATAGCCACGCCGTCAAGAACACCCGTGAAGGGCTCAGCCAGTTCGACGGCAGCGACTACCAGTACTTCCACGCCGGCCCGCGCGGCCAGCACGTCGCCTGGGACTCGCTGCTCTTTGATTACAGCAAGTACGAGGTGCAGCGTTTCCTGCTAAGCAACGTGCGGTACTGGCTGGAGGAGTTCCGTTTCGACGGCTTCCGCTTCGACGGCGTCACCAGCATGATGTACCTGGATCACGGGCTGGCGCGGCACTTCACGAGCTACGACGACTACTTCGGCCCCAACGTCGATCCCGACGCCGTGACGTACTTGCAGTTGGCCAACCAGCTGCTGCACCAGTTCAATGGCCAGGCGGTCTCGATCGCCGAGGACGTCTCGGGCATGGTCGGCGTCGCCCGGCCAGTCGATGAAGGCGGGATCGGCTTTGACTATCGCCTGGCGATGGCCCTGCCGGATTACTGGATCAAGGTGCTGAAGGAAAAGCCCGACGAGCAGTGGGATCTCCAGGAGATCGAACACACCATGCGCAACCGCCGGGCGGGCGAAAAGCACATCGCCTACGTCGAGAGCCACGACCAAGCCTTGGTCGGCGACAAGACCATCGCCTTTCGGCTCATGGGCGACGAGATGTACTGGCACATGAATAAGGCCAGCCACAGCCCGATCATCGACCGCGGCATCGCCCTGCACAAGATGATCCGGCTGATCACATTTGCCTTAGGCGGCGAGGCCTGGCTGAATTTCATGGGCAACGAATTCGGCCATCCCGAGTGGATCGACTTCCCCCGGCCTGGGAACGGCTTCTCCTACCAATACGCCCGGCGGCAGTGGTCGCTGGTGGACAACCTGGACTTGCGCTACGCCGGGCTGAACGAATTCGACCGGGCGATGCTGCAACTGGACGTCTGCTACCACGTGCTGGGCGATGTGTTCGTCGAGCAACTGGCCGTGCACGAGGACACCAAGCAGCTCGTCTGCCGGCGCGGCCCGCTGGTGTTCGTCTTCAACTTTCATCCCACCGCCTCATACAGCGATCTGCGCATCCCCGTGCCCGATGCGGCCGACTACCGAATCGTCCTCAACACCGACAACCCGCGTTTCGGCGGATTTGGCGCTGTCGACGAGGGGCCGCCGTATTGGAAACAGGACGTGCCCATGTACGGGCGATCCCAGAGCATCCAGATCTACATCCCCAGCCGCAGCGCCCAAGTCCTGGCCCCGGCAAGGTGAAGTGGGCAGCGAGATTGCTGGCTGGCCAGATGAAACGAGCCGCGAGAGACTGCCGACTATCATGGTCAGCGAACAGTGGGATCCGATGGCCGGGGCTTTTCTCCAATCCGCCGCTGATGTGAGCGACCTGTTCTTCTGGCGGTCGCTTGCCCCGGAGGGGCAAAGGCCTGTAGCCACGGGTGGAGCGCAGGCCGCCACCGGCGGACGTAGCGCAACCCGTGGAGAGCGTTTTCGTTTCACCCGCCCCGGCAGGGGCGGAGGAAGGCCACGATTCGACCGGGCCAGTGAGGCTCCTTCGCCCCTCCGGGGCGAAGGCAAAAGGACCTCACTCCACGGGTTCCGCGTCCGGCGGCTTCTGCCGCCTGCCGCTACACCCGTGGCTACATCCCTCGGCCCCGCTGGGGCCGGCAAAATCGAAGCCTGCTTCGCCAAATCAAAGCCTGCTCCTTCAGATCAAGCCTTCTTCAAATCAAGGCCTGCTCCTTCAGATCAAGCCTTCTTCAAATCAAAGCTTTCTTTCGAGACTCCGGCGTGAGCGACCTGTTCTTCCTGCCAGAAGAACAGATCGCCCACCCATATATGCTCCGCCACCTGCCCCACCACCGCTCCGTCCCTTTTAGGCTTGACGCTCTCTCATATGTAGGGTATCTTATTGATGACATGCTGCGGCTGTCTGCGCTTTTGTCAGATCGCCGCCAGCGGTCGAATCGTCGTGGCCTCGACTCGCGACTTTGCTAAATGGAGAGAACCATGAAGGCAGTATCCCGCCGCCGTCCCTCTCGGTGTACGAACCACCCGTCGCTGGAAACTCTTGAAGCCCGCATGCTGCTCAGCGCGTTCGTCAGCACCACCGGCGTGGGCAACTGGTCGTCCCTGAGCACCTGGGCCACGCAGGACGGCGGGGCCGTCACGCACATTCCCGGGTCCGGCGACACGGTCACGATCAACGGCAAGGTCACGGTGGACGTGGTCACCACAGTCGGCACGGGCACAGGCGACGCCATCAAGCTGGGCAGCAGCGCCAACATGGGCGATAAGACGCTCACCGTCGCGGCCCCGCTGACGGTCCAGGGTAGCATCCTGAGCCAGGGCAAGAGCGTCCTGAACGTGCTGGCCGGGCAGGGAATCGAATTCGACGCAGCCGCCGGCGTCCAGCCCATGATGCACGCCCCCTATGGCAGCCAAGTGAACCTTTACCTGCGTGGCACGGCCGAGAGCCACAGCTACATGCGCACCAAGCCCGGCAGCGCGGGCCAGCCGGGCATTATCGTCCCCGACTCTTACTACATCGTGACCAACATCGGAGCCACCTACACCGACTTCACCGATCTCAACGGTGGCCCCAACGCCAGCGCCTTTCCGGGTAATCAGTGGACCGCCTACGGCTTGATCGTCCAGCCCAACAGCGAAGCCCAGATGACGAGCCTGGACCACTGCACCTTCACGCGCACGACGCTGTACGTGTCGGGCGCGGTTGACTTCACGCTGTCCAACTCGTACTTCAGCGAGGGACTGAAGGTGCCGTACGGCGATATCGCCAGCGAGGCCCGCTTCGTCGGGACCAGTTCAGTCGGCGTCAACCTGATCAATGATGGGTTCGACAAGGGCGTGAGCATTTCCAACATGAAGACCCTCAATGGCTGCGTCTTCGAGAATTGCCCATATTCTTCGCCGTATCTCGGACCGGCCTTCCAGACGTGGACGAACAATATCGTCAACATCAGCGATGCTTCCAACGGGTATCTCGTCCTCAGCAATGGCATCAACTACAGCCGGACGTACGTGACCTGCACGATTCCCAACGCCTCCAACCCGCATATTTCCGAGATGATCGCCAACCAGACCTTCGACCACATGATCATCGACACGCCCTTGGCCGCCGACGTGGATGACGGAATCATGATCCTAAATGCCATGAATCCCGGCTCCACCAATGACGTGATTCAGAACTGCCTGTCGCTGCCGCGCATCGGCGGCACCAACGCCGGCAGCGGCACGTCGCTAGGGTTCCTGGCTGGGCTTGAGACGATTGACCGCCACAACACCATGGCCGTCGGCAGATGCGACGCCACCAATGTGTCGCACACGTACGGCGGCAACACGGGCGGCGTGGCCGAGTTCAAGAACAACATCGGCTACACGCTGGACAGCGTCGCCGCCGGCGGCTGGATGATCAATCAGTACAACACCTACGATCCGTTCTATGACGTGGTGCTGGGACCCAACTGCGACAACAACGCCCTATATCGGCTGGCCACGGGCGGGCTGGCCGGGGGTGCGTACAACTACATGCATAGCGCGGCCAACGGCGCCCTGCCGGGCGCGCATGATCTGGTCAATGTCAACCCCAACTTCATCGACCCCACGCGCAACCTGACCACGTACTACCGCACGCACTCGGGCATCGCGCCGGGCACGGTGGCCAATGACGTGCCGGCCGCGGTGAACTGGATCCGCCAGCATCCCGATCTGATCTCGGACATGATCAACTGGGTTTACACCGGCTACATCCCCACGAACATCGCGTATAAGGCCGCCAGCGACAACGTGGCCCCGAGCAATGGTTGGATCGGCGCCATGGAAGGCAAGCCCGTGGGCGACGCCAACCTGGACGGCAAGACCAACTTCCAGGATTACATCCTGCTGGAGCGCAACTTCGGCCAGGCCAACATGGGCTGGGAAGGCGGCGACTTCAACAACGACGGCGTGGTGAACTTCCAGGATTACATCATTCTGGAGCGCAACTTCGGCACGTCGTACGTGTCGGCCGCTCCGACGCAGGATGTGGCATCGCCAGTCGAACTGGCCGCCAGCATCACGCCGGGCTCGGCCACTGATCTGCCGGCATCGACGCCCGTCGTTGGCCCCGTGGCTCCGGCGTACCTGCTGAACAGCACGACCACAATCAGCAGCAGTCCTTCGACACTGTTCTCGACGGTTGGCCCCGTGGCCCTGCCGGCGACGAGCAGCACCGGCCCGACACTGCGCAGCGTAACCTGGCCCAAGGCGCAGAAGTGGCAGCTTCCGCCAGTCAAGGGCGCCGCCGATGCCTGCATGATCGATTTGCTGGGACCGGCGGTTATGTAAGCACGGCCCGACAATCGGCCAGTCTCGCGGCAAGTAAGTGACCTGTTCTTCTGGCAAGGCCGCTTTGTCGTGTAACAGGCCCCCGCTTCAGCGGGGGTGTCAGGCAGCGAACCAGTATCCTGAGCCCGCTTCAGCGGGCTTGGAGTTGTGCCTTGAGGCAAGTGGCTAAAGCCGGTCCCGGTAAGCCCGTTGAAACGGGCTATGGACATAAGCATGGGCTCTTTTTACCCCCGCTGAAGCGGGGGCCTGTTACACAACTCAACCCAGGCCGGCGGCAAACCTTGCTTAGCCACAAACAAAGGTCGCTGTCTCGCGGCAAGTAACGACATCTTTTTCTTGCCACGTCCCGTATAATGCGCATAATCCTTCGGACTTGCCCGGCCCCCTCGTCTAGTCCGGCCTAGGACACCGGCTTTTCAAGCCGAGAACACGGGTTCGAATCCCGTGGGGGCTAGTTCCAGCAGCCATTTGGGCTGTTGGAACATGGCGGGCAAGCGACGACGGAGCCACACATGAACGTATTGGTCACCGGTGGAGCGGGTTATATCGGGTCGCACTTGATCCGCGTGCTGGCCGGGGCCGGCCACTCCTGCGTCGTGTATGACAACCTCATCTCCGGCCACCGAGAGGCCGTCGGCGACGCTGCCACGTTTGTCCGGGGCGATCTGCTCCGCACCGGCCACCTGGCCCGCGTCCTCCGCGAACACGCCATCGACGCCGTCATCAACATGGCCAGTTTCATCGAGGCCGGCGAGTCCGTCGAGCAGCCGCTCAAGTACTTCGGCAATAACACGCTGGGCGGGCTGTCGCTGCTGGAGGCGATGGCGCAGACCGGCGTCAAGCGGATGGTCTTCTCTTCCACGGCGGCAGTGTACGGCCAGCCCGAGAGCGTGCCGATCCTCGAAACCGCCCGCACCGAACCCATCAATCCCTACGGCGCCAGCAAGCTCTGCGTCGAGCACATGCTGCCAGGCTTTGCCACGGCCAACCAGATGGGCTTCGTCTCGCTGCGATACTTCAACGTGGCCGGGTCCCACCCCACCGGCGAGGTCGGCGAGGCCCACAAGAGCGAAACGCACCTGATCCCGCTGGTGCTGCAGGTGCCGCTGGGCCAGCGGGCCGGCATCAAGATCTTCGGCGAAGACTACGACACGCCCGACGGCACGTGCATCCGCGATTACATCCACGTCATGGACTTAGCGGCCGCTCACGTGCTGGCGTTACAGGCCGTCGAGCCGGGCCAGGTGAAGGTGTACAACCTTGGCAACGGTGAGGGTTTCTCCGTCAAGGAGATCATCCAGACCTGCCGCGAAGTCACCGGCCATGCGATTCCCGCCGAGCTCTCGCCCCGCCGGCCGGGAGACCCGCCGCGGCTGGTGGCCTCCTGCGAAAAGGCCCAGCGCGAGCTGTCCTGGCGGCCCCAATACGCCGACATCCGCACCATCGTCCAGCACGCGTGGAACTGGCACCGCGAACATCCCAAGGGCTATTCCGTCTGAAGAATCAGCAGCGTCTCACCGCCGACGCAAAGAACGCCGAGGACGCGAGAGCCGTACGACAGTGAGGATTCGTCCCATTGGCGCCACAGGCTGAGTATGGGTGCCATAGGTTGGGCACGTCGGAGTTCAGCGACGACGTGACCTACCTATGCGTAACCGGCGATGTGGGATCGGCAGCTTTTTCGCAAAACGAGGTCTGTGGCTAGAGCGGTTTAAGTTTGCGTGTTGACACGCTTTGGGTGGCACAGGCTTTCAGCCTGTGCGGCACAGCCTGAAAGGCTGTGCCACCTGTAGTCAGGCAACCTTAATCTGCTGTAAGGAGAGCTGGAGTTCATGGCTCTTAAGACGAACAAACGCAAGCCGGTAAAAAAGCCGATCCGGAAGAAGCCATCCCGGAAGAGCCCGGCCAAGCTCGCCGGCGCCAAGCCCGGCCAGACGCTGTACGAGCAGCGGCGCAGAATCCACTGCCAGTGCCCACGCAATTACCAGGGCAGCGAGTGCTACATCGCCAACCAGACCGAGTGCAGCCAGTTCCGCATCCTGCAAGAAACCCACGCCCGCTGCCCCGGCGACCCCAGCCGCTGGTAGGCGGAAACGGCTTTCACCACGGAGGGCACGGAGAACACGGAGAAATGCAAAAAGCATTTGGTCGTTGGCTTGCCTCCGTGTCCTCCGTGCCCTCCGTGGTAAGTCCGTTGCCTTTGTGGTTTGAATCCGCGCAAAAAGCAGGCGGGCCCTTTCGCAAGAGCCCGCCTGTGCTTAATCCATTTCATCATGGGCGAGACGCCCATGCCACTTACCATGCTACGTTATTGCAGCGTTACTTCCTTCTTGCCGTTGAGGTGGCCCTTGAGCCGCTCCAGGATGGCAGAGTGCATCTGCGAGACGCGGCTTTCGGACAGCGCCAGCGTTTCGCCGATCTCCTTCATGGTCATCTCCTCGAAGTAGTACAGGATGATGATGAGCCGCTCGGCCCGGCTCAAGCCGCGGGTCAGCCATTCTTTCACGTCCTTGCTCTGGAAGTGCTCGAAGGGGTTCTCCGAGCGCTTGTCCTCGAGCACGTCGATCTCGCGCACGTCGCGGTTGGAGTCGGTTTCGAAGAACTTGCGCGACAGGCTCACCAGGCCGACGGCCCGGGCATCGCGCTGCAGGTGGCGGAACTCGCGCAGGCTCAGCCGCATCTTCTTGGCCAGTTCCTGCTCGGTGGGCTTTCGGCCCAGTTCCATTTCCAGGGCGGCGCGGGCGTCTTCGAGCTTGTGCGCCCGGCTGCGAACCAGCCGCGGCACCCAGTCCATGCTCCGCAGTTCGTCCAGGATGGCCCCGCGAATCCGCTGGCCGCAGTACGTCTCGAACTTCACGCCGCGGCCAAGGTCGAAGGCGTTGATGGCGTCCATCAGGCCAAAGGTGCCGGCCGAGATCAAGTCGTCCAGCTCGACCTCTTCGGGCAGCTTGGAGTAGACGCGGTCGGCCGTGTACCGAACCAGGTTGAGGTAGTGCTCCAGGAGTCGGTTGCGCAAGGCCTCAGAATGCGTCTGGGCGAACTCCACCCACCACTGCTGGACCGTCGGGGCATCAGCGACTGTGGTTGGCATGATGTAGCTCCTTTGCCTGCGGTTTCCGGCCAGGTCTGCCGGCCTGTGTGCGGTCCTAGCCATCTGACCCAACCATTTCTATTCGGTTCTTTCCTAGAACCACCATACTGCTCACTGCCCGCATATTACGCATCTTAGCTACGCCGTCAAGTGTAAAAATCATATTTTTTCTATCTTACCAAAAGCAGCAATCTACGTCACCTTCCGCAGCACCCGGGCAAGCCGCTTGTGCCAGGGGTCCTTCTCGGAGGGCTTGCAGCCCTTGGTCCTCAACTTCATCATCAAGGCCGCCAAGCAGTTGCTGGCATCGCAACTGGGGTACGCTTGCACGAAGGGCTGACGCTTCCGCACGGCCAATGGAACCTTCTCATCAGCCAGAACATAGCCGGCGTCAAAAAGAGTCTGTCCGAGAAATTTTGCCGCCACGCGTGAAAGCCGGAAGAACGTCGCCTTGGCTTCCTGAGCGCTGCCAGCCATGTTGACCAGCACGCTGATCCGGCCCTTATGGCCGTCGCGGTGCAGGCACTTGATCAGGCCGTAGGCGTCAGTCATGGCCGTTGGCTCCGGCGTAGTCACCACCAGCACGTGTCCGCACAGCAGGCAGACGTCCATCACGTCGCTGCCAATGCCGCTGCCGCAGTCCAGGATCGTCATGTCGTGATCGCGGCAGACGTCCATCAGGCCGCCGTCCAGCATCGCCTGCATGGGCGAACCGGCACTGTGAATGGGCCCACTGCTGCCGGCGGCCAGATGCAGCGAATGCGGCAGTCCCAGCATCACGCCCCACAGCGAACGTTCGCCCGAGATCACTTCCGACACGCTCCGCTTGGCCGAGACGCCCAGCAGCACGTCCAGGTTGCCCTGTCCCCAGTCGGCGTCGATCAACGCCACCTTCACGCCCGACCGGCTCAGCAGGCTGGCCAGGTTGACCGAGATGTTGCTCTTGCCCACCCCGCCCTTGCCGCTGGTAACGGCAATCATCCGCGGCGAAAAGTTGTGCGGTTGATGGTGAGGCGACCGGCGCGAAGCCATCTCGGCCCCAGCGGCGGGACGATCGGTTACGGTGCGGGTCGAACGAAGAACTTCCGGCGAGTCGCAAACAGAAGATGCGAGTACTACTGACATGGAATACCGGCCTCCACAACAGCGAACCTCGACTCTGACGCCTCCGCGGCACGTGGTGAATAAAACAAGTGGTCAACAGGGAGAAGGGCTCAGACTGGTTTGCAGCGCGATCACTCGCGCCCGCCGGCGCGAACGCCGGGCGGTCCGTTGCCTCTTGGGCATTCGCTGCCCCGGGCCCATGTAACGGCTGCTGTGCCATCCGGTCCTCCATGACCATTGGCGTTGTCGGGCGGCAGCAGCCTTGGCACATCCTTGCGCCGCAGTCTGGCCGCCTATCTACTGTTATCGCGTCAAACGCCCGGGCCTCAAACAGAGAAGCGGCCAAGAACGTTCAACGCCGGGAATTCGAGGGATTGGACTTTGCCGCGGTTCGGCAGGATATGCAGCTCGCCCCGCAGGGCGCCTGACGAGATGTACGCGGGAAATCCATTTCCCACAACATTCCTCAGTGGAAACGTAGCCATACCGTTTTGGCTTGTCAATCATTATCAGACGTAGATGCGATATTTTTACCTATTTCGATGAAGTAGCAGCGCCTTTGTGTCGATGTTTGCTTGTTGAATCTCTGCCACGGGCAATCCCACCCACACAACATGTAGCGACTTACGGACGCCGCGAGCCCTGCCTATAGCATGCCATGATGGGAATCGAAAGACATTCACTCTCGGCCATGGGGCTTGGCAGGGGTGAAAAATAGGGGAAGGAAAATCTTACTGATCTGCGTTCTTGCCGCTGGCTTGCAGCATGCTCAGGCGGTTGCCGCCGAGCTTGAGTTCCGGCACGCCCTCGGGCCAGATGCTGAAGACTACGCCGTAGCTGCCCTCGGCCTTGTCCACCACGAACGTCACGGCGGTGAATAGCCGCGGGAACTTGCGGATGAGCGAGAGGCTCGTGACGTTATTGATGCCGCCGTTGAGCTTGAAGTCGTACTGTTCGAAGAAGCTGACCTCGTACTTCTTGGTCAGAGCATAGTTCGTGCCAAACGTGCCCACGGCGCTGTTCAGGGCGTCGATGTACCGCGTGCCGATGTAGTACCGCAGCCGCGGATCGCGCTGCACCGCCAGGCCGATGTCGGCCCGGCCAAAGCGGTTGGACTCCGTATCGTAGTTGAAGTCGCCCAGCATCATGGTCGCATCGCTCATGTTCCACTGCACTTCACTGTTGATGGCGTTGCGGTTGATGCTGTACTCGGGCATGTAGAAGAAGTACCGCCCGTCGGCCGGTGGGCGCGAGTTCTGCTGCGGGTTGTTGAAGAAGACGCCCGAAATATCCCACCGCAGCCAATCCGTCGGCTGACGGTCGTCCAGCGGCCCGCGCTTGGTCTGCCAGACCTGGCGCACGCCCACCGTGCCGCCGCCCAGTTCGCGGACGTACTGCTCGATGCCCGGGTCGAACGGGTACACGTCGGTCGGGTTGGTGTTGGACCCCGCCCAGAACAGGCCCGCGTATGGCGTGATTACGTGGCGAATGCCGTGGACGTCGAAGAGCCGGCTATCGGCCGTCGGGTACACCTTCCACAGGTGGGTCAGTATGTCCAACTCGCCCTGCCCCCATGGCCGGACGAGCCCGCCGCCGGAATTGGGACTCGACGACCAGTACGTCGCCCGGCCAACCAAGGCGGGCATGACCTTCACCGGCCCGATGGCCACCGGCACGTCCAATTCTTCCCGCGTGTCCACGCGGGCGGTCAGCGGGCTGGCCTGATCGGGCAGGTTCTCGGCGAAGCCGTACACCGAGTTATATTGATCGTCGTCGCCAGGCTTGTACCGCATCATGCCGGCGCGGGCCTCGGCGTTCATGGTGGCAGCGCCATCCCACAGGCTCTGGCCAATGAGGTAGCCCGCCACGTCGGGAAGCGACTCGCTCTGCGTCATGAAATCGTTTACGCGCACCTCGGCCAGGCCGGTGATGGCCCAGTTGTCCTTTTGCTTCTTGATGTACAGCAGCGTTTCCTGCTCTTTGTCCGTCCAGTAATCGGCCGGGAAGAATTCCTGCAGGAAGTGCTTATCGCCCAGCCAGCCGACCTCGACCTGGGCTTCCAGGCCTTCGTCGAGGAACTGCTTGTGCCGCCACTCCAGCCAGCCGGTGGTGGGCTCAGTCAGGAAGGTCTCATCCGTGCCGACCTGGTACTCCCGACTCTTCTGGAAGACGCCATAGCCGCGGAATTCGCCGCTGTAGCGTTCGCGGTCATATACGATCTTGGGTCCCAGCAGCACGCCCTTCTGGTAGAAGTCCATCGTCAGGTCGCTGTCGACGCCCTTGGGCTCGGGCAGGCCCAGCATGCGGAAGAGATACCAGTTGGTCTCCAAGCCCCAGCCAAAATTGGGCGTCTTGCCGATCATCGCCCGGCGCAGCGTGGTGTAACCTTGCTCGGCGTCGCCCTCCATGAACGGCCACCAGAAGACCGGCACGCCGCCGATGTCGAAGGTGGCGTTCTGCAACTTGGAGTGCCACGTCTGCGTTCCCAGCGGATTGCCCTTCTCGTCGCGCGGCGTGGTGTCCGTCATGCTGCCCTTTTCGGCGTTGACGGAGAAGGCCGGCGTGTAGAAGTCGCTGGTGGTGATCTGGGCGTTCTTGAACGTCCACTCGTAGCCGCGGGGCACCGGCTGCCCCTGCACCTGCTTGGCGGCCATCTGGCGGGCTTCCTCGGCCCGGACGTACACGGGAATGAGCCGGTCGGCTTGCACCTCGCGGAAGACGGGCTTGATGATCAGCGCCCTGCCCGTCTGGAAGTCGTAGTACAGCGCATCGGCCCGGATGGTCCGATCGCCCTGCTGCATGATCACGTCGCCCTGCAGGTACGCCCCGACGAAGTCGCCGGGCATGCCCGGAACGCCGCCGGGCGCCGGCTGGCTGGTTGGACCGCTGGATGGGCCGCTGGCGGCAGGCTTGCTCGTGCCCTCGGGCGCGGCGTACAGCACGGCATTCTCAGCCTGCAGCGACAGGTACAGATCGCCGCTGGGGTTGCCCTGGCTGACGAAGAAGTTGCCCTTGGTCAGCACCACCAGCAGGCGGCGCGACGGGTTTCTCGGGTCGGGAATTCGCTGCAGCGTCGTCACCTGGCCGGGGATGAAGTTTACCGGCATGACAGGTCGCGGGCGGACGCGAGGCCTCGTGGCAGCGCGCCGCCGGGTGCTGGGCTGGCTGGTCGACGCGCCCGGCTGGCTGGTGGCCTCTTCTTCCTCGCCCGAGGGCAGCAACACGACGCCCTCTTCTTCTTCCGAGGGGGCCGGCGCGGTGGCGGCCAGACGATAATCCACCGCCCGCTGAAACAGCGGCAATTCGTCGGCCGGCTCGCTGCTGTAGTTTAGAATCTTCGCTCGCAGCAGGCCTTGCTGGTGGAAGGTCAGGAACAGCTTGCGGTCGCTGGTGCTGGTGGAGGACTCGGTGACGCGGGCCTTTTCGTGCGGCGATCCCTCGACGTACACCTCCATGTCGCGGAGGGTGTCGGCGCCGACCTGGCGTTGGTCGATCCAGATGACGGCGTCCTGGCCACGAATCTCGCGATCGCCCATCATCAGGCAGAAGTCGCCCAGCACGATGTTGACCAGCCGGCCGTCGGGGGCGGTGAAGGTGTTCATCGCCTTGCCGGAGATAATGACGTCTTCCTGGAGGTACAGCTGCTCGGTCTCTTCCCCCGAGGGCATGTTGGCCAAGGCCGTCGGCACCGCCAGCGCCCTTCCCGGCATGACCAACGCCGTGACGACACAGGCCGCCAGCGTGGCCGTCAGGGCCAGCTTTGCGGCAAGAGCCGTTCTCATGGCCAAGGCCATTTTCGCGCCCATTGCCAGACCCCCGACGCTCAGCGGCGCGTTGGTAGTCCTCTGCCCGGAATGTCGCGTGTCTCTCAAACGGTTCCCGTCACTCCATTGACGCAGCGATTATAGCGCCGACACCGCCTAAGTCAATTCAAACCGGCAGATTGAGAACGGCAGGTCGTAGAGCATAGGTCGTAGGTCATAGGTCGTAGGTCATGGGTCGTAGGTCATAGGTCGTAGGGCGGACGGTTCGCGGGGTGAACGCGCCGGTGCCGTGGTTTGCGCAGCGAAGCGGAGCAACCACGTTCCCGCCACAGGGCGCGTGGCGCAGCCGCCCTCGGCTGTGGTCTTGTGTCGCGGGCATCTCGCCCGCGCTCTCGTTAATGAGATTCTCCCAGGTTGGCAAGAAACGCCCTTGACGTACCACGCATTGCGTACTACCATGTACCACGCAATGAAGAGTACCGTATGAAGACCTGGATAACACAACTGCGTAAGGGCCTGCTGGAGTTCTGCGTGCTCAACGCGATCTCCTGCGGCGAAACCTATGGCTACGAGCTCGTACAGCGTTTGAAGGGCATACAGCAGTTGGCCGTGACGGAAAGCACCGTGTATCCGATCCTGAGCCGCCTTAAACAGGACGGATTCGTGAAGGTCCGAGACGCCCCGTCCACCAGCGGCCCGCCCAGGCGGTACTTCTCGCTGACGGCATTGGGACGCCAACGTACCGGCGAGATGAACGTCTATTGGGACGGGCTTTACGATGCGATAGCAGCACTTCGGGAAACCAGCAGCGGGAGACAGGACAATGCAAGTCAATAACCAGGCTCGCGCGATGATCCAGTCGTACCTCACGGACGTAGCGGCGCATCTGGAAGGGATGCCTGCGCAAGAACAGCGAGATCTCTTGCGGCAGCTTGAGTCGCACATCCACGAAGCTCTGGCGGCGCGAACGGGCGGCCAGGATGCTCAGGCCTCCGATGTCCAAGCCGTGCTGTCAGACATGGACCCGGCCGAATCCTACGCCACGCCATCCAAGGATCGTCTCTGGAACCTGAGCCGCGGCAAATGGGCTTTCGTGATTTCCTTGGCCGGCGTGGTTGCGGCAGCGGCCTTGCTCGCGCTTGGCAGCGGCCGATTGGCCGGGTGGGTCCCTTTCTTCCTGGGTGCTGAGATAGCGGCCTGTATCCTGGGAAGCCTCTCCTGGCGGGAGTCCTTCGGGAAGGCCGCAGTCTGTGTATCCGCCGCCGTGACCGTTATTACGCTCCTCAGTTGTGCGTGATACTTGCCCAGGGCCAGCGCAATACTGGCTGACAGACGCCCGGAGAGATCATCGCCGATCCCCGCTGGCACCGGCCTGCGCGAGGTCAAGGCTCGATCTTGTACTGACGGCGCAAGGCCGCTATGGTTAAATCAGGTCAGAATGGATCAAAGTACAGTCGATAGGATGACATGGTCTCACTGAATAACATCCTGAACCGCCGCGAAGCGATCCTTCGAATTGCCTCCGAGCATGGTGCCCGCAACGTGCGGATTTTCGGCTCAGTGGCCCGGGGCGAGCAGACCGAAGCCAGCGACCTCGACCTGCTGATCTGCCTGGACGCCGACCGCTCTCTGTTGGACCACGTTGCCCTGGTGCAGGACCTCGAAGATGCCCTGAATTGCAGCGTGGACGTTGTGAATGAGCGAACGCTGCATCATTCCATTCGCCAGCGCGTACTGGCCGAAGCGGTGAGCCTGTGAAGGACGACCGCCTGTACTTGGAACACATCCTGGCGGCGATCCAGAAGATCGAGAGCTACGACTTCTGAACACGTAACCCGCTCGATCGCTCGCGCACGCGCTTGAAAGTTCCCCCGCCACAGGCTACAGTGGCCCCTTTCTCGAATACTCAAGATCGCCGGGTCCCATGAGCTGTCGTGTAGGCGGAGCGTGGCACTGGCTGAGGTAGAACCGTGGACCAACTAGCTTACGCACTGATTACGCCCTACAGCCTGCTCAAGAGCCGCACCGGCGGCATCATCGGCCGGCTGACCGCGCACGCCCGCCTGTCGCTGGTGGGGCTGCGGATGTTCGTCTTCTCCGACGCCTTCGTCACCGCCTTCACCGACTCGCTCTGCCCGAAGGACATGGAAAAGGGCATGGCCGAGGCGTGGAAGACATACGTCCGCGAGTGCCTCTCGCAGCAGAACCCGTGGGGCTACGTCCCGCGCTGCATGCTGCTGCTGTTCCGCGGGCCCAACGCCGTCAAGCACCTCAAGGACGACGTGATCGGCTCGTTCACCGAGCAGTTCACCGGCGACACGATCCGCGGCACGTACGGCGACTTCATCCGCGACGCCGACGGCAAGATTCGCTACTTTGAGCCGGCCGTCATCACCGGCCCCAACGAGGATCTCAACCGCGAGCACCTCAAGCTCTTTTCCCAGTTCGACGCCGACGGCGGCATCCTGACTGGCCGGTGCAAGTACCCGCCTGGCTCGACCAACGTCGAAACCGGCCTGGTGATCTTGAAGCCCGACAACTTCGAGCGGCCCTCCCGCCGGCCGGGCAACATCATCGACGTCTTCAGCCGGACCGGGCTGCGCATCGTCGGCACGAAGCTGTTCTCCATGACGGTGGCCCAGGCCGAGGAGTTCTATGGCCCGCTGAAGGAACTCTTCCGTACCCGGCTCAAGCCTAACGTGACGCAGGAAGTGTACAGCCAGTTGAAGGACGCCTTCTCCTTCCCATTCACCATGTGGGACGCCGAGAAGGTCGCCGACCAACTGGCCGAGCGCAACGCGGTGGCCGAGTTCAACCGCATCGTCGAGTACATGACGGGCGTGAACCCCGAGGAGATCAGCGACCCCTCCGAGAAGGCCACTGCCAGCAAGACCCGCTGCCTGGCCATGCTGTACGAAGGCCCCGACGCCATCAACAAGATCCGCAAGTACTTAGGCTCGACCGACCCGACCAAGGCCGAGGCCGCCACGGTCCGCAGCGAGTTTGGCCGCGACCTGATGCGCAACGGCGCCCACGCCAGCGACAGCGTCCCCTCGGCCCAGCGCGAGCGGAAGATCGTCGGCCTGTGGAAAGAAGAACGCGGCAGCGACCTCCAGCAGGCCATCCAGGAATACCTGGGGCAGTAACAAAGCGAGTTGTTAGTTGTTAGTTGTTAGTTGTTAGTGATGAGTTCTTAGAACCGGTTTCGCAAGCGGTCGGGCCCGTAGCACAGCCGCCCTCGGCTGTGGCTTTTGCCGGGTGCCACGACGGTCGGGCGCACAGCTGGGTGCCACGGCTGCGGCGTTCAGCAGCCGTGCGGATGCTTGCCAGGAAACTCACACCTGCAAACACCGCAGGTGTGGCACCCGGCGCGACAGCGCACTCAGAACTAAGAACTAACAACTAAGAACTTCCGTCCTGAGGTGACGAATGATCCTGTCGGCTGGCGGCGGATTGAAGGTGCATTGCCTGCCCTTGGGCGAGCTGATGACCAATTGCTGGGTGCTGGCGATCGAACAGGAGCAGCCCAGCCCGTGCTGGGTCATCGACCCCGACGACGACGGGCCGGTGATCGACTTCCTGGCCAAGCGGAACTACGTCCCCCAGCGGATCGTCATCACGCACGGCCACGGGGACCACATTCGCGGCATCGCCGGCGTGAAGCAACGCTATCCCCAGGCCATCATCACTGCCTCCGCCGGCGACGCCCACATGCTCACCGACCCGGTGGCCAACCTGTCAATGCTGCTGGGCGTAAAGATCGTCGCCCCGCCGGCAGAGCAGACAGTCCAGCCCGGCGATGAACTGACGCTCGGTGGCACAGCCTTTCCAGGCTGTGCGGCACAGGCAGGAAAGTCTGTGCCACCAACTCTGACCTGGAAGGTACTCGACCTGGCAGGCCATACGGCCGGGGGCGTGGGGTGTTACTCTCAGCAGGCCGGCGTGGTGGTCGTGGGCGACGCCCTCTTTGCCGACAGCATTGGCCGGACGGACTTCCCCGGTTGCAGCGGCAAGCGGCTGCTGGCCAACATCCACAATCACCTCATGACGCTGCCCGACGCCACCCGCGTCCTGCCCGGCCACGGCGCTCCGACCACCATCGGCCAGGAGCGGCTGAACAACCCATACCTGCAGCAAGAGTAAAAGAAGCTCACCGCAGGGGACGCAGAGGAAGCAAGACAGAACGACAGAACCACAAAGGTCACAAAGCCCGCGAACGAAGCAACGCCTTCGTGGGTCTTCGTGACCTTTGTGGTTCAAGCAGTTGTCTTAGTTCAGGCTCATGCCTTTCGCACGCGACCTCGGCCGCCCGTGCGGTTGCATTTACTTCTGTGAATCGGACGTGGACTCAGTCTTGTTCGCCCGCAGGTCCACGCACTTGAGTTGCTTCTGGTCGCGGCAGAAAAGGAAGCCATTGGAGATCGCCATCGGGCTCCAGATTTGCTTGCCTTCGAGCAGCTTGGCCTGGGCCAATTGCTTGTAGCCGTCGGGGCTGGGCTGGACGATCCGCAGGATGCCCGTGTCGCCTTCCATCGCGTAGATCACGCCGTCGGCGTAGATCAGGCCGCCGCGCTCGAAGTTGGGGCTCTTGTCCGTCTTCCACATGACCTCGCCGTCCTCAGGCCGCAGGCACAGCAGGCCCTCGTGGCGGCTGTTGGAGTTGCTGCCCATGTACAGGTAGCCCTCGATCAGCAGCGGAAGCTGAATCTGTGCCCCGCAGGCCTGGGTCTTGTACAGTTCGGCCACGTCCCAGCCCTCGCCGGCCTTGGTGACCTTGATCATGGCCGAGCCGCCGCCATAGCCTTCGGTCAGGAAGAATCGGCCATCGCCCAGGGCGACCGGCGCGGGAATCGGGTTGTCGGGCTTCCACGGCTTGGCGCCTTCGACCTTGGCGGGGTACTTCCACAGGATCTTGCCCGTGTCGGGCCCGACGCCCACCACGGTGCTGTCGCTGAGCATGATGATCTGCTCGACGCCGTCAAGCTTGGTCAGGTACGGCGAAACGTACGCCATGCCGCCCAGCGGCTCGCTGCGCCACTTCTCCTTGCCGGTGGCCAAGTCGAGTGCAACCAGGCCGATCTGCTTGTTCTGCGGGGCCAGGATGACGCTGTCCTTGTACACCAGCGGCGACTGGGCCACGCCCCACTGCGGCATCTTGCCGCCGAAGTCGGTCAGCACATTGACCAGCCAGACCTTCTCGTGCGTCTTGCGATCGACGCAGGCGGCGTGGCCAAACGGGCCGACGGCGATGACGTACTTGTCGGTGACGGCCGGGACGCCGCGCGAGCCCTTGAAATCGACCTTGCCGGGGGCCTCGTACTCGCACTTCCATTTTTCCTGGCCAGTGGCGGCGTCGAAGCAGCGGATCTGGTCGTTGGCGCCCTCGTGGTCGATCACGTACAGCTCGCCGTCCACTATCGCCGCCGAGCCGAAGCCTTCATTCAGCCGGACCGTCCAGACGACCTTGGGCCCATCGGCTGGGAAGGCATGAATCAGCCCCGTCTCAGGGCTCTTGCCGTCGCGCGCCGGCCCGCAAAACTGCGGCCAATCAGCGGCCAAAGCCACGCAGGACAGGGAAAGGACGAGAACGATCAGAGATGCGAGCTTCTTCATGGCTGCTCCAAGGGAAGAACAACGATATTCGATATTCGATATCAGATATTACGAACAACACTTCGCACGCCAGCGTCTTCTTCCTAATATCTAATATCCGATATCGCTTCTGGAGATCAGGCACAACGCTCCGTGCAGCCGTCTTCCCTAATATCTAATATCGAATATCCAATATCGCTTTTTCGCACTACTTCGGCTGGACCGAGGGCGAAGAGACGATCAGGTCCTTGATCATGTCCGACGGCAGCGACAGGGCGCCCAGCACCTGGGCGGCGGCGTCGCGAATGGGCACGCTGCCCTTGGCCGATACCGCGTCGCGGATGGCCTTGATCTGCTTATCGCCCAGTTCGTTGCCGAACTGCCGCACCGATGCCGACAAGGCCGCATACGCATCCAGCCGGACCGGCTCAGCCACGTCGGCGCCATCGGCCAGTTCTTCCAACGCCTGCTGGCCGGCGGCGTTGTTGATCTGGGCCAGTGCCCAGGCCGAGGCCACGCGGACGTTGTCACGCTTGTCCTTCAAGGCGGTAATCAGGGCCGTCGTTGCGTCCGTCAGGTCGAAGACCGGGTTCTTGGTCTCGGCCAGCGAGCGGAAAGCATTGGCGGCGCGAATCGCCCAATCCACGGCCTGGTCGGCGGGCAGGTTGCCTTCGCTGGAGGCCTTGGCCTTCAGCTCATCCACCGCGGCCATCAGCTTGGCCCCGTCGAGGCCTTCGCCGGAGATTACATTTACGAGCGTCTCAGCCTGGACGGCCTTGGAGGCCGATGCGGCTGCGTCGCGATTGGGGGCAATTACCAGGATCGGCAGCCGGCTGAACTGGGCCGTGCCGCGAATCGTGATGAACGCCTCGCCCAGGCCCGGGCCGGTGATGTTGGAAGACAGGATGACCACGTCCACTCCGGCGGCGGCGCGGGCGGCTTCCAAGGCCTTGCCGGCCGATTCGGCGTCGTACACTTCCATGCCCGCGGCCCGGAGATAGCCCTTGACCGCGTTGCGCTGCGTCTCGTCCGGATCGGCCAGCATGACGGCTTGGCCACCGGTCTGCCGCAGGGCCTCCACCAGCACCGGCACGACCTGGTTCCAGCCATTGAACCGCTTCTGCGGCTTGGCGTTCACCAGCGTCTCGGCCGCCAGGTACCGAACCTCACGCGACGGGAAGCTCAACGCCGACACCAGCGGCTGGGCCCCGCCCTCAACCGGCGTGACCAGATTCTCCGCCCCGGCCGTCACGGCCAAGGCCTGAATGGCCGCCAGGGCGACCTTCTGATCCTTGTCCTTCAAGGCCCGCGCCAGCACGGCCTGCATGTACTTGGAACCCGAGGCCCGGGCATAGAACGTCGCCCCCGGCTCGCCTTCGACCTGCGTGGGGTCGCTAGCGCCAGTCGGCAGGTTCATCGTCTTGCGGATGTACGCCGACAGCCACAGCGAAACGGCCGGTGAATACTTCGCGTCCAGGTCCAGGCAGTCGCGGCTGGTCCGCATGGCGTAGACATCGTTGAAAATCGCCGCCGGCACTGGGATGTACGTCAGGCCGCTGCCTTCCTTCCAGTACCACACGTTGCCGGTGTTGTACCGAGCGTCGGAGTTGACCGACTCGTCGTGATCGTAGTACTTGACCGCCAGCTCGTAGAACAGCTCGGACGCCGGCTTGGTCAGGGCATTCTTGTCGATGGCCGACAGCGCGCCCTCGGCTGCGATGCGAAGTTCAGGCGTCAAGTCGCCCTGCTCCAGCAGTTGCTTTAAGTACGGAGCGGCGTGCTTGTACCCGATCTTGCCCAACGCCCGGCAAACGACCTGCCGCACGGCGGCGTCCTTGACGGTCAGGGCTTCGGTCAGCGGCCGGACGGCTTCCTTGCCCAGGTTGGGCATGATGGTGGTGATACGGTCGCGCAGCATGGCCGAGGTCTTCAGGTCGGTCAGCGTGCTGATGAGCTGGGGCACGGCGTACTGACCGGCCTGCATCAGGCGGTCGCGGGCGATGGTGAATTCCTGCGGGCTGCCGGCCAGCATCTCGATCCACCGGCCGATCTCGGTGGGATCGCTGCGAACGGCCAAGGCGCCTTCGTTGATGATCTCGTTAAGCTTGTCCACGATGGGACCGAGATCCTTGTTGGCGGCCTTGGCGCGGGCGAGCGTGACGCCGCCGCGGTCGGTGCTGATGAAGAGCATGTACACGTCCTGCGGCCGGGCGCCGGAATTGATGACCGCCTCGCCGTAGCTCTTGGCGATCTCGGGCCGGCCCATCAAAACGTAGTGCAGGAAGCTTTCCCAATTCTCGCGCAGCTTGGCATCGCCAGCGTCAGCTTCGACGGCCGGGGCCGATGCAGCGGGCGCGGCCACTGCGGGCTCAGCTGGGGCCGTGGCGGAAGTCTCAGCCGGCACAGCCGCCGGAGCGGGAGTCTCAGCCGGCGTGGCAGGCGTTTCCGCCGGCGTGACGGTCGTATCCTCGGCCGGTGCCGGAGCCGGTGCCGTACCCATCGCAACCGCGAGCTTGGCCAGGGCCGGCGCCAGAATCTGAGTGGCCGACTCTTTGGCCTTGTCCGTGTAATTGTCCTTGGTGATCGACCCGTCGTTGATGCCCTTGGTCATCGTGTCGTAGAAGCGGAAGGCGGCCCCCTGCACTCCGGCCATCGCCTGCAGTACCGAACGCTGCTTGGCGTCCAGCGTCATCTTCCATTCCGAACCAATCTTGCTGAAGTTGGTCTTGGTCTGGGCCTTCTTTTCGGTGGCAATCACGGCGTTGGGACCCGATGCCATGAAGGTGTAGTCGTCAATGCTGGCAGCGCCGTATCCTTCGAGAAAGCTCTTGGGGCCAGTCTCGATTTGGGCCGCTGATGCGTCGATGCCCAGCTTGTCCTGGACCAGCTTCACAAGGGCGTCGGACTTGTCCTTGAGCTGCTTCTCCTTGTCAAGGATGCCCTTGATAAGGGAGGCGTCGGTGGCGTCGAAGTGCTTCAGGAAGGCGTCTTCCGTGCCGGCCTTGGCCTCGCTGATCGAGGCCGTCAGGACGTCCTGGGCCGCCTTGATATTCGCCGCCGTGTCGACGGGGGGAGTCGTCGGCTTGGCCGGAACGTTGCCCGGAGGTCGCGCGCCGGGGTTGGGCGTAGCCCTGCCGCGCTGCTGGGCGAAGGCCGGCGTCGAAAAAGCCAGGGCGAAAACGACCACCGCCGCGCCGAAGGTCCGTAAGGGACTGTGCATGATGCCTCCCAAAAACCAGGAAAGCCGGGCCGGACGGAGCCGCTGCCCGTCGGCCATGTTCGTCTCGTGCATGCCGTTTACATCCAAGAGGTCCAGGGCCGGAAATTCACCAGCCGGGATGAGTCACAAGAGATTATAGGGTTGGCCAAACGACTGTCAATCACTAGCGCCATTTCGCAAAGGGTGCCATGGCCTGAATCGCCTGAGCCGGCAGGCGAAGGCGAGACTGGCCATGCTTGGACGCACAGGCTGGAAGCGCTCGCCCAGACAAACCGTGTGGTTCCGGCGGCGGCTCGCATAGGTAGAGCCGCAAGACAGCGCGGCTCAACCTATGGCACCCTGCTCTGGGTGCCGAAGACACTCTGGGTGCCAAAGGCGCGTTGTCTCCGACCTCCGACCTCTGGCCTCCGACCTCCGGCCTATCCTACTTATTCCAGAACTGCTTCACGGCCGCGTCGACGACGACCTTGGCGGCGTCTTGCGAGCCGCGGACCACCGTCTGCTTCTGAAGTTCCTTGAGGTAGTCGGTCGTCAGCGTCTTGTATTGCTCGCGGCGAAGGTCCGCTTCGATCTGCTTTTGAACCTTATCGAACGCCTGCGTGTCGCCGCCCTTCACGGCCAGCGTCTTTACGATGTAGAAGCCGTGGATCGATTCGACGATGTCGCTGACCTTCCCCACCGGCTGCTTGATGGCCGCGTCTTCCACGTCGGAGGCGTCGAAGCTGCCGCGTTCCATCATCGGCCAGACGCCGCCATTGCTGGCCTTGGGCCCGCGGTCAAATTTCTTGGCCACCTCGGCAAAGTCCTGCCCGCTGCGCAGCGCCTTCTGGGCGGCCAGGATATGCCGGCGTGCCTCGCCCACGGCCTGGCGGCGCGTCTCCATCGAATCCGGCTGTGTGCTGGACATGAAGCTCGTGAACGGCGCCTCGATCATCTGCATCTGTATCTGCTGGTCCCGGTGGTACTTTTCGAGGTTCTCGTTGTAGGCCTTGAGCATCATGATGCGGTCGATGTTCACCCGGCTGCGGAATCGCTGGTGGATAAACGTCTCGACCATGATGGTGCGGTTGATGTCCTGCACCCACGTGGTGTAGTCGGTGCCTTCTTTCTTGAGCTGCTCTTCAAACACCGTCTTGTTGCCGGCCTGGGCGACGACGTGACGGGCGTGGTCGTCGATCTGCTCCTGGACGGCCTTCTTCTCCTCTTCGGTCAGCCGCTTCATGGCCTCGGCGAAGAGCACCTCCTGCTCGATCTGCTCGCGTACCTGCCGGGCCAGCAAGTCGCCGGCGCGTTCGCGAAACTCATCTTCCGAGGCGGAAATGCCGGCGGCAGCATGCAGCTGTTTGCGAATGGGATGGAACACCTGCTGCAGCGTGATGAACTTGTCATTGACCTGCATGATCGAACAGGCCACCACTTCCTGCGGGGCGGCCAGTTGCGTCGCGGCGTAGGCAGACCGGCTAGCCGGTGCGCTGGCGGGATCGCTGGCCGGATTGCCAGCAAGGCACGCTGCGGCCAATTCGCCCTTCGCCGAGCGGCTCGAAGCCGGCCCCGACGCGGGCCGGGATGCTGGCCGGGATGCTGGCCGGGACGGCGCTTCGCCCACGGGGGCCTCAAGCTCGGTGTAAACCGTGCGTTCCTTCTGGGGGTCGCGCTGCTGGCAGGAAGGCACGTTCATCGCCGGCCACGCCAGCGCCGCCAGCAGCAGGATCAGGCAATGGCCCGAAGAGAGTATTCGCCGCTTTGATATGCGATGTTGCACGGGGTCGATTCTACCGGCCAAGCCCCCCTCGCTGCAATTGCTTGTGCAGAACGGGCACCGGATGCAAGTGGCTCAGCGGGGTGCCGGGTGCCATGGCCAGGCTGTCGTCCTAGTCTGGCCATGCATGGACGCTCACAGCATGGCCAGCCCTGAACAGCGGGCTGACCATGGACCCGGCGGTGCGAGCCGGGCCTCGCATAGTGGCCCGGCCCGCGCCGACACGTCCGGGGCTAGCTCATCGTGGCTCTGCTCCCGCCGTCTTGAAGGTCCATGCGCATCTTTGTCATCGCCGTGGCTTGGTCGCTTCTGTAGGCGACAAAGCCAAGTTGCTGGAAGATCGGCCGAAGCCGGTCGTCCGGGTTCGCGTTGATCTGATAGATGTCGCCCACGACTTCGATCAGCCGTCGGAGCAGTTCCAGTTCAACGCCTTGGCCAGCGTACTCCGGCGGGACCTCAACGTCCCAGACGTACAGGATCAGAACCCCGTCGGTCATGCCACAGGCATAGCCTGCGACCTGTCCAGTGGACGCATCGATGGCCAGAATACGGGCGTTCATTGCTTTGAGAGACTTCAGAACCGTCTTTGCGCTGGGCGACTTGGGCCAGCCACAGGGGAGGTTCTTGAATTGTGCTTCGGTTATACCAGCAGCGGATTCGGTGTATGTAAGAGCGTTCATTCTGTGCGTCCTTTCTGTTCGTGTGCGCATGCAGAGGCATGTGCAGTCAATGGAAGAAGCCAAGGCCGACCATCGGTCAAGCATTGCCTTGGCAACAAGGGCGAACGAAAAGACTTACCAGATGCGGACCATCGAATGCTCCTTATGCCCTGAATTGTAGCGACGAAACGGAGAGCGTCAACCATGCTAAACGCTTTTTCTGTGGTTGGCCGGGTGCCATGGCCGGGTGCCATGGCCAGGCTGTCGTCTTAGTCTGGCCATGCCTGGACGCTCACAGCATGGCCAGCCCTGAACCGCGGGCTGACCATGGCACCCTGCCAGAAAGCGCAGTCAGGCACCTGCCGGGTGCCATGGCCAGGCTGTCGTCTTAGTCTGGCCATGCATGGACGCTCACAGCATGGCCAGCCCTGAACGGCGGGCTGACCATGGCACCCTGCCAGAAAGCGCAGTCAGGCACCTGCCGCCCGGCCGGATCACTTGCCTTTTACGCCGCGCTGCAATTGCTTGTGCAGGATGGTCAGCAGCGTGGGCATTTCCAGGTAGGCTGAGGGGGGACGCCAGTAGGCCGTCCTGGCGTCGGGCAGGCGGACGGTGCCGGCGGCGTTAGTGAAGGCGGGACCGGCCTTTTTCGGGTCCGACAGCGAGAAGATCACGTCCGGCGGCGTGAGAATGATCTGGTAAATCCCGAGCTTGCCGGCCAGCACGCGAATCTTCGCCACCGTCAGCAGCCGATCCACGATCGCCGGCGGCCGGCCATACGCGTCGGCCAGGTCGCGCTCGAACTGGTCAAGTTCCTCAGCGCTCGCGCACAGCGACAGCCGCCGATACGCCTCCATCCGCTGGCGGGAACTATCGATGTACGAGCGCGGAATGTACGCCTCGACGCCCAGCTCGACGTGCACCTCCGGCGGCGTGGGCGGCGGCGGATCGCCGCGCACCCCGGCCACCGCCTGCTCCAGCAGCCGGCAGTACAATTCGTACCCGACGGCCGCGATGTGCCCGCTTTGCTCCGAGCCGAGAATATTGCCCGCGCCGCGAATTTCCAGGTCGCGCATGGCGATCTGGAAGCCCGCGCCTAAGTCGGAGAATTCCTCCACGGCCTTGAGCCGCTTGGCGGCCACGCGATTCACCGGCCTGCGCTGCGGCAAGAGCAGGTAGCAGTACGCCCGATTCTTGTACCGCCCGATTCGTCCGCGCAGCTGGTGCAATTGTGACAGCCCGAAGCGGTCGGCCTCGTTGATGAACATGGTATTGGCCGTGGGGATGTCCAGGCCCGATTCGACGATGGTGGTGCACACCAGCACGTCAATGTCGCCGCGGACGAAACGCAGCATGGTCTTTTCCAGCACGCCCTCGGGCATCTGGCCGTGGCCAACCTCGACGCGGGCGTCGGGCACCAGCGAGCGTATCGTGTCGGCCACCGATTCGATGTTCTCCACGCGGTTGTGCACGAAGAAGATCTGCCCTTCGCGGGCCAGCTCGCGCAGCATGGCCTGGCGAATCCGCGGCTCGTTGTACGCACACACTTCGGTGTATATGGCCCGGCGGTCCAGCGGCGGCGTGGTCAGGTTGGAAATGTCGCGCAGCCCCAGCAGCGTCATGTGCAGCGTGCGCGGGATGGGCGTGGCCGTCATGGTCAGCACGTCCACCGTCGCCCGCATGAACTTGAGCTTCTCCTTGTGCTCGACGCCGAAACGCTGCTCCTCGTCCACCACCACCAGGCCCAGGTCGGCAAAGCCCATGTCCTCCGACAGCAGCCGGTGCGTGCCGATCAGCACGTCCAACTGCCCCAGCTTGGCCCGGCGGATAATGTCGGACTGCTGCTGCTTGGTGCGGAAGCGTGAGATCACGTCGATCGTGAAGGGGTAGTCGGCGAAGCGCTCGCTGAAGGTGCGATAATGCTGGGCCGCCAGCACGGTCGTGGGCACAAGCACGGCCACCTGCTTGCCGCCCTCGACGACGCGGAAGGCCGCCCGCATTGCCAGCTCGGTCTTGCCGAATCCCACGTCGCCGCACAGCAGGCGATCCATCGGCCTGGGCTCGGCCAGGTCGTTCTTGATCTGCCCGGCCGCCACGAGCTGGTCCTCCGTCTCCTCGTACACGAACTCTTCCTCGAATTCCTGGAGCCACTGGCTGTTGGCGGGGTAACTCACGCCCGGGCTGGAAGCGCGGATGGCCTGCACCCGCAGCAATTCGGCGGCCATGTCCTGCACGGCTTCGGCCACTTTGGCCTTGCGCTGCTGCCAGGCCGAGCCGCCCAGGTGCGACAGCGTGGGGTGCCCGCGCCGCGCCCCGATGTACTTCTGCACGAGGTTGATCTGCGTGATCGGCACGTGCAGCAGCGAATTCTCGGCGAACTTGAGGGTGAGGTACTCTTCCTTCTTGCCGTCCTTGACCAGCGTCCGCAGCCCCTCGAACTTCGAGATGCCGTGGGAAACGTGCACGACGTAATCGCCCTCTTCCAGATCGACGAAGCTGTCGATGGGCCGGCCCGTGCGGACCCGCCGCAGCCGGCGCGACTTGACGTAGCGGTGGAAGATCTCGTGATGCCCCACCGCCACCAGCTTTTCCGCCGGCCAGTGGAAGCCGTGGGCCAGGTGGCCGATGGCCGTGTGCAGCGTTTTGACCAGGTGCGGGTGGCTGGTCGAAAGCATCTCGATGAAGCGGTCGCGTTCGGCCGGGTTCTCGCAGTACACCCACAGCTCATTGTCCTGGCTGAGCTTGTCCAGCTCGCCCAGGGCCTCGGCCGTGGCCATCTCCAGCCGCTGAATCGAGCGAATGCCCAGCGAGACCGAGCCCTCCTCAGCATCGTGCCTGGCCGAGCCAAAGGCGGCCATTTCCAGTGTACTGAAGCGGTGGGCCGCGATTAGGACCTCATCGGCCTTGAAGATGCCGCGGGCCGACTCCAGGCGGCGGTAGAAGGTCTGGCCCAGCGAGGAGATTTCCATCGGCTCGATCACGCACACCACGGCGTTGGCGGGCAGATACTCCAGGAACTGCGTGACCTGCTCGGGATCGACCATCCGGCCAATGGAGGTCGAGACCAGGTCGTAGGCTTGCAGCGTCTGCGTGGAACGCTGCGTGTCGAGATCGAAGCAGCGGATCGACTCGATCTGGTCGCCGAAGAATTCCATGCGGACGGGCTGGTTTTCGCCCGGGGCGAAGACGTCCACGATGCCGCCGCGCCGGGCGAACTCGCCCTGCTGATCCACCGCGTCAACGTGGTCGAAACCAGCCTCCACCAGCCAGCGGGCAAGCTTTTCCGGCTCGATGCTCTGGCCGACCCGCAGCGGTAGCCGGCCGGCCTGGAGTATCTGCTTGGACGGCACTGGCTGCATCAGCGCCAGGATCGGCGCGACGATAAAAGCCGGAGCCCGCGTCGCGGCCGGCGCGCCCGCAGTCGGCGCAGCCGTCCCAGCCGCGCCTTTGTCCGTTCGTGTCGCGGCCGTGGGCGACGCAGCCGCCGCGCCTCTGTCCGTTCGTGTCGCGGGCGTCTCGCCCGCGCGTTGTATGCGTGACATGGGCGTCTCGCCCATGCGTGTCATGGGCGTCTCGCCCATGCGTCGGCCGGGCATCTTGCCCGTGGGCGGTCGCCCCGCGCGAGCAGCCCCACCCGAGAGCGGCTGGGCCACGGGCGCCATGGGTGTGCCGCTCGACGCCCCCTGCGACAGCAGCCGGCACAACCGCAGCCGCTCGCCGGTGACCTCGTCGCTGACGTGCCCCATCTCCACGTCGGAGGATTCCTTCATGCTGCCGGTGACTTCCCAGGCCGGCAGGATCTCCGCCTCCAGGCCGGTGAGGACTTCCAGGTCGTCAGCCAGGCTGTCGGCGTCGTCGAGGTGGGTGCAGATGAAGATGGCCGGTGCGTTGCGAGCCAGGGCGATGGCCGCCCCCAGCATGGGCGCAGAGCTTCCCCACACGCCCGAGAGTTTTACCACCCCCCCGGGCGTCAGGCGTTCGGCAATCTGCCGAACCGGGGTACTGGACGCAATCCTTTGGAACACCGTGAACTATTATCGACCCGCGACGGCGGGTTGTTCAAATGCAAAAGGAAAGGGATGAGGCCGGAGGTCGGAGGCCGGAGGCTTGCGGTCAGGACACAAGGACGAGCCGTGAGGCCGAATGTCGGAGGCGTGAGGTCGGGCCAGAGGCTGAGTTTTGGACGCCACAGTTTGGAATGCTGCCTAGGCCCGAAGGGCCGGAACGATTGTAGCCGGGGGCGTGAGCCCCCGGTGAGTGTCTCCAGCATACCAGCCCCGAAGGGGCGGCAGAGTCCACACACGCTCCGTGTTCGCGTCCCTCTGACCTCTGGCCTCAGACCTCAACTACTTCTTCCCCAGCGCCCGCTGCTTGCGGAAGAACTCCGTCAGCAGTTGGCCGCACTCATCGGCCAGCACGCCTGCGACGACTTCGACGCGGTGGTTTAATCTCACATCATCGCAGAGTTGGTACAGCGTCCGCACGGCCCCGGCCTTGGGATCGGACGCCCCGTACACCAGCCGATCTATCCGCGCCAGCACGATGGCACCGGCGCACATCGGGCAGGGTTCCAGCGTGACGGCCAGCGTGCAGCCCTCCAGCCGCCAGTCGCCCATCGCCGCCGACGCGGCCCGAATCGCCAGCAGCTCGGCATGGGCCGTCGGGTCGCGGTCGATGATGCGGCGATTGAAGGCCCGGGCGATGATCTGCCCATCCCTGGCGATCACCGCGCCAATGGGCACATCGCCGGCCAGCTCGGCCAGGCGAGCCTGTTCAATCGCGGCGGCGATGAGGGCGTCATGTGTCATAGTCACGGAATCACACTGAGCTGGATTTCGAATCTCGAATCGCGAATTTCGAATTAAGACCAACCCCTCGCAGCCGCGAGGTCGCCTATGAACGACTCACAATTCGAAACTCGAAACTCGTAGTTCGCAATTCCCATCACAAGCCGAAATTCACGCACGCGATTGGAATCCTGCGCCCGCTGCCAAAGGCCCGGCCAGTCACTTTCAGCACCAGCGGGGCTTGGCGGCGCTTGTACTCAGAGTACGTCACCATCCGCACCACTTTGCGGACCAGTTCAGCATCAAAGCCGTCGCGCACGATCTCCTCAATCGACTGCTCCTTCTCGATGTACCGATGCAGCACGGCGTCGAGCAGGTCATAGGGCGGCAGGCGATCCTGGTCGGTCTGGTCGGGCTTGAGTTCGGCCGATGGCGGCTTGGTCAGGCTGCCTTCGGGGATGCGTGCAGAGGGGCCGCTGAGGTGCCGGGCAAGTTGATACACCATGGTCTTGGGCACGTCGCCGATGGGCCCCAGCCCGCCGTTCATGTCGCCGTACAGCGTGCAATATCCCGTGGCCAGTTCGCTCTTGTTGCCGGTGGCCAGGGCCATGTGCCCCAGCGCGTTGGAAAAGCCCATCACCACCACGCCGCGGATGCGGGCCTGCACGTTCTGGTCGGTGATGTCCATGGCGTCCTTGGGCAGCAGCGGCGACAGCGCCCGCTCGAAGGCCTGGTGCATGGCCTCGATGCCGACGTCGATGCACTGAACGCCCAGGTTCTTGGCCAGCAGATGGGCGTCGCTGAGCGAGTGCTCGCTGGAATATCGCGAGGGCATGGCCAGCCCCAGCACGTGCTCAGGCCCCAGCGCGTCGGCGGCCAGCGTGGCCACCACGGCTGAGTCGATGCCGCCCGAAAGCCCCAGCACCACGCTCTTGAAGCCACACTTGCCAAGGTAGTCGCGCAGGCCCAGCTTGAGCGCCTCAGCCAACTGTGCGATGTGCGGCAAAACGGGCTCGACCCGGACCGGTTCGCCGAGAGTGTCGATGACCAGCAGGTCTTCGGCAAAGCTCTTGCACCGGCCAATTACCCGGCCATCGCCCGAGACGGCCAGGCTGCCGCCGTCAAAGATGAGTTCATCGTTCCCGCCAACCTGGTTGACGTAGATGATCGGCAGGTGCGTGCGCAGGGCCTGGCGGCGAACGAGGTCTTCGCGGACCTCGACCTTGCCCAGTTGGAACGGGCTGGCGGACATGTTGATGATGACCTGGGAGCCGGATCGGTGGAGGTGGCCGATGGGGTCGTTCTCGTACAGCGCCCTGCCTAAGGCGGGCCGGTCCCACAGATCCTCGCAGATGCTCACGCCCAGGTTTTGCCCCTCCAGCAGCAGCGGTTCAGGCGAGGGGCCAGGCTGGAAGTAGCGGGTTTCGTCGAAGACGTCGTAGGTCGGCAGCAGCGTCTTGACGTGCTCATCCACGATGGCGCCGCCCGAGAGCAGCGCCGCCACGTTTTCCAGCGGCCTGCCGGGCGAACGCGTGGTGGGCCTGACGTAGCCGACCAGGGCCGCAATGCCGCGACAGCCCTGGGCCAATTCCCGCACGGCCGACACGGCGGCGGCGACAAAGGCGGGCCGGCTCAGCAGGTCGCGCGGCGGATAGCCCGTGACGGATAATTCCCCAAAGACGGCCAGCTCGGCGCCAAGTTCTTTGGCCCGCGCGATGGCCGAGGCGATCCGCCGGCAATTGCCCGCGATGTCGCCGACGGTCGGATTGATCTGTGCCAAGGCGATTTTCATAAGGTCATAGATCGTAGGTCATAGGTCATAGGTCATCAAGCCCGCCGTTCGCCGCGTGCAACCCGTTGCACGCCCTACGGGGGCGGCGTAACGCCTATCTCGCTTCGCTTTGTCCCTCTCTGCGTCCTCTGCGACCTCGGCGGTAAATGCCTCTTTGCGTTTCTGTTTCTACGCCGTAGCCTCGCCGCGCCGGCCGGCGGAGCGGGCGTAGCGCTTCGGGTCGATGTTCAGGTGGGCGACCTTGTATCGCAGGATTCGCGCCGTCGTGCCCAGTTCCCGAGCGGCCGCTGCCATGTTGCCTTCGCAGCGTTTCAGGGCGTCCACCACGATGTCGCGCTCGTACACGTCCACGCGGGCCTGAAGCGTGCCGGTGCCCACCGTCTCGGAGGCATCCGACGTTTGCAGCGTGGGCGGCAGATGATGGGCCCGGATCACGCCGTCCGTCGAGAGCAGCACGGCCCGCTCGATGCAATTCTCCAGCTCGCGCACGTTGCCGGGCCAATGGTACACCACCATCATGTTGATGGCCGGCGTGCTGATGCGGCGAACGTCCTTGCTCAGCCGCTGGGCGTAGCGCTCGACGAAAAAGTCCGCCAGCAGCAGGATGTCGTCGCGCCGATCCCGCAGCGGCGGCAGGAAGATGGGGAACACGTTCAGCCGGTAGTACAGGTCGTGGCGAAACGTGCCGTCGGCGATCCCTTGCTCCAAGTCGCGATTGGTGGCCGCCACGATGCGGACGTTGGCCTTCTGAGTTTTGTTGCTGCCGACGCGCTCGAATTCGCGCTCCTGCAACACGCGCAGCAGTCGAACCTGCGTGGCGGGTGAAAAATCTCCCACCTCGTCCAGGAACAGCGTGCCGCCCTCGGCCTCTTCGATCCGGCCCTTGCGGGCCTGAATCGCACCCGTGAACGCGCCCTTTTCGTGGCCAAACAGCTCACTCTCCAGCAGGTTCTCGCTCAGGGCGGCGCAATTGACCTTGATGAACGGCCCCTTGGCGCGCGGGCTGGAGTAATGAATGGCGTGGGCGACAAGCTCCTTGCCCGTGCCCGACTCGCCGCGGATGAGCACGGTGGTGTCGCTGCCGGAGACCTGGCTGATGGCCCGATACACCTCGCGCATGGCGTTGGAGTTGCCCATGATGTTCTCAGGCCGGAAGCGGTCGGCCAGTTCCGTGCGGAGGCGGAGATTCTCCTCTTCCAGGGCTTGCCGCTCGCTGGCGGCCAGGCGGCGACTCTGCACGTCGTGGGCGATCATGCTGGCGACGATGGTCAGCACCCGCAGGTCTTCGTCCAGCGTGGTGGCCGGGTCGTACACGCGATCGGCGGCCAGGGCCCCGACGGTCTCGCTGCCGATGGCGATGGGCACGCAGATGAAGCTGAATTCCTTGTCGGAGTTGTCGCGCCGGCGATGCAGCCGGTCCAGGAACAGCGGCTCTTGCGAAATGCGCGGCACGATCACGGGTTTGCCGCTGCCGACCACCCTGCCGACGACGCCTTCATCCTTGCGATACCGCACCTGGCGGCGGCGCGGCTCGGGGACGTCGTGGCTGGCCTCGACGGTGAGCTCCTGGCCGTCGGGACTCAGCAGCACGATCATGCCCCGGCCCATGTCCAGGTCGCTGTGTAGGATGTCCAGCACCTCGGCCAGCATCTCCTGCTGCCGGCTGCCCGCGCCGAGAATCTGGCTGATGCGGTATAGGGCGTCCAGCTCCTTCTGCCGCGCCCCGCGCATGCCGTCGCTGACTGACCCTGTTATCTCAAGATTGTCCATACAGTTCGCCCTTGCACCAAATCCATCACTTATCCAACACAAAGCGACGTAAATGTACTACGCCGTACCGTCAATTACAACAGTGTAATTATACCAGTCAACGGCCGAAACATTAACTAGCTGCGAAGCAAGGCTTTGCGCGAGAACATTCTTTGGCACAGCCGGTGCTTGGTATGGGGCAGTCTCCGTCGTGTGCGGACGCTCTCTTTTGGTTCCTGAATGGAAGGGCAACGAATGTCTGAAGCCGTGGATTCCCCCGAGGTCAAGCCGACGTTGGGTCTATTGGGCGCGACGATGAACGCGATGGCCCTGATTGCTCCCGGGGCGTTTCTTTGGATCACGTACCAGCTCCAGGCCTCGGCCACGGCCCCGGGCGGCGCGTCGGTGGCTGCGGACATCTGGCCGGGCATCGTGGTGGCGCTAGTCGTGGCGTTCCTGACGGCCTTCTCCTATGCCGAACTGGCCAAGCTGTATCCCCAGGCCGGTTTTGCCAGCGTGACATACTTCGCCGAGCGAGCCTTCCTGGACGGCGAAAAGAGCCCCAAGCGCGCCTCCCCCACCTCGGTGGCACGGCTGGCCAAACTGGCTACCGGCTGGTCGGTGCACCTGTTCTACTGGGTGTACCCCGGCGTGATGGTGGCCATGATGGCTAACCTGGTCGGCTACCTGTACAACCAGTTCAGCGGCCAGACGCTCTCGACGACCTCGCTGGTGATGGTGGCGACGGTCTTCGCCTTCGTGGTGGGCTACATCGCCTATCGCGGCGTGAACGGCTCGACCCGCACTGCCATCTGGATCAACGTCATTCAGCTCGCCACGCTGGTGATCTTCAGCGCGTTGGCTATCTGGTATCGCATCGCCAACCCGCAGCACGCCACGACCTGGGACTTCAATAGCGCCCTGGACGTCATTCGCCCCCACAGCTTCAACGGCGTGCTGGTGCAGAGCACCCTGGCGATCCTGATCCTGGTGGGCTTTGAGAGCTGCACCGCCCTGGCCGCTGAGACCAAGGACCCCAAGCGGAACATCCCCAAGGCCATCATTCTCTCGCTGGTCATCCAGGGGCTGCTGGCGTACCTGCTGCAGTACATGGCCGCCGGCGTGATGGTGAGCGACAAGCTCGTCGCAGCCAATGCCGACGGCACAGTGGCCACCGGCATGGCCGCAGCCGCGGTGTCGGGCGCGCCCATCGGCGACATGGCCAAGCTCATCGGCGAAAGTCTCCGGCCAGGGCTGGGCTTTGGGCTGATGGTCACGATGGCATTGACGGTGGCGATCGCGATTTTCGGCACGACGCTGAGCTGCATGAACACGGCCATGCGAGTGAGCTGTGGCATGGCGGAGGACCGCGAGCTGCCGGACATCATGGGCTTCATGCATGGCAAGTTCAAGACGCCCCACACGGCGCTGTGGCTGCTGGTGATCGTCTCGTGCGTCATTGCGACGGTGGGCGTGCAGTCGGTGGTCGGGCTGACGGGCATCGCATTGGCCTCCAACTTCGGCACGTTCGTTCTGTATGGCCTGACGTGCGTCTGGACGCTGGTGGCCTTCCGCAAGCGCAAGGAATTCAGCCTGCTGCGGCATGGCATCGTGCCCGTGCTGGGCGTGCTGGCCAACGCGGTCATGCTCGTAGCCATCATCTACCTGTACACCGTCGGCAACGCCGATTCGCAGATGGAGGCGCGGATCTGCTTCTACATCGCGGGGGCCTGGCTGCTGGTGAGCCTGGGCTATGTGGTGCTGACATCGGTGAAAAAGACGTATGGCATGAAGATGATCTCGGCCATGATCCGGCCCGAGCGGCTGCACATCCTGGTCGAAGTGCTCAAGGACGAGGCCCAGATTCAGGGCATGACAGTGACGAAGGTCCGCGGCTTCGGCCGGCAGTCGGGCCAGAGCGACGGCAGCACCCACGTGGACGGGCCGGTGGCATTCCTGCCCAAGCTGCGCGTCGACCTGGTGGTCAACGACTGGGACGTGCCGCAGGTCATGTCGATCATTCGCGACATCCTGCACACCGGCAACGTGGGCGACGGCAAGATCTTCGTGCTGGACGCCAAGGAGGCCATGCGGGTGCGGACCGGCGAAAAGGGCGTCCGGGCCGTGTAGGAACCCGTGGTACGCCCGCCATCGGGCGTGAAACCGCGCGCGAAGACACTGACATGGCCGCAACAGCCACAGCCGAGGGCGGCTGTGCCACAGGGTCAACCGGTTAGGGCTGGCACTCGGGTCGAACCGACATTCAAAGACAGAAAGTCACGCAATGAAGAAGATAGAAGCCATTGTTCGTCCCACCAAGGTCAATGACGTGCTGGCCGCGCTGGAAGCAGCCGGGCACTGCGGGCTGATGATTTCGGAAATCGAAGGCCACGGCAAGCAGAAGGGCCTGGTCCACACGGTGCGCGGCAAGGAATACCGCGTGGACATGATGACCAAGATTCGCATCGAACTGGTGGTGCGAGATGAGCTGTTGGACCAGATCGTTCGCGGCATTCGCGAGGCCGCGTTCACCGGCGAGATCGGCGACGGCAAGATCTTCATCTCCACGATCGACGATGTAATGCGCATCCGCACCGGCGAGACCGGAGCAGACGCGATTTAGCGGCTTGGTACGGACAATAGTGGGTGCCACGGCTGCGGCGTTTGCAGCCGTGCCCCCTACACACCTGCAAACGCCGCAGGTGTGGCACCCGACAATCTAGGCCGGACAGAGTGCTGGCGGCCTTGTATAGACAAACAACGCGCCGAGGGGCGATCCCGACGAGTTAGGGTCCACGAGCCCTGATAAGCCCATCCCTCGGCGCGGTTTCTTACGCTCGCACGGAAACGACAAATCTGTTCCGCGAGTCAGCCATCCTACAATGTTGTCGCGACACGCCCCGAGGCTTTTCGATTCGGCGGCACTCGTAACCGTCGCGGCAGCAGCCTGTTGTGGACGCCGCAGTGCTGCTAATGCCTCTGGCACGAAGTATGCATTGCTCTAATGGCAAGCGACGGGATCGCTTGGGTCAGGGACGCGACGGGCAAAGTCGCGTCCTGTTTCATGGTTGAAGTTGAAAGGGTCGAATTCGTGGACCGACGACATCTTCTCTTGTCTGGCATCGTTATCGCCGGAGCTGTTGGCCTGCTGGCTTGCCCTGCGCTGGCGCAGGACACGGCCGTCACGGTCGCACCGGTTTCCAAGATCGACACGGGCAACACGGCCTGGCTGCTCATGTCGGCCGCACTGGTCATGTTGATGACGCCGGCGCTGGCGTTCTTCTACGGCGGCCTGGTGCGCAAGAAGAACGTCCTGTCGGTGCTCATGCAGTGCATGATGGCCCTGTGCATCATTTCGCTGCAATGGGCGCTGTGGGGCTACAGTCTCTCCTTCGGCCCGGACTGGAAAGGGCTGATCGGCGGCACGGACTGGTTCGGGTTGGCGGGCGTGACGACCACGGCCGTCAGCTCCTACGCCGACACCGTGCCTCACCAGGCCTTCATGGTCTTTCAGATGATGTTCGCCGTCATCACTCCCGGCCTGATCATCGGCGCGTTTGCCGAGCGGATGAAGTTCTCGGCCTTCTGCGTCTTCATCGTGCTGTGGGCGACGTTCGTGTACGATCCGGTGGCCCACTGGGTGTGGGGGCAGGGCGGCTTCATGGGAGCCTCGGGCTGGGGCGCGCTGGACTTTGCCGGCGGAACCGTCGTGCATGTCAACGCCGGCATGGCGGCACTGGCCTGCGCGTTGGTGCTGGGCAAACGGCAAGGCTTTCCGGTTCGGATCTCGCCGCCGCACAACCTGCCGACGGCCGCGTTGGGCGCCGCCCTGCTGTGGTTCGGCTGGTTTGGCTTTAACGCCGGCAGCGCCTTAAAAAGCGGCTCGCTGGCCAGCGGCGCATTCGTGGCCACGCACTTGGCCGCAGCCGCCGCCGGGCTGGGCTGGTCGCTGCTGGACTGGGTCCGGCACGGCAAGCCCACCACGCTGGGCATGATTACCGGCGCCGTCGCCGGCCTGGTGGCCATCACGCCCGCCAGCGGCTTCGTCACGCCCATGGCGGCAATTGCGATTGGCTTGGCCGCCGGCTTCATCTGCTGGGTGAGCGTGACGTACATGAAGAACAAGTTCGGGTATGACGACTCGCTGGACGCTTTCGGCGTGCACGGCGTGGGCGGCATTTTCGGCGCGCTGGCCACGGGCGTCTTCGCCACGACCATGGTGAATCCCGATGGCGGCAACGGCCTGCTGCACGGCAACCCCATGCAGCTCTTCGTGCAATTCAAGGCCGTGGGCGTGACCATGGTGTATTCCTTCGTGGTAAGCTTCGTGCTGCTGAAGGTCATCGACCTGGTCTGGCGGCTGCGCGTGGACGAGCACGAGGAACGCGTCGGCCTGGACCTGACCCAGCACAAAGAAGCCGCTTACACCGTCATTGACTAACGACGCGATGAAATGTGTCGCGGGCGTCTCGCCCGCGCCGCTGCCAACAAAGACGAAGTCACGCGGGCGAGACGCCCGCGACACGAGAGAAAGAGAACGAACATGAAATACATCGTGGCCGTCATTCAACCCGACCGTCTCGACGACATCTTGGACAAGCTCGAGCAGAAGGAAATTCACCTGGTAACCGTGACCAGCGTGGTCGGCCGAGGGCGGCAAAAGGGCATCGCCGAAGTGTACCGCAGCCACAAGGAAGTCGGCTCGCTGCTGCGGAAGGTCAAGCTGGAGATCGCCGTCAACGAGGAGTTCGTCCAGGCCACCATCGACGCCATCATCGCCGGGGCCCGCTCGGGCGGCGAAGGCAAGATCGGCGACGGCAAGATCTTCGTCATGGACATGGCCCGCTGCATCCGCATCCGCACCGGCGAAGAAGGCCCCTCGGCCATCGGGTAAAGACAGGGCGTAGGGTGAAGGGCGTAGGGCATAGGGCGCGGGCAAGCCTGCAAGTGTTGGACGGGTGCCATAGGCTGACCCGGCTTCGCGCCTTCTTGCGAAGATGGGGCTGCCTATGTGGACGTCCCGCATAGGTAGAGCCGCAGGAAACAACGCGGCTCAACCTATGGCACCCGTTCGCAACGGTCGGCCCACACTCCACTCCCCGCGCGGGTGCCGTGGTTTGCGGAGCGGAGCGAAGCAACCACGTGAGAGCCTGCTGCCGGCATGAGCATGGTGCCAGCCCAAACGCTCCACGCCACACCCACAACGAGGCTGACCCGGCTTCGCGTCTTCTGGCGAAGATGGGGCTGCCTATGTTGACGTCCCGCATAGGTAGAGCCGCAAGAAGGCGCGGCTCAACCTATGGCACCCATTCGTGCCCATTCGCGACCGCCGGCGCCACACCCCCTACGCCCTACGACCTACGACCTACGCCCTGTTTCTCACGCCTGCGCTTCTTCAATGGCGGCCAGGATGTTCGCCAGCGGAATGTCCGCTTGCAGCGTGATGCCCGGTTCGAGGATGTAGCCCCCGCCGCTGCCGAGTTGCTCCTTGAGCCGACGGACTTCCTGGCGGATCTGCTCGGGCGTGCCCTTGGGCAGCAGTTCCTGCGTGCCCAGGCCGCCGCAGAAGGTCAGCTGCCGGCCAAACTCTTTTTTCAGCGCGTACACGTCCATGGCCTCGGGCTGGATGGGGTGCAGAATGTCCAGACCCAGTTCGATCAGGTCGCCGATGATCGGCACGAGGTTTCCGCAACTGTGGTGGAAGACCACCCGGCCACGCTGCTTGGCCAGGGCGTAAATCTCCCCCACCAGCGGCCTAAGGAAGCGTCGCCAGTGCGTCGGGGACATGATCATGCCGTGCTGCGTGCCGTAGTCGTCGCTCAGGGCGATGGCGTCAAATTGGCACAGGTCCATGGCAATCCGCATCGTCGTCAGGATGTGATCGGCGATGCCGCGCAGCAGCGATTCCAGGAAGGCCGGTTCCAACGCCAGGTCCAGCAGGACGTTCTCCATCCCGCGCATAAAGGTGGCCCGCTCCCACAGATCGCCCACCCACAGGATGGTGAAATGCGATGCATTCGCCGCCGACCACTCCGGCAGCTTCTCGAAGCGATACGCGGCGGAAGCGTCCGGGAAGCGATACTTCGACAGGTCGGGCTCGGCCAGGCATGGGCCGATGGGCGAACCGCGGTCGATGTCGTTGGTGCTCCAGAGCACGCCGAACTCATCCTTTAGCGATGGCCCATACTGCGCCGGCGAGGCGAACTGCGGCTTGATGGAGCTGGGACTGCACGTGCGAAGCGGAAAACGCAGCGTATTCGCCAAGTCGCGCGTGCCCAGGTGCCGCTCCACTGCCGCTCGCGCCGGCGGGGAAAAGCTGAAGTTGTACGGCACCGCCAGGCCGGCCTCGTGGGCCAGCGTGCGGCGTATCCATTCGCGGTCACTCACCGGTCGCTCCTGCACCATTCGCTCCTGTAACTGGTTTCATAACCGTGGTACGCCCGCCCTCGGGCGTCAAACCGCGTGAGCAGGCATCGGGCCGTAAAAGCCACAGCCGAGGGCGGCTGTGCCACGGGTCGAACCGGTTATGAAACCGGCTCTACTCAGGCCCGTCTGAAAACTTCTCGGTCGTAAATATCAGCACCTGCGTGCCGGGCTGCTTCCAGGCGTCGGCGGCCATGCCCGCCTTACCGGCGCAACAGTGGGCGAGGAACTCTTCCTTCGACCAGCCCGTCTCGGTGGCCACCTCGGGCAGGAAGCACCCAGCCGATCGGCCGCGGATAATGTAGATGCCGTGCACGCCCAGTTCAATGTCCAGCGGGTTGGCGATGGGCGTAAGTTCCGACAGCACGCTGACGGCCACACTCAGCCGCGGCACCTCGGATGGGCCGATGGCGTCATATACGAAGCGCGGATCGCGAGCGGCCTCGATGCCCATGTCGATGACCTGCTCGCCCAGCAGCCCGTACGGCCGGAACGTGCCGATGCACCCGCGCAGCTGGCCGCGATTCGTCAGCGTGACGAAGCAGCCGCGCTGCAGGGCCAGGGCGCCGTCGGGCTTGGCGATCCTGGGCCTCGGGCCGTCAGTAACAGCCGACAGCACCGCCTGGCGTGCCAACTCTAACAGCCGGGCGCGATCCTGATCACTGATGTCATTGGCCATATTCGCACCTCTTCGCCTTGGGCCGCGCGCCACGCAGGGCGTGCCACTGGTTGCACGCGTGCTTCATCCCGCCAATCATGTCACCCCCGGAGGCGTGTACCCCTTCTCGCCGCCGCGGGCCTTCCATTCTCTGTATAGCAGCCAAAGGAACAAGGAGGAAGGGATTTGGAAGGCCAGCGCCCACAACGCAACGTAACGATATCGCCACGGGCCCATGTGGACGCCGTCGGCCAGCACCTTCATCAGCACGCCCAGCAACACGCTGCCGACGACCATGGCGAAGGAACGCAGCATCGCATTGGCCGAGCAGAACTGCCCGTAGCGTTCGCGCGGCAGCAGGCGCATGTACATCGGCAACTCCGCGGCCGTGCATAGGGCGCCGATGGGCAGGAACAGCAACGATATCCAATAATAATAGTGCAGGTTGCCCGCCGTGCCAAAGTCCCTGAACAGCCAGACGCACGCGGCCAGCGGGCTCAGAAGGCTTATGAAACTGGTGGCGGTATGCACGCGGATCGGATTGAGCCTGTCCGCCAGCCAGCCGCTGGGATATTGCAGCAGCAGCGACACGAACTGCGTCCAGGCAAACACAGAGCCCAGTTCGGCCAAGCCCATTCCGAGAGAATTCAGGTCGCGCAATAGCACGAACGCCGGCGTTATGGACAGGGCCAAACAGCGAAACGTGCTGGCCAGGAAGAAATACCAGTAGAACTTGTGCGTGAAGCATTCCTTGGCAAAGGTCTTGGCCGAAGAGATGAACCCGGTCCGCCTGTCGAGGTTCTGCGGCGGAGGCCCGTAGCTGCCTTCCTTGACGAACAGGCACATCGTCACCAGCCCGACCGTATACCCGACACCGGCCAGCACGAAGATCAGCCTGAAGTGCGTCAGCGCGTGCGGAAAGATGTAAGCGCTGTACAGCATGCCCGCCAGCGACGAGACCATGCGGTAGCAGGAAAGGAAGCGGGACAGGAACTGCTGCGGCACCACGTCGTTGAACATGTAGTAGTAAACGGTGCCGACGAACATGTTGGCGAAGTCAAAACAGAACAGCAGCACGCCCAGCAGCGCGATGCCGATCGTCTGGGTCGAGATCGAGTAGCCCAGGACCGTAATGGCGTCGGCGCCGCGCGTGACGGCTGCCGTCAGGTTGTCGGTGCAGCCGATGAGAACCAGGAACAGCCCCACCAGCGGCGTGGTCCAAAGGATGAACGGAATCCGCCGGCCACGGGGGCTGCGGTAGCGGTCGCTGCGGAAACTGATGATGGGGGCCAGCCCGAACGCCACCGTGCGGGCCAGCGTCTGGTGCAGCATCTGCACGGTGAAGTCGCCGGCGCCCATCTCGTTGAGTTTCTTGGGAAAGATCGTCACCAGTGAGGTGTCGAGCAACATGTAGATGAAGTCTCCCCACAGCACCCAGAAGAAGACCAGCAGCAGCCCAAACGCCGTGTATCGGAGCGTGCCAACCTTGTACAGTGAACGGGCCGTTAAGGGCCCCGGCAAGGCTGGGTGCAACTCCGAAACGGGAATGGCCACGCGGACTCTCCTCTCTGGCTCAGGAGCGTATCATAATCCGCGCCGGTCAGAAAGCCATGTGCATGGAAGCGATTTCATAACCAGTTTGTCCCGTAGCACAGCCGCCCTCGGCTGTGTATTCCCCGTAGCACAGCCGCCCTCGGCTGTGAGTTTCTCCGTGGCACAGCCGCCCTCGGCTGTGGCTTTCCCCGTGGCACAGCCGCCCGCCGCCCTCGGCTGTGAGTTTTCACGCCCGAGGGCGGGCATACCACGGTTATGAAACCACATCCCTCTTGGCGGCGCAAAAAAGCGGCGAGCCTTGTGGACCCGCCGCTTTGTGACTGGCTATGCCATCGCGCGTGCTACTTGGCCGGCTCGCTGGCGGCCACCGGCGGGGCCTTGACGTGGTGGTACTCGCCGAAGATGCCGTCTTCGGAAGTCGTGACGTAGCCCACCTCGCAGCCAAAGTACTTCTTCACCGGCCCAAACTCCGGCAAGGCCGAAAAGTCCACGTACTCCTTCACTGCCTCGACCATCTGCACCATCGGATTCATGGAACTGCGGCCAGCATGACTGCCGCCGGACGAGTCATTCTTGGCCTCCTGGGCAGCCTTCTTCAGCACCGTCCACTGAATCTCCGCGGCGATCTGCTGGTTGCCGTAGCTAAAGGCCGCCGCCTGCGCCGGCAGCAGCTTGGAGGCATATTCGTACATCGGGTCAGATGCGATGCTGTCGGCGGGGTCGGGCTCCTTGGCCTTGTCGCGAATCGCCCGCTGCACGCTGTCCAGAGGCCCGATGAAGAGGTTCTGCCCCACCACCGCAATGGCCGGCGGGTTCTTGGCCCCGCCGCCCTGGCCGCCCATCATGTTCGCCGGGAAGACGTAAAGATTGACGCCGTTCATCTCCTGCATGATGCTCTTCTTCATCTCGGTCGGCGCCGAAACGGTAACGGCTGCAACCAGCTTACCGATGGTCTTGTCCACCGCCGCGCCGTCGCGCAGCCCCAGGGCGAAGGTGAAGCGTTCGGCATCCATCGAGTCGTACGGCTTGTTCGCCGTCACCAGCATCGTGGCCGGGCCGGTGATCTGCTCCATCAGATCCTTGCGCAGGTCGATGGGCTCGTTGCCCTCGCCGGCAAGCTGTTTCAGCGTGCCCTTGATGGACTCCTCGATCGGCTGGCCGCTGACCTCGGTGGCGATGGCGATGAGCTTGTCATACACCTTGGCCAGGTCGCAGTTGGCCACGAAGAAGCTGGCGACGTCCTTGGTGATCAGGGCCGTGGGCTTGGTGCTCATGGCCGCGGGCGCGAATATCTCCACGATGCCGCGCGGCGGGCCGTCCAGCCCGACCATGAAGCGGACGCGCGCGTCTTCCATATCATTGGGCGCTACCGCAACGGCCAGGCCAATGCCCGTCAACCCGTCGACGCCCAAGCTCTGAATGATCTTGTCGGTCTGCTGGCTCTTGTCGGGGGTGCTCCCGCCTGGTCCCTGCACAACCTCGTCGGCCGATTCGTTCACCTTGGCCTTGATGGCTGTCAACGCCGACTTGGCGCTGACGTACACCCACACGTCGGCCGTGTCGCCCTGGAGCTGATTGAGGATCTTCTGGAAGTCCTTCTCATCCGCCAGCGAGTCCTGGTCGGAGGCATCCATCCGCGTGGCCACGTCCTTGAAGAACGCCACGTCCGACGCCAGCAGCAGCGTCGTGCCCTGCCACGCCCACACGGTTGTCTGTGGCATCGGCGCTGTCAGCGGCGACTTGGCAGCGTCGGAACTTTCCTCCGACTCGGCGTCCTTATCCTTGGCGTCCTTGGCCGCGGGCGTGAGGATCTGCACTTCCAGGCTGCGGATGGTTTCGGTCTTGCGCGTGCTGCCCTTGGCGACGGCCTTCTCCACCAGTTGCTTGATGAGATCCTTGGCGGCCTCGGCATGGCTGCCCATGTCGGCCATGATAAAGACCTGCGGCTCGATCTCCTTGACCTCGCGCGTGCCGTTGGCCTTCATCTCGTTGGCCTCTTCGGACCATTCCATCTTGGGCACTTGCTTGGCCTTTACGTCCAGCCGGACGGCCAGCACAACCCTGCCCTCAGGCCGGGGCAGCGTCTCGGGCGGATTCTCGATGCCCTCGGACTTCCAGGCGTCCTTGAGCCACTTGTCGATGGCCTCGGTCACCTTCTTTTCCGTGCCGGTGACGACTTCCTTCATCGAGGGGTCGCTGTACAGGCCGTACAAGGCCGTCTTCTTGAAGTTCTCCTGCAAGGCCTTGACGTCCTTGACCTCCACGTACAGCAGGCAATTGCCCGGCAGCATCTTGGCCACCGGCTGATCCGCCATGGCCGTACCAAACGCCATCAAGATCGCCGCACCCGCCCACCATGCCATCCGCTTCGTAGCCATAATTACCTTCCTTGCCCACGGGCATTGCCCGCGAGCGATCTTCGTAGCACAGCCGCCCTCGGCTGTGGTCTTTTGTTCTTTCGTAGCACAGCCGCCCTCGGCTGTGAATTCTTCATAGCACAGCCGCCCTCGGCTGTGAAAGCGCGGACACAAGCCGCGATACGCCCGTGCTACGTCTATTTCTTGGCCTTGCTGGTCGCCGGTTGAGTGCCCGCGGCCACGTCCTCCAGTGCGGGCAGCTTGCTCGCGGGAGGATTGGACTTATCGGCGCGCGCTGCCGGCTGCAAATAGCGATATCCGCTGTTAGGGTTGTCTTCGTCGTAGGCGAAGGCGTCGCGGTTGTTGATGAAGTGCTTGACCACGTCGGCGGGGATGGCGAAATTCAGCCCGCTGAAGGCGACGTACCCCATCGAGGTCACGCCGATCACTTCGCCCTTGAGATTGAACAGCGGCCCGCCGGAATTGCCCGGGTTGATATCGGCCGTAGTCTGGATGTACAGCTGGCCTTCAAAGCTCCGGTTGGTCGTGGAGATGATGCCCTGGCTGACGGTGCGCGTCAGGCCCAGCGGATTGCCGATGGCGAAGCACTCCTGCCCCGCCGCCAGCTCAGTGCTGTCGCCCATGTACACGTACTTGAACGTCACGCCGGGCGCGTCGATCTTCAGCATGGCCAGGTCGCAGAAGGGATTCAGCGCCACGATCTTGACCTGCTTGTAGTTCTGCTGCTCAAAGCCGTTGTCAGTGCGGTGAAAGACCGTCACCTTCAGCCGCGTCTCGCGGGCAATGACGTGGTAGTTCGTAATCAGGTAACCGTCGTCGCTGAGCATGAATCCCGAGCCCAGCCCGCCGGGACTGGTCACCATGACGACGGCCTCGCCAAAGCGCTCGGCATTCTTTTCAATGGTCGTGGGCGTGAGCTTGGCCATGTGATAGATCTGCCAGGCCGGGCCGCCCTTGTCCACGGCCATGCTGGCGGGCGAACTGGCCGACTGGCTGGCCGGCTGCGTGGTATCGCTCTCGATCTTCTCGATGTCCGCGCGGGCCAGGCTGACCACGGCATTGCCCAGGTCCACCACCACCGTCTTGGCGTCCTGCTTGAGAATGCCGGCCCGGATCTCCTGGCCGCTCTTGAGCACGATTCGCTCAGCCAGTGAACTCTGCCACGCTACCGCCGTCAACGCCGCCACGATCAGTATGCAGGTACGCTTCATCCCCAAACCCTTCCTCTGTCATCGGAGACTGTTACGCTCGTCTCTCATCGAAGACAATTATGCTCGCAGCGCGTAAGAGGCACTCGAACGTCAATTCCTGGCCAACGATGCCTGGCCGCAGGACCACGGTCAAGCCGTGTGGCAGGCCCCCGCTTCAGCGGGGGTAATGCCGGCACCGCAACGTGTTTCCCAGCCCGTTTTAACGGGCTTACAACAACCCGGCTTTAGCCGCTTTGCCCACGGCACGACCTCGCGCCCGCTGAAGCGGGCTGACGGGTCAAGGGGCTCCTGGTTACCCCCGCTGAAGCGGGGGCCTGTTACACAACCAAGGCAGCCATGCCCTAACGCATCGTCAGACAGCCCCAACGCACCGTCAGACACTTTGAGAAGATGATTCTATGGCCTTTGTTTTTCCCGACACAAGTGAATATCTTATTGGTCGCCAGGCCACAGGTCGCCAGGCCACGAAGCCAGAACCCGACTGTCGGGGACCCAGTCGCCCAGCACCGCATTGAACCGCTGCATCGATAAAAGTACATTCTGAGCGACAGTTTCGGCTTTCTCAGGCCTCGGGCCACTGGCCTAAGACCTCTTTGAAGAAGGGATGCCGTCATGAAGAGCATGTCGATTCGGCTGGTAGCGCTGTGCGTGTGCCTGCTGGCGAGCTTGTGCTGGTGCTGGGGACAGAAGGCTTCTTCCCAGCCCGCGTCGGCCTCGGCGCCATCGGCCACGTCCCTGCCCGTGCCGCAACTGGCCAAGTACTTCGGCTTTGGCGACATGGAAGTGCTCAAGCTCGAAACCGGTCTGGGCCGGCCTGTCATTGTGGATATCAACGGCGACGGGCTCAACGACATCCTTCTGACCAACAACGCCAAGAGCCGCATCGAGCTGCTGCTGCAACGCCGAGACCGCGCCGCAGACGCCGTCAACGACGAGATCGACCCGGACGACTGCAACAACATCTTTGGCCGCGAGTGCCTGTGGCGCTTCAAGCGGGTCAAGTACGACCTGGACGTGGCCGTGGCCGCCCTGGCCGTGGCCGATGTCAACAACGACGGCCTGCCCGACCTGATCTACTACTCCAAGCAAGGCCTGTACGTCGCCCTGCAACAGAAGCCCTCGGCCGCATCGCAGCCGGCCGTGCTGGCGGAAGAACCGCCCGCCGCCAAGGCCAAGCCCAGCAAGGCCAAAGCCAAGGCCGATGCCGCCAAGGCTGAGCTCGTCAAGGCCGAAGCGGTCAAGGCCGAAGCCACAAAGTCCACAGTGGCCTCGCAGCCGACGACCTGCCCAGCTGACCCGTCCACGCCGCTGTGGCAGCCGGCCAAGAAGATCGACCTTACCGAAGGCCAGGCCTTCGACCGCGCCTTGGCCGTGGGCGACCTCAACGGCGATGGCCGCTGCGATATCGCCCTGCTGGGCAACAACGCCGTCTTCATCCTGCTGCAAAAGCCCGACGGCACGTTCAGCCAGTCGGTGAAGTACCCCAGTTCCGGCCAGCGGCTGCGGCAGATCGACATCGCCGACGTCGATGGCGATGCCCGCAACGACCTGGTGCTCCTGACGGCCGACGATGAATACCCCATCCGCGTCCGCTTCCAGGACGGCCAGGGCAAACTCGGCCCCGAGGTCCGCTACGAGATTCCAAACCCCACCGTGATGGAACTGGCGCCGCTGGGCAAGGGCACGCAGAAGGCCTTTGTGACCGTGGCGGGCGGCAGTGGCCGACTCGCCATGTACGCCCTGGGCAAGGCCAGCGAACAAGGCACCTTCCCGGTGCTGAATTACCCGCTGCCCGCCAGCGACGCCGCCGGCGACCGCGACGCCACCGCCGCCGATGTGGATGGCGACGGCCTGCTGGACGTGGTGGTCTCCGACCCCGCCACGGCTGAGTTCCTGCTCTTCCGCGGCCAGGACGCCCAAGGGCTGGGCACGCCCGAGAGCTTCCCGGGCATGCTGGACATGCGCAAGCTCTGCCCCGTCAAGCTCGACGGCTCGGGCAAGGACGCCATCATCGCCCTGTCGCTCAAGGAGAAGCTCATCGGCATCAGCCGCTATGAGCAAGGGCGTTTGAGCTACCCCCAGGCCATCACCGTCACCGGCGAGCCCGAAGCCATGGCCGTGGCCGACATCGACGGCGACGGCAAGGCCGACCTGCTGTACGTGGCCAAGGACAAGGCCGGCGCGGGCAAGGGCAAATCTGCCTCCGGCCCGGCTGAGTCGTCCGAAAAGTCCGAGAAGGCCGACAAGTCCGGCGACAAACGCTTCCTCCGCACCGTCCTGAAGGTCGGCACGCCCGAGGCCCAGAACGGGCCCGAACTGGAACTTACCGAGTTGAAGGACAAGCCGCAGGATCTCCGCGCCTGCGACATCGACCACGATGGCCGATGCGACATCATGGTCATGCCCAGTTACGGCGCGCTGCAACTCATTCGCCAGGGCGAAGACGGCAAGTTCACGCTGGTCACCGGCAAGGACATTCACGCCGGGCTGGTGAGCGAGTTGACGCCCGGTGGCATGTGCGACGCCCCGCTGGGCAAGGACGGCTCGTGCGCCCTGCTGCTGTCGCAAAAGAGCTTCGCCCGCTCGCTGTTCTTTGACGCCAAGAATGGCTGGACGGTGATCGATCAGTACCCCCCGGCCGACCCGCGCGGCAAGATCACGGCCGCCGCTGCCTGCTGCCTGGGCAACCCCGGTTCGACCGCCACCTCATCGCCCAGCAGCAACGTCTCGGTCGTCCTGTACGACAATGCCCGCGGCAAGCTGAGCATTCTGGGCCGCAAAGACGACGGCACGTACCGGCCCGACCGCGAAGTCGATCTGGGCACGCTCAACGTCAAGAAGATCCTCTCAGGCCACTTCGGCGGGCCGTCGGTAAACAGCCTGATCGTGTGCGCGGTGGACGAACTGGCCATGGTGCCGGTGTCCTTCGATTCGCGGCAGATGCGCAAACTGGCCAGCTTTGAGACGCAGATCAAGGGCGCCCACTTCGGCGCCATCGCCTTTGGCGACCTGAACTCCGACGGCGTGCCGGAGATCGCCCTGGCCGACCAGGCCAATAATCATATCGAGGTGCTGACGTTCAACGACCAGGCCAAGCTGGTCAGCGGCACGCGCTTCAAGGTCTTTGAGGCCCCCCGCGGCCAGCGTTCCTACGAAGACCGCGACCAGCGCACCGGCGAGCCCCGGCTGATCTTCATCGGCGACGTAACCGGCAAAGGCCGGAACGACCTGATCCTGCTCGTGCACGACCGGATCATCATCTACCCGCAGGACAAGTAGGCTAGCGGAAGAGAAGAGGATAGCCGCAGCGGTTCACATCAAAACCCGAGCTGGCTGTGGGCGATTTCGGCGGAGGATGTCGGCATGAATCCAGGTACTTTCATCGTGGTGCTTCTGATCATGGCTGCCGGGGCCGTGTTGTCTGTGGGGATCGTCATCTGGATCACGATTACCAAGGCTACGTCGTCCTGCGGTAGGTATGTACCCGCAGGATTATCGGTGATCGTTGCCGGGATTCTTGTGTGTGGGTGCGTCCTGCTGAGCCCCGCGATCAACATGCTTCGGCAGAACATGACCAGAATGACATTTGTGCATAATGAACTCAATTCCCTGTTCAGGTCCGGCAAGCCTTTGCCGCAAATAGCGTCGCAATTAACAACATGGGATCAAGATGCATCCGCAATAATGTGGTATTTGCCGTCCAAGCAGGAGGGCGCGATCGTTGCGGTCGAGCTTATGCCTACTAACGGGAAGTATTGGTATATCAGGCTCGGGGGGCACATGGACCAAGCCTCGGCTGAGGAGTTGCAGGGGTTGCTAGGTAAGGACAACGCGAAACGACGATTGAATCAAGAGCCAGAATGGTTGGGCGCCAATTAGTGCATCCTGCGACGCCAACATTCTGGTCAATAGAGTTTCCGCAAGGTGGGCAGGCTTGTGTGCGTTCTTGTTTCGGAACCGCGCGGGCAACACCTGCCCGCCCCGCAATACTGAAAGGACTTCCTCATGTCTGAGCAATTCATCCGCGTTCGTCCACCGGCTACCGAGGCGTATTTGGCCAACCCGCACAAGGGTTGTTGCACCTTCCAGCACTTCAATGGCGACGAGCTGTTTCCGGGCACGACCTGGAGCGAGTCGGGCCCGACCGAGTTTCCCCGGCCAAGGGGCCCGCGAGCCCACGGCGGCGAGATCGGCACGGCCGTTCGCGGCTACCTGCCGACAACCGTAGCGTATTGCCGCTGGTTCTGGGACCTCATGGAACCCCAGCAGGGCCAGTACGATTTCTCGGTCATCGAGAAATCACTGGAGACATGTGCAAAGACGGGCCAGACGCTCGCCTTCCGGGCCATGGCCTTTGGCGCCCCAGGTCAGCCGGCAGTGCCGAAGTGGTACAGCGACCGCTATCCGGTAGAGCGGTATTACGACACCGACTTTCTCGTGCCCGTGCCCAACTCGCCGGAGTACCTGGAACACTGGGGCAACTTCATCCGCGAGTTGGGGCGGCGCTTCGATGGCCATCCGCTGGTCGAAAACTACACCTGCGCCTACCTGGGCCCCTGGGGCGAGGGCAACGCCGAGATGACCGACCAGCAGAAGACCCGCTTTGTCGAGGTCTTCAAGGCGGCCTTCCCGCGGACGATCAAGATCTGGGAACTGGGCACCGGGCAGGCCCAAATCGGGCTCCACGCCGCCGGCGGCGGATGGCGGATGAACGCGTTCGGCGATCTGTGGAACACGGGCTCTGACGACGTCACGCTGGATGTCGCATGGAACCACCACTATGACTTTCTGCCCGAGGCATCGACCGCCCCGGGCGTGGCGGACACGTGGAGAACGGGCCCCATCTTCATGGAGGCCGGCGGCGTGCCGATGAACTGGTACGAGCACGGCTTCGACCTGGACTTCATCCTCCAGCAGGGCCTGAAACACCACATGACGTACTTCATGCCCAAGTACACGTACCTGCCCGATCCGTGGATCGAGCGGCTGGATCGCTTCTGCCGGGCACTGGGGTATCGCTACGTCTTCCGCCAGGCCAAGTTCGAGTCCAAGGTGCCGCGCGGCGGGCAGACCGCCTTTGACTGCTGGATCGAGAACGTCGGAATCGCCCCCATCTACCGCCGCTACGACTTCGCCCTGCGCTTCCGCCAGGACGATCACTCATTCATCGTGCCCTTCTCCGACGTGGATATCCGCTCGTGGCTGCCCGGCGATGTCTGTCTCCGACGGACGGTGCCGCTGCCGCAAGGGCTGAGGCCTGGGCTGGTCGAGTTCTCCGCCGGCCTGATCGACAGCCAGTCGCAGGAGGCCAAGGTCAGCTTCGCCAACACGACGCGCTTCAAGGACCGCTGGCTGCTGCTGGGCAAGTTCGAGGTCATTTGACCTTACGTAATTATCTCAAATGCTGATTCACCGCAGAGACCGCCAAGAACGCAGAGAGAAGCTTCTTTGAAGCATTTCAGCTTCGCGGGCTTTGCGGCCTTTGCGGTGAGTTCTGAGATAGTCCTTTAGTGGTCGGAGATATCCGCCGCCACAGAGCGTCCGTCCGCAGAACCTTTCGCACACAACGCGAAAGAACCTGCGGACCCTACGGTATGGCTGTCTTGGCAATTGCTCCGGTTCCACAGGGCGGGCAGGGCCTGCAAATGGCTACTTCTCCAACTCGCGGGCGACCTTGAGCAAGGCCTCGATCTTGGGCAGGTCTTTGAGACGCTCCAGGTGGAACGAGATGGACTGCGGCTTGCAGGCGGCCAGGCGACGATACAACGCCACCAGCTCCTGGGCCGATTGCGACTGCACCATCGACGGCCAGATCCGCAACGTGTACGGAACCGGGCACGCCTGCTGCACCGTTTCGGGCGGCAGGTACTGATCCACGCCCGAGTCATATTCGTCGATCTTCAGTTCGGCCAGCCAGGGCAGGTGCTCGGGATGGAGCAGTTCGCAGTGCAGGTAGCGGACGCTGGCTGAGAGGCCCGCGTACAGCTTCTCCCAGTACGCCGCCACAAATTCGCCGAACAGGCTCGGCCCGAACATGCCGCCGAAGTCATCGGGCACTCCCTCGGGTTGCCCGCCGAAGGGCCGACCCTGGAGCTTTCGAATCGCCCGGCAGTAATTCAGGCTGCCGCGCAGGCAGAACTCCAGCAACTTGTGCGCCCGGCCCGGGTCGTCGTAGGGCAGCATGAAGAAGGTCTGGCCGCCCAGCAGCAGCGCCGCCGTGGTGACCGGGCCTTCGAAGTCATGGCCAATGCGCGTGCCCGCGTCGGGCCGGCGGGCCTGGAGTTGGCGGACCAGCTCCAACCGCTGCTGCACGATCGGGTGGGCGAGATAGTCCCGCGGCTCGGTGAGTTTGTCGATATCGGCCGGGCTGGCCAGGCATGGTTCGACCGCCGGCTCCTTCAGCTCCGGGCCGTTGAGAATCCGCCCGCCCATCGTGGCCACTTGGCAATAGCTGAAGCCGTACAGGTGCGGGTGCGGTGCCGGAATGCCCAGGTGCTCAGCCAGCGGCCTGATGGCGTCGGCGGCCTTGATTGCCGCGTTGATATCGACGTGCATCTCGTACGGCAGAATGCCCGCCACCTCGCACAACAGGCAGTCGAACAAGCCGAAGTCGAATGGTTGTCCCATGCGGCGTCTCCTAAGTTGCGTAGGGCGGGCAGGCTTGCCCGCGTTCTTTGCTGTTCAGCCCCGAGCACCCGTCCGCAGAACCTTTCGCACAAGACGCGAAAGAACCTGCGGACCCTACCGTCTGGCACTTCCGTAGGGCGGGCAGGCTTGCCCGCGTCCTTCTTCTCTCCGAAACACGCGGGCAGGCCTGCCCGCCCTACCGGCTACGGCGCTACCGGCCCAGCAGGCGGGCGGCGTTGGCGTAGAGAAGCTTTTCCTGCTCTTGGGCAGTCAGGGGCAGGGATTTTGCGCGCGCGATCTCGGTGGCATGGTCGGACCAGGGCGAATCGCTGCCGAAGACCACGCGGTCGATGCCGTGGCGGCGCATCATGTCCACGGCCTTTTGCGGCGGCAGTTCGCTCAGGCTGAACGAAGTTTCCAGTATGCAGTGCTTGCCGATGAGCAGGCGATCGACGCCCTCCCACATCCGCCAGCCGCCCATGTGCGAAGCGATGAAGGTCGCATTCGGCACAGCCGACAGGATGCGGTCGATCCGCTCGGGCGTGGCGCGATCATCCTCCGGCGGCCAGGAAAGATCCTGTCCGCAGTGCAGCAGCACCATCAGATCCAGTTCGGCGGCTGCGGCGTATATCTCCAGCATCCGCGGGCTGTCGATCTTGAACTCCTGGTACATCGGGTGCAGCTTGATGCCCTTGAGGCCCTCGCCGGCGATATCCTTGAGCCAATCCAGCGCGTCGTCGCCCTCAGGATGCACCGAGGCCAGCGGCTCGATCCGCTCCGAGCGAATGTGCAGGCACCAGCGAAAGATGCCCTCGACATGCTCAGGCCTGGTGGCGATGGGGCAGACCACGGCAAGGTCGATACCGGTCTTGTCCATGCTGGCGATGAGGCTGCTCACCTTGCCATCGAGATACGCCGGCCAGTCGGGGTGCGCGATGGTCGTCAGCGCCCGCTCCGCCAGCTTGTCCGGAAAGGCGTGCGTGTGAAAATCGATAATCATTACTTCTTCCCTGCCGCCCAGCGCTCGACTTCTTTCAGGAACGCCTTGCCGCCGGCTTCGTCGCAGTCGGCCCAGAGCACCAGCCAGCAGCCCTTGGGCTTGAGTGCGGCCATGACCCTGCGGGCGTCATCCAGGCCGGTGCAGACGACTTCCATGCCCTTGCCGGCCGATTGAATGCGGCGGTACACGTCCAGCCAATCCGCGGCGGCGCCCTTGCCCGTGCCGTACACCCACTGGATCGCGCTCAGCTTCGGCAGGGCCAGCAGGTCGTCCAGGTGCCGCAACGCCCCCGGCCCGTCGAGGTGGAAGATGCCGCGCTGCGTCTGGCGGCTCTCGTACTCCAGCACGGGCAGGATCGTGCGGCGGAACATCTCCGCCGAGATCATGCAGATGAAGTCGCAACTGTGGTAGTACATCCGCTTCCGGCTGACGATCGAGCCCCAGGTGCAACTGGGCTGGCCGGCTGGCATCAGGCTGATGATGTTTTCGTGCAGTGCGTTGTACATCGGCGCAACGTGTTGGCAGGCCAGTTCCACGCCCTCGATGTCGTCGGCGAAATCGAAGGCCAGGTCCTGCGGCTCGCGCATCGCCGCCAGCAGGTCGCCGCCGGCATGGATGTCGGTAATGGCCGTGATCCACTTACCCTGGCCGCGGCGGATGGACTCGCGCGTCATCTGCCGCACGTGCTGCCAGTAGAAGGCTTCCATGTCCGGCTGCATCTTGAGGAAGTCGCGGATGTTCTTGAGCACCGGGCTGGACCAGGACGTTTGCTCGCCGAAGGTCAGCTCGCTGCCGAAGCACGTGGCCGCGATGTCGGGCCCGAGGTTGGGAAAATACTTCGGGAACGTCTCGGCCAAAAACACATTGCTCTCGACGGCGGCAGTGACCCGCTCGATCTGGTAGTCGGTGTCCAGCCAGCGGCTGCGGAGGTCGGCATGGTGCGACGGCACCTCGCGCGGCGGCTGCTTGGGCCGCACGAAAATGCTCACCGGCGGCCGGTCCAGCATCTCACCGTCCCACCAGGCTTCCACGCGGTCGAGGCACTTTTCCAGATCGGGCTTGGTTTCAAGATTCATAATTCACCTTATTTCAGCAGGGACGCGGGGAACAGACGGCGATATTGGATACTGGGTATCAGATATCAGGGAAAGACAGGCCTTGCTCAGGGGCCAACCTGTTGTTCCTAATATCTAATATCTAATACCGTTTTTCCCATCTCCTGCATCCCATGCATCCCTGCTCAGTGTTTATTCCGCGATCGTGGCCGAGTCGCCGGGGGCGGTGATAAAGAATTCAGCGTGCTTGGCCTCGGCGGCAAAGCTCTTGGCGTACTCATCGTGCCAGGCCTTGCGGAAGCCATCAGCCTTGTCCGTGGGCGTCATGGCCCAGACCGAACCGCCGAAGCCTGCCCCGAACGCGCTGGCGGCAATGGCTCCGAGCTTGCGGGCCGAGGCCTGCAAGAAGTTCGTCTGCGGAATCTGGTTGACCAAGCCCTTGACCGCCCCGGCATGCGAGGCATCGATCAGCGGCCCGATGGCCTGCACGTCGCCGCGCACCAGCGCATCGCCCACGGCGGGGATGATCTCCTGGTCCTCGCGGAAGAATTGCTCAAAGCGGCCCGGCAGGTCGAAATCCTGCTCCTTGCCCAACTCGGCCCCGCGCGTGATGGCGGCCAAGGCCTGGGCCAACCCATCCGCACCGACCGTCACCGCAATGTCGCGCATCCGCTTGAACTGCGTGCCGGCGGAGCGGTTGTATGCCTCGCAGGCCATGCGTGACCGCAGGCTGGCGCGGTTGTACTGCTCCATGGCCGCGGCCGTCTTCACGGCTTCAACACCCGAGGAGGCGATGATAATGCTCACGCCCGCGGGCCAGGGAATGTCGCGTTCGAAAACCGAGGGGGCGTACGAAAACTGTGACAAGTAGCCGGCCTTGCAGTTGAGCATGGCCGTGTGGTCTTCGCTGCCGCCAAAGGTGCCCACGCCCTTTTCGCCCGTCAGCTTGCCGTAGCTCTGGCCGTTTTCGACGCAGCCCAGGTACTCGGCCAGTCGAATGCGGTCGGTGATGTGCTCGCGATACAGTTCCGTGCGGTCGAGGTGATTTACCCCGCTGATGCCCAGGAACGTCGCCACCATCAGCGCGCTGGAGCTGCTCATGCCCGCGGCGATCGGCACGTCGGAAATGAAGGCGATGTCGGCGCCCTTGAGATCCAGGCTGGCGGCAAAGTTGAGGTTCACCCGCCGCGCCACCGTGGCGCTGTAGTTTACCCAGTGGCCCTTGGCGTGCGCGGGCGTCTGGCCAAACTCGAACTCCATCACGTCCGTGCCCGCCGGGCCCGAGGCGATGCGGAGCTCCTTGTCTTTCCGCGCCACGGCCACCAAGCGAAAGCCCCGATCCACCGCCAGCAGCAGGCTTCGCCCGCCGGCGTAATCGGTGTGTTTGCCCAGGAACTCCACCCGGCCCGGCACGTACACGGCCACGGCCTGCGCAGACGCGCTTGCGCCCAGCTTGTCGGTCATGTTCTTGGCGACACGCCGCAGCACGGCATCGGGACTCGACAGCAGTTGACCCAGTTGAGGCATTACGAAAGCTCCACTTTCGGCTCGGGGAATCGCACTTCGTGGCCGGCGAGCATCTTGCGGACTGGCTCGATGTCCGCCCGGCCGGTCAGGTCCAGCACGCCATCTTCCACGCACACGGCCTGGTAACGTTGGCCCATCTTGTCGATGCAATACTGCACGGCCGTGGGAATCTCGTACTCCTTGCGGACCGGATCGGGCTCGATCACGGCGCAGGCCTGGAAGATTTCCTTGGTGAACAGGAAGCAGTTCATCGAGACGTACAGCCGGCCGTTGCGGGCGTACTGCTCGGGATTCTCGGGCTTCTCGACGATCTTGCGCATGCAGCCTTGCTCGTCCAGGTCGATCATGGCGAAGCGTGCGATCCGGTCGGCTGGAATGTTGCTCTTGGCGATCAACGCGTCGCGCTCGTATGCCAGCGTGGCCGGCGCTTGGGCCGAAGCCAGCTCGATCAGCGACTGCGGCGTGTAGTAGTTGTCGGAATTCAGGACGATGAAGCTTTTGCCATCGGCCCATTCCCGGCCGGCTGCCACCGCGTTGGCGGTGCCGACGGGCTTTTCCTGCACGGCGAAGGAGATGGTGGCCGGGGCAATGCTGCGGGCGACCTCGCCGTAGTAGGCCCGCAAGGCCGGGGCTTCGGGCGGGACGATCAGGCAGAAGTGCTTCATGCCCGCGTCGAGCAGGGCCTGGAGCGTGTGATCCAGGAAGGGCCTGCCCACGGAGATCATCATCTTGGCGCCCTTGCTGGCGAGCTTGGCGGTCTGCTCGTCGAGCTTGAGGCCGTCTACGTCCTTTTGCATGCGCGACCCCAGCCCTCTGGCCAGGATCATCGCCCGATCGGTGGTTAGCTTGGAACTCATAGACGCGAGAATGTACCGGCCCGGCGGGATTCTTTCAATGAAGGATTGCGGCCAGCCGCATAGGTAGAGCCGCCAAACGACGCGGCTCAACCTATGGCACCCAGGCTGCTGGGGGCCGTGGCCTCGCTCGATGGGTGCCATGGTCTGACTCGCCCGAGCCGAAGGCGACGGCGAGGCTGACCATGTTGGACGGTGATGGGCGGCACGGTTCGCTGCAAGGCCGCACGCTCCGCATAGGTAGAGCCGCAACAGCGCGGCTCAACCTATGGCACCCACTGTGGCACCCACGCCGAGCATGCCTTTCCGCAGAAGCGCGTAAAGGCATGGCACCTGCGCTTCTGTTTTCGCAATTGCACCAGCAGAATGATCCCTCTGCGAAATGTGTGAGATCTGCGGATCCTCTGCGAAATCTGCGGAATCTGCGGATCAGGCTTTTTTCACTTCCACAATTGCATCAGCAGGATGATCAGGTCCAGCAGGAACATCACCACGATGCTCAACTCCATGACCATCATCACGCGGTTGGTGCGGTCCTGCTTGTGGAGTTGGTACAGGTCGTCGAGCGTCTTGAGTTTTTCGTCGATGACGCGGTGCCAGTCGTCCAGGTGGAAGCGGGCCGAGAGCGTCTGGTAGATTCGCGCCAGGTGCCAGTCGCCGAAAAACTTCGTGATATTGGACAATTCGTCGCTCAGCCGGGCCATGTCGATGCGGATCTCGCGCAGGCTGCCGAGAATATCCCCCCGGCCCCGCATGACGCGCTGGGCGAGGTCGCGGTACGAGCGGTCCAGCGCCACGTCAAGAAAGCGGTCGTACGCCTCCAGCTCCACCAACTGCACGTTGGCCAACTCCATCACGTGCAGGATTTCGTCCAGGTAGTCGGGCTGCTCGATCACCAGCGCCGCGTCCCAGTCGATGACGGCCAGGTCGCGCTGGTAGTAGCTGAGATACCGCTGCGTGGACTCGCGAAACTCCTGCCGCGAGAGCTGGCGAGGCTTGTCTTCCTGCGTCAGCAGGGCCCCCACTTCGCGGCGGTTGCGCGACAGCCACACCTCCGACGGCGCGTCCACCGAGCCGCCGTTGATGCAAAAGACGGTGTAGACTTCCTCGTCGCGGACTTCTTCCACCGGCCTGATGGCGTAGGGCCGGAGTTCCTCCACGACCTGCACGGCCAGTTGCCGCGCGGCCGATTGCAGCGTGCCATTGCCGAAGTGCAGATCGTGATAGCCGACCAGCTCCTCCAGCGTGAGATCCTTGAACGGCACGCGGACGCTGATGCTGATGGCGCCGACGGGAAAGAGCTTCAGCGCCCACTCCAGCCGCACCGGCCCCTGCGGCCCCTGATGCTCCACCGGGGCCAGGCGAACCATCTGCGGGCGATAGAAGAACTGCTTGGGTCCAGGCTTACCCGGCCCGGCCTCATACGTCGCCACCGCCCGGCCAAGCAGCGTCCCAATGGGCTGCCTCGTCATCTCGTAGGCCACGTCGTAGGCGAAAAGGTACGCCACCTCGCCGCTGTATCTCGCGCCGGCATCGGCCTTTGCCCGCATCGCCATGTGCTCGGCCCTGGTCATACATGTATTGTACCATTCAAACGAGGCAGAAGATCGCTGGGGAAAGGCAAGGGCGTAGGGCGTAGGGAAATGCGGCCCAAAGGCGGCAGGCAGTGCCCGCCCTACCTGTCTTTGGCAACATAGACATGGGTGCCATAACAATAGGATGGGTGACACAGCATCGACACGGGTGCCATAGGTTGAGCCGCGTCTTCTGGCGGCTCTACCTATGCGGGACGTCCAGCATAGGCAGAGCCGCCTTCGCAAGAAGACGCGAAGCCGTGTCAGCCTATGGCACCCATCTCATCTCTTGGTGCTCTTGGTGTCCTTTGTGGCTCAAAAACCCGTCGATCTTCCCGCGAGATACCCGCTGGCCAGCGCCCATTGCAGGTTGTAGCCGCCGCTGGGGCCGTGAAGGTCCAGTACCTCCCCGGCCAGGAACAGGCCCGGGCAGATGCGGCTGTTCATCGTCCGCGGATCGACCTGCTTGAGAGCGACGCCGCCGCCGGTCACCATCGCCTGCTGCCAGCCCTCGCTGCCGGTGATCGTGAGCTTGGCGTCGCTGAGCGTATCGGCCAGCGACTCCTGCTGGGCGGCCGTCAGCTGCGCCGTAGCCGAGACGGGGTCCAGGCCACACGCCCGACAGATCGCCTCGGCCAGCCGGGCCGGCAGCATGTCCGCCAGCAGCTTGCCGATCCGCCGGCTGCCCTGCTTGCGCCGCCAGAGGTCGATCTGCGAGCGCCACTCGGCCAGCCCTCGCGATGGCTGCAAGGCCAGGTGCAACGTAACCGCTTTGCCTTGGCCCAGTGCCTGACATGCCAGGCCCGAGAGGTTCAGCACGGCCGGACCCGAAACGCCGCGATGCGTGAAGAGCACCGGGCCGACAGACTCCTTGGCACGCTGGCCCGGCAAGTCCAGCCAAACGCGGGCGGTGATGGCGATGCCGGCGCAGCTCCTAGGCCACTCCTGCCCGCACAGCAGCGGCACGAGCGCGGGATATAGCGGTGTGATCTCGTGGCCGGCCTGGCGGGCGAGTTCGTAGCCCCCGCCGGTGCCGCCAAGTTGCGCGTATCCTTTGCCGCCGGTGGCGATGATGACGCGCGACGCGGAGAGAACCTGCGAAGCCGCAAGCGGCCGGGATTGCTGAACGCCGCTGGTGGTCGTTCCCGGAAAGCTCGTGGTCGTTACCAGAAAGCTCGGCGACTCGGACGGACGCGCAAGATTTCCTTTGGAATCTGTGCTCGGACGCTCCGTGTCTTCTCGGGAATCAGGGTTCGCGACGGTCAATCGCTCGACTTTTTGGTCGCACAGCACCTGCACGCCCAAGGCGTCACATCGCGCCAGCAGGGCCGACTGCACGGAGCGGGCGGAATTGGAATCGAGGAATACGAGCCCGCCCTCCTCAATGTGCGTGGGCACGCCCAAGCCGGCGAAGTACTGGCGCAGATGCTCGGGCCCCATTACCTCCAATGCGGGCAGGATGAACCGCCCCTGCCGGCCGAACGCAGCCACGTAATCTTCGTCCGGCGACTCATGCGTCAGGTTACACCGCCCCCCGCCGGTGGCCAGGAGTTTCAGGCCCGGCTTGGCGAGTTGCTCCAGTACGACCACGCGCCGCCCCGCGCCGCCAGCCGCCAGCGCCGCCATCAAACCCGCCGCTCCGGCGCCAATGATGGCGACATCTACAGCCGGTGCGGTACTATCATGCCCGTCAACCATGCGCCTACTGTATTACTGTCGGCGCAGCGTTGCCAGATGGTGCCGGATCGTGGCAGAAAGAGAGAGCGTCCAGGCGCGCGGCCTCACAGCCGAGGGCGGCTGTGCTACGAATGCAGGGATGACGCTGGTACTCCGTCCGGGCAATAATGTGGGTGCCACGGCTGCGGCGTTTGCAGCCGTGCCCCGTACACACCTGCAAACACCGCAGGTGTGGCACCCGGCAATTTGCGTCGGACAGAGTGCTAGGTCTGCCAGCGCGGGCGAGACGCCCGCGACACGAAATGACGTTCGCGACACGGAATCCGCTTTGGGAGCTTCATGCCGCAAAGCCAGATTGAGACAACCTGGGAAGATTCCAACCGCAGCATCCGCATACCGGACCGCCGGTGGTGGGCGCGGCTGTTCGCCTTTGTCGGCCCGGCCTACATGGTCTCGGTTGGGTACATGGACCCCGGCAACTGGGCCACTGACCTGGAAGGCGGGGCCCGCTTTGGCTACCGGCTGATCTGGGTGTTGCTCATGAGCAACGCCATGGCCGTGCTGCTGCAAACGCTCTCGGCCAGGCTGGGGCTGGTCACCGGCCGCGACCTCGCCCAGGCCTGCCGCGAGGAATATCCGCCCTTCGTCCGCTACAGCCTGTTCGTGCTGTGCGAGATCGCCATCGCCGCCACCGACCTGGCCGAGGTGATCGGCTCAGCCATCGGCATCAACCTGCTGTTCCACATTCCCATTCTTATCGCCGTGCTGATCACCGGCTTTGACGTGCTGCTGTTGCTGCTCATCCAGCGGCTGGGAATGCGCAAGATCGAGGGCTTCATCGTCCTGCTGATCGCCACCATCGGCCTGTGCTTCATCATCGAGATCTGGCTGTCCAAGCCGTCGGTGGCGGGCGTACTGAGCGGCTTTGCCCCGCACGTGCTATCGGGCCAGGAGCTGTACATCGCCATCGCCATCCTGGGCGCCACGGTCATGCCGCACAACCTGTACCTGCACTCATCGCTGGTGCAAAGCCGCGACGTTGCTCGCAGCCAGCCCCGCGTGAAGGAAGCCTGCCGCTTCAACCTCATCGACTCGGTCATCGCCATGAACGGGGCGTTCCTGGTCAATGCCGCCATCCTCATCGTGGCCGCCGCCACCTTCTACCGCCACGGCAAGGTCGTCACCGACCTGCGCCAGGCGCACGAGTTGCTCTCAGGCCTGCTGGGCCCGCGAGTGGCGCCCGTCGCCTTCGCCATCGCGCTGATCTGCTCGGGCCAGTCCTCCACCGTCACCGGCACGCTGGCGGGGCAGATCACGATGGAGGGCTTCCTGCAATTCCGCATGCGGCCTCAGGTGCGCAGGCTTATCACGCGGCTGGCCGCTATCGTCCCGGCCATCATCGTCATTGCCGTGGCCGGCGAGGGCCGGGTGACCGACTTGCTGGTCTTTTCGCAGGTGGTGCTGTGCCTGCAACTCCCCTTCGCGGTCGTGCCGCTGGTCCGCTTCACCTCCAGCCGACGCAAGATGGGCCCCTTCGCCAGCCCGATCTGGGTGAAACTGCTGGCATGGATGGCCACGGTGGTCATTCTTGTCCTCAACACCAAGCTCATCGGCGAGCGCGTGCTGGAATGGGTGTCGTTGGCGGGCATGTACACATGGCTGGCCGGGGCGGGCTTGTGGAGCGTGGTGGCCGCGATGGCGGTGCTGCTGGCGTACTTGATCTTCCGGCCGGAAGCCAAGCTGGACGGGGCCCTGCCGGTGACGGCCAGCCAGGTCGTCGACAGCGTCCACGGCATCGCCCGGAAGGTGCGTCGCATCGGCGTGGCCTTGGAGGCCAAGCCCACCGACGCGGTCATGCTGGCCGAGGCGTTGGCGCTGGCGAAGATTCATCGGGCCCAACTGGTGCTCATGCACGTGGTCGAAGGCGTGGGCGGGCAATGGTACGGCCCGCAGACCGGCGACATGGAAGCCCGCCAGGATGATATCTACATCACCGACCTGGCGGCCAAGCTGCGCGACGAACCTGCCCCCGAACCGATCCAGGTGAACACCGTGCTGGGGTATGGCAACGTGCCGCAGGCGTTGGCCAAGATGGCGCGGGAACAGAAGCTCGACATGCTGATCGTGGGTGGCCACGGGCACCGCCGCCTGGCCGACATCATCCACGGCGAGACGATCCAAGGCGTCCGCCATCGCCTGGACATTCCGATCCTGGCTGTGCGGCCTTAGTCCCAAAGAGTTCAACCACGGAGGGCACGGAGGACACGGAGGAAGACGTGAATTCGTGAATTCGTGATTCGTTAACTCGTTAATTCGTGAACTCGTGAACTCGTGAATCCGTAATTCGTAATTCGTGGAAACACGCGCGGCGGGCTTGTCCGCAATTCTGTGGCGCGTTTACCGAGTCACGCACGGCCTCCCGTCCGCAGAACCCTCGCTTGGCTCGGAACCTGCGGACCCTACCGTCTACTCCACTCAAAACCTGCGGCCCCTACCGTCTGCCGTCTTTCCCTACGCCCTATGCCCTACGCCCTATGCCCTATGGCTTTCCCTCTGCCTCGTCTTTTCTCTCCGTGCTCTCCGTGTTCTCCGTGGTTAAAGCCGTTTCCTCCGTGGTGGCCTTGCGTTGTCGCAATTGCCCGCAGGCGGCGTCGGCTTCGAGTCCACGGCTGCGGCGGATCTGCACGTTGGCGCCGCGTTTTTCCAGGCGGTCGGCGAAGGCGCGCATCTCGGCCGACGTTGGCCGGGAAAACGGCAGCGAGGGCACGGGGTTGAACGAGATCAGGTTCACATTGGCGGCCAGCCGCATCGCCACGCGGGCCAGGCTCTCGGCACAGACGTTGGTGTCGTTGACGCCCGGCAGCACGACGTACTCCAGCGTGACCTGCCGGTGCCGGCTGTCGAAAAACTCCTGGGCCGCCAGCATGATCTCCTCCAGCGGGTAGCGCAAGGCCGCGGGGATAATCTCACGCCGCATGGCGTCGGTGGCGGCGTGCAGCGAGATGGCCAGCGTGACGGGAATGTCCTCTTCGGCCAGCTTGCGGATGCCCTTGGGCAGGCCCACGGTGGAAACCGTGATGTGCCGGGCGGAGATGCCCAGCCGCTGCGGGTCGATCATCGCCCGGATCGCCCCCACGGTGGCTTCGTAATTGGCCAGCGGCTCGCCCATGCCCATGAAGACCACGTGGCTGATGCGGTTGGGCGTCTCGCCGGAAAGGTGCATCACCTGCTCGACGATCTCGGCCACGGTGAGGTTGCGTTTGAGGCCATGCATGCCCGAAGCGCAGAAGGCACATTTCATGCCGCAGCCAACCTGCGTCGAGACGCACGCCGTCGCCCGCGTGCCCGAAGGAATCATCACCGTCTCGATCCGCTCGCCGTCGGGCCATTCGATCAGCAGCTTGACCGTGCCGTCGGCGGCCTTGGTACGCTCGACGACCTTGCCGCTGCGAAGCACGAAGCGGTCTGCCAGTGTCTGCCGCAGCTCGGCCGGCAAGTTGCTCATGGCGGAAAAATCGCCCACCCGCTCCTGCCAGATCCAGCGTGCAATCTGATCGGTGCGGTACTTGGGCTGTCCCATCGCCGCGAGCTCAGCGGCAAGTCCACTTATCGTTGTTTCCAGCAAATGTTTCACGGGGCCATCATAGCAGAAGTGAGGGCGTAGGGCGAAGGGCGTAGGGCAGAGGGACGGGCAAAGGCTGGCCACAGAGATGGCATGAGTAGAAAGGCACAGACCTTTGCACAAATCGCCTCGATCTGCATTTATTAAGCCCAACGGGCTTGAATAGTCCAGCCCAGGGCAGAGCGAAGCGGCGCCCTGGGTTGGCAGGGATGCGACGATCTAGCCCTGTAAGGGCGGGAGAGCTTTGCCTGTTGCGCCCTTGCAGGGCTTGGCTGTGTGAGGCACCTTTACCTGGGGCGTTGCCCCAGGCTGTACGCTCTCAGCCCTTCGGGCTGCATGGCCAAGCTGTCCAGTGAGCTCTCATCGATGTTGAATTATGCCAAGACCTGAGGCACAGGGGGCTCAGAGAGAACCAGCAGTTTCGTCACGAACACGGCGGGATCGACAACGTGCCCGCTGGGCCAATAAACACTTCCTGCTAGCTGGTTTCCCCGCCGGCCTGCATGCGCGGGTGGCGGACGTCCCGGCCTTGGATGAAGTAGATCACGTCCTCGGCGATGTTGGTGGCGTGGTCGCCGATGCGTTCGAAGTGCCGGGCGATCAGGATCAGGGCCAGCGCCCGCTCGATGGCCCGCGTGTCGGCCATCATGTACGTCAGCAGTTCGCGCAAGACCTGTTCTTTCAGGGCGTCCACGTCGTCGTCCATCATGATGACGGCCTGGGCGGTCGTCACGTCGCCGCCGATGAAGGCCTGCACGCTGTCGCGCACCATCTTGCCCACCAGTTCGGCCATGCGCGGAATGTCGATCAGCGGCTTGAGCGGCGGCTGGCTGAGCAGGGTGCGGGCGTTCTCGGTGATGTTGATGACCAGGTCGCCGATGCGTTCCAACTCGTTGTTGATGCGCGTGGAAGCAACCACGAAACGCAGGTCGGCCGCCACCGGCTGGCGGGTGGCCAGCAGCGTCAGCACCTGCTCGTCGATCTGCAATTGCAGGCGGTTGAGTTCCTGCTCTTCCTGCGGCACGTTAGAGATGAAGCTTTCGTCGCGCCGCACCAGTTCCTTGACGGTCTGGTCGATCATCGCCTCGGCCACCACAGCCATGTGAATCAGGTTCTTCTTGAGGCTGTCCAGTTCCTTGTCCAACTGCGTCGGATGGCTGTCCATGGTAACTCCTGTGCCGGGGCGTTTAGCCGTATCGGCCCGTTACGTATTCTTCGGTCCGCCGGTCCCTGGGCTTGGTGAAAATGTCCGTCGTGGGGCCAAATTCCACCAGGTCGCCCAGCAGCATAAACGCCGTCTCTTTGGATACGCGGGCGGCCTGCTGCATGTTGTGCGTCACGATCACAATAGTGTATCTCTCGGCCAGCAGCTGCATCAGCTCTTCAATATGCTGCGTGGCGATGGGGTCCAAGGCCGAGCACGGCTCGTCCATCAGCAGGACTTCGGGCTCGATGGCCACCAGTCGCGAGATGCACAGCCGCTGCTGCTGCTCGGCCGACAGGTCCAGCGCGGGGGAGTCCAGGCGATCCTTGAGATCATCCCACAGCCGCGTGGCCATCAGGGCGGACCGCACGACCTCGCCGAGATCGTCGCTGAGCCCATGCACGCGCCGGCCATAGGCGATGTTGTCAAACACCGACAGCGGGAAGGGGTTGGGTCGCTGGAACACCATGCCCACGCGGCGGCGCAGGCTGGTCACCGGCAGGTCGGGCGAATGATAGATGTCCTGGTCGTCGAGACGAATCTCGCCGCTCACATGCACGCCGTCGGTCAGATCGTTCATGCGGTTGAAGCAGCGCAGCAGCGTGCTCTTGCCGCAGCCGGAGGGGCCGATAATGGCGGTGATCATCTGCGGCTTGACGGCGATGCTGACGTCCTTAAGCGCGTGGAACGCGCCGTAGTGCAGGTTCAGTCGAGATGCCCGGAGCTTGTATTCCATTATCTTTGTGTCGCGGGCATCTCGCCCGCGCCGTCAATTCCTATCTCCCAACGCGGGCGAGACGCCCGCGACACGTCCAGACGCCCTATCCAAAGTGCCCGGTGATGTACTGGCCGGTGCGTTCGTGCCGCGGCGCGGTGAAGACCTGGCCGGTCAGGCCCACTTCGACGAGTTCGCCCATGAGGAAGAAGGCCGTTCGGTCGGAAGCCCTGGCCGCCTGCTTGGTGTTGTTGGTCACCAGCACCACCGAGTAGCGGTCCTTCAGTTCTGCCAGCGCCTGCTCGATCTTGGCCGTGGAGATCGGGTCCAGCCCGCTGCACGGCTCGTCCAGCACCAGCACCTCAGGCTCCAGCGCCAACACCCGGGCCATGCACAACCGCTGCTGCTGGCCGCCCGAAAGGTTCATGGCCGGCATGCGCAGGCGGTCCTTGATTTCGTCCCAGAGCACGGCGTTGCGCAGGCTGGATTCGACGCGGACGCTGATCTCCGAACGCCCCTTGATGCCGGCCAGGCGCAGGCCATACGCGATGTTGTCGTAGATCGACCACGGCAGCGGAATGGGCACGGCGTACACCATGCCCACACGCCGGCGTAGGGTCGGCACGTCCATGCTGTCGCCGTAGATGTCCTGGCCATCGAGCAGGATTTCGCCGTCGTGCGCGAAGGTCGCGTTCAGGTCGTTAAGGCGATTGAGGCTCCGCAGCAGCGTGGTCTTGCCGCTCGAGGCCGGGCCGATGATGGCCAGCCGCTCGCAGGCATGAACTTCCAGGTTGATGCCGGTGAGAACCTGACTTTGGCCAAAGCGGGCGCTGAAGTTGCGAATGGCGATCTTGGGCAGCAGGCCTTGCTGTCCGGCCGGCGGGTCAGATTGGAGTTGCGGCTCGCTCAAGTTACACCGTCCTGGCCACAAAACGCCGCATGAGCCAGTACGCCACGAGATTGATGAGCAGGATGACCACGATCAGGACCGAGGCCGTGGCCCAGGCATGGGCCGGGCTAATGCCCTCACGCATGAGCGTGTAAAAGTGCAGCGCCAGCGTGCGGCAGGAGTCCAACGCCGAGTGTGGCATGCGCAAGGCCGAGCCCGCCGTCAGCATCAGGGCGGCCGTTTCGCTGATGCAGCGTCCAATCGATAGCACAATGCCCGTCACGATGCCAGGCGATGCCGACCGCAACACCACGCGCGTCACGGTCTGCCAGCGCGTCGCCCCCAGGCCCATGCTCACGTCGGAAAAACTCCGCGGCACAGCCCGGATGGCTTCCTCGCTGGTGCGGATGATTGTCGGCAGCACCATGATCGCCAGCGTCAGTGCCCCCGCCATTACCGACAAGCCCATGCCCAGCGTGATGACGAAGAACACGAAGCCGAACAGGCCAAAGATGATGGAGGGAATTCCCGCCAGGCAATCGGCCCCGAACCGGATGATGGCAGTGATCTTGCCCTCACGCGTGTACTCCGTCAGGTAGATGGCCGTGGCCACGCCGATGGGACCGGCGATGAGCACCGCCAGACCCGCCACCATGGCCGTGCCCACGATCATGGGGAATATGCCGCCCTCCTTGCCCATCCGCCGCGGGGATTCCGTCAAAAACGACCACGTCACGTGCGGCAGGCCGTGATACAGCACATAGCCCAGAATGAACAGCAGCGTGAAGACCGTCATGGCCGCCAGCGTCCACAGCGCCACGACCATAATCCGCTGTGTATTGGCCGGTGAAATTCTCATCTTCGCCCTCCCGCGGCCTTGCTGTGCGAAACCGCCAAGGCGATCGTGTTTAAGACCATGATAATCACGAACAGCACCACCCCGGTGGCAAAGAGCGCCTGGCGGTGCGCGCCGGAGGCGTAGCCCATTTCCAGGGCGATGTTGCTGGTCAGCGTCCGCACCGGCGAGGTCAGGCCAAGCGGGATCTCCAGCGTGTTGCCGGCCACCATGATCACCGCCATGGTCTCGCCCACCGCCCGGCCCATGCCCAGAATGAACGCCGCCACCAGCCCGGATCGCGCTGCCTTGAGCACCACCATCCAGGTCGTCTGCCACTGCGTCGCGCCCAAGGCGATCGAGCCCTCGCGATACGCCCGCGGCACGGCCTGCAGGGCGTCAACCGAGATGCTCGTTACCGTCGGCAGCACCATGATGCCCAGCACGATCGAGGCCGCCAGCACGGACAAGCCCGGCCCGCCAAGGTAGTCGCGGATAAAGGGCACCAGGATCACCACGCCAATGGAACCGTACACCACCGAGGGAATGCCAGCCAGCAGTTCGATGGCGGGCTTGATGATGCTCACCAGCCGGCGCGGGCAGAACTGCGTCAGCACGATGGCACAGCCAAAGCCGAAGATGGCCCCGATGAACATGGCCCCGAGCGTCACGAACAACGAGCCCACGATCATGGCTAAGATGCCGAACTTGCCCTCGCCGGGATACCAGTCGTTGGAAAAGAGAAAGTTCCCCACGCCCTGCTTGAGGATGATCGGCACGCCTTCTTTGAAGATGAACGTGGTGATCAGGGCCAGGCTCGACAGGGCCGAAAAGGCCACCGCCAGCAGCACCCAGCCAATCACCCTGTCCTGCGAGATCTTCACTTGGTCCTCACCAGGCCTTCGGATTCCAGCAAATGCTGGGCGTCGTCGGAGAGCACGAAGTCCACAAAGGCCTGGGCGTCGGAACTCAGCTCGCCGTGGCGGACGAACAGGAATTCCCGCGCCAGCGGATACTTGCCCTGGGCGATGCCTTCGACGCTCGGCTCCACGCCATCGACGGCCAGCACCTTCAATTCGCCGCCGACTAAGCCCAGCGACATGTAGCCGATGGCGCCGGGATCGCCGCGCACGAGCTCCTTGACCGCGCCGTTGGATTCCTGCACCAGCGCCCCGCGCGACACCCGCACCTTGCCCATGACGCGTTTTATGAACTCTTCGCGCGTGCCCGAACCCTCTTCGCGTGTGATCGGCCTGATGGGCATATCGCTGCCGCCGACCTGCCGCCAGTTGGTGATCAGGCCAGAGAAGATGGACTGGATCTGCTGCCGGCTCAGCCCGGTGACGCCGTTGGAGGGATGCACCACGATGGCCAGGCCGTCGCGGGCGATGGCGATGGGCACGAGTCCCTTGGCCTTTTCCGCCTCCGTCAGGCTCCGGCTGGACATGCCGATCTCGGCGATGCCGTTCTCCAGGGCCTGGATGCCGGCCGTCGAGCCGCCGCCTTGCACCTCGACGTTCAACTCGGGATGGCGGCTCTGGTATTCCTGCGCCAGCAACTCGGCAAAGGGCTGCACCGAAGTCGAGCCGACCAGGTTGACGGTCCGCTGCTTCTGGCTGCGACAGCCGCCCAAGGCAGTCAGTGCAAGCACGACGCCCAGTAGGGCCAGATCGCTCAGCCGGGTTTTTCGCTCGTGCGGGGCCACGAAACTCCTAGGGGCATGAAATCCTAGCGAACATGAATAAGCCACCGACCAGGAGATGTCAACGAGAGTACGGTTAAGGTTGGGTTAAGAACATTAAGACAGTGTTTCAGGTGCGCTAACTTGCTGCGGCGACGCGGGATAATGTCATGAACAGCTGGGTGCCATGGTCAGCCCGCTGTCTGGGGCTGGCCATGCCCGGGACGCGGTGGGCGTATCGGCCTAAAACCTGGCCATGAGATTCTTTCCCCTGAAGGGGCATCCCTGCCACAAGCGGCCACGCATGGCCAGGCCAAACTGCGGCCTGACCATGGCACCCAAACTTGGCACCCAAACCTGGCACCCAACCTTGGGCATGGTTACTGGCAAAGGGAGTTATGCCGCAACCAGAGCAGCGTTCCCGCCGCTACTGGCAAGCCTGCCAATAGCCCGATCAGTGCTAGCCAGCGCAGGTTCGGCCAGGCGGGCTCATCGGCCACGCAGGGCGTGGGAGGCTCGATGACTGTTACTTCACGAGGCGGCACGGACGACGCACCCGCCTCGGGCGTTCCCACCGTGGCGGGCTGCGAGCGGGCGTTATCCACCGCGGCCTGGGCCACGGCCAGACGCTCGCGCAGCACCTGGTACTTAGCGGCCTGATCTGCCAATGCCGCCGCCTTGGCCTGCTGCTGCTTGTGCGTTTCGGCCAGCTGCCTCTGACGGCCCGACAGCAGCTCGATCTGCTGCCGCAGCGACTCGCCGCAGCGCCACATCTCGGCCCGCAGTTCGGAAAGGTTCAGCTGCAATTCGTCTTGGGTGGCCTGGAGTTCCTTTTCGTCGCTGAAATGGGCCGTGCCGGCATTCACCTTCAGCCGCCCCTGGGCCACCGCCGTCAGCACGTTGCCCAACGCCGGTTGAAAGGCAACCAGCTCCGGCGAGACGATGATCGCCTCCTCCACCGGATGGGCCAGTTCCTTTTCCACCTCCTGCTGCAAGGCCGCCAGCGCTGCCAGCTTCGCATCCACCTGCCGCTGCTGGTCCGCCAAGTCGTCCTTGGCTGGCTGAGTGGAGAGAATCGCCGCCACGGCGAAAGCATCGGCCTGCGTCTGACGCTTGAGCAGCGACTCCATCTCGGCCCGTACCTTGTCGTATTCCTGCTGCGCAACCTCGACGGCTGAGATCGTCTTAGCCTGTGGATGATCGGGCTTGGGAGCCTCCTGCCGTGCCAATAGCGCATCGAGCAGACAATTCGCCAGCTGCTGTGCCCGCCGGGCGGCCAGTTCGCGCGGGTCTTCGCCCGCCTTGCCTGGCCGATCTTCGGACAAGGTAACCTGCACCCGCAAGGCCAAGTCGCCTTCGCGCGACACGCTCACCTGCCGGCGTAGGCTTTCGATATCTCGCGCATGTGTGGCAGAAAAGACCTGGATCGCCTGCGCGTCCCGCCACGCCGGTCGAGATGAAGAGCCGCCAGATGCAGCATCGTTCTCACCGGCCTTGAGCAGCGCCGCCGCCAGCACATCATCGCTGTGCAGGAGTTGCTGCTGAGGGGCCTGGGCCGTGAAGCCGTCGGACTGCACGGAAGACTGCGCCGATGGCCGAGCCACTGTCTGCACAAGAAACGTTGACGTATACCGCCAGCACACCACCCTGCCGGCCAGCAGCACGCCCGCCAGCACCACCAGGAGAAGCACTCCCGCCGCCGCCCAGCCAAGCGGGCTAACTCGCAGGAATCGCGTTGGGTGGGCTCTTGAACTCATTATCGCGCCGCGACGATGCAGGCGTCGGAGCTGTGCTGCTGCGCGCGTGGCAGGTCGGCGTTGGCGGCGTCGTAGGTCGCATAGCTGCCCACCCGAATCAGTCTGAGCAACTGGCCATTGCGCAGTTCGCGGTCCTCGCGCGGCGCAAAGCCATCGCGGCGCAGCGAGGCCTCCAGCTGCCGCCCGCTGCGATCATCGCGGTAGGCCCCAACCTGGATCGACCAGCGCACCGCCCGCACCCGATTCGCCGCCAGCTTGGCCGGCGCCGAACCCGGGAAGTTGTGCATGAGCTTGTCGAAATACTCGTCGGCCTGGCGCCACTTGCCCTGGCACTGCATGATGTGGCCAAGGCGATACATCGCCTCGTCCGTCGGCGGCTGATTCTTCGGGCCCTCGGCCACGACCTGGGCGTATTCGGACTGGGCCGTATTCTGGTCGCCGCAATCGAAGGCGATGTTGCCCAGTTCAAAGTGAATCCTGGTCGTGAGATCCTTGCGCTTGGAGAGCTTCAGGGCCGAGGTGAAGTCGCTGCGGGCGGCGTCGGTCTGCTTGGCCCGCTCGCGCGCCAGGCCGCGAATGTAGTACCCCTCCGCCGCTTCGAGACTGTGCTCATTCTGCTGCAGGAAAGTCGTCGAGACGGCAATGGCCGTGTTGTCGTCGCCGCGCACGTACGCCTGGTTGGCTTGCAGCAGCTGGTTCCTGCCTTCAGGGCCAACGGGCGCGCCGCAACCCGCCAAGACCAGCCCGGCCAGCGTCAATACAAGGACGGCTGATGCTCGCATATTCGATCCTCTCATGACCGGCCACGAGCCGATGCGTGGATGATACACCGGGCCGCTCACCCGGTCCATGCGGTGCCCGCTCACGGGCGGCCCTTTGAACCACAAAGACACAAAGACAGACCAACCACAAAGGGCACAAAGAAGGTCCCCTCTTGTTTTCCTTCGTGCCCTTTGTGCCGCCGCTTCTTTGTGCCTTTGTGGTGCAAGAGACGTCGTTGCCCAAACGCTTGGTTCGCGTGGTTCGCGAAGTGATGTTTCAAAAAAACACCGAAGGGCCAGCCACGCTGCTGACCGTTCGGCGCTGTCGTTTTGGTGGATGGCATGGTCGCCGTCGTTGGCGCGGCCATGTTGGACGTACCTGCGCAGAGCCCGCGCCGCACGCATTGCACGGGCAGCGCAGGTACGTGTGTATTGCATCGGGGGCCACAGGTGCAATGCTTGGCAGCTGTGACCTCTCCCGTTACATGCCGCTCACTTCCGCCAGCCGCTGGCCGGCGAATTCCCAATTGGCGATCTTCATGAACGCGTCCACCCAGTCGGGCCGGCGGTTCTGGTACTGCAAGTAGTACGCATGCTCCCAGACGTCGCAGACCAGCAGCGGCGCGACGCCCCAGATGGTCAGGTTCTGGTGCTTTTCGCAGGTAAAGATCATCAGCTTCTTGGAGACCGGCTCAAAGCCCAGGATGCCCCAGCCGCTGGCCTCGACGGCCTTGGTGGCGGCGGCGAACTGGGCAAAGCAGGCATCGGCCGAGCCGAAGCTCTCCTTCATGGCCTTTTCCAGATTGGCCGTCGGCTTGGAGCCGCCCTTGCACATGGAATCCCACAGCAGGCAGTGCAGCACGTGCCCGCTGCCGTGGAAGGCCAGGTCGCGCGACACGGCCTGGATCGTCGCAAAATCGTTGGCCTTGCGGGCGGCATCGAGCTTGCCCAAGGCGGCGTTCAGGCCGGCGACGTACGCGGCGTGGTGCTTGTCGTGGTGCAGTTCCAGCGTCCTGGCGTCGTACTGGGGCTCGAGCCAGGACAGATCGTACGGCAACTTGGGCAGAACGTACTTGCCGTCTACATACGCCTCGCTCAGCAGACCCGACGTGGTGGCGACTTGATGCATTGATGATTCCTTTCCCTGCAAGGTATTGTCCGTGTTGGAGTAACGTGAAGCCGTAGGCATTGTAGACGCCCTGGCAGGCCCGGCCCACGCCGAAGCGAGAAAACCTGTCTTGGATCGCAGCAAAGCCTCAGCCACCAGCGCAGCGGCCGCTGCGGCGGAGAGCTTCAAGGCTTCTCGGCGCGTCAGAGTCATGGGCGCTCCTTTGCGGCAATTGTAGGCGGCCATGGGGACGGGAATCGGGAATCGGGATTCGGGATTCGGGATTCGGGATTCGGGAAGCGGTATTCGGGATTCGGTTGGTGGCATGGTCACCCTGCTGTTGGGGTGACCATGTTCAGACTCGCCCTGTGGAGGGCACCCCTCATGTGGGTGGCATGGTCAGTCCCGCCGTTTGGGATGACCATGTTCGGGCCCTATGCAGGTCCCAACATGGTCACGCCAACGAAAGCGTGACCATGCCACCCACCCGAATCCCGAATCCCGAATCCCGCTTCCCGCTTCCCGCTTCCCGAATCCCGAATCCCGATTCCCGATTCCCGATTCCCGACTCCCGATTCCCTCTGCTGGCCACGGTAGCAACCCGCCGGCGGTTTCGGGTACACTAGCTCCCCTACAGGAGAATTTTCGCATGACACGCGCAGTGCGCAACGATGGCCGGAAGGCCGATCAACTACGAGCGGTGAAGATCACGACGGGTTACGTTCCGACCGCCAACGGGTCCTGTCTCATCGAGATGGGCCGGACGCGGGTTATTTGCACCGCCATGTACGAGCCCGGCGTGCCGGACTGGCTCGTCGGTTCGGGCAAGGGCTGGGTGACGGCTGAGTACGGCATGCTGCCGGGCTGCACGCCCAAGCGGAAGAAGCGACCCGTGGGCAAGCCCGACAGTCGCGCCACCGAGATTCAGCGGCTGATTGGCCGGGCCCTGCGCAGCGTGGTCGTCATGGACCGGCTGGGCGAGAATACGATTTACATCGACTGCGACGTGCTGACGGCCGACGGCGGCACGCGCACCGCCGCCATCACCGGGGCGTACGTGGCGTTGGCGCTGGCCATCCGCAACGTGCAGCGGCGCGGGCTGCTGGGCAAGAACATCCTCGAAGGCGCCATCGCGGCCATTTCCGTGGGCCTGACCGGCGGCAAGCCGCTGCTCGACCTGGACTATTCCGAGGACGTCTCTGCCGATGTGGACATGAACGTCGCCATGCTGGATTCGGGCAAGTTCGTGGAGGTGCAGGGCACCAGCGAACGCGCCCCCTTCGACAGCAAGCAACTCTCGGCCATGCTGGCGCTGGCCCAGAAGGGAATCCGTAGTCTGCTGCAAGCCCAGAAGAAGGCGCTGCAAGGAGCATAGCCATGTCGAAACTGCCTCACAAACACGCGCGAACACTGGCGGCGATGCTGCTGTGCGCGGTGACGCTGGCGGCCCTGCCATCCTGCGACGAGAACGGGCAGGCCGGCTCGGCTCTTAACGCGACGAGTTCGACGCGTCCAGCCGGCCTGGGCGCTCCCGCCGCCTCGCCCGCCGGCAACGCCGACAACGATGCCTACACCATCCTGCTGGCGTCGATGAACAACCCCGCCACGCACATCCAGGACGCCCAGCTCTACCAGCAGCGGCTGACGCAGGGGCTGGGCTGGAAGGGCGTGTTCGTGCTGGACAAGGCCGGGACCAGCGAGGTGTGCTGGGGCAAGTACCGCACGGTCGAAGACGCCGACCCCAACCTCCGCATCGCCAAGAATCACCGCACGCAGACCGGCACCAAGCCCTTCGCCCAGGCCATCATCGTGCCGCTGCCCGGCGCCGACATCGGCCCGACCGAGTGGAACCTGCGAAATGTGCGGGCTCCGTACACGCTGCTGATCGCGACCTTCCACGACGATCCGGCCCACAAGTACGTCGGGCGGCGCAAGTTCGCCGTCGACTACTGCCGGCTTCTGCGGCAGGGCAATTACGATGCGTACTTCTATCACTTTCCGTCCATGTCTATCGTGACCATCGGCACGTTCGGGCCCGAGGCCGTCCGCGGCAAGGGCGACCAGGCCCAGATCATCAGCCCCAGGGTGCTGGCGATTCAGCACGACTTCCCGCTGCTGGCCGTCAACGGCAACGGCGAGAACAACGTGGGCCACGACGCCAACGGCAAAACCATCCTCGTGCCGCTCAAGACGGCGCTCATCAGCGTGCCGCATGAAAACGACCGCGGCGAGACGCTGCCGGGATTGACCCCCGCCACGCCCAGATCGGGCGCAGCCGCTGGCGCCAGAACAAACGCGGCCGAGGGAACCGCCGGCGCCGGCGAGGCAGTAACGGCTGAAGCAACCAGCCAGCCCGCGGCCGTGCCGTTCGCCCCTCCCCCGCCGCCGAGCAATGCCGGCAACCGTGCCCCCGGTGGGCGCGCGCCATGACACAGCGACCCGTGAATTCCAAAGCGATTCGCATCGTCCTGGCCACGCGGAATCCCGGCAAGAGCCGCGAGATCATCGCCACGCTGGGCCCGCTGCCGGTAGAGGTCGTGAGCCTGGCGGAGATTGACCCTGGCCACAGCATCGCAGAACCCGAAGAAACCGGCCTGACCTTCGCCGACAACGCCCGCGACAAGGCCCATTACTACGCCCGTGCCACCGGTTGCTGGGCGCTGGCCGATGACAGCGGGCTGGAGGTCGATGCCCTGGGCGGCGAGCCGGGCGTATATAGCGCCCGCTATGCCTCTGAGGATTGCCCGCCAGAGCCAAAACGCGACGTGATCGACCCGGCCAATAATGCCAAGCTGCTCCGCTGCCTGGCCAACGTTCCGGAGGAGCTTCGCACGGGCCGGTTCGTCTGCACGCTGGCGGTGTCGGACGGGCAGCGGATCGTGCTGGAGAGCCGCGGCGTCATCGAGGGCCACATCGGCCATGAATTGCAAGGGCAGAACGGGTTTGGATACGATCCGCTATTTGTCCTGCGCGACCGCGGCTGCACCATGGCCGAGCTGCCCGCCGACGACAAGAACGCCATCAGCCACCGCGGCCAGGCCGTGCGCAAAATGGCCGAGTTGCTGCGGGAATACTTCGCTGCCATCGGTTGAGCCACATCTATTGGGTGCCATAGGTTGAGCCACATCTATTGAGTGCCATAGGTTAAGCCGCGTCGATTGGGTGCCATAGGTTGAGCCGCGTTGTCTTGCGGCTCTACCTATGAGAAGGTCAGGCATAGCCAGCCCCGTCTTCGCCAGAAGGAGCGAAGCCGTGCCAGGCTATGGCACCCTTCATATGAGACGGGCGGCATGAGCGGGCGGCATGGTCAGCCGCAGTCGTCTATGCGGTGACCATGTTGGAGTTCCCCCGAAGGTCTGAACATGGTCATCCCAAACGACGGGACTGACCATGCCACCCACAGGATGGGTGCCGCCCACATAATGAGTGCTGCCCGCAGGATGAGTCCTGCCCACATAACGGAACCAAAGAAATCATGATCGACCTGCTGTGCATCGGTGAACTGCTGATCGACTTCTGCTCGCTGGAGATCGACGTACGCATCGAAGACGCCTCGGGCTTTGCCAAGGCCCCTGGCGGCGCGCCCGCCAACGTGGCGGTGGCGGCCAGGAGGCTGGGTTGCTCCTGCGGCTTTATCGGCGCGGTGGGCGATGACCCCTTCGGGACATCTCTCACCGCCATGCTTGGGCGCGAGGGCGTGGATGTCTCACACATGGTGCGGCGGAGCGGCAAGTCCACGCCGCTGGCCTTCGCAGCCGTGCATTCCGACGGGGCCAACGATTTCTTCTTCGTGCACGATGAGCAGGGCCTGGCCCCGCTGAGTGAAAGCGATATCGACGCCAGCTACATCAGGTCGGCCGGCGCGCTGCACTTTGGCTCGATCAGCCGAATTGCGCCCGCGGCGCGAGCGGCCACCGACCGCGCCCGGGGCCTAGCCGCCGACTCAGGCCTGCTGGTGAGCTACGATCCGAATTATCGCCCGCGGCTGTGGCACCTGCCGGAGGAGGAAATCCGGCGCACCATCGGCCAGGGATTCACCGGCAGCCAGATCGTGAAGGTTTCGCGCGAGGAGTGGGCCTTCTGCGTGGGCACCGACGACTTTGCCGCCGGGGCCAGGCGGCTGCTCGACGGCGGCGCCGAATTGGTCATTCGCAGCGAAGGCGGCCAGGGGGCCAGTTACGCCACCGCCAGCGGCCAGGGACACGTCGAAGCCTTTCATGTCGCCAGCATCGAGTTCACCGGCGCGGGCGATGCCTTCGTCGCCTGCACCATCAGCGAGATTCTCAAGCTCCGCCGCCAGGGCCTGGCCATTCGGCAAATCCAGCGGATCGACCTCGAGCGGATTCTCACGCGGGCCAACGCCGTGGGCGCACTGACAACGCTCAAGCGTGGAGCGATCCCGGCCCTGCCCACTGCGACCCAGGTCGATGCGTTTTTGCGCCAGGCGCAACAGCCCTAAGAAGCAGAACTCACCGCAGCGCCGTAGGGTCCGCAGGTTCTTTCGCGCTGTGTGCGAAAGGTTCTGCGGACGGGTGCCGCGCGAAAGGCCACAGCCGAGGGCGGCTGTGCCACGGGGACAAGCGGCTGTGAGCCACCTGCGATTATTCCGCCGGCTGCGTGGCCGCTCTGGCCGGTTGGCTGGTTGCCTGGCTGGCAGGCTGGGATGCCGCCCGCTCGCCCGCCAGCTTCTGCAGCGAGGCCGCGTACTGCTGCCACAGCTCGCTCTGGCGGCGCAGCTCCTCCTGCCGGCGCTGCAGTGCCTTGACGATCGCCAGGGCCTCTCCGGCCGGATCGCCCAGCGACTCGCCCTCTGCCAGTTGCTCGCGCCACTGCGTCAGTGCCTGCTGGGCCTCTTCGGGCGTCCGCGGCGGCGGCTGGGCTGACGCATTGGCGACGCGAACGTCCACGTCCTCCATGCCCGCCGACCGCAGTGCTTCCTGCACCCGCTGGCGGTCGTACACCATGGCCTCAGCGTCGATGCGAACCTCGGCCGAACCCTGGGCGTGAACCGACAGGAACCGCCGGGCTTCCTCTTCCAACGCCAGCGGCGAAACCTTCTTGCCGTCGGCCTCGATGCGTCCGAGACGGTCAACGAACACGAACATCCTGGCCGCCGGCGCGGAGGCAGCCTGCGGCTCAGGCGTCAACACCACCTCGACGTCGGAGCCTTGCTCGGGCAGCAGCTCGGTGTTGCTGGAGAACTCCAGCATGGCGTTCTGGTCGGTGCTGGCGAAGGGCACATCCAGCGTGGCGGAGGCGAAGTTCGCCACGGAAACCAGCGTGCCGTCCACGTCGGCCAAGTACCGGCCAGCGTCGGTCATCTGCGAGCCGACGAACACCCACTTGATCGGCCGGGGCTCCTCGCCGACGCGGTTGGGCTTGAGCAGCTTCCAGGCGGGCACTTCCACCTCGCCCGCCTTGCCCTTCCAGCGAATCGCCACGTCCACCAGCGCCCCTGCCGGCGCAACGAAACGGGCGGGATCGCCATCGCTCTTGACCCAGCGTCCGGGCTTTCCGGGCGACAAGCCCAACGCCAGCAAGGCCGCATGCACGTTGGAGGGCTCTGCCTTGGTCGTCAGCACCGATTCGTAGTCCTTCGTGCCTTCCTTGCACAGCAGGAACTCCAGCGCCCCCTGCCGCAATGCCACCTTGGCCGCCACGATGACCTGCCGCCGCGCCATGTCCAGGGAAAGCCCGCGCAGCGCGACCCTGCTGGCGGCCGACGACGTGGCCGAAAACCCGGCCGAGAGGGACGAGGCCGAGAAGCCCGGCCGAGATGAACCCGCGCCCGACGTAGTCGCTCCGGCCAGCGCCATCGTCGCGCCAGCCGCCAATGCCAATACTGCCAACGAGTGCCGCTTCATGGGGAATCTCCTGCAAGAGCGGTTGCCAAGGGTCCCTTCCGATTGGGTGGCGGGTTTCCCAACCCGCCACCTCTCGTCAGTGGGGACGTGGCGGGTTGGGAAACCCGCCACGCGAAACTCTGTTCTGGCCACGCGGAAATCTGCTCTGGCAATTGCTCCAGCGAGTGAATCCTAGCAAACCCCGAAGCGTTCAGGAAGAGCGCGGCCGGCTTGTAAAAGAAGGTGAGCGACTTTTGCTTCTCGCGAGGCAAGCTTTGCCCAGGCACGGGCGAAGGCCGTGTAACAGGCCCCCGCTTCAGCGGGGGTAAATGGGATCCATACTGCGTTTGCAGCCCGTTTCAACGGGCTTATCTGGACCGCCTTTAGCCATTGTGCCTCAAGGCACGACTTCAAGCCCGTTGAAACGGGCTAAGAATTTCAATTCCTCGCCTTATAACCCCCGCTGAAGCGGGGGCCTGTTACACGACGAAGCGGCCTCGCCAGGAAACCATGGCGCACAAAAAGAAGCGGCGAGCCACATTGGCTCGCCGCGCTAAGTTCTGGTGAAGAGTGCTGGCTCACGGTCACGGTGGGAAGGCCGCTTCCTCGTATTCCTTCTGGATGATGATCTTGGGCTTGACCAGGATCAGGGTCGAGGATTCGTCGCGCACCAGCGACCGGTTGGTCGTCAGCCGGTTGAGGACGGGAATCTTCGATATGATCGGCACGCCCATCTCACGCTCCTGCTCGCCGGCCTGCTTCAGGCCGCCCAGCAGCAGCGTACCGCCGTCGGGCACCGAGACCGTGCAACGGACTTCTTCCACCGCCAGGTTGGGCAGCGAGATATTGCCGGCCGACTGGTTGCCGGGCCCTGAAATCGCACTGTAGGAGGTGAAGCCCAGGATGTTCTGTAGCTGCGGGTACAGCGTCATGGTCACGTACCGACGGTCGGCGGAAATCGTGCCTTCCACGCCCAGCACCGTGCCGGTCATGACCTGGCTGACCGTGGGCTGATACGCCGCGACGTTCTCCACCACGATCGGGGTGACGCCAGAAACGTACGCTTGCAGCGTGGCGACCGTGACATACGCCCGCTGAGTGTTATAGATCGTCAGACGCGGGGCCTGCAGCGTGCGCGTGGACTGGTTGGCCTGCGTGGCCTGAAGCAGGAAGTCCACCTGAATGTCGTCCAGGAATGTGCCGGCAATATTCAGGCCGTGGCTGAGGGAAACTCCGGGATCGCCGCCAATATTTTGGCCCACGCCCGATGCCACGCCCGACGTCCAGGCAGAACTGTTCTGAGTGACGGGGATCGCGCTGAAGTTGCTGCCTCCGCCCGGCTGGCCGTTCCACTGCGGCAGCGCGGCTCCGGCACCGGTGTTGACGATTTGCGCACCGGTCAGCGGATCGGTCGCGCCAGTCCGTACAACCTGGCTGCCCACGTTGAAGTAGAAATTCAGGTCGATGCCGATGCGGTCTAAGAAGCTGGTACTGACGGTGATGAACCGGGCCTCGATATTGATCTGCAAGGCCTTGGACTCGCGCAGCTTGGTCAGCAGTTCAATCAAGGCGCGGTGATTGTCCGAGGTCTGGGTGACGATCATGTTGCCGTTGAGCTCGCGCATCGAGCCGATCGTGCCCTGCTTGTCGATCCACGTCTCCGGGGCGATGGTGGTTTCCACCAGGTCCAGGATGTTCTTGATCATGTCGTCGCGGCTGGGGCCGTTGTTGCCGCCGCTGCTACTGCTGCTGCCGCTGGAGCCGGAACTCGATCCGAAGCTGGTCGAACCCCCGCTCGATCCGCCGGTGGTTCCGCCGGTGCTGCCGCTCGTGCCGCCGGTGCTGCCGGAGCCGAGGTTGCCGCCTATGCTCGGCGGGTCGAAGTTAGGCACCGAGACGATCAGGTCGCGAATGTCGTACACCCGCGTGATCGTTTCCTTGGACAGGTCTTCCTTGGTCGAAATCGTAATCACGCCGTCGCTGACGACATAGCTCAGCGGGTTGACGCCGCCGACGTCTTCTAAGATCGTGCGCAGGGCCTTGTCGATCGTCACGTCTTGCAGCTTGACCGTGACGGTGGTGTCCTTGGTCACGCCGGCCTGCTCCAGCGTCGCCCACTTCACGTGGATGCTCGTGCCGCTGATGTCGCGAATGTAGTCAATGGCCTGCTCCAGCCGGACGCCCGTCAGCTCCATGCGTTTCTGAACCTGCATCAGGCGGCGATGCACCGCCCGGTCAACTTCGGACTCGGCCTGCTCATCGGCGCCGCCGGCGGGACGACGCTTGGTGATCTCGGGCCAGTCCGAAGGATACATCAGCAGCTGATACCAGGGTATCTGGGCCTGGCGGACATCCACGAACTGCCGGGCTTCCTGGTCCAGACCGTCTTTGTGCGCCTGCTTGTCATCCAGCAGCAGCACGAAGGTCCGGTACTCTTCCAGGCGGCGAAGCGTGTCGGGATCTTTCGGGTCGATGCGTTGAATCTGCTCGAGCACCTGGACCGCATCGGCGTACTTCTGCTCCTTGACCAGGGCGTTGACCTTGGCCTTGAGGGCGTCCACGCGTTCCTTTTGCTGCCGCTGAGTGGTGGTGCGGCGGTCGCGTTCGGCCTGCTGCACCTGCTGCCGCTCGGAGGCGACGCGACGCTCTTCCCAACGCGTCCGCTCGATGTCCACAAACCGGCTCAGTTCGTCGGTCTGGACCATCTTCTCGCGGTACTCGGCATCGGTGAAGAGACTCTTGTTGGTGCTCAGCAGCATGCGGGCGTTGTTGACTTCGTCGGCGGCGTGGGCAAAGTCCTCGCTGCTCTTGGCGTTCTGGACGGCCTCGCGGGAACGCTGCAGCGACTGGGCGTAGCGAACGTCCGTCTCCTGCTTGCGAACCTGCCGCTCCTGTTCGAGCTTGCCGATGGCCGCCAAGCCGGCGGACTGGCCGGTCATGCTCTGGGCACGGGTCAGCCCGACCTTGGCCGGCTCATATTCCGGCGCTGCCGCCACCGCCTGCTCGTACAGGGTGATGGCCTTGTCAACATTGCCGGCGTCGAGGCACTGGTCGGCCTGGATCATCAGATCCTTGGCCTTGGCCACGGCGGGGGTATTTGCGGCCGGGGCCGGAGTAGCTGGGACGGTCGCCGCGGCAGGCGCGACTTCGGGTGTACTGGCAACGCTAGCGGGTGCGGCCGGCTCGGCGACGGGGGCCGGAGCGGCCGGAACGGGTGTGACAACCGGCTCGGGCGACGGCGTCGGAGCGGCGGCCACGGGGGCGACAGGCTCGGCCGTCGGCGCTTCGGCCGGGGCGACAGACTCAGAGGGCGTCGGAGCGGCAGCCACGGGGGCGGCCGGCTCGGCGGTCTGGGCTTCGGTCGGCGGATTGGCCGGCGCGGCAGTCGCTTCGGCCGTCACCTCGGACGGGGCGGGCTTGCTGGCCGCGTCATCGGGAATCACATCGGCGACCGTGGCGGGCTGGCTGGTGGGAGTGGCCGGCGTGGCGGCGGCCGCAGCGGGTGCGGGAGATTGCGTCTTGGCCATCGCGGCCTTGCGGGTCGCCAGCATCCGGTTGGCTTCGGCGTCCTTCCGCAACGACTCGATTACATACTGGTTCTTGGCCACCTCGTCGAACAGGCTCTGCGCCCGCTTGAAGTCGTTGGCCTTCATCGCCTGCAAGCCTTGCTCGAAGGCATTGGCGGCCTCGGCCTGCTTGGCCACGCCGACGCGGGCCCCGGCCACGTACACGTCGTAATCCTTCTTCTCGGCATCGCTCAGCTTGTCGCGATTGATGCGAGACAGCGTGGACTGGGCCTTGCTGAACTGCTTGGCCTTGTAGTCGGTGACGGCTTGTTTGAGGAGGGTCTGAGTTGAGGCTTGCTCGTCCTGGGCGTGGGCAACCAAGGGTAGCCCGGCCGCAGCGAACAACATCATCACCAGGAGTACCCAACGCGAATGGAGAGGTCGCAATGCAAACCTCCTTTCGGGCCGATGTCTAAGCATCTACGCGCTCCGCGGGATTAACACCGTGTTCGAACGTTCGAGGATCGTTAGAAGAACCAGCAACACTTCGGAGAGGAACATTACGGCATCGGCCCAGGGGTTGCAAGCCGAAAATGGTTTTGGATTCTTCGCCGACAACATTTCTTTCACGCTCAGTGGAAAACTTGAATCCTTCTGCCAGCTATTGGGTAGTAGTCCTTCAAATGTGATTTTGTGACTGCAAAATCCCAGTTGAAGGACTACAGAGCAGGCGAGAAGACTGGCCGCTCGCCTGCGGTCCACTGTTCACCTGCTCAGGACTCACAGAATCAACGGTGACGGACTACTAGACCAGCGCCGTTCGGTCAATTGTCCGGCCTCGGGCGCGAAAGCGGCTCCCTCGCCGGGAGCCGCCAAGTCTCTGCCGCCGCAACGGTCGGCTTGCTCTCACGGAGCAAGCGAGACGGCCGGGGCAGCGGCCGTCTGACATTCCTTGTTCAGCCGGATCAGGCGGTCCTGCATGCGGTCGCGGGCATCCATTCGGGTGAACAGCCGGCCATCGGAGTCCTGGCAGAGCAGTTCGGCCGTCCTGGTCGCCATGCTGTTGCGCGGCAGCCGGATCGTCTTGTCCCAATCGGCGTCGACGAAGAGCACGCCGGTGCGGAAATCGACGGTGGTGGCCTGGCTCTTGCCATCGAGGCCCGGCAGGCTCATGGTGACTTCCTGGCCGATCATCTCGCCAGGCCTGACCGTGAACTGCCTCTTGACCCGCTGGCCCCACTTCTGGGCGAACACTACCACGTTGGCTTCCTGCTTTTCGGCCGAGGCGCCCTGGACAAAGAACTCAGTTGCCCGGCGCGCGCTTACCGGCTCGGACCAGGCCGACCAGGGGGTGTTGATGGTGACGGCCTTGGCGTCGGATTCCTTGGCAACGTCCTTGGTGTAGCCAAACAGAGGGTTAGCCAGCACCAGCCGGACCTGGTAGCGGTACGTCACGCCGTCGGCAAGCCGCTCGTCATGGAACCAGCTTTCCAATAGCTGGCTGTTGATCTGGGTGGCGATATCGGGCACTAAAACCAGTTCGACGCCGTCCTCGGGCTTGGCGGGCGTCAGCACCGGCGGTTGAGTCGGCGGACGGACCGCCGGAGCGCCCGGGCCTCGCACGCCGCCGCCCATGTCGCGCGGGCCTCGGCCACTGGGGCCGGCGCCTGGTGGCGGGCCACTGGGGCCTCGCGGCTTGGCAGCCGGCTCAGGAGCAGCAGCATTATTCTGTTCCGCCCGCGCCTTGCGTGCCGCCATGCCGCCGCCACCGGGGGCCGCGGGAGCCGGCGTGCTCGGGGCAGGGCTGCCCGGAGTCATGGGGTTGGACAGGTTCTGCGTCAAGGCCGTCGAGAGCGGCTGGCCTTGCGCCGGCTGGCTGCTGGCCGTGCCCAGCAAGTCGCTGACGCGCGTGCGGGGCTTCTGCCCCTTGATCATCCACGTGCCGACCGCCCGGTTGGGCCAGATGATGTTGTAGTAATCAGGCTCGGCGATCTGCTTCTGTTCCGCCACCAAGTGCTGAATGGCCGTCCGCACGTCCTCGGCGTTCTGCTCGTCGAAGGCGGGCACGGCGGGCAAGGCCTGTTCCGACGGAATGCGCGTCATCGATACCGTTTCGGCTTCGCCCCAGGTGCCGTCGCCCTTGCGCTGTTGCCTCTGGGCCTCTACGGCCACCACGATGATCTGTGGCCGGACCAGCGTCTTGTCCGTCAGCTCCAGCCACTTCTTCATGGTCGCGGCGTGATCGAAGACGCACGCCACGTGGGCGACAATCACTTCCTTAAGCTGGCTTTCGACGTTCTTTGGATCGGGGTTGGGATTGGCCCCGAGCAGCACCTCGCGATTCATCTCCACCAGCGGCGTCTCGGGCGCCGCCAAGGCCGCCAGCATCGCTTCGAGGTCCGCCTTCTGCGAACCGGGCAGCTTCTCGCCAGTCAGGGGCTTCCTGCCGGAGGTGAAGGCAATGTAGTCCTTGATGCCCTGATCGTTGCCCGGCCGAGCGACCGCGGCCTGGATGTCGGCCAGGAGATTTGGAGTGGCGTACTCCTTGGGCTTGGCCGTGCCCATGTGCTCCTCCAATTGCTGAGCCATGTCGGCCAGGGCCTTGTCCAACTCGCCCGGGGCCAGCGTCTTGGCGCCGCCCTTGTTGCCGGCCAGCTCAATCTTGCGCGGGCTGGAAAAGGCCCAGTTCACCAGGAAGAACAGGGCCACCAGCAACGAGACGCCCAGGACGGCCTTCTCCACGTGCTGTTCGATGATGTTTGTGCCGCCGACTTTTTTGGCCATAACTTTCTCCCAAGGGGCCGGTTCTGTTCTGCCGGCCGATGGAGCGATTCACATCGTTCTTACTCGGCGCCGGGTGCCGCCGCAGGGCCCGCCGTGGCCCGGGGCCGAGCCAAAGGCCGAGCCGCCCCACCCGGGGCGCCGCCGGCCACGTTGCCGCTCTGAGACATCCTGGCCGTGTCTTCAGGTCGAATCGCGGATGCATCCAGGTTCTTCATCAGGTTCAGGATCGCCTTGGGCATCAGCGGCGGATACGCCGGATCCCACTGCTTGGTATTGGGGTCCATGCGGCCACGGCTGGCGTCGGCCATCACCAACAGCTCGCCCACGATCGTGACCTGCACGACCGGCTCGGTGCCGTAGTAGAACGGCGATAGCGCTGACCCGCTTGAACCCATCGGGCTTGATCCAAAGCTCCCCGAACTGGTCGGATCGGTCACCGGCTCGATCTGCACGTCCAGCACGGTGTGGAAATTCTGCAGGCGGAGGTTCTTGTACAGCTCGCGCAGGTATCCCATGGGTATCACAACGGTGAAATCGTAGTGCAGCACGTCGTAGGCGGGGCACGTCACGCGACCTGTCAGGCCTGGCGGAATGTCGGCCCCGCGCGTCATGCTGTTGTGCAGATATGCCAGCTTCCCCCCGCCGGCTGACCCCTTCATGCAGTAGCCGTGAAAGCTGAAGTTGACCAGTCGCTTGACGGCCGAGGCCGCCACGCCCTGCACCTCTTCATTGGCGTTGGCCTTCTGCGCCGCTTCGTTGGTCTTCTGGATGGCCTGCAGCACATCCTTCTGCACCCACATGCCTACCTGTGCCATCCACAACTCGGACTCGTCGTATTCCTTGCTGGCGCCCGTTTCGGTCATGACGCTCGGGATGAACAAGGAGTCGCGGTCGGCGTAAATCCAGCCCTCGCGGCTGTATTTCCAAATCAGGTTCCGCATGGCCTTGGTTTCGGCCGTATCCTCGACGGGCTTGTTCGCGTCCCCGCCCGTCGGCTGGACGACCGGCGTCATCGGTCGAACGGCCGTGTCGCCGCCGCGTTCGCCCATGCCCCGGAGCTGTCGGAGCTGCATTCTGCCGCCCGTGTCCGGGCCCGGCGCCGCGTCGGGCATGGCCGGGACGCCCGGATTGCCCGGGCTGGCGGCAGCGTCTTTGGCGCCGAACCGCGTCGCCTCGTTCCGCAGATCTTCGGCCGTGGGCGGAGCAACCGCCTTAACGATCGCCAGCAAGTCCTGCATGTCTTTGATGTACTGCCTGGGAAACAGCAGCCCCAGGCTCTCGTCGCGGTAGCGCTTCTCGTTCATGGGAAAGACGGGGACCTTCTCATTCTCCGAGGGGCTAAGCGTGATGACGGTGTTGTGGCTGGACCGCTCCAGGCAGAAGTCAACGACCTTCTTTGCGGCCTCCTGCATGGATTGGATCTGGGCCTTGGCCGACTCGACGACCTTGGCGTTGACCGGCTTGGCGGACAGGCCGCCCATCTTGTTGGCCAGTTGCTGCCTATCGGCCACACCCTTGTCGGCGGCCTCGTTGGCTGAACTGCCGAAGACGTAGATTGCAGCGCTGCCGGCGATCAACACCAAGGCCGTCGCCAGCAGGAAGATATTTTCTTTGATATATTTCATTGCCCACCTCCGCGTCTCGACGGCCTCTCGCCCCCTGCCGGGGCTGCCGGGCCGCTCTTGATGCCGACGATCCAGCCAATCGTGAACGTCGTATCCCCGCTGGTGTCCTCGCCGGTCAATGGGTCCAGGACGGGCACGCTGCTCGTCGGCTTGCCGGAATCGAGCAGCTTGATATTGCCGGTCTTGATCTCGATCAGATCCATGTACGGCTTTTGCTTGGCCGCGACCTCGATCAGAGAAGTCTTGAGCTGGTTGAGGAATCGCGCCGCGTCCTGGTCCTTCTTGGGCACCGAACCCCGCATGTACAGCAGGAAGCCTGCCTGGACCGGCCCCGTCGGCGCCTCTCGCGCCGCTTCGCCGTAATTCTCGCTGGGCCCCCGACCCGCGCCGCCCATGGCGCCCCCCCCGAAAGCGCCGCCCCGGGCTGAGTCCATCATCATGCCCCGGGCGTACCTGGAATTCTCTATCGGAGAGGCCTCCATGGCCATGCCGCCACCTCCGCCACCGCCCCCACCGCCAATGCTGCCGGCAGTAGACATCAGCGGCGTGAAGCTCGCGTCCAGGTTGATGTCCTTTATGGTCAGGGAGTTGACGTTGGGAACGTCCACCTTCCACAGGTTCACCACGTTCACCAGGTCGCGTTTGGACCGCTCTTTTTCCTTCAGCTTGGCCAAGCCGGCCGGCGTCTGCAGCGACTGGTCTTCAGCCACCGCGGTCAGGGCCTCGCTCACCGCTCCGTCCAGGTGCTCCCAGAAATCGTTGTTCTTGAGCATCTCGCCGTACTTCTTGGCGTCGCCTTCGATGGACTCGGGCCGGCCCTGCAATGCCTGATACTGCTTCTGGACGTCCTCGACCTTTCGGATGGTCGACTCGACCTGCGCCAGGGTCGGATTGTTGGCCGTCTCCAAGGCCGAGCGATCCGCAAAGGCCCGGTACGCCCAGCCGCTAAAGCCCACCAGCAGACACGCCGCCGAGGCCACAAACCAGGGCCGCTTGGCCGACCAGATCCGCCGCCGGGTAATCTCCGTGGGCAACAAATTGCTGTAGACCTTGGCCGCCCCCAGCCCTTGCAGCGCCAGCCCGTAGGCCACCGCGAAACTCAGCACGTTCTCGTTGAAGGCCGCCAGGTTGACCCCGTCGTCGGGGGTCAGCTTGGTGTAGCTGTCGATCCGAACCACCGAAAAGCCCAGGTTCTGCTCCAGGTACTTCTGCAGGCCAGGCAGCTTAAAGCCATTGCCCAGCCCGATGACCTTCTTGAAGCGGCTCTCGCGGTGCAGCGACGTGTAGTAGCCGATCGACCGCTGAATTTCCTGCACCAGGTCGGAAAAGACCGGCCGCATGGCCTGGAAAATCTGGCGGGCGTACTTGCTGGTGGCGGCAGTCCGCTTGAGTTTCTCGGCCTTGCTGAAACTCAACTTGAAGGCCTTGGACAAGGCCTCGGTAAACGCGTTGCCGCCGCGCTGCATCGTGCGCGTCCAGATGCGATGCCCGTCGGCCACGACCAGGTCGGTCTTGTCGGCGCCGATGTCGATCAGCAGCGTCGCCCCGTCGGGGGCCAGCTCGGCGTCATAATCCATGAAGTTGTACAAGGCCAGCGGCGCCATCTGCACCACGTCGACGCCCAGCCCGACCTCGACGAACCGTTCCAGCACGGCCGTCACGTCGGGACGTTTCATGGCGAAGATGCCCACTTCCACGTCGGGGGCGTCGGGGTCCTTGAAGCTCTGCCAGCACCAGATCACCTCGTTGATGTCGAAGGGGATCTGCTGCTCGGCCTCGAAGCGCACGATCTCGGGAATCTGCTTGGGCTCCACCGGCGGCAGCTTCACGAAGCGCGTGATGCCGCTCTTACCGGGGGCGCCCACGGCCACCAGGCACTCCTCGACGCTGTTGCGCGAGAGGAAGAGTTGCAGGGATTCGCGGATGACATCGTCGGCGTTGACGTCGGGCTGGCCGATGATCTTGGAGTGCTCGACGACGTCGAAGGCCTCCAGACGCACCTGGCCATCCACGCTGTGGAGCTTGAGCGCCTTCAGCGCACATTGCCCGATGTCGATGCCCCAAACGCTTTGCGTTGCCATAACAGTAACCCTCATCACGGCTGGGCCGGTTTGAGCCCGATGGTTCTAAGCCTCCGGGGACGAAACCGGCGCCGGCGGGTGGCGGTCCTGGCCTGGCAAGACCTGGCCAGGAGACACATAATCCGTTCTTGTAGTCGCGGCCCGGAGGTCATTCAAGAAGAATGTAAATCCGGGTCGATCCACGAGCGTAGTTGTGAGCCGGAATCTGGCCACGTGAGATGGCACTCCCACGGCCAGTGATTCCAATGATTCAGCGCTATGCGGTCGGCCCACTACTTCAACGCCTCTGCTGCCTGGGGTCTCCAAACGCAACGCTCGCGTTCGGACTCCCCGCCCAATTCTCGGAGGAAGGAACGATCAGGTCGGTTTCGGGCACTGGCGATGGCCTCGTACAACTGCCGCGCCATTATCAATATAGAACCATTTTCAACGCCGAAAGTCAACCCCTAGCTGGCGGTTTTCCCTTTGTCTGATACGCTTGGAAAGGCGGGTTGGGCAGCTCATGCGCTCGACATGGGCACGTGATGCGCGCGAAAACTCGGCATGAGCAGCTTGTTCACGCCTTCAGCCCGGCAGGGCATCTGAAAGTAGCCCCGCCCGACCGAAGGAAGGGCGGGGAAAAGTCTCACCATGCTTTAGAGCCCCTTGCGGGCGACTGAAAGCGGCTTCTCTAACCACTTCGCCTAATAGAAGGCTGCGGCTCAAGCGCCCCCGAGGGGCTCAGGCTGCATGTTGCCTGCCGCCCCGCCCTCGCTGCGCTTCGGACGGGGCTACCACGACAGCGCTAGTTCGGTCATAAGTCCTTGGCCGAACGTTCGAGGTCGCCAGGCGACCTCGCGAGTTTCCTAACATTCTCGCACGCCGAAACTGAAAGTAGCGCTGTCGTGCTACTTTCAGACGCCCTACCGGGCTCAGCAGATGGCCTGCGGCCAATGATCGGCCCGATCGGCCTGCGGCCACCAATCTGCTTTCGGCCAATGTTCTCTGCTTGCGAGCGATCCGCCGCACGCTTGCGGCGGCCGTACCCGAATGGGTTGGCACGACGCCCACTTCTTCGGCCGGTCGCTGCTCCTTACCGGCTTGGCGTCTGCGTGAATCTGCGAAATCTGCGGAGGTTGGTGGCTGCTTCAACACCGCTTGGCGTCTGCGTAAATCTGCGAAATCTGTGGACGAGCTACGCGAGCGCCCACTTCTTCGCCCCGGCCGTTGCTCCTGGCCGGCTTGGCTGGTATCTTAACCGGGCCTTAACAATGAATCCTCCAGGCTCACCGGCTTGGGTTCGCAGGGCAGAGCGCCGGCGCCAGCGAAACTGACGCGGCTTGCTGACACTAAGTGATTGGAGAAATGAATGCTGGGAATCGGGTTCAAGAAAGTCGATTTCTACGCCATGTTCGACGCATCAGCCCAGAACGCCCACGAGACCGCCAAGGCCTTGCTGGAACTGGTCGAGCATTACGAGAACGTCACCGACAAGGTCAAGCACATCAAGGACCTCGAGCACGCCGGCGACGACATCACGCACGAGATCCTGGAGCACCTGGCCAAGACCTTTATCACCCCTTTAGACCGTGAGGATATTCAGCGGATCACCAAGTGCCTGGACGACATCACCGACATGATGGACTCGGCCGCCAACCGGATGATGATCTACAAGACCCGCCAGGCGACGGAAGAGTCCCGTGCCTTCGGCCACCTGCTGGTCAAGTCCACGGCCGTGCTGGTGGAAGTGTTCGAGCAGTTGCGGAACCTCAAGAAGGCCGACGCGATCATGACGCTGCTGGTGCAGGTGCACACGCACGAAAACGAGGGCGACCGGCTGATGCAGCAGGCGCTGGCAAGCTTGTTCGAGAACGAGCCGGACGCCAAAGAGATCCTCAAGTGGAAGGACATCTACCAGATCCTGGAGCGGGCCACCGACCGGTGCGAAGACGTGGCGGACGTCATCAATACGATCCTGGTCAAGCACGGATGAGCCAACTTGCCGGCATTGTGAGTCTATAAGGCACGACGGAACCCATGACCCCATTAGCCCTGACGACCCTTTTACTTACCATCGCTTTCGCGCTCGTGTTCAATCTGGCCAATGGTTGGAACGACGCCGCCAACGCCGTCGCGACCGTGGTTTCCACGCGCGTGCTTTCGCCGGCCAAGGCCGTGATCTTCGGAGCCGTCCTGAACTTTGTCGGCGCACTTTTCAGTTCCGCCGTGGCCCGCACGGTCGGCCTTGATATCGCCAGCGCCGAGGTCCTTAAGGCCCAGGGCGGCGGAATCTTCCTGGCGGCGGTTATGACCGCACCTATCTGGATCACCTGGTGCTCACGGCGCGGATTGCCCAACAGCTGCTCCCATGCCCTGCTGGGCGCACTCATCGGGGCCGTCATTGCCGCCTCGGGTTTCGGCCTGCATGGCCTAAAGATGGACGGCATTGCCAAGATCGTCTTTGGTGTCATGGTCTGCCCCGTGGCCGGATTTGTGGCCGGAAACCTGCTGGCCCGTTTGGTGACCGTGATCGCGCGGGGCATGCGTCCCAGCCGAGCGACGGCCGTCTTTGGTCGCTTGCAGCTGCTCTCGGCCGGAGCCATGGCCTTTGCCCACGGCACCGGCGATGGTCAGAAAGCCATGGGCATCATCAGCGGCGCCTTGCTGGCGGCCGGACTGACCCACCCGGCGATCGGCCAGGACTTCACGATCCCCTTCTGGGTGCGGATCGTGTGCGCCATTGCCATGGCGTGCGGCACGTCGCTGGGCGGCTGGCACGTCATGCGGACGCTGGGCTCCCGACTGGTGCACCTGCGGACCTACCAGGGCTTCTCGGCCGAAACCGCCGCGGCCACGACCATCCTCATCAACACGCTGGGCGGCATCCCGATCAGCACCACGCACTCGATCACCGGCGCCATCATGGGCGTGGGCGCCGCCAACGGAATCAAGGCTGTGCGCTGGGGCGTGGGGCGAAAGATCGTGTTTGCGTGGATCGTCACATTCCCGATCTGCATCGTGGCCGGGGCGCTGGTGCTGGTGCTCCTGCGGGCCATCGGCATTCATTGATTCCCTTAGTACTACAACGCTACGAATGGAGCTTTGATAATTCGGCTGGCTTGGAGGCCCGGAGGGCCGAAACGATTGTAGCCGTGGGCGTAAGCCCACGGAGACCGCCCCAGTGGTAAAGAGCCCAGGCGGGGCGACAGAGTCGTTGGACAAGCCAACTGTGTCGCCCCTTCGGGGCT
>CAITIS010000083.1 GCA_903892515.1 uncultured Planctomycetota bacterium | reverse complement strand
CGGAGAAAGAAGGCTTCGATCTGGTCGGCCCCAGCGGGGCCGAGGAATGTAGCCACGGGTGGAGCGGCCGGCGGCAGCAGCAGCCGGACGCGGAACCCGTGGAACGAGGTTCTTTTGCGCTCGCCCCGGGGGGGGCGAAGGAGCCCCACCGGCCTGGTCGAAATCGTGGCCTTCCTCCGCCCCTGCCGGGGCGGCAAAACAGCACCTCTCACCACGGGTTACGCTGCGGACCGCCTTTGGCGGCCTGCGCTCCACCCGTGGCTACATGCCTTTGCCCCTCCGGGGCAAGGGACGGCCAGAACAGGTCGCTCACGCAGCAGGCTTTCGGGCCCGTGCATCCACAGCCTGGAAAGGCTTTGCCACCCAAATCCAGGGGCGAGACGCCCCTGGGACTCATGGCCGAGACGGCCATGCCACAGAACGGCCAAATGGCTGAAATTGCGTGCTACTGGGCCGCTCTTTGGGAAGTCGCTGAAATCAGCGGCAGGGCCGCTTTGAGCGATTCGATGGCCGCCTGGTCGGCTTCCAGCGCGTCGGTGAGCACCTCGATCTCCTTCTGGCGGACCGCGTCCGTCCAGGCCTCGACGCTCTTGCCGCTCCATGGGCCTAAGAACGCGTCCTTCATAAGGAAACAGCGCATCATCTTTCGCGACTGGGCCTGGTACAGCTTGATGGCCCGGATAATCCGCTGGGTTCCTATGGGGCTGCTGACCAACTCAGCGTTGCGTTCCAGATAACGTGCGGCAGCGGTGCGAGCATCGACCAGGCCGTTGAAGTTCCACCACGTCACGAAGCACAGCAGCTGCTTGTCGCTATCCGACAGCGTGCTGGCGTTCTGGAGGTCCTCGATCCAGCCGGCCAGCGCGGCCTGGCCGTACAGGTACTCGCCCTTGCGCTGGGGGTTGACTAGCGGCTTGCGGTCCCAGTTCCTCACGCCGATGCGGATGCCCTCGACGAAGGACTTTTCCTTCGCCGGCGGCTGGCGCCATTCCTGCAAGAACATCAGCATCGGCCCGACCTCGGCGATGGGCAGGTCATCGATCTTGCCGCTGTGGTAATTGTGGAACAGCAGCACATTGCCGCCGTCGCGGTAGCCGGAGATGACGCCCATGTCCATCTGCGTGCCGTAGGCCAGCACAGGCAGGCCATTATTGATGGACTCGACGATCCGCTCGCGGCAGTCGCTCATGTCGGGCTTGTCCTGGCCCATCTTGTTGACGGCGTCGAGTTTCCAGCCCGTGGCCGCCTGGACGGCGGCGCTTTCTTCGGGGAACTCGCCCACCGGGCTGGAGGGACACCAGCGCTGACCCTCCTGACCGCGATACCAGCGGATGCGAAAGGCCATGCCTGAAAAGCCCATCAGGTCCTCGTACGTGGCGGGGTGATCGGTAGCCTGCAGCGCGGCCGCAAGACTGCCCAGGAAAGTGCATTCCTCCGCCTTGCCCCAGGCCAGCAAGGGCACGCCGGAGATCTTGGCCGAGCCGTTCTCGCGCACCACGCGACTGGCAGGCGCACTGGCCGGGGCGGACGAACTCGCCGATGTCGAACCACTGGCCGGTGCCGAAGAACTGGCCGGTGTCGAAGAGCCAGCCGCTCCCGACTGCGCCAGGGCGATACTCACAAGTAATGTCACAGAGACGATCACAATCTGAATGGACTGCATTTTGTGGCCCCTTTCCGTGACATGGCCGTCCCGGCCATGCGTGACATGGGCGTCTCGCCCATGCGTGTCGCGGGCGTCTCGCCCGCGTTTGTCTTCGTGGCACAGCCGCCCTCGGCTGTGGTTGTTGCGGACCAGTCGCCGTCTCGTCGCGCGGCTCACAGCCGAGGGCGGCTGTGCTACGGGTCAAGCCAGTTATGAAACCGGTTCTCGCCGCATCCTGCGCGGGTGCCGTGGCCGCGGCGTCCAGCGGCCACGTGGTCGCAAACGCCGCGACCACGGCACCCAGACTCACGCTTTCAATCTCGAAAGCCTGCTAGTCTGTCCGGCCTGGATTGTCGGGTGCCACACCTGCGGCGTTCGCAGGTGTGTAAGGGGCACGGCTGCAAACGCCGCAGCCGTGGCACCCGCATTATTGCCCGAACACGGTCCTAGATTCTCAGCAGCTTCCGCGCGAAGGCCTCAGCCGATTCGAACATCTCCTGCACCGCCTCTGGCGACAGCCCCGCGCCCAGACAGACCCGCTCGGCATACGGCCGGGTCGGCATCTGGTCGGGATTGTGGGCGTCCGAGCCGAACATCAGCTTGGCGCCGGTCTGGGCAGCCAGGCGGGCGACGTGGCCATTGGTCAGGCTGTGCCCGGCCTTGGCAGAAATCTCCAGCCGCGTGCCGCGTGCCGAGGCCAGCTTGGCGTCTTCGAGGCTGATCAGGCCGGGATGGGCCAGGATGTCCACGCCCGCTTCGATAGCAGCGCGGTTGGTGCCTGCCTCGACCGGCTCGGCGATGCTTTCGCCGTGGGCGATGACCAGTGCGGCCCCCAGCGCGCGGGCCTGCTTGACGGCCTGGGCGTACTGGCATGGCCGGACGTGCGTCAGCTCGACGCCCGGCACGACCAGCAAGCGGCCAAGTCTATTCTCAGCCTCGGCGGCGATCCGCACGGCCTCGATCAGCCAAGCCATGGTGGCCAGGTCGGCGTGGTCGCTGATGCCCAGGATGCGATAGCCATGCACCTCGGCCCGGCGAATGTGCTCAGCCGGCACCAACGCGCCGTCAGACAAAAACGTGTGTGTGTGAAGGTCAATCATGTCAGTTTTCGATTAACGACTGAAACCACAAAGGCAACGGCTTTACCACGGAGATCACGGAGGACACGGAGGTGAACGACAAAACAAATGCTTTCTGTATTCTCCGTGTCCTCCGTGCCCTCCGTGGCAAAAGCAGTTTTGTTTTTACGTGAAGAACCGGATCTTTGACGCGCTGGCCGTCACGCGCCGGACCGGCACGGTTCGCTTGATCTCTTCGCTGTCCATGTCGAAGCCGACGGCGTCGCGGATGACGTATAGCGGGCGGTTGCGGGCCTCTTCAAAGGTCCGGCCAACGTACTCGCCCACCACGCCCAACGCGGCGATGTTCAGGCCCGTCAGGCCCACCAGCAGCGCCACAATGTTGCCCAGCCACGAGCCGCCCACGAACAGCCACAGCACCAGCGCGAACAGGGCGTACACGATGGCCAGGCAGGTCATCGCCACCCCCAGGCCCGCAACGGCCCGCAGCGGCAAGGTCGAAAAGTTGCACAGCGCCGCCCCGGCGGTGGCCATCAGCTTGCCGAAGGAATAGCCGCTCTTGCCGCCGGCTCGCGGCAAGGCCTGGTACGGCAGGCGAGCCTGATTGAAGCCCAGCCACTGGATCAGCCCGCGCGTGAAGCGGGATTTTTCGTGCACTGCCCGCAAGGCCTCGACCACCTTGCGGTCCAGCAGCAGGAAGTCGCCGCAGTCGGTCAGGTCCATGCCCGAAATGTGCTTGAAGGCCGAGTAGAACAATCGGCCGGTGGCGCGCTTCCAGCCGGTGGCGGCGTCGGCGTTGGTGCGAACGGTGTACACGACGTCGAAGCCTTCGCGCCACTTGGCGATGAGCTGGTCGACGAACTCGGGCGGGTGCTGGCCGTCGGCGTCCAGCGTAATGACCGCCTGGCCGGTGGTCACGTCATACCCGGCCGCCATGGCTTCGTGCTTGCCGAAGTTCCGGCTTAGGCTCAGGTAGCGGACGTGCTCGTCCTGGCTGTGCAGGTCGCGCAGGATCTCGCCGGAGCTGTCCGTCGAGCCGTCGTTGACGAAAATGATCTCGTAAGGCTCTGCGAGCTTCTGGGCCACGGCGTGCAGTTGACGGTAGAAGCTAGCCAGCGACTCCTGCTCGTTGTACAGCGGGACCACGAAACTAAGAACGACGCCGCGTTGTGCATTTGCAGACATGCCCTATAGGCTAGCGTGAAACGAGACGATTTTCGATTTCCGATTTGCGATTTTCGAGTGAGCCCCCGGCCTCCGACCTCAGAGCTCCGGCCTCGTGGGTCCTGTAGGGTGGGCCGAGCGCTGTTGCGAGCCCCACCGATCAGTCCTGTAGGGTGGGTCGAGGTGCGGTGTTTTGCGACGAACCCCACCGTCGTCGACAACCCGTTGTACGCCCAACGCCTGGCGGGACTCGCAACGGCGCTCGGCCCACCCTACGGGAGGCGCAGGTCTCGCCCCGCGCGAGCCTGCCTCCGACCTCCGACCTCGTCAGTACCCCATCTCGTCCAACTCGTCGTCGCTGATGCCGAAATGGTGGGCGATTTCGTGCAGGACGGTGGCGCGGACCTGGGCGATGACCTCCTGGTGGCTGCGGCACATGCGCTGGATGTTGTCCTGGAAGATGTAGATCGCCTCGGGGTACTCCCACGGGGCCAGGACGCTCTTGTGCGTCAACGGCACCCCGACGTACAGGCCCAGCAGGCTCCGGGGGCCACGCATCTTGTACCGCCGCATCAGCTCGGGGTCAGGCGAACTCTGCACCTCGACCGAAAGGTTCTCCAGCCGCTTGGCAAACTCCTCGGGCAGCGTTTCCAGCGCCTCGGCCACCAGGGCGGCGAATTCTTCCTTACTGATTTCCATCTGGCACAGACCTTCTTAGGAGGCGTCGTAACCGGTTGAATCCAGCGCAAAGCCGCCAGCGGCTGGTCGCACAACCGTAATGAGCCCGTAGCACAGCCGCCCTCGGCTGTGTGCGTCGCGCCACGGCGAGACTGACTTCGCCAACATTGCAACCGCCGATAATGGATTCTACAATGACCGACATGAAAACCACCATGATCCTGAGCACACTGTGCGCGTTGGCGTTGTTGACGGGCTGCGGCGGCGAGGGCGGCTTTCTCGTCCAGCCGGTGCCGGCAGACCAGCATATGCGTGAGGCCGTCATCGGCGGGAGCGAATCGCTCTTCGTCACCGGCAAGATCGCCATCATCGACGTTGATGGCATGATCATGAACATGAAGCCCAGCTCGCTGCTGGGCATGGGCAGCCAGGAAAACCCGGTCGCCGTCTTCCAGGAGAAGCTCAACGCCGCGGCCGAGGATTCGCACGTCAAGGCCGTGGTGCTGCGCATCAACTCCCCCGGCGGCACGGTGTCGGCCAGCGAGGCCATGTACGACGCCCTGATCCGCTTCCGCACCGAGAGCAAGAAGCCGGTCATTACCTTTATCCAGGACGTGGGCGCATCGGGGGCGTACTACCTGGCGTGCGGCACGCCGCGGATTCTCTGCCAGTCCACCAGCGTGACGGGCTCCATCGGCGTGCTGATTCAGACGTTCAGCCTGGCCGGCACGCTGAAGAAGATCGGCGTCACCACGACCGCCATCACCTCCGGGCCGATGAAGGACATGGGCAGCCCGCTGAAGGAACTCTCCGAAGAGGATCGCCAGTTCCTGCAGAAGATCGTGAGCGAGTACTACGACAAGTTCGTGTCGGTGGTGGCCGCCGGGCGCAAGAATCTCAAGGAAGAGCAGGTGCGGACGCTGGCCGATGGTCGGATTTACACCGGCAAGCAGGCCTTAGAGGCCGGGCTGGTGGATCGGCTGGGCGAGCTGAACGACGCGGTCAACGAGGCCAAGAAGGCCGCCGGGCTGACCAAGGCCAAGATCGTCATGTACCACCGGCCGGTGGGGTATCGCAACAACTTCTACTCGCAAACGTCGGCGCCCTCGGCCACGCAGTACAACCTCGTCAACGTGCAGATGGCGGACCTGGGCGTGATGAACCAGCCCGGCTTCTACTACCTGTGGACGATGAAATAACGCCGGCGAGGCCAGGGGCATCGGTCGCCACCGCGTCTACTCAGTTGCACGCCCGGCGAGAGCGTCGGGCATAGGTAGAGTCGCAACGGCGCGACTCAACCTATGGCACCCATGCACTCAACCTGTGGCACCCGTGGCACCCGTGGCACCCGTGGCTGGGGCACCCGTGACCTGTGGCCCGCGGGCCGCCTGGCCTACCCTAGGAACTAAGAACTCCGAACTAAGAACTCCGAACTAAGAACTCGCCTCTCCTATGGAAGTACTCTGCGGACAATGCGGCAAGCTGCTGACGGTGGATGACGGCTTCTCCGGCGGGTATTGCCGGTGCACGCACTGCAAGGCCATCACGCTGGTGCCGCCCTCGCTGGACCAGGAATTCGACGAATTCAACAAGGTCGACCGGCCAGACAACCCGGGCAAGCGCAAGCCGACGGTTAAGCCCGCGTCACGCAAGCCCGCCGGGGACAGCTCGGGCAGCCATGCCGTTCCCAGTCCTGTCCGCCCTGCCGCCCCGGCCGGGCGGGCCAAAGGCAAGGACCACCTGGGACTGTACCTGATCCTGGGAGCAGTGATCCTGTCAGCCCTGCTGCTGGGCCTGGCCGCCTGGCTGCGGTTCCGGTGAGGTTCGGAATCGGGAATCCGGAATCGGGTAAAGACAGAAAAACACACAAACGACAAGACACGACTGGCCACAGAGGCGCAGAGAGCGCAGAGAAGACGATACTTGTAGAGTTTGGCGGCTTGCCGCATCGCCGCGAGGCGCGGGGCTGGTCGGCCGGCTCGAATCTTCAGGAGTGCTTTGTCTCGGCGCGTGAGGTGGTGGTGGCGATGTATCGCAGCCGTCGTCGGCCGGGCGAGAGCTTGGCGGGTTTTTTGCAGGCCTTGAGTTCTCAATCGGCGGCGATGATGTCTGTGGTGGTGGGTTCGTTGCGTGGGATGACGATCCGCGTCTCGGGCCGGCAGTGGCGCTGGAGAGAGTGGGTGCTGATGGGGGCCGATGGCAGCCGCGTGGAATGTCCCATGACGCGGGGCAACGAGCAGCGTCTGGGCTGTGCCGGCAAGGACAAGACCACGCCGCAGTTGTTCCTCACGCCGCTGTTCCACGTCGCCAGCGGCCTGCTGCGGGCGTTGCAGGCGTCGGGCCATGACTTCATCGTCCGCGTGGGCCGCAACGTGCACTTGTTGCGTCTGAGGGGTTGGGCTGTGAGCCGACAGGCGGTGGAGTTGTATCGGCTTCGCTGGGGCATCGAGGTGATGTACCGGACATTCAAGCGGACGCTGGAGCATCACAAGATGCGCAGCGACACGCCGCGGCGGGCCAAGGTGGAACTGGACTGGTGTATGGCCGGGCTGTGGATGCTGGGACTGATGACGTGGCAGGCCATGGGAAACTCTGGCCGCCGGCGGCAGCGGCCCAGCGCGGCCCGTGCCTTGTCGGGCGTGCGGAACGCCAGGCGTAATGCCAGCAGACCTCGACGCCACGGCGGGTTGGCCCGGGCCCTGCGGGCGGCCGTTCAAGACT
>CAITIS010000082.1 GCA_903892515.1 uncultured Planctomycetota bacterium | reverse complement strand
GTGAACTGTTCCCAGCGGTTGACGATCACGTCGCAGTAGGCCGGGTCGATCTCCATGAGGAATGCCTTGCGGCCGGTCTGCTCGCAGGCGATCAGCGTGGAACCCGAGCCGCCGAAGAGGTCCAGGACGTTTTCACCCGGCAGCGACGAATACTGGATGGCGCGCACCGCCAGCTCGACGGGCTTCTGCGTCAGATGGACATATGACTGAGGATTGTCCTTCTTGATGTGCCAGAGGTCGGTCGCGTTATTGGGGCCGAAGAACTTATGGGCCGCGCCTTCACGCCATCCGTAAAATGCGAGCTCGCAAGTTGACATCATATCTTTGCGCGTCAATACGGGCCAACCTTTATCCCACACCACGCATTGGCTGAAATACAGTTCGGTCTCGGTCAGCGCCGGGGCATAGTTGGCCAGGTTGCTGTAGCCAGCCCAGAGGTAGAAGGAGCGGCCCGGTTCCAGCACGCGAGCGATATTCCCGAACCATGCCCGCAGCAGCCGCGCGAAGTCTTCATCGGACACGAAGTCGTTCGTCAAAGGCCGGTCCTTGGCGCGCATCTTCTTGGTGGTGGCCTTGGTGCTCTTGCCCAGAGCAACGTCCATCTCCTGGTGATGGGTGGGACCGGCGAAGCTGGACAGACCGGCGGCGATGGCGTTGCCGCTGCGGGGTTCGACTTTGACATTGTACGGAGGATCACAATTGGCTAACTGAATACATTGACCGTCCATCAGGCGATCCAGGTCGGCCTCCGAGCCGCTGTCGCCGCACAGCAGTCGGTGCGTGCCAAGGATGTACAGATCGCCCTTGCGAGTGAGGGGCTCATCCGGTGGCGCGGGAACGTCGTCGGGGTCGGTCAGCCCGCTCTGCACGTCGCCATCCAGCAGGTGGGCCAGTTCCTCTTCGTCGAATCCGAGCATCGACAGGTCGAAGTTCGCCGCCTGAAGGTCTTTCAGTTCGATGGGCAGCAGGTCCATGTCCCATTCGGCCAGTTCGGCGGTCTTGTTGTCAGCGATGCGGTAGGCCTTGACCTGCTCGGGCGACAGATCCTGGGCGACGTGGACGGGCACCTTGGCCAAGCCGAGCTTGTGAGCCGCCTTCCAGCGGGTATGCCCGCAGATGATCACGCCATCGGCGTCGACCACGATGGGCTGGCGGAAGCCGAACTCCTTGAGGCTGGCCGCCACGGCGTCCACGGCGGCGTCGTTGATGCGAGGGTTCTTGTCATACGGCCGGATCGAGTCAATATCCCGAAGCTCAATGTTCATTTGGCACCTCCATGCCTGTTGGTGGAAAAACCGGACACGCGAAAGAAACTGTCTCTATGCTGGCGACCGTTCCCGCCGCGGTCACCGCGACCACCGGCCGGGAAGGAACCATTAACCTGGGGAAGATGTGCGAGGTACGCACGCACGCCAACGCGACGCACGTGGTCGTGTACTTGCTCGACCAGAGGAGAGATCGCCCGCCCTGCGTCAACGTGGCGCGACGTGTCGGCAACCTGGCCGGACGGACTTCTTTCACCTTTCACCCACCCCTCGCGTATACGCGTGCGCACACGCTTCGCGGGTGGGTACGGGTGGGATAGGGAAAGAAGAAGAGAGATAAGATATATATCCTTTATATTACAGCACTTGCAGCAGCCAACTTCTTTCACCCACGCCCGGTGAAAGATGGAGGAAGAAAGGGGAAGAAAGCCCGGGAAAAGCGTCATTCCGATGCCCCTTCTTTCACCATCGAGGCCGTTCGCAGGTGATATTTCACCCCGGGCCTTCCACCGGTCGCAGTGGTGACCATCTCCACGTCGCCACGCTGCACGAGCGTGTTGATCAACTCGACGAACTTCCGGCTCTCCATCTTCATGCGCTTCAGCAGCACGCTGTGGTCGAGCGTCTGATCGGGCGCGGAATGCAGCCTGCGGATGACCTTCAGGCACTCGGCGTCAAACTCGCCATCGGCGACGTGTTGACCCGCCATGAACAGCATGCGGCGCGTCTGGTGCCGGACAAAGTCCCTGGCCCAGGCGACTGCGTCGCGCCCGATGACGGGATCGACGTTGTCGGCGCTGACGGCATAGATGAGCGCCAGCTTGCGGGTGTTTTCGCTGACGCGCCCCCAGACGGTGGTGCCGACCTCGTCGGCCCTGGCCTCCGCCTTGGCGTATTCGGCCTCGGCGGCAAGCCGCGTCTCCACCAGCAGCGCCTTGGCTTCGTCCGTCTGCGGCACGACTTTGGGGACGGGGTGGATGGCGTACAGGTTGCCCGCCCGCTCGCCCGCCTGAAAGTCCGCCCACCAGCGGGCCTTCTCGATCAGGCTCGGCGTCAGGGTCGGGATGCCCGGCTCCTGGCCCGGAGCGCGCATGCCGGCTTCCAGGACGACCATCCTGGCGAAGAAGCCGTTGGTGAGCATGCGATTGGACAGCGCCTCGTAATAGTGCGTAGGCACGGCCGTGCCGAAGATGGTCAGGCTGGGTTGGTCGATCGCGCCAGGATTCTCCTTGCCGGCCTTGCGCCGCATGGGAAATACCGACGCGCTGCTGCTGTACATCGTCAGCAGCGTGCCCATCAGGGCTTCATAGCGGGCATCCTTGCTCTTGCTGATTGCCTGGAGCATGCCATCGATCTCGTCCGTCTGGAACAGCATGGCCGGATTCAGGAACAGTGCGTCCTGCAGGCCTTCGCCGCTGGCGATCAGGTGTCCGGCGCAGTTGCCCAGGCCGATTTCGTGCAGCACGCTGGCGTTGATCCTGCGCGGCCAGTCCTTGCCGGCCGAAGAATACGCCAGTCCGAGCAAGTACAGATTCGTGCGGTTGTCGCCGGGGTCGCGCACCTTGCGGGCGGCCAGGAACGACTGTAAGGCGAGCGCCCCACAGAAGGCCATCACCTGGTTGGGGTAGGGCGCGGTCGCCATGCACAGGTCCATGACCTCGCTGATGAAGCCGGGGATGCGCAGCAGCGCGGCTGGTACGGGGCCGGGGTCGTCGAGCGCGGGCGGCATCTCGCCGGCCGGAATGCCGCCGACGATGCCGGAGATGTCCACGCCGTCGATGACGGCTGGAACGTCCTGGCCGTAACCAAGCGCCCTGAGGGCACTAGCGGCAGCTGAATAATCGCCAGCGTGCTCCAGCAGGGTATAGACGCCGAAGGGCGAGTACGCCTTGCTGGGCTCGAACGGCGCTGCATTGGACGAGAAGATGTACAGCACCCGATCCTTGAGCGTGGCCGACCAGCCCCTGGTCTTGCCCGGCCGACGCCAATATTCGTTTTCACCGGGCTTGGCCAGAGTCCAGCCGTACTTGAGCAGGACGTCGCGCACGTCGCCGCGTTCGGCGAAATCATCACCAGGACGTGTGCCGCCGGCCGAGCCGGTTGGGATGGGCTCGGGCGCTGGAAGGTTCTCATTCAGCGACCAGGCGGCCGACAGCAGGATGTCCCGCTCCTCGGCCGTCAGGACCGGCAGGTCTGTAAACGTCCCCTGCAGCAGCTCATAGCCCGGCGACGGCGCGCACAGGAACAGCCCGCCCTCGCCGCGGGTTTCGATCAGCGTTTCCAGCCGTCCGCCCGCGCCCGTCCGCTGGGCCAGTTTCATATTGCCGCACACCGGCACGGCCGAGCGGTAGTTGACGTGCCGCCCGCCGCGCTGGCTGCGTTCCATCACCAGCCGGGCCAGCAAACCGGGGACCTGCTCCTCGACGATCTGTGCCCACTGATCGTACAGAGCGCCGCCGGCGTCAAAATCGAGCATCTCGTTGTTGCCTGAAACGGCTCCCGTCAGGATGCACATCGCGTAGCTGTTGCTGAACCAGGCGCGGACCTCCGTCTGCGTGGGCAGACGATCCTGGTATTGCTTCCACGTCGGGACAGCCGGTCGCTTCTGGTCCAGCTTGGCCGGCAGCACGCACAGGCCGGCGTTCAGGTATTCCAGGGCGGGGCCCATCATGTCGGCGGAATCAACCATGCGAATCGCCCTCCGGGAACACCTGTACCGCCTCCAGATTGCAGCGGAAGTGCCACAGCATCCGCAGCGCCTGCCGGCTGATCGGGAAACGTTGCGGCGGATCGTTCATTTCCTTGCCGCCGGATTCGTGCGCCTCCTGGACGAGCTGCTCCAGCTCTTCCACCGGCACGCCCATCACTGTCCGCAGCGCCGATGCAACCTGATCCAATGTCACGTTGGAATTCATGGGCACCTCAAAAGGGAATATCATCGTCGGGAACTGTCACCAGCTCAGGCTCGCCGCCGGCCAGGTCGCCGGAGGATTCAGTCTCACTCCTGGGCACCCAGCGAAGGAACATGCCACAGTCGCCGCATACCTCCTTGGCGGCATGCGGCTCGGGCGCTTCCTCCCAGAGGACTTGGTCACCGCCGCAGTTTGGGCAGCGACGCACAACGGCGTCTGGATCGACCGCAGGTTTGTCGCCGAGCTTGTAGTCGATGATGCGGTCGTACTTCTCGCCGGCGACGTGACGAACGGTGATGGCAAAGGTCGGGCAGAGGCCTCCGGCCCTGGCGATCCCCACGGCCTCATAGGCGCTGGTGGGCACGGGCCAATTCGACCGCTGCCGCCACCACGCCTCGGCCTTCGCGCGGGCATAGCCGGTGTGCTCGAGGCACACCCACTCGGATTGCCAGTGGTTGAAGCCGACGCGGTACTCCACCCGCATCGTGCGAGGAGCATCCTCCGGGGCGTCGCGCTTTACATGCACGCGGTAGTGCACGTCCTGGACGGTGCACTTGTTGTCTTCAGTCTGCCCAGCCAGGATGCCGGCCGTGGTGGCGGTCCGGTCGTGCGTTTCTCGCTCGGGCGGCGGGAACTCATAGCCACACTCGGGACACTTCGTGTAGGCGGCGTGTATGAGCGCCTGGCACTGCGGACACTCCTTGGCGGGCGCATCGCCATCGCCGGAGGATGTGGGCTTAATCTTGAGATCGTCCACCGGCCCGTGACGCAGGATGTTGCCGCCGAAGTCCAGCACCAGGCAATCGGCCTTGCCTGGGCAGAGCCGGAATCCCCGACCGACCATCTGGTAATACAGTCCTGGTGAATTCGTCGGCCGCAGCAGCGCCACACAATCGACGTTGGGAGCATCGAAGCCGGTTGTGAGGACGTTGACGTTGCACAGGTACTTTAGCGGCGAGCCGGTGAAGAGGCCTTCGGTCCGTCCTCGGAATCTGGCAAGCGTGGCGTCGCGCTGTGCCGTGGGCGTCTCGCCCGAGACGAACCCGCACTCGACGCCGTGGCGGTCGCGCAGGATGCTTTGGATGTGCAGGCCGTGCTGAACCCCACTGGCGAAGATCAGGACGCTGCGGCGGTCGGCCGTCTGCTCGACGATCTCGTCGCACGCCGCCTGGACGAGCGTGTCGTCGTCCATGAGGTCCTCGACCTCGTTGGCGATGAATTCACCGCCACGGATGTGCAGCCCGGAGGTGTCAGCCTTCTGCCGCCCGGCCTTGCTCTTCAATGGGCAAAGGAATCCCTGGACGATGAGCTCGCGGACCCCGACTTCGTAACATATCTCATGAAGGATGCCGCCCTCGGAGGCGGGACGGCAGATCATGCCGGTGGTCATGCGATACGGCGTGGCCGTCAGACCGATCACCCGCATGTGCGGGTTGACAACTCTGGCCTCCGACAGGAAGGTTTGGTACATCCCGTCGCCTTCGGGCGGTATCGTGTGCACCTCATCGATAAGCGCCAAGTCTACATGGTCCAGTTCGGCGGCTCGCCGCCAGACGGACTGGATTCCGGCCACAATGATGGAGTGCTGTGTGTCGCGGCGACCGAGGCCGGCAGAATAGACGCCGATGTCCAGGTCGGGCGCCACGCGTGCCAGCGTGCCGGCAGTCTGCTCCAGGAGTTCCTTCACATGCGCCAGCACCAGCACGCGGCCGTTCCAGCGAGACACGGCGTCGCGGCAGATGGTGGCCATTACCGGGGTCTTGCCGCCGGCGGTGGGTATCACGACGACGGGATTGTCGTCGCGCTCCCGCAGGTGGCGATACACAGCGTCAACAGCCTCTTGTTGGTAGGGTCGAAGGTTCATTTCAGTAGGTCACGCAGGTAGTCAGGACGGCAGCAGCCAGCCAGTAAATGACGCGCCGCCAGTCGCCGGTCGGCAGGTAGGACATCGCGGCGCACACGTCCATGACGATCAAAATGGTTGGGAAGAATTTCTGCATGTCAGTTCATTTCCGCCCCGCACAGCGGGCACTTACGCAGGGGAAGGTCGAGTACATCGACGGCCAAACGGCCATCAGGGACGCACTGGCCCCTCCGCGTCAGAAGCAGGTCAACCTGGCTGTCGTCCACGTACACGCCCGCATGCTGCAGCGCGTCGAGCACGGGCTTTTGAATGTTGTCGATGTCCCGCCGCCGGCGGTCGGGCGGAAAGGCGTCCAGGCACAGGGCGACCCGTCCATCGGCCGGTGGCCTTCGGGACCCGCCGCCGCCCAGGAGGGCGCAGACGTTCCTGCGGAACGTCCGGCCCTCCCGGCTGATCAGCGTGCGGAACCCGACATGCCGGTAGTAGCGGTTGATGCTTGGCGGATACGGCAAGTCGAGTGTCATCATGAAATCACCACCTCGCGTCCTTGTCGCTCCAGCTGGACATGTGCAACCTCTGGAGCAGCACCAGCAAGACAGCCATCAGTGGCATCAGCGGCCCGTAGCACACCGAGCCGACGATGGCGTAAAGCCGGTCCAGGCGGGTCCATCTGGCACCCATGGCGTCGCTGGCCCAGCGGCAGGCCATGTACCCGAGCGGCGAGAAGAGCAGCCACGAACAGATGAGCAGGATTGGGTTCATTCGATGTTCCTTTCTGTTAGCGCCGCCACGGCGGCGTGCTGGAGTTCTGCGGGGCCTGTTGGGGCTTGCTGGCGACGGACTTCGACTCGAAGCCCTTGATCTCGTTGGTCAACTCGCCGTTGTCGTCGCGCTTCTTGACCTTGACGGTGATCAGCACGGGGATGTTGTGCAGCTCGCAGCTGTCCTTGGGCGTCATGACGCCGGCCGCCCGGCAGACCGCCGACAACTCCGACTGGGCGATCTTCACGGCCGTCTGGTTGGGGTTGACCAGATTGAGGCGGGCCCAGACGACGCGGCCCTTGCAGTCGCCCTCCAGGATGGTGAAGGTCAGCTGCAGATAGCTGCCCGATCCGTTCTTAGTGGGCTTCATTTCGCTGTCGGTGATCGCCGCCAGGTACTTGCCTGCGGGAAGCGCCTCGAATGACGCGGACGGTTCGACTTCGTTTGCGTTAAAGCCATTCAGATCAGCCATTGGCGGTCTCCTTGCCGGTCATGCCGGCCGTCATGTGGTTCATCAGTTCGTTCCAGTCCAGGGGAAGCTCGGCCGGAAGGTTGAAGCGGTTCTTCGCCACGCAGGCCGGGCTGCCCACGCACCGCAGGATGCGCTCGCCGCCATCGCGGGTGTTGCCCGACGCGATGGTGCGTTTCTGGCCGAAGCCCTGCTCCTCGGTGCGAGTGACGATCTTGCGGGTGGCGAACAGCACCGCGTCGGCCCACTCGGTGACCATCGCCGTGGCGTGTTTGTGCAGCCGGGGCGAGTAGCGGTCGTAGGCGGGCGATTCGGGGTCTTCGAACTTCTCGATCTTGCAGTGCGCCAGCAGGACGACGCACATGCCGCGCTGGTTGCGGAGGCCATCCAGGGCATCGACGATCCGCCGCCAGAGGTCCAGGGCGAAGATGTAGCCCTTCTGGTAGCCGATATCCTCGATGTTCTTCACGCCACGGTCGGTGCAGACCCGCGCCCAGATCAGACGCTCGAGCCAGTCCAGCGTGTCGATCACCACCGTCTGGTAGTCGTGTTCCTGCGTCGCCAGGTCTGTCAGCGCCTGCGTGACCTGGTCGAGATCGGTGGCGACCGGAAAGCTGTCGCAGGCGATCTGATCCAGTCCATCCTCGGTCGGCACGAAGATGGGCGACGGCGCGTCGCTGGCGGTCTTGCTCTTGCCGATGCCCTCGGTGCCGTAAATCAACAGCCGGGGCGGCTTGTGGCGAATGCCGCGTTGGATTTGCTGCATCGTTGTCATGTCACATTCCTTGTGTTTGGGGTTTCCGATACAGGCCGGCCGGGCCTAATGGCGGGGGCAGGAGTCGAACCTGCCTGGGGCTGCGCCGGAAATGGCCGGCGAACTTATGCCTCGAACTGCCCGTCCCGCCGATTCGCCGCGCTCGTGCCTACTGGGCCGATCCCGGTACTAAGCGTGTGGAATCGTTCACGCCCGGCACGCGGCGACATGGAACTTCAAGTGGTGTCGAAGAGGCGGATCTCCTCATAGCCCGTGGGCCAGCTATCGATTCGCTTGCACTCGCGCAGCCGCCGCAATGCGGCGACGTTCTCGCGGGCGCACCGGTCAAGCGTGTCTTCGCCGACCCGCCAGACGCCGCAGCGGAAGGGTTCCTTCTTTTCCACCGCGATGATGTGAGCCGGCACCAACTCGCCGCCCGTCACCAAGGCCAGGACGGAGCGGTAAAAGGCCATCTGGTAGGCGTACCCGTAGCGCCGGGCATCGGCCTCGAAGTAGGTCAGGTCGTCGCAGGTCTTGAGGTCCACGATGTCGGGGGCGGGATTGAACCAGTCCAGACGGATCTGGCACGGCACGCCCTCATATGTGGCACGGGCCACGCCCTCGGCCTGGCCGTTGCAGATCAAGTCCACCGCGTGGTCGTTCATGGCCACGCCCACGGCCATGCTCTCGATCAACTGCGTCTGCTCGGCCGTCAGCACCGGTTTGCCCTGCACCGCCGCCCATTCGGCGTAGGCGTTAGTGTTGGAGCCGTATGGCTTGCCGGTCTTGGGGTTGATGGGCCCGCCAACGGCAAACTGCCGCTGGTACACGTCGCGCCCCTCCAGGACGCGGACGTGGGTGGCCCGCCCGACCAAGAAGGCCGGGCGGTCCACCTGCTCGATCAACCCCAACTGACGCTTGCGAAACAACAGCGGGCATTGGCGGAAGTCGCCGAGCCCGTGGCTACCGACATACTCTGCCGACTTGGCGTGGTACTCTTCGGCGGGCTCGGCGATCAGAACATCGTTGTTTCGCAGATCAGTCATCTTCTCACCTCTCTCCGACCGCCTACTTCTGCGCGTGGGGGCAATTTGTTGCGGTGGCAGGGAGGATTTCCTCGTCGCCGTACCCGGCGGCCTCGAAGATGGCGCGGATGTCACGCATCGCTCGAAGGATGTTGGCGCGGTGTACACCCAAGGCCCGGGCAGCATCCGCCGGGCACCCGCGGACCATCAGTGTCTCGGCGACGCGGCGGAGACGGTCTGGCATGGACGGGATGATGTGCTCGAAGTCCATGCACACGTCTGCCAGGTCCTCTTCGGACAATTCCCCCCGGGCGGGGTTGTTGCAGACTGGTTCGAACTCACCCAGGAAACCAGGATTCATCGCCCTGTGGCGCAGCCGGGCCACGAGCGTCCGGGCCATGCTCTTGAACGTCCGGTTGAGAATGCGGCAGGTGAAGGTCCGCTGGCTGCAGCGAAATGGATCGAACCGGGGCAGGGCCTTGAGGAGTTCGACGACCATGTCCTGACGCAGGTCGTCTGCATGCTCGTCATTGAGGCCGAATACCCTAGCCAGGCGGCGGACGCGGAACTCGATCCGCCGCAATGCGTACTCGTCGATGTGGATGCTGCTGGTGGGAACTACGGGGCAGGTGGTTGCTACGCACGTCATGTCGTTTCTCCTGGAACAGGAGGTTTCGTTACGCGGCCACCGTTGGGCCGCTTCACCCGCCGGGAGACTTGCACGACAAGACGTGATTTCTTTTGACGCTGGCGCAACTGGGCGTGCGACAGCGAGCTACGCGCATGAAAAACGCTTTTGCACTTGCGCGAGATGGCCGTAAGTGCAAAAGCGTCTGGTTAGCAGGCAGGAAGGGTGGCTACTTGCCCCACCTCATGACGTCGTGAAGATTACCAGCGAACCGCCACAGCTGCCGCAGGCCTGAGTCGTCCTGAAAACAGCGAGTGACGTCGTAAGGCTTGAGATCGACCCGCTTGCCCAGGTCCATCTTCTTGGGCCGCGGCAGCAGCTTCGGCTCCAAGTCGGCTTGGACAGCCGTGTGTGCGGCGTCCTTGGCCGACTTGATGTGTTTGATCAATTCGTTCCGCAAGAGCTCGATCTTGGCAGCGAAGCCCGCCCGCTTGCGCGGCGGGCGCTTGTTGGTGAAACTGGAGGTGAACTTGAGATCGGCCTGGCGGCAGAAGCCGGAAAGATACTCCTGCCAGGCGGCAGTCGCGGCTAGGCCCCCCGAATTCATCTGCACGATTTCGTCAAGGGGGGCCAGGACCGCCTTGACGCTTGCCGCAACGGCATCGGTATCATCCGTCCATCGGACACGGGTGGGCGTCAACACGATGCAGGGCTTCCTGGCATCGCGGGCGGCACTATGCACGGCTGCCGACAGTTCCGCCGGGCTCTCAGCAATCGCCAGAAACACCGAATATGCGGCGGCCGGCTTGGGCTCCCACAAGCCAACACGGAATAGTTTCGCCGGGGCGGGGATTGATTCATGCGACGTCTGTAGGGATAGCGCCTTCGCTAGAATCTTCCTCATCGCGGGAAATGACGCCTTGTGCAGTTCGATGTCGGAAGGATTCAGCTTCAGTTGAGGGCCACCATCCGTGCTGACGGCGGCAATCGCTCCGTCAGGATAACGCACGATGTCCAGGGGTAGGCCACGTCCGCGAGGGTTCGGATAGCAGGTGGCATCCATCCCGCTAGGCGAAATCAGACTGTCGATGTCCGCAAAGTCATCGCCGACACGAGCCCGCCATTCCGCCGGCACGGCCGCAGCCGTCGGCCTGGCCTCAAGAAACCGCCACAGCTTCAGCAGGTCGGGCATCGGCCGCCTCCGGTTCAATCATGCAGAGGAACCCTCGCTTCGCGAGCCACGCATGGATGGTCTGGGCATCAGATTCTCTGTCGAAACTGGCGATGTTTGGCATGCAGAGGGTAACGGTGCGCCACTTGATTGCGCCCTCAAAAAGTACCTTGAAACTCACGCGGACCAACTGAGCGTCCTCCGGGATTCCTCGATTCTTGGCGGCCATCGCCGCGAACACATCATCGCCTCGATGGCATTCGACATACCGCTGCTCAAAATCGTGGATGAATTGCAGCTCGACCATGCGAACGGCCTGGACGCCTTCGCCCTTGCGACAGGCCAGAACCTCCGGGCCCTGGTCGATCAGTGGCTTCAGCGTGTACTTCGGCTTGGCGTTCTCAAAGTCAAAAAGCCCGGCGTCGCCAAAGAGGTGCTTACCGATGTGCTTACAGTAGGCTTGAGTCTCACCCTTGGTCTGCGTGTGGATCGTTAGCTCCCGCTGTTCTGGATAGTAGATCAACACGTCGAACGTCTCGGGGCGGTAGTACTTGCTCCCAGCCCCGCCGTTCGGTTCCATCGTCCCTTCGCGCTTCATCCGCTGCCCGTGACGCACCATGAACCAGACGCCATCTTCGCGGAAGAACGGGAACACACGAGTTCCGCGGCCCTTCTTATGGGTGTCAAACCACTCGTTCAGGTCGGTCTCCAGGCCCTTCAGCGTCGGGTCGCTGGGATACTGCAAGTCGGGCACGTCCAGATGATCGGCGAAGTACGACTGGAACTTCTTGGGGCGCGTCAGGTATTGCTCGGCGTGAACCCGCTCCAGGATGTTCCGGTCGGCCAGCCACACACGCACGGCCAGGTCGGCGGGGGTTAGTTCGTTTGACGTGCCGAGGTCCACACCGGACTCTACAGCCTCGGCGTGGATGCGGTCGAAGAGATCATCGTCCGCCATCACGTCAATGAAGTAGATCGCGTCCATGAGTTCCTCGGGGGTCTCCTCGGTGGGGTCCGCAAGGGCAATGGCGAGCGTGGGATAGTCGAACTCGGCTTCGATTTCCGTCCACAGAAGTGAGCGGCCCTCCAGGTACGCC
>CAITIS010000081.1 GCA_903892515.1 uncultured Planctomycetota bacterium | reverse complement strand
CTCGACGAAGCCGTCGAAGCTGAAGCGGCCTTGCGGCCCGTCCAGACCCTCGGCCAGCAGTTGGTTGAGCTTGCGATAGAAGGGATGCCCCGGCGGCTCGGGCATCTGCGTGGCGGCGATCCACAGTTCGTCCTGCTGCTCACTGTTACGTTGTCCCATGGCCATCGAATCGTCCTCCTTGACGACCCATGCAGTTTACCATCCCTGTCAAGAAGAGTTCTTCAACGGGCTGCTAGCTGTTGAGCGAATACGAGGGCGTGCGTCCACAAGTAAAAGTCTCTCGGCTGTCTCCTGTGCGGCAGAAGTGGCGGCCTTGGAGATGCTGGCGCGCAGCGGGACGATTCGGAAAGACTATCAACTCCCGGAACTCATCACGGGCAAGGGACTGGATTCGGCCTTGGCGGGTTGTCGTGATGTAGAATCAGTCATGAAGGCGGTCTTCGACCTGCGGCAGGCGCAACACGAGTTGCTGACACAGGGTTCTGTCGATACTGCGCGTTTGACTGAAATTGCCAGTGAAGCCAAGGGCTGGCAACGTTTGACCTGAGAGGCGGGGCCGCCCCTGGGGCCATCCCGCGCTCACGGTTGGTGATTCATCGGGCATCAGCTGGGCGTGCGTCGATGGCGTCCCTCACCGCATCGAGATGGGGCGAGCCCATCCCGTTCCCTTGTGCTTCCTGTGCCGACAAGTTGCATGTGCGCTATTCTCGCCGTGATTGCCGCACGTGTGGCGTGATATCGCGATGCGATTGATCATCCTACCTCATGATTGCATTGATGGCTTCCCGCTTGTCCTTGTCCGCACATCTTTGCGCGACGGCGGCGCTGTGGTGCCGAGGGTGATTCGGGCGGCTCCCAAGCCGAGCTCACGCCGCAGCTCGGTCGCGGCGTTGTGGCGGAGCTGGTGCGGATGCCAAGGGTGGGCCTTCTGCCATCCCTTCAGCTCCGCCTTCGGCGCCGGCGTCAGGCGTTTGTTTCACTCGGCGATGTTCTCGCTGTCGCGCCGGGCCAGCGGCTCTGGCGGCAGGAAAGCCTAGTCGCATGCAAGCGGCGATGGTGCGACGGTAGGTGTCGGCCGTGTACCGTTCCCCGCGACGCGGTGCGGGTTCTGCTTGCAGTTGCTACTCGATGACGTTCCCGTAGGCCAAGCCCACTTCGATGTACCGCGCCCGGGAAGGTCAGCGTTCGGACGTCAATTACGCCGCCCGGGCTAGCGTGGCTCGCTACGGGCGAATGAGCAGCGACTCGGCCGACGACTTCCGCAACACCGGGGAACTCGAATCGCTGGCGATTCCGACGGGGTTGTACATTGATTACCTGCCCTGGCACGTTCGCGTTCTGGAAGGCGACGTTCTGCTTGGCCGGACAGGCCTTTATGGCTGGGACGGCAAGCAGTACGATAACGGCGTTGTGCTGGCGCCGAGGGTTGAACCGGACAAGAGCGTTCTTGATCTTGTGGAATGGCTGGCCGGGGCCAGCACGGGCGTCTTGGTAGCCGGCGGCACGCTGCTGCTGGTGGGCTTTGCGGCCAGCGAGGTGCTTTCGGCCGGCACTGCGACGCCGCTTTGGCTGGCCACGGTGGGAGTTGGTTCGGCCGTGGTAACGGGGATAGCGCTGGGTGTCGGTGCGATGGCTCTTGGGGCGGAGATCGGCAGCCGAATCGGCTCAGGTCAGACGACGGGTCAAGTCATCGGCGGCACGCTGGCCGGCCTGACGGGCGTCGGCGGAGTCTACACGGGCCTGACAGGCCGGGACATCGCCACAGAGCAGGACTTGGGCCTGAACTCCTTCAATCGCGGGATGGCCTTTGGCACGGGCCTGGTGCAAGCGGCGGCCACGGTGGCAGGCGGCTATGGCCTGGTTCGGGCGGGCGTGGCCTGGACGCGGCAATTTGCCGCGACAGCCGCAGCCTGGCAAACCGCCACCGGAGAGGAATTGGCGGGGGCCGCTGGCAGACAGCTTGGTCTCGGAAGATTATTGGCTTCTGGCAAGGCAATGTCTATGGGTGGAGCTGCAGGACTTCGGACAACGGCCAATCGCGGGGTCACGCGTCAGTCGTTGATCAGAATGCTCATGGGCCATACCGCTTACGCGGATGACCTGGCGGCGGGGATCGACCGAGGAATCATAGAGCTGAATGTGCTTGGCGAAGACCTATTCGCACGAGCGTATGCCTTGAAGGGTGGGAATCCAAGAGCCGTTCCGTGGGGATTTGCCCAAGCCGAGAGCATCTATGTTCGCCAGAACTCGGCGAGCCTGCTGAGTGACATCGTACATGAAGGAACTCACGCAATGGATTTTCGGTATAGGACTATTCTGTCGCCGGGCGGGTTCTTGTGGGAGAATCACGCATACTACCGGGCTAGAGAGTTTCAGTTGGCGGGAGGTGGGCCGGTGGACTTCGCAACGCTGGAACTCATGCTACATCACATTTGGACGAATTATTGAGGTCTCCGATGGGTGGTATTATTGATGACATCGTGGCATTTGTAGACCGGGGTGATGTGCCACCGAGTGTGGCTTCTCTGGTTGAGATCGTGGGCAAGTTGGGCTTGCGCGTGGTCGCCATCAAATTGCTGAGTTGGCTGCGTTTTCAAGCAAAGTGGCATAATGAGAAGCCTTTGGTTCTCAACTGGAATTGGCCATGGTGCCAAGACATGAAGAAAGTACTGGAATGGCTTGGGCCGCTACGGGAGCTTCTGGAGATAGAAGGCAATGAGTGCAACTTCAAGCCATCAGTGTCGGCGGAAGAACGCGCCCATTACCGGCGTGTTGCTCTTGCCGGCTATAACCCACCGCTCAGGCCATGACATTGTCTCGCCAGCGGGGCCAGTTTCCAGGAGCCTGGCGCGACCATCCATCGCAATGCCTTTGGCCTGCCGGTGGCATTGCTGGCTGAAGGTGGCACGGCCTTTCCAGGCCGTGATTCGTCGGCCAAACAGTGCATGATGCGGTATGACGGCCTGGGCCGGGTGGTGCTGAAGCAGACGCCCAGCGTCATCGAGATCGAGCGGACGCCGGTCGTTGATGCCGTCTTTGACGTGACGGCTCAAACGACCTTCGACTCGGTTATCCGCCGCATCGCTTCTGACAGGCGGAAGCTTCGCTACCTGGTGCGGCTGCATGCCGACGCCGCGAAACAACTGGCGGATTCGGCGACCGTCCGCGACAGCCTCTCGCGCCTGTGGGATCCCGGCCAAAAGAAGTGCCTGCATGGCCACATCACCTTCGAGCCGGCCGACGCGGTGGCGGCCGAGAAGCTGGAACTCAAGAAGCTGACGGTCCTGGGCGTGGAGAATCTGACCTTCCGGGATCTTAAAGTCGTATCCGGGACGGTGAGCAATTCAAGCGGGATAATGTTTGACGGCTGCGCGTTTAGTTCCGAGGTTGGTCAGTGCCTGATGGTGGAAGGCAACTCGGGGGATCTTCAGGTCCAGAACTGCACGATGGAAAACTCCACTGGCCCTTGCATCAAGTTCAAAGATGCGTTACAGGGTTCATATCTGGTGGCTTTCAGCCGGCTTGAGAGCGGTCCGGGCCACGAGCCGGTGGTTTTCAACTGGACGGTTGCATCGCAGGGCATCGGCGGGAATGCGACCCGGGTGGGCTTGTACAACAACATTCTGAATGATTTTCCGCTGGAGAGCCGGCTGCTGGACCCGAAGTGTCCGCTATGCGTGAATTGGGAAGGTTACTCGGGGAGCAATGTGTTTGTGAAGAAGGGCGGAGATTTCGAGGCGGCTTCGCAGGCGTCGGCGGAGGCGGGCATAGCCGGCCTTCCCGCGGCGTTCAGTTCACATCGGCCGGTGCTGTGGGACCGCGCTGGGCACCTGCGTGACCTGCGTCACCCCACTCCTGGGCCGGTGGAGCGGCTTGGTTCTGGGCGGGCGAATCAAGTAACTCACCGTTACCTTCACGATGGCAGCAATCTCATCCAGCGCGAGAGCTATCGCGACCGCCCCGGCACGAGTCGCTACGCCCGGCCTGAGGTAACGCGGACGGTACGGACCGTTCCGGGCGGCCCGGTGGCGTTTGCGGACAGTGATGGTCGAGTCGACGTTCAGCTGACCGACAGCCGGGGCAAGCCCACTGTCATGTACCGCGCGCGGGAAGGCAAGCGCTCGCTGGAGTGTGAAGTGAGTCGGGCGGCTGTTTACCGGTATGGCAGAATGAGCAGCGATACAGCCGCCGACCACCGCAACACCGCCGAGTTCAAGCCCTTGTCCGTGCCGACGGGCCTGTACATTGACTACCTGCCCTGGCACGTGCGCGTTCTGGAGACAGACGTCCTGCTTGGCCGGGCCGGCGTGTATGGCTGGGACGGCAAGCAGTATGACAACGGGGTCGTGATGGAGCCCAGGCTCGAGCCGGACAAGAGCACCGACGACGATGTTGTTATGCGCGTTGTGCTGGTGGTGGCCGGCGTGGCCATCGTGGCGACGGGCGTGGCGGTGACGGTGGCCACAGGCGGCCTGGCTGGGTTCATCATTGGCGGTGCGCTGATTGGCGGCGGGCTGGGATTTGGGATAACTGGTGCGATCACCGGGGATCTTCATGCGGCAGCGCGCGCGGGTTTGATCGGAGCGGCCGCCGGCGCGGTAGCGGGAGCCGGCGCGAGCCTGGGCATGGCCGCGGTCGCGGGTCTGGCTGGAATCACGGTGCCCCAGGCACTGAGCGAAGGCTTTTTCGCAGTGGCGGCCGTGGGTGCTGGCGGCGGGATTGTCGGCGGGTTTGCGGGCGGGTTCACCGAGACGATGCTTCAGGGCGGATCATGGCGGGAAGCCCTGGGCAGCGGCGCACGCGATGCCGCCATCGGCGGCACGCTGGCGGTGGGCTTTGCAGGCGTAGCCGCAGGATTAGGGGCAATTGGTGGACCAATGGCGGCGGCAGTCGAAGAAGCGAGTGCCGCCGGCAGAGGAGTTGGCTCGCTAACTCGGGGCCGACGATTCTTTTATGATTCACGGAGTTTCCGTGAGATTAGCAGCGAATACTGGCATGCGCGCGGTGCT
>CAITIS010000080.1 GCA_903892515.1 uncultured Planctomycetota bacterium | reverse complement strand
GCAAGGAGCCCGGTGGTGAAGGCAGGGAAGGCACGGTCCACGATTATTGGTCAGGAATCCCCTTGGCTTGGGGGTTCCCCACGGCCTGATGGTGCAGGACGGGCGGGGCAAGGACGCATGGCGGATGCGCCTCCCCGGCCGAGGTTGGCTGCTCACGTGATTGAGCAGATGGCGCAACTGATTGCGAGAGCACATGATCAGAGCTGCGACACAAACTGACCAACGCCAGCACGCCGCACTCGGCGTGGCGGCCGGCTATATCCGGCTGACCCGCGAGGAAAGCATCATCACGGGCCTAAGCGTTCCGGCGCAGCGGGATGGCATCACCAGCTACGCCCAGCAGCACGAACTGCCGAACCTGGAAATCTACCACGAGGAACGCGCCATCGGCGCGGACGTGCCGTTCGAGAAGCGTCCGGCGGGCCGACGGCTGCTGGCCGACATCAAGGCCGGCAAGATCAGCCACATCATCTGCCGGGATATTGACCGCCTCAGCCGCGACACGGTTCTGTGGCTGGGGTTCGTGAGCGCCTGCTGCGAGCATCGCGTCACCATCCACACCTTTAGCGGGCCCTTGGCCCTGAAATCGCCGTCGGATCGTTTCGCGTCAACCGTCCGTGCCGCCGCGGCGCAGCTGGAGAAGGACCAAGTCGCCGACCGCGTGAAGCGCGCCAAGCGGGAGATGGCCAAGCAAGGCAAGCATCCTGGCGGCCCGCCGCCATACGGGTACACTTCTCGCGCCCGCCTTCAGAGGGAACTGATTGCCAACGGCGTGCCGGCGGACCACGCCAGGGCCCAGGCGGAAGCTGAACTGCCGCGTGGTCTGGTGATCGACCCGCACGAGGCCGAGGTCGTTCGGCTCGTGTTCGACCTGTACGCGACGGACCTCTGGGGCTGCCGGCGGGTCGTAAACGAACTGAACCGACGCGGCTACCGCCGCCGGTCGGGCCGACTGTGGCACCCCGACAAGGTCCGGCGGATCATTAACGATCCGGCGGTGACGGGCATGATCGCCTATGACGAACAATTCTTTGAGGCCGGGGCCGGCAAGCGGGTGTCGAAGCACAACCAGACCCTGCACCAGGGCCAGCACGAGGCGATCATCCCGATGGAACTCTGGCGCAGGGCACAGAAGATCAAGGGCAATAACAGGCCTACCATCGAGCGGCCGGTCGTCAGCAGGAAGTCGCCTATGGCGGGCGTCCTGCGGTGCCGTTGCGGCGCGCCGATGACCAATCGCGGAGGGGGCAAGGGCAAGCCGTACTACTACACGTGCATCAAGCGGAAGTACTACGGGCCGAGCGCGTTGGGCGGATGCGACGCGGATCGCGTCAACAGCGACCGCCTCCACCCGGTCTTCTGGGAGAAGATCTCGGAGATGATCTGCGGCGACGACGCCGTGGACCGCGTCTACGAGACGACGCGCCGCTTGCTGGCCCGCCGCCACGAGACGGATGTAGATGCCGGGGCGTCCAAAGCCGAACTTGCCAAGATCGAGCGGGATATCGAACTCTGGTACGTTCGCCACGACGAGGCCGCCGGCGACGCCGAGAAGGAAGCCGCATGGCGGCGGATCGTGCAGCTCACGGAAAAGCAGAAGGCCCTTAAACAGCGGACCCCGCAGCCAAGCCCGGGGCGGTCGGGCAAGGCGATCACCCGCCAACAGGTGAAGGCGTACCTGGCTGGCATCGCGTCGGTAGCCGAGAACACCACTGACCGGGGTCGGGCTCTTGTTCTATCCCTGGTCGAGCACCAGGGGCTTGTCGTCCGGATGATCGACGAGCAGACGATCAGCATTGACATGATGTTGACGCCGCCGGAACCGGACGCCGAGCCAGTGGCATTGCATGCCGAGGCAGCGATCCCGACGGGCAACAAGATCGACGCCTGGGTCCAGGGGCAGAACTCAAAGAGCCCGACATGCTCTTGCGGCTGCGGGCGCAGGATCGAAATCACGCGACGCTACTACTGGCGCGGGATTCCAACGCTGCACGCCGCTTGCCGGCACAAGGGCATGCAGTCCAGGCGAGCGTCGCTCGTCGGCGACAAGTACATCAACGGCACCCAGCTGGCCAAGCGGCTGGGCATCGGCAGGACCACGCTGAATCGCTGGATAAAGAGCGGGAAGCTGCTCAAGCCCGAAAAGAGCATTTCGGGGATGCTGCTCTTCCAACGATCCACCGTCACGCGTTGACATCACATAAAGTCAATCAAGACCCACGCTCATAAAGGTGCCACGTCATGATAGACATCTCCCGTTCAGTCTGGGATAATTCGAGGATCGACCTAGGGAGTCTTACCATGCGGATCGACATCAGGGGCAGAGTCCAAAACACGCGGTTGCCGCACAGCAATTGTCTACTCCCATTGTTCGAGGCCATTAGCAACTCCATCCATGCGATCCAGGATGCTCGCAACGGCACGGGGCGCATCGATGTCACCATCCATCGTGACACCTCCCAAAAGACGATTAACCCGGATCAGCTACTGACGGCACCAGTTAGTGGTTTCACGATCAGGGACGACGGCGTTGGTTTCACTGACAGCAACTACGCGTCTTTTGACACAAGCGATTCGCTTCACAAGGCTGAAAGAGGCGGCAAAGGAATTGGGCGGCTTCTGTGGCTGAAAGCATTTGATCACGCGGAGGTTGACAGCGTCTATCGGGAAGGCAAGAAGACTTGGCGGCGTAGATTCAAGTTCACGCTATCGGAGCAGGGTGTCACCGATTATCGACGCGAGGAGCACGACGGGACGCCGGTGACAACAGTGAAGTTGGTGGGATTCGGGAGAAAGTATCGCGATGAGTGCTCTCGGTCAGCCGAGGCGCTCGCCAAAAGGATCATCGAGCATTGTCTCGAAACGTTCGTTCTCAGCGATTGCCCCCGAATCAATTTGATAGACGAGGTGGCAGGCAGGACCATCGACATAAACGCTCTTTTCCGATCAGAGGTAACTACGTCTAGCGAGGAGTTCCTGATCAAGGGGCAGACATTCAAGATTAGCCACGTCCGTGCTTTGCCAGGGCATGGGCACCAACATCGTATTCATTTCTGTGCCCATAATCGCAGCGTAAGGTCGGAGGGACTTGAAGGTCGGGTGCCGAACCTTGAGCCCGCGTTGATGACTGAGGAGGGACGATCCTTCATCTACACCGGCTACGTGTCTGGCCGATACCTTGATGCCAAGGTTCTTCCAGAGCGAACAGACTTTGACTTGTTGGCCGGAGATGGCGCGATGTATCCGAACGAACTTTCATGGCCGGGGCTTCTCGACGACTCTATAGCCAAGGCCGCCGGCTACCTGGAGTCCTTCACCATAGAAGCACGGCAGAAGAAGGAGGCGAGGATTAGGCAGTACGTGCAGACGAAAGCCCCGCAATTCCGCTCCTTGATCAAGCACAAACCGGAAGCTCTAGATCGTGTTCCGCCCGGCCTTTCGGATGAAAGACTGGATCTTGAACTGTACCGCTTGGCCCAAGAGTACGATGCAGAGCTTCAAGTAAAGTACAAGGAGATCCTTGAATCGCTGGCCGCCGACCCCACTGATCTTGATGAGCACCGCGCCAAGTTCGCTCGTTTTCTTGAGGAATGGAATGAGCAAGGAATCGCAAAGCTTGCCCAGCATGTGATGCACCGGAAGGCGACTCTATCATTTCTTGCCAGTCGTCTTCACCGACAGGACGACGGCAAGTACCACAAAGAGGAGAGTGTTCATCAAATCATCTTCCCTCTCAAGGCGACGTCGGACGACATTCCGTCCGATCAGATGAACTTGTGGATTTTGGATGAAAAGCTGGCCTACCACTACTACCTCGCATCGGATATTCCTTTCGGTGCAGCAGAACCTGTTGAGGTGGATAGCCAACGAAGACCGGATCTGCTAATCTTCAACCATCCGATTGCGTTTGCGGACTCTGCGGCACCCTTTGGCTCGGTGGTGTTAGTAGAGTTCAAGAGGCCTTCCCGCGACGATTACACCGACGACGAAAACCCAATCGAACAGGTGTACCGCTACATCGAACTCTTGAGGTCGGGAAAGGCAAAGGATCGTCACGGCAAGCCGATCAACCTGCCGGCGAATCTACCGATACACGCCTATGTCATCTGCGACTTCACGCCGACGCTGCACAAGCACGCCAAAGACAGGGATTTCCTGCCTGCTGCAGATGCTCAAAGCTATTTCAACTTCCACCGGAACCACGGCGCTTTTACAGAGATCATGACGTTCGACAAGCTGATCGAGACAGCTCAGCGTCGGAACGCGATTCTGTTCAAACAGATGGGGATGGAATAGCCTTACGGCACTGCTGCGAGCTGCCGCGAGTGACGTCGGATTGCACACTGCAGATTACCACTTCTTGAACACCACACCACGGTCTCGTGGATCATCGAGACCGGAGACGTTCATCACTATGTCTGCTAAACGATCTTTGGCGCGATGGCTGCCCGGATGCCTCCCGCGCTGCATCGCAAAAGCTATGATGTCGGCCGCCTCAAGCAGTGGCTCGCTTCCCTTGGGCAAGGATTGAATTTCCTTCAGATAAACCTGGCCGCCGAAGCCGTTGAACATAGCTTCGGGCAACGTGGTCCGAAGCGACGGCAAATACATCCTATCGAATCCTTCGTCCGCTTCCTTTACGATCACCAGCGCCTTGGGCCCCGACAGGCAGCCGTCTTCACGCAGTCGATGCAGCGCGTCGAGGGGAAGGTGGTGTAGCAGGCTGAGCAGAGCTTGGTGGGTAGTAACACGAGCAGAAATTGCGTGCCCGATGAATAGGAGCCCGCCACGCCATTTCTTCAGTTCTTCCATAAGCGCGACGTGCGGCGCACAATCGTCTGTTATCTCCGACGCATGTAGAGTGCCTGAATATCCGATTGATGATCGGCGCTGCAAGATCGCCGCGTGGTACTGAGCGAAGAAGCGGTAGTCCGGCACGCAGACGCCAGCGACGCCAAGTACACCGGACTGCCCATCGGTTCCCGTCTCGTCCAGGTAAAGCCGGATTTCTTCGCAGTCCCGCGGCTGCGCAGCCAAGTATCTGCCGAATTCGCCCTGCATCGCTGCCCGGAGATCTCTGAGTCGTTCGTCCCCGGCAAACAAGCCGAGTGTGTTCTGGATGTGCCTGGCAAGCCTCTCAAGTGTGCTGAAGTTATCCAGATCCAAAAGGACATCCAGCGTGCGATGCGAATCGGATCGCCACTGGGCTAGCTCCTTGGCATTGAACCGTTCCCAGTACTTCAGAACCAGAAGCCGCCGGTCGTCACGGGTTTCAGGGTACTGCCGGAGAATGAAAGCCAACCGTTCCTGCTTCTCGCCCAGATCTGACTCAGCAAACGTAGCCAGCCTTCTTAGTATCGCGTCACGTTCTGCCTTCCTTCTTTCGTCGAGTGCTGGCTGTGGTTCCTGAGCCCAGGGCTGCAGGTCGGGGAACAGGAGGGCCGGTTGCGTCTCTCGGCCTTGCCCACCAGCCTGATTCAGTGGCATCGCGTCCATGGCGTACTCTCCAATCATGCCCGCTGGGCATCCGAAAGCCGACCTCTGCGCCAGACGGTAGCTTCGTGGTGCGTGGCAGAGGCCGGTGTCACGGTCACTCCCGTGACCGTGTCATGGGCTACTTTCACGCACCACGAGGCTGCCGCAGCCATTCTGTCGTAAGCTCATATCCCACAAGGCAATCTGTAGCGGCCTATCGGATGCACGTCTAGCTCTGTCGCTTCGTATTCTTCCTCCGCCTGCCCCAGTGATGACTAGGTGGCGGCGTCTCGTCTTCAGGCTGCAACTGCGCCTCGACGAACGCATGCCATCCCAATCGGGCGCGACCATCGTCATCGACGGGCTCGTGCTGGACTCGCACGACCCTATAGCTGACAGCTTCGCGGTCGATCTCGTCCCCGATCCCCGGGACGCGCGTCAGCAGCACGTCAAAGGATTCGCCGTCGTCGCCATAGACATGGATGAAGACCAACTCGCGAAGCAGCGGATGCGAAGGGTCGTACCGCTCGTGGATCATGATGGCTCCTATGCACTGGGCGTTAGCGGTGTGCTCTCCGGCCGCCTGCACAGACGCTGGCGGCCACTCGTCTCTATAGTCGTTGCGGAGAGCGGCGATCCAAAGTGAGCTCGGACGCGTCGCGGACATGAAGCAAAACGTTCAACGGGCGATAATTTCCTTGCCGTCGGCCTGAAGTTCTGTAAGGTTTTGGTATTACCGATATGCAAGGAGTGCAATCGTGGCTGGACTTGGAATGGATTCCGATCAACTTCACCGCGCCGGTCGACCGCGACTTCCCGCTGAGCAGAAGAAAACGCGGCTGTCACTAACTCTATCCAAGAAGGCTCTAGCCCTTGTGGACCATAATCGAGGGACGCTTCCTCGGTCTACGTTTATTGAGTCTCTGCTTCGTGATCCGACCGATGCCAGATCGGAAATCCGGCGTAACGGAGCGGTTTACACTCCCAGGAACTTGGCGGATTTTGTCGCTGCAAAAGCAGCTGAGCATTTGTTGCATACCATGGGGGCGAATAGGGTTCAGCTTCAGAAATTGAGGGTGCTTGATCCGGCAAGTGGGAACGGCGAGCTCCTGGAGTCCATGTGGGTGCAGCTGGATAGGCACTTCCAGGGAAAAGCCGACCCCCGCGACGTGCTTTGCGCTGTAGACATCGACCCGCTTGCAGCGTCAGAAACAGCTGCGCGATTGCGGCATCTGGCATCGAAGCAAGGGGTGGCTGGGCAACGGGGTACTAATGTGCTGACCGATAATGCCCTATTCCCATTCAACAGCTCAACATCGGCGGCCGGTTGGGAACGGGTGAAGGATAAATTCGACGCTCCGGATGGCTTCGATCTGATTATCGCGAATCCTCCTTGGGGGGCCGACATTAGCGGCTATCGTGATAAGCTGAGCAGCGACGAATTTGTTCTCTTCCATGGCCAATCCGACACCTCGGATTTGTTCCTCGAGCTGTCGCTCAAGCTAACGAAGCCTAACGGCATCATCGCTTTCATCGTCCCGGATTCTCTGTTTAGCTTCGAGCGCAAGCTCCTCCGCCAGCTCCTGCTCCAAAGAACGCGCATTCTGCTCCTAGCTCGACTCGGAGAGAGGCTCTTCGACAGCATCAACCGCGCTTGTGCTGTCGTGGTATGCCAGAACCGACCGGCCCCTGCAGGGTGGCAAGTGCCATGTCTGAGACTGACCCCAAAAGCTCGTAGCTTGATCCTTGCTGGCAGGTCGACGTTCGCAGAGCAGGAAGTGTCACTGACCAGACATATTCCTCAGGATAGATTTCTCAACAACCACGACTATGCCTTGGATATCGACCTTGATGTTCAAGAAGAACCTGTAGTGGGTGTCTTTAGGACCGCTCGGGGGTGCCTAGGGGATGTGCTCCGGAGTACCCGGGGCGTTGAGCTCTCAAAGAGCGGTCTAGTCTGTCGTTGCCTCAGCTGCCGGCATTGGCTTCCACTGCCGGGCAGCTCAACCGCCACGTGTCGGCATTGTGGAGGAACGGTTGCCGGTGCTCGCGTACACCCTGTCAGCATCGTTCATAAATCGGCCGGTCCGAACCGTGTGCCCTTCATAGTCGGCGAAAGCATTTGTCGGTATCAACTGCGACAGTCGCTATGGATTGAGCAAGGGATGGAAGGCATCAACTACAAGGAAGACGAAGCGTATCTGCCGCCAAAACTCTTGGTACGCAAGACCGGGGTCGGACTTTCTGCGGCGATTGACTATAGCAGGTCTTATACGAACCAGGTCGTGTACATCTTCCGCCACCATGGCGACCAGGGTGATTCTGGCGTGCCGCTTGAAGCCTTGCTGGGAATTCTGTGTTCTCGCGCAATGTATTACTATTTGACCAAGAAGCATGGCGAGACAGAGTGGCGGTCACACCCATATGTTACGCAGGCGCAGTTGCTCGCTTTGCCCCTACCTGGTCCTGATGTGCTCCGACGCCACCAGACAGCATTGAAACGGATGGCCGGGGTGCTGTCGCCATACCTGCGCAGTGGCAAAGAACCGCCCATCGATGTGGATGCATCCGTTGAGAGGGATGTCGCGGGACTGTACGGCCTGAAGGCGTCTCACTATCGTCAGATCTATGCGACCCTTGACTCTGTTCAGGAATTGCTACCTGTTCGAAAGCTCAAGCGGGTAGGGATGTCCGACATTTTCTGAGGAGCAGCACCGCGATGGGGCATCGTTATATTGGTGCGAAGACTCGTATCTTGGGAGACATCCTTCCCGCAATCACGGATCTTGTTAAGCCCGGCGGCAAGGTGGCCGACCTGATGTGCGGCACAGCCGCCGTCTCCGCGGCGCTTCGACAAAATGGCTATTCGGTCATCGCCAACGACCTGATGACATACTCATACCACCATGCTCGCGTGGCTCTATTGTTCACTGAGGTTCCGAAGTTTGAAGGCACTGCTGGCTTCGTGGACGAGTTTCTTCCCACTAGGGCGGGGAATCTGTTTCCACTCTCACCATACGAAAGGGCCCTCATGGCCCTGGAGAATGTACCCCTCACAAAGGGCTACTTCTGGAGAGAGTTCAGCATCGCCGGTAGTCCTAAGAACAGCCCTGCTCCAAGGAATTACTTCAGTCCTGAGAACGCGCGACGTATTGATGCCATTCGAACATGGATCGGGCGGCTTGCTAGCGAGAGATGTATCACATCGCTTGAGCGGTCGCTCTTGTTGCACGACCTCATTATGGGCGCCAATGATGTCGCAAATATTGCAGGAACGTACGGTCACTATCTTTCCCGTCTAGTTGGCAGAGCAAAGGATCGGCTTCGGCTAACGCCGACCCAGGTTCCGGTCGCCAAGGACGCAGGTCGCCACGAGGTGCTACAAGGTTACGCCGAAGACGTGGCAAGTCGTATCTCATGTGATGTCTGCTATATCGATCCGCCGTACATGAAGCGGCAGTATGCGGCCAACTACCACATACTTGAGACGCTGGCTCGAGAGGATTGCCCTGATGCGATAGGCGTTAGTGGGCTAAGACCTTGGCGGGATCAGTACTCAAATTTCTGTACTCGCACGCGAATACAGGATTCCTTCGATTGTATTTTCACGAAAATGAACTGCCGGCACTTCCTAATCAGCTACAGTGAGGATGGGCTTCTTTCGCTCAGTGAGATGAAAGCACTGCTAACGGGGCATGGGGCAGTTACTGTTCGCACGTTTGAGAACAAGCGTTTTAGGAGCAACAATAGCGAACTCGCTCCTAACCTAAAAGAGTACCTAATTCACCTGCACAAGCGATAGGTTCATCCGCCGCCTCGCGTGACTCTGCTGGCGTGTTCCCGATGCCACGTGATAGTAAACGGCTCGTCGTTTATGGATATCGCGAGTGTAGCCGACCCATCTGAGTGCTCCACCACTCGAGAAAGATCGACGCCTGTGACGTTTGCGTAATGCAGCATCCTGTGGACCAGGGGGCTTACGACGATGATGTTGCGCGGGTTGTCAGCACCGCCCTTTCCCAAGGGGACCAGATGATGGGCTTCAACATATCGGAAGCCATCGCGCTTGACAAAAGTGAGCCTCTCCCCCGTGATCTGGCAGCGGTAGCCGTACAGTTGTTTAAGCCCGCGAACAGCATTGTGATTACGCCGTCTAATCGTGATTATGGCTTGCCGGAGTTCAGGGGCTTCTTCGCCACCTTCAACCTCATCCTCGCCGAAGAGGCTTTCGATCAATTCTTCTTCTGATCTTTCGCGACGACCGCCCGGCGTCTCACCGGCGACACCACTGGAAGCGGGCGTCGTCTCGCGAGGTCCGCTCCTGCCGTCAGATCCGGCAGATGAACCATTTGCGGCACGATTATTGTCATCACCCTCCAGCGTTGCTTCGGTCGGTGCGGCGAAAGGATCATCGGTGCTCCCCTCGTCCAGCAAGATGGCTCCCGAACACTGCACATAACCCACATCGCCTTGGGTACGCCGTGCGTCGAACATTGGCCGCAGAATAGCCGGAACAGACCGCCTGCCCGCCGCGTTGCGCAGCCAGCCAGCCCACACCTCGTCATCTGAGGTTCGAACGAGAAATACAACAAGTCCATCGGGCACAGAATTTCTAACGCTTGGATTCGATGGTGAGGGGAATCCGCGGCTGGGAGACCACGCTGTCACACGATTAGCGCTTTTCGTGTTGATATTCTGGTTTGGGATGCAGATGCTTGCGGCGCGTCGCTGGTAAACGCGCAACACCTGCGGCCGCGTGGGAGGCCTCAGGCCGATGCTGTGTACTGGAAACTCCCATTGCGGCCCGTTACGCACCGAACTCCTGGCTAAGCCGGTAACGCCGTTGAAGAACCCGTTCCACTGCGTCACTGGGATCTGCGATGTCAGGAAGTCGATATATAGCTGGCCCCCTCCGCCAGTTTCGGTTCCTGGGGGCTTGTAGATGGTGAAGAAGTCGTTGTCCGTTAGATATCTGTAGACGATTGCCTGAATTGGTTTCATAGTAGTGCCCGTGTGTGACCTGAGGGAAGATGCTAGCGGGCACATCATGCACGGTCAATGAAAACATATTCATCCGAACGCGGCCGCGACCACGGCAGGAACGTGATCGGCGACCGTGTCGGCTGTGCGCTGGGCGGCAGTTGGCTTAACAGCATGACGGAGAAGGAAATGCGTCGATTCGTGCTGATGCTCGTAATGTTGTTGATTCCGCTGGGTTGCCAACGGAATCAGGCCGGCCCAGCGACCGCAAAGGTTTCGGACGGCAACATCGCCGTCTACTTCTCCCCCAACGGAGGCTGCACCGACGCTATCGTCAAGGCCCTCGACGGAGCCAAGAGCACGTTGCTCGTCCATGCCTACAGCTTCACGTCGGCGCCCATCGCCAAGGCCGTGGTGGATGCCCACAAACGCGGCGTCAAGGTCCAGGTCATCCTGGACAAGAGCCAGCGGACGGAGAAGTACTCCTCGGCGGACTTCGTGGCTCATGCGGGCATCCCGACGTTCATCGACGAGAAACACCAGATCGCCCACAACAAGATCATGATCATCGACGGTGAAACCGTGATCACCGGCTCGTTCAACTTCACCAAGTCGGCCGAGGAGCACAACGCAGAGAACCTGCTGGTGATCCGCAGCAAGGACCTGGCCGAGAAGTACACGGCAAACTGGCAGGCGCACGCTGAGCACTCGGTCGAGTACCAGGGAAGATAGGGCCTACCCAACCATCATGGCTGGTGTTATTCTTTCCATCGAAAGGGGCACCCATGCAACGACGGGACGTTATCTTCGCGGCGGTCTTGGTGCTGATGGCGGCGTGCATCTGCTTCTTGGCCTACAAGTACTACTTCGACGAGCCGAGCGTTGTGACAGCACGGGCCAGTCTACCGCGTATGTGTGTGGCGCTAATGGCGGTGCGGGCGGCGGCGTGATCCTCATCTACGCCCGGCGAATTGTCTTGGCCGGTTCCGGCACCATCAGCGCCAGCGGGGCGAAGGGTTTTGACGCTACTGACGCCGGCGTGGGTGGTGGAGGCGGCGGTGGAGGCGGATTCATCGGCATTACATGCGACGGTTTCGTCAACGGCACCGTCGGCACCAATATCACAGTCGCCGGCGGCACGGGCGGGCTTCGCGGCGACGCCGCAGCCGGCAACGGCGGCACCGGCGATACCGGCGTCGTCCGCATCTGGAGGGCAGCCTAATGCGATATGAGATTCCCGCGGCGGTCTTTCATGATTCGGATACGGCTGTGCGACTGGTAGATGGGTTTGGCCAGACAGTGGCCATTCTCACCAGTGCCGGCGTGGTCGAATCCGATCAGCCGTTGACCTGGGAAGTGATCGACCTGCCCGCTCATCCCCAGCCGGACGCACGGGCTTTGGCGTCGGACACCCTGGCCCAGACGGATATCCCGCTGGTGCGGGTGCTCGAAGACCTGATCGGCACACTCGTGAGCAAGGGCACGATTGCCCTGTCGGACCTGCCGGCGGCGGCGCAGAACAAGCTCGCTCAGCGCCAGCAGCTTCGGAGCGAATTGGCATGATCGAATTCGGCGTCAAGGAATGCTTTTTCGACCGCGCGGCCGTGAAGAACGCCGTGGATCGGGCCACTCTGTCGGTACTGAGCAAGATCG
>CAITIS010000079.1 GCA_903892515.1 uncultured Planctomycetota bacterium | reverse complement strand
CGCGGGCGAGACGCCCGCGACACGAAAGAGAACAGTATGACTGACCATGAGACGACCGGTGGCGTTCCCTCTGAAGGAATGGGCCGTGACTTCATCCGCGAGGCCGTCGAGGGCGACATTGCGCCGGGCGGGCGCTTCGCCGGCGTAAAAGTGCATACGCGCTTTCCGCCCGAGCCCAACGCGTACCTGCACATTGGCCACGCCAAGGCGCTGTGGATCGACTACGGCATCGCCCAGGATTTCGGCGGCCTGTTCAACCTGCGCTTCGACGACACCAACCCGACCAGGGAAGAGCAGGAGTTCGTCGACGCCATCATCGAGGACGTCAAGTGGGTGGGCGCCAACTGGGACGACCGCCTCTTCTTCGCCAGCGATTACTTCGACGCCATCTACGCCTGGGCCATCGAGCTGATCAAGAAGGGCAAGGCCTATGTCTGCGACCTGAACTCCGACCTGGTCACCGACTATCGCGGTACGCTGACGGCCCCGGGCAAGGACAGCCCGTACCGCAACCGCAGCGTGGAGGAGAATCTCGACCTCTTCGACCGCATGCGCAAGGGCGAGTTCCCCGACGGCAGCCGGACGCTGCGGGCCAAGATCGACATGGCCCACGCCAACCTGAACATGCGCGACCCGGTCATGTACCGCATCCTGCACGCCGAGCATCATCGCCAGGGCAGCAAGTGGTGCGTGTACCCGATGTACGACTGGGCCCACGGTTTCGAGGACAGCATCGAGGGCGTGACGCACTCGCTGTGCTCGCTGGAGTACGAAAATCACCGGCCGCTGTACGACTGGTTCATCGACGCCGTGAACGCTGGCCGGAGCGACGACGGCTCGGACGCGTGGGGCAAGAAGATTCACCACCCGCGGCAGATCGAGTTCGCCCGGCTGAACCTGACGTACACGATGATGTCGAAACGCCGGCTGATCGAGCTGGTGCAGGCCAAACTGGTCAACGGCTTTGACGATCCGCGCATGCCCACGCTGGCGGGGCTGCGCCGCCGCGGCTACACGCCCGAAGCGATTCACGACTTCTGCACCCGCATCGGCATCAACAAGACATATAGCGTGGTGGATATCGGCCTGCTGGAGCACTGCCTGCGCGAGGACCTCAACAAGCGGGCCAATCGCGTGATGGCCGTGCTGCACCCGATCAAGGTCGTGATCGACAATTACCCCGACGGCCAGGTGGACGAGATTTCCGCCATCAACAACCCAGAGGACGCCGCCGCCGGCAGCCGCAAGACGCCCTTTACCAAGGTGCTGTACATCGAGGCCGACGACTTCCGCGAGGAGCCGCCCAAGGGCTTCTTCCGCCTGGCCCCCGGGCGCGAAGTTCGGCTGCGGTACGCGTACTTCATCACGTGCAAGAGCGTGGTCAAAGACGCCGCGGGCAACGTGACCGAATTGCATTGCACGTACGACCCGGCCACGCTGGGCGGCGACGCCCCCGACGGCAGGAAGGTCAAGGCCACGCTGCACTGGGTGTCGGCTGAGAAGGCCCTCAAGGCCGAGGTGCGGCTGTACGATCACCTGTTCACCAAGCCCGATCCCGACGACGCGCCCCAGGGCCAGAGCTGGAAGGACAACATCAATCCCAAGTCGATGGAGGTTCTGACGGAGTGCTACGTCGAGCCCTCGCTGGCGACGGCTGAAAAGGGCCAGAAGTTCCAGTTCGAGCGGCTTGGGTACTTCTGCGTGGACCTCGACTCCGCTCCTGGCCAGCTGGTCTTCAACCGCACTGTCTCGCTGAAAGACTCCTGGGCCAAGGTGGAGAAGAAGGGGCAGAAGGTCTGAGGCCGGAGGGAAAGGCATTCACCGCAGAGGCCGCAGAGGTCGCAAAGGGAAATGTAGGGCAAAGAAAATGTAGGGTGGGCCGAGCCGCCGTCGCGAGTCCCACCAATCGGGCAGGGTGGCATGGTCAGCCCTGCCTTTGGGCTGGCCATGCATCGACCAGGAACCGGGATGCTGGCGGCGATATCGGAATCGCTTACACATGGCCAGACCTAGACGACGGCCTGGCCATGGCACCCGGCACCCGGCCATGGCACCCGGCCATGGCACCCGGCGGAAAGGCATGCGGGTCGCTGAAACGTGGCCGCTGGACTCCGCGGCCACGGCACCCCTGCTCCGGTTTGGATCGGCTAACTGGTTGCGGAAAACCCCGGGTGGAACGCTACCACACCCTGGGCCTTGTGCCCGTCGAAGGGCAAGACGAGAACGTATTGCTGCGGAACGCCTTCGTGGGTCACTTCCGGCACGCTTTTGAAGCCGAACCGCTCATAGTAGCCAGGGTCGCCCACGAGAACGCAGCCATGGGCGCCGCGGGCCTTCAGCCGGGCCAGGCCTGAGTGCATGAGGGCGCTGCCAATGCCCTGCCGCTGGCGCTGGGGCAACACGGAAATGGGCCCCAGGCCATACCAGTTCTGGCTGCCGTCGGAAATGGTCACCGGCGAGAACGCGATATGGCCTACCACGTCCCCGTCGAGTTCGGCCACCAGTGAAATCGTGAGAGCATCGGCGGCTCGCAATGCGTTGATTATGAATTGCTCTGTCTGGTTACTGATCGCAAGATTCGCAAATGCTGCTTGCGTCACATCGGCGATCGCGCTGATGTCGGATCCCGTTTCATCACGGATGATCATGTTCGCCTCCAAGCCGGGATTCCCCGGATGCCTTTTCGCCGCCAACAGCCGTCAGCCGCTTTCATTATCGTATCTCGCTGTCTTGCACAGGCAAGCGCAATCAGCATGCGGCGATATTGGAATCGTCCGCAAGTCGGTAGGGTCCGCAGGTCCTTTCGCGGCGTTGCGAAAGGTTCTGCGGACGGGCCCGGCGCCATGGTCAGCCCCGTCTTTGGGCTGCGTGCTATGCTCCGGGTGCCATGCTTCTGCGTTGTCTGGCAGAAGCATGTGAAGCTCACTGGCCGGGTGCCATGGTCAGCCCTGTCTTTGGGCTGGCCATGCATCGACCAGGAACCGGGATGCTGGCGGCGATATCGGAATCGCTTACACATGGCCAGACCTGGACGACGGCCTGGCCATGGCACCCGGCACATCGCACGGCCGCGCCGGGTGTGGCGGAGACGGTCTAAACAAAAAGATGAACACTGGCCGGAAGATTCGCAATGGCCGCGCCGGTTTGTGCGCAAAAAAGCGTTCGTCGGCCCTTCTATGGAAGCGCCCTCGGCCGAGCGGGCCGGGGGAGAAACTTTGAAAAGTGAAGAGCGATGCCACGCGGATCAGTGATAGGAATTCAGACGCGGCGCGGGCGTGCGCATGGGGGGCGCGCGTAGGCCGCAGGTGCGGGACAAGAGCAGGTGCAAATCCGCAAGAGCGTGGCGGCCAGGATGATGCGGGATTCTTCCTGCGTTGCGAATCGGTCCAAACGGTTCCGAATGGTTCCCAATGGTTCCGTTTCGTTCCGTTTCGTTCCGTTTGGTGCCGGTTGGTGCCAGTTCGTGCCGCTTCGAGCCGGGCGGTTCGGACACGCGTCGGGCAGGGCGTTGGCGGGGCCCAACATGGTCACGCGGACAGCGTGACCATGCCACTGGCGAGAGCGGCGCGTTTGGTTGTCTTTGGGTGCTTCGTGCCCATGGCGTCCTGCGCCCCTTGAAAGTGCTGGTTGCTCCACCCGTCCGCAGAACCTTTCGCAACAGCGCGAAAGGACCTGCGGACCCTACCGCCTTGGCAGGTCATGGCGCCGGGATCACAGCCGAGGGCGGCTGTGCTCCGCGCCCTACGCCCTACGACCTATGACCTATGACTTACGCCCTCATTTTGCCCTTGTTGAACCGACGAATGGCGCGTACAGTAGCACATCTGCCACATGGCTGTGGCATTGGCCGGATGGTCCGGCCGGCTTGCCGCCGGCTCGCAGGAGCGGCCGCGATGCCCGCGCAGGGTGCGTGGGAGAAGCATCGCGTAGTTTCGAGAACATAGTCAGGATGAAGCATGGTTGATAGGAATCTGATCCGTTCGTTAGGCATTTCCGACGATGACGTCCGCAAAGAACTGGCCTGGGCATTAGGCTCTTCCGACAGCACCGAAGGGCTTGAAACCGCGATGAAAGAGGTCTCCGACCAACTCACGGTCGGCAGCATCCTCAAGGGCCGGATCGTCAACACCACCGGCAACGACGTCTTCGTCGAAGTCGGTCTCAAGAGCGAAGGCGTGGTGGACCTGAGCGAATTCAACTCTCCCGCCGAAGCCGCTCCGGGCACCCCGATCGAAGTTCTGCTGGAGTCGATGGAATCCGACAGCGGCCTGGTCGTGCTGAGCAAGCGCAAGGCCGACCGCATCCGTTCGTGGGAAAACATCATCTCCACCAAGAAGGAAGGCGACCTGGTCAAGGGCTACGTCAGCCGCAAGATCAAGGGCGGCCTGCTCATGGACATCGGCGTGCCGGTGTTCCTGCCCGCCAGCCAGGTGGACATCCGCCGTCCCGCCGACATCGGCGAGTTCGTCGGCCAGCAGATCGAAGCCAAGATCCTCAAGATCGACATCGAGGCCCGCAACATCGTGGTCTCGCGCCGCAAGCTCATTGAAGAGCGTCGCAACGAGGCCAAGGAGAAGCTCCTGGCCGAGATCGAAGTGGGCCAGTCGCGCACCGGCGTGGTCAAGAACATCGCCGATTTCGGCGCGTTCGTGGACTTGGGCGGCATCGACGGCCTGCTGCACATCACCGACATGAGCTGGGGCCGCATCGGGCACCCCTCCGAACTGGTCAAGATCGACCAGGAAGTCGAAGTGGTGGTCATCGGCATCGACCGCGAGAAGGAAAAGATCGCCCTGGGGCTCAAGCAGAAGTCGGCCAGCCCGTGGGAAGGCATCGAGGCGCGGTACCCGGTCACCAGCCGCGTGATCGGCGAAGTCGTCAACGTCGTTCCCTACGGCGTGTTCGTCAAGCTGGAAGAAGGCGTCGAGGGCCTGGTGCACATCTCCGAGATGTCCTGGACTCGCCGCATCAACCATCCTTCGGACATGCTCAACGTCGGCGACAAGATCGAAGTGGTGGTGCTGGAGATCGACAAGGACAAGCAGGAGATCTCGCTGGGCATCAAGCAGACCGAGGTCAATCCCTGGACGCTGGTGAAGGAAAAGTACCCGCCCGGCACGGTCGTTTCGGGCAAGGTCCGCAACCTCACCAACTACGGCGCCTTTGTCGAGATCGAAGAAGGCATCGATGGCCTGCTGCACGTGTCCGATCTGTCCTGGACGCGCAAGGTCGGCCACCCGTCCGAGATGCTCAAGAAGGGCCAGGACGTTCAGTGCGTCGTGCTGTCGGTGGACGAAGACAAGAACCGCGTGGCGCTGGGCCTCAAGCAGTTGAGCGAGGACCCGTGGCTGCGGCAGATTCCCCAGCACTACCTGCCCGGCCAGATCGTCAAGGGCAAGGTCACCAAGGTCACCAACTTCGGCGTGTTTGTGGAGCTGGAAGAGGACCTGGAAGGCTTGCTGCATATTTCCGAACTGGCCGACCGCAAGGTCGAGAACCCCGAGGAAGTCGTCAAGTGCGGCGACGAGATCGAGGTCAAGATCCTGCGCGTCGATTCCGACGAGCGCAAGATCGGGCTGTCGCTCAAGCGGGCACAGTGGGCGGCTGAGGATAGCGTCTCCGAGACGGGCCCCGGCGGCGAGCCGGTCAGGCGCCGTGGCGGCCTGGGCGCCGAGACGGGCATGCTCGGTAATCTGGACGAGGCACAGTTCCTCCAGACCACCCGCGACGAGGAAGCACAGAAGGGCGAGCAAGAGCCCAAGCAGGAGTAGGGCGTAAGGCGGGCTTACCCCGCGCTAGTTGCCCTGAATGAAAGAACAACGGACGGCCTGCTCCTGCACAAGGGGCAGGCCGTTCGATTCATTGTGCAGGTAGTTTCGAGGGGCTGCTCTCACGCTGGCCGTGAGAGCGGTCGCGGCGAATGACACGTCATATCGACCAGGCAGAACTGGGGAAGCTAATGGCGAAAGAGCCCGCTGGCTTAGGGTCGCAACCATCGCTGGAGTTGCCGCGTGAGGCGAACGCTCTGGTCGACTGGTGGCTGCCCCGGGTGAAGGGAGTGCTCGGGGACAAGCTGCTTTCCGTCATGCTGTTCGGCAGTGCGGCCATGGGCGACTACGTTTCGACTGTCAGCGACCTGGATATCTGCTCGGTCCTGGCGGACCCGATCGCGGCAGAGGAAGCCGCAGCGATCGGGCGGGTTCACGACGAAATGCGCGAGCTCTTCATACATGGCCAGCATTCCACGCTTGGTCTTGTCCAGGTGATCGAGGGGCCGTACGTGCCGCTGGCCGTGGCCTTGGATGAATCGGCCGTTGCGCCCTGTTACACGGCGGGGGGCAGAACGCGCCGCTTTGAAACGGGCCATCCCGTTTCGGCGTTCGACCGCTACAGCCTCGCTCACGTCGGCCACTGTCTGTGGGGCCAGAGGGTCCAGTTTGCCCCGCCATCCCACGCGGCATTGATGAAGATGCTGGCGGCGGATCTGGCCGTCTTGAACGATCCGTCGAGCTGGCACGATAGCGTGGGCTGGTACGTCGCCATGCTCTGCTTCATCGCACGGTCGGTATTCTTCTGGGGCGACGGCGTGATGCTGTCAAAGACGGAAGCGCTGCGCCGCTGCCTTGCCCAGGGCGGAGAGTGGGAGCCTGCCTTTGAAATGGCCCTCGACGCACGCACCAGGGGCAAGCGTGCCGAAGCTTTGATCGTACCGCTTCGGGCGGCGTTCGCGCAGATCGCCCCAACTGCTCACGAGCGCCTTGGGTCGTTTGCCGGCCTGTAGCGGCGTCGCTTCGCGATGACGAGCGAATCCTGGAATGGAGACGTGTGGAACATATTCATAACGAGCCATGCAGTGTCGGCGACGGCTGGCGTTTCCTGTTTTCCGTTGCCCCCGGCTTCCAAGCCCCGTTAAATCGAGAGCACTATGAGCAAGCCAGTGATATTCCTCTCCGCCGCGGAGGTCAGCGGCGACATGCACGCGGCCGGGCTGATCAAGGCCTTGCGCCGCCGGTTGGGCGATGCACATTTTGTCGGCGTGGGCGGGCCGGAGATGGAAGCCGCCGGCTGCGAGATGCTCGAACACACCCTGGGCCGGGCCAGCATGTTGTTAGGGCCGCTGCAGCACCTGGCCTACTTCTACAAGCTCGTCAAGCGGTTGCAGCGGGAGATGGCCTCGCTTCGCCCGGCCGTTCACGTGCCGGTGGATTCGCCGGCGATGAACTGGCACCTGGCCAAGGCCGCCAAGGGACTGGGCATCCCGGTCATGTACTACGTGGCCCCGCAGGTGTGGGCCTGGGCGCCGTGGCGAATCCGCAAAGTCCGCCGCCTGACCGACGCAGTGGCCTGCCTGCTGCCCTTCGAGGAGCCGTACTTCCGCCAACGCGGCGTGAATGCGAAGTTTGTCGGCCACCCGCTATTGGATCGACTCGACCCGCCCGAGCTGCCCGACATCGCATCGGCGTATGCCAGCGGCGAGCTGCACGTGGCCCTGCTGCCGGGCAGCCGAAAGAACGAGATCGCTAACCATGCCGCCGCGCTGGCGGAGATGGCTACTCGCATCGCCAAGCTCTTCCCGAAGGCCCGGTTCACCTTTGCGGCCGCCAGTGCGGGCTCGGCCAGGCAGATTCAGGAATTGACCGGCCGGAGCGACCTGCCCATCGAGATCGGCCAGTCCGACCGCGTGCTGAGCCGGAGCCACTTCGGCCTGATCGCCAGCGGCACGGCCACGTTGGAGGCGGCGTACTTCGGCGTGCCCATGGTGATCGTCCATCGCGGCAGCGTCCTGGGCTACCACGTGATCGTCCGACCGCTGCTCTGCACGAGGTACGTCTCGCTGGTGAACATCCTGCAAAATCAGGACGAACTCGTGTCCGGTGTGAGAGCACAGCGCCCGGCGAAGACGGGCTGGAAGGCCTTTGCCGTCAGAGGCCCTGACGCCCTGTGCCCCGAGTTGATGCCATGGCATGGCGACATGGAGCAGTTGTGGTTGATCACTCAAGACCTGCTCACCCGGCCTGAGGAACTGGTGGCGATGCGGAAGCGGCTGCTGGAACTCATCGCCCCGCTCAAGGCCGCCGGCGGATCGGCCGCCGACAACGTCGCCCAGATGGTCATCGACGTGATGCGCAAGTAGACTTCTTTTGTTCCATGTCTGGAGATGAATATCATGGCCAAGACTCGCGCGGTTTCATTGAGCAAAGAGGAAGTAGGGCGGCGCATCACGCGGCTGTCCAAGCAGGCGGTGCCCTCGTTCGCGGGGGCCGAGAATCTCGACCGGCCGATCGATGCCGATATCCAGGTCACCGGCCCTGCGCACGCCCACCGGCTGACGCTTATGCTCGACGGCGTGGCGGCGAGTTGGTTGACCGTGGTGGACTACCGGCAGCGGATTGGCCCTTGCGTGGTGCGGATGGGCGGCATTGCGGGCGTGGGCACGCACGAGGAGCATCGTTTCAAGGGCTACTCGCGGCGGGTCATGCTCAACTCGCTGCGGTGGATGCGCCGCGCCGGCTACGACACGAGCATGCTCTACGGCATTTCGGGGTACTATCCGAAGTTTGGTTTCGCCCCGGCCTTTCCGACGACGAACTGGAGCATGCCCGTCAAGGTGGCCGAGCGGTGCGCGGGCGAGGCTGGGAAGTTCCGCTTCGTGGACTTCGCAGCCGCCGAGCATCTGCCGGCCGTGCTGAAGATGTACCACGCCAATAACGCCACGCGGACGGGTACGGCCCTTCGCGACGAGGCGACCTGGCAGCCCTTCCGCAAGGGCGTGAGCTGGAACAAATCTTTGATTGCCAAGGTGGCGCTGGATGCCAAAGGCCGGCCGGCAGGGTACTTCGCGATGGACGGGGACCTGGATGGAACCGTGACGGAAATGGGTTTTGCCACGCCGGCGGTCTTTCCTGCGATTCTGCGGGCGACGGCGGAGGCGGCGACCTCGGTCGTCACGTTCTACCTGCCCGAGGACGATGCGTTCATGGCCTGGTGTAAGCCGCTGGGCGTGCGTAAGAAGCTGGAGTACCGCCCGGACGGCGGGGCGATGGTCCGGCTCATCAACGTGCGGTCCGTGCTGGAGAAGATCGCGCCGCTCCTTGCGCGGAGGATCGGCGGGCGTGGCCGGCTCGGCGTGCGGACGAACATCGAGTCGGTCGAACTGAGCTGGTCCAGCGGCGAGATGCATGTTGGGCCGGGGCGACGGGCCGGCAAGGCGGTAGCGCTACCGCAGTGGGCCTTGGCACAGTTGGTGTACGGGTATCAATCGGCTGAGACGCTCTTGGCCTTGGGTGTGCTTAAGGGCGGGCAGGAGAGCTTGGAAGTCTTGGCGGCGATGTTCCCGCCGGGGCCACACTACCTGCACAAGGCGGACGAATTCTAGACCATGCCGCTCCGGCAGGTGCGGACGTGGCCAGGCAAAACGAAAGACGCCGATCAGCAAGCCAGTGGCCTGCCGATCGGCGCTGTACCGAGCGATCCGCACCCACGGCTGGCGGCGGATCCGATGAGTTTGGGTCGGTCTTACTCTTGCTCGCCCTGAGCCGGTGCTTCTTCGGCGGCGGGAGCTTCTTCGCCCTGGGCGTCTTCGGTCTCCTCGGCTGCTTCGACCGGCTTGGGGGCCGGGCCGGTCTCGCCGGTGGGGGAGATGACCTTGACGTACACGGTCGCCAGCACTTCGTCGGCCAGTTGGACCTTCACGGCGAAGCGGTCGAGGCGGCGGATGGGCTCTTCCAGGATCAGGTCCTGGATATTGAAGATGAGTCCGTCCTTGGCGGCGACAGCGGCGATCTGGGCCGGGCCGACCGAACCGTAGAGGTGGCCTTCCTCGTTGGCGCGGGCGACGATGGTGAATTCCTTGCCTTCCAGCAGCTTGGCCGCAGCCTGGGCCTCGGCCTTGAGGGCGGCCAGTTCAGCCAGGTAGGTGGCCTTCTCGTTCTCGACCTTCTTGACGTTGGTGGAGGTCGGGGCGATAGCCAAGCCCAAGGGCAGGAGATAGTTTCTCGCATAGCCGGGCTTGACATCGACGACTTCGCCGATGGTGCCGAGCTTGCGGACGTTTCGACGTAGCAACACTTTCATGGTCTGCTCCTTCTTAGCCGATCGCCTAGGAAATGTACGGGATCAGCCCGACGAAGCGGGCCCGCTTAATGGCCCGGCGGGCGCTTCGCTGATGCAGGGCACAATTGCCGCTACGCTTCCGCGAAAACATCTTGCCGTGCTGGGTCGTCAGCTTCTGCAGGGCGCCGATGTCCTTGTAATCGATCTCTTTGACCTTGTCCCGGCAGAACCGGCACTTGGATTGCTCGCGGAAACGCGGGCGACGCGGCTTGGCTTGACGTCCGCCTCGCAGGCCGCCCTTACCGGGGGCACTTTTGCCGCCCCGGCCACCGGCGCTGCGTCCGCCACCGGTTCCGGATCTTCCCGCTGTCATCGGTCGTGGCATTTGGCTCATCTCCTTGCTTAAAAGCTATTGAGTGTAATTGGCGTTAAAACGGTATCTCTTCGCCGCCGGGCATCTCGCTGCGGTCGAGGTCTTCGTTCGACGGAGGCGGCTCTGACGGCGGCGGGGAGGTTCGTCCGCCCGCTCCGGCCGGCGCGCCTGGGGCACCCGCGCCACCTGGCCGGGGGCTGCCCATCAACTGAAAATTATCCACAAACACGCGGTGCTTGGACTTCTTCTGCCCGTCCTGACCCTGCCACGTGTCGTACTGCAGGCGGCCTTCCACCAGGAGCTGGCCGCCCTTGCGGACGTACTGGTTAATCACTTCGGCGCCCTTGCCGTAGCAGCGGCAGTCGATGAAGCAGACGTCTTCACGCTGCTCGCCCGTGGCGCTCTTCCAGCGGTGGTTGATGGCCATGCCGAAATCCACCGCCGGCGTCTGGTTGGGCAGGTACGACAACTGCGGATCTCGCGTCAGATTCCCTACCAGGATGATCTTGTTGAAATTCGCCATGTCGCGTTTCCCTTTCCGTGGCGGCTGCGGGCCGCCGGCTTTGCAGGATACTGCTGGCTAGTCCTTGTCGGCGCCTTCTGCCGCTTCGGGAGCAGCCGCCTCGGCGGCCGGGGCCGACGCCGGGGCTTCGCTCTCGCGCCGGCCGTACGACTCGCCACGGTCGCGCCGCGGATACCGGTCGCCGCGGTCGCCGCGATCACCGCGGTCGTCATCGCGCCGGTCGTCCCAGTGGCGACTGGCGCCCGTCTCGTGCGGCGTGGGGGCGTTGATCTGCTCGGGCGTGGCGTCATCGGCCGACAGCACCTGTGCCCGCAGGATCAGCTCGCTGATCTGCACATCGTGTTCGAGGTTGTGGATTTCCAGCGGGTTGGCCTTGAAATAGGTCAGGATGTACAGTGCCCGCTTGCGGCCCTTCATTTCATAGGCCAACCGCCGCTCGTCCCACTGCTTGAAGGAGATGATCTCGGCGTTGATGCGGGTGAGGATCTGGCGAACCGGCTGGGAAGCGGCCTCGAAGTCCGGGTTCCCGGCGTCCAGCAAGAACATGGCTTCATAAGTCTTCATCGTTCGTTCCCGTTTCCTTTGGAGTTTCCGACGTCGTTTGCGTCCTGGTTATAGCGATCCATTATGTACGTAATGCCTTTTTCGACCCAGTCTCCGGCCGCCCGTGCCGCGCGCACGATGGCCTCTTGCATCACCGGCTCTTCGTCAGGGGCGAAGCGGCCCAGCACGTACGCTACCTGGTCCATTTGCGGCCCCGGCGAGCCGATGCCCACGCGCAGCCGGCCTACATCCATCCGGCCCAAGGCCGCTAGTATGTCGGCCATGCCGTTGTGCCCGCCGGCCGAGCCGCTCGAGCGGGCTCGCAACCGGCCCAGCGGCAGGGCCAAATCATCCTGCACCACCAGCAGATCCGATGGCTCAGCCTTATAGAAGGCCATCAGTTCCGCCACGGCCAAGCCTGAACGGTTCATATACGTCTGCGGCGCGGCCAGCACGACCGGGCAGCCTCGCAGCGTTCCGCTCCAGCACAGCGAGTGGAACCGGCTCTTGCCGCCGGAAAACTGGCCTTGCCCGATCAACGCGTCCAGCACGGCAAAGCCAACGTTGTGCCGGGTGCCCACGTACTTTCGTTCGGGGTTGCCCAGCCCAACAACAAACTTCGTCCTGGCGGCGTCCACGTGCTTTCTCCGCCGTGTCGCGGGCGTCTCGCCCGCGTGCCTTCCGTGGCATGGCCAACTCGGCCATGTCTGAAGACCAACTCACAGCCGAGGGCGGCCGTGCTACCACAGCCTCGAAAGGCCGTGCCACGGAAGCCCTTACTTCTTCTCGGGCTTCTTGTCGCCTTCGGCGGCTTCGCCTTCTTCGCCTTCGGCTGGCTTGGCGCCGATGACTTCCGGCTCGCCGGCGGCAGCTTCGGCAACGGGGGCTTCGACTTCTTCAGCCACCATCGTCACGCTGGCCACCACGTGCTCGGGGTCTTCCAGCACGGTCATGCCTTCGGGCAACTGCAGATCCTTGACGCGCAGGCTCTCGTTGATGTGCAGCAGGGCCACGTTGACACGCAATTCGTCGGGAATCGCCGTCACGAGGCACTCGACCTTCACATGCTGCATGGCCTGGCTCAGCACGCCGCTCTCGCCCGACACGCCCACCGGCACGCCGCGCAACATCACGGCCACTGTCACCGTCACACGGTCAGACAGGTTCACCGGCATCATGTCGACGTGGATGACTTCCGTGCCCAGGTAGTCGTACTGCACGTCCTTGAGCAGGAGGTTCTTTTCCTCGCCGTCCAGGTCGGCCTTCAGCAACCGCTCGCCGTGCGACAGGGCCGTCAGCAGTTCCTGACGACTGATGGCCACGGACAGGTTGCCTTCGCCGTGCCCGTAGATGACGCCGGGGATCTGGCCTTCGTTCCGCAGGCGGCTGGTGTTCTTGCTGCCCAGTTTCTCGCGCTTGCTCATGTGTAACAGCGCCATACGTCTTCTCCATGGCGCCGGCGTGGGCCGGCGCTGCTTTTAGATAAACAGACTGCTTACCGATTCGTCGTTATGGATACGGTGGATCGCTTCGCCGACCATCTCGGCGATGGACAATACCCGAAGTTTAGGCAGAGCGTCGGCCGTTACCTGGGCCAGCGGGATCGTGTTGGTTACCACGATCTCGTCGATGGGCGCCTTCTGGAGCCGCTCGACGGCTGGGCCGCACAGCACTGCGTGCGTCGCGCCCACGTAAATCTTCTTGGCCCCGGAGTTCTTGCACAAGGTCGCGGCGCTGCAGATGGTTCCGGCCGTGGTGATCATGTCGTCCATCATCAGCACGGTCTTGTCGGCCACGTCGCCGATGATGCGGCCAACTTCCACGTCGCTGCCGCTGATGCGGCGCTTGTCGATAATGGCCAGGTCGCCGCCCAGGCGGTTGGCGTAGGCCCGGGCACGCTTGGTATTGCCCACGTCGGGGCTCACCAGCACCAGGTCGGGCATCTTCTGTTCGCGCCAGTAGCGGCTCAGGACGGGCTCGGCGTACAGGTTGTCCACCGGCACGTCGAAGAAGCCCTGCACCTGGGCAGCGTGCAGATCGACCGTCAGCACTCTATCGGCCCCGGCGGTGCTGATGAGGTTAGCGACCAGCTTGGCAGTGATGGGCACGCGCCCTTCGTCCTTGCGGTCCTGCCGGGCATAGCCGAAGTAAGGCACGACGGCAGTGATCCGTTCGGCCGACGCCCGGCGGGCGCAGTCGATGAAGATCAGCAGTTCCATCAGCGCCTCGTTGGCAGGCGGGCAGGTGGGTTGAATGAAGAACAGGTCCCGGCCTCGGACGTCCTCTTCCAGCTTCACCGCCACTTCCCGGTCGGGGAAATTGACGATAGTGGCCTTGCCCAGCGGCTGGCCGAGATAGTCGGCTACCGCCTTGGCTAAGACGGGGTGCGATCTCCCGGCGAATACTTTCAGATTACCCATGTACGTGCTCCACCGTTTGCTGGTCGGCCACGGTGCACTCTCGCAGGTGGGCCATCGGTCCGACGGTGCAGCCGGCGCCGATGCGGCAGGGCCCGTCGATTACGGTCATGGCCCGGATCGTCGTATCGCGGCCAATACGAGCCCGCGGGTCGATCCAGGTCGTGCCGGGATCTTCGATGGTCACGCCCGAGAGCATCAGTTCGTTCTGAATCCGCTTCTGCAGCACCCGGTTGACCTCGGCCAGTTGGACGCGGTCGTTGATGCTGAGCACGTCTTCGGGCGGAACGGCCGGCACCGCAGCCAAGCGGTAACCACGCGCCTTGAGCATGCCTAGCGTGTCCGTCAGGTAATACTCGCCCTTGGCGTTGTCGTTCTTGAGATCGGGCAGGACTTGCAGCAGCAGGGGGATATCGAAACAGTACAGCGAGACGTTGACTTCCTGGATCTTGTGCTGCTCTTCGGTGGCGTCGAGGTACTCGACGATGCCGACGAGCTCGCCCGTCTTGTCGCGGACGATCCGGCCATAATTGCCGGGCTCGGGCAGCAGGCTCGTTGCCAGGGTGCAAGCGGCTTGGCGGCGGCGGTGAATGTCCAGCAGTTCGGCCAGCGTCGGGGCCTGCACCAGCGGGCCATCGCCCGCCAGCACCAGCACTTCGCCGGTAAGCCCTTGCAGGGCGGGGATGCAGACCTGGGCGGCGTGGCCGGTGCCATGTTGCTGGGTCTGTTCGACCCAGACGATGTCATTCTGGCCGGCGAAGGCCTGGCGAATCTGGTCGCCGCCGTAGCCGATGACAACCACGAGCTTCGCGCAGTTGACGGCGCGGCAGGCGTCCAGCACGTATGCGAGCATAGGCCGATTGCACACCGGATGGAGAACCTTGGGCAGGTCCGTCTTCATCCGCGTGCCTTTGCCGGCGGCCAAGATGATCGCTGTTGTGTTCATTGTTAAGCAGGTCGTAGGTCGTAGGCAGTAGGTCGTAGGGGAAGACAAAACTTCGCGTCTTTCGCCCTATAACCTGTCGCCAACCAACCGGCTGACCTCGTTCTTCTTCTTCTTCTTCTTCTTCTTCTTCTGCTGCTTCTTCTGCTCTTCTTCTGCTGCTTCTTCTGCTGTTGCTGCTTTCGCTTTTCCCTACGACCTACTGCCTACGACCTATGACCTTCTTCTTCCTCAACTACCCGGCCAGGACTCGAACCTGGAATGGAAGGACCAAAACCTTCTGTGTTACCAATTACACCACCGGGTAGAACGTCGCCTCTTCCCGTGACATGGGCGTCTCGCCCATGCGTGTCATGGCCGGCTCGGCCATGTCGGTGTGGCGACTTCACGGACTCAGTTCGAGCCGTCTCGCCCATGGTGCTTGCGGATGCCAGGTCGCGACGCCTCACAGCCGGCGCTGTGCCACGCGCAAGCGCAGCAAAACACGGCAATCACCGTCGGGGGACAGACTATGCACATCCCAGCAAAAAAGACGGCGGCAGTAGACCGGCCAGAGCCTGAGCAAGCGGCCACCATATGCTTGCCCATTTCCTTAATCGCACAGCTATCCAGATCGCACGGCAACTCGATCACGGCCAACTGTACTGGCACAGGCTCGAAAGTCTGTGCCGCCGGGATGCTCCATTGGGCCGGGCTTCTACGCGGCTCAAGCAGTGTAGCGGAAGGCCCCCGATGCTGTCAACTGACAATCTTGGGCAAAAAACAGGCCAGAGGTCGGAGGCCTGAGGCCGTAGGGGCCGCGGGCGTGGCTGCTGGACTCCGCGGCCACGGCGCCCGGCTGCTACTAACGAGGAGGACATCGCAACGACGAGTTGAACTCTGTACAGGATAGACAATGTGCGATGTCACACATGTCTTGCGTCGTCAAGGCTACAGAAGGTCCAAGAGACGATTGGGCCTCGAAGACACAACGATACTCATTCTGCTTGGAGAATCTGCTGTCTTTCATGAACGGGACCAAATCATCACGAAATACGCCGTCCGCCTTCTGCGGATCGTAGTATTGGACCAGCCCTCGGCTCTTCAGGCGAACTCCGGCTTGTTCGGCTGCAACGGTGAGTCTCCCGATGAACTCCTGCGGCTTGGACAGAAATACGACCCATTTGCCAAAACATTGCGAAGCAGGGTTGAGCCGCAAACGGCTCTCGAATTGTTCCTGGGACAGCGTCGCATTCTTCTCGATGACGCCCGCGTACATGCACAGCACGTACAAGTGGGCATGCATGTGGCGACTCACCAGGATTGGACCCGCGAGGTCGGCCGGGTCGAGCGATCGACCATTGATGACGAGCGTGCTCCGTTCAGGTTGAAATATACCGCAAAGCCCCTCGTGTCTGTCACGCCTGCCTGGATCCAAAGTGTTCTGGAACGATTCGAGTGTGCGGATGATTACGTTTCCAGAGACGAAGGCTTCGGCGTGTGACTTCTCGCTGAACACCTTGCAGAGGTATTTCACGGCTAACCCGTCAGTGGGTGCGTCCATATCTGTAGCTTACATGATTTATGCAGCATCGTGGTGAAATCATCTAACATCCGAGCCGGCGGCCAAGGCCGGCAAACTTGTGCGTTCCCCGCACCGAGGGCAGCGCCGTTCAATCGAACATCGCAAATCGTAAATCGAACATCACTTCAACTTGACCGACAAGCCTTGTCGTTTCCACTGTTCGGCCAGTTCCGACAGCTGTTTCATCACGCCTTTGAGGGCGACGGTGGCGTCGGTCATGGCGTTGTACAGGCCCGGGTCGTTAAGCAGTTTGCCCAGTGTGCCTTCGCCCTTGTCGATCTTGATGAAGGCGGCGTTGGCCGTGCTGAGCAGCTTGCCGAGCTGGCCCGCGCCGGCGACCAGTTCGCCGGTGAGTTTGTGCAGCTCTTCCAGCGAGGCCTTGATGTTTTCCTGGTTGCCCTTGTCGCCCACGATGATGTTGGTGTTGTCCAGCACGCGGTTGAACTTCTCCAGCGTGACGTAGATGTTCGGCACGGCCGGTTGGCTGGTCGGGGCCGAGGCGTTCTCGGGCGGCAGGGTGAAGAACGTGTCCAGCGACTTGGCCAGGCTGTTGATGTTCTTGACCGCGTCCTTCAGGTCGGCCAGCATGTCCGGCGGGAGGATTCCGCCAGCCCCGGCCTCGGCCTGCCCACCCTGGAGCACCGCTAAGTTGTCGCGTGGGATCAGCGCCAGCGGCTGATTCGCCCCGGGTGCCTTTCGCAGCGATCCCGGCGGCCGGTTGTCCTGGCGCACCTCGATGCCGCCGCCGCCACCGATGAGCCCCTTGGCGCCGGTGTAGAAGTTCACGTCCCCGTGCAGGTTGATGTCGCTATCCATCGACAGCACGAACACCACGCCCTTGGTCGGGTCATTTCTATCGGCAAAGATTACGTCATCGACGCGGCCAATGCGTTTGCCCGCCAGCGAGACGTCGGCGCCCTTGGTCACGCCGCCGGTGTCGGGAAACTGAACCCGGACCGTGTAGCCCAACTTGAAGAACGTCGGCAGTTCCTGGAACAGCAGCGTCATGATCCCGAAGATGCCAATGGCCGTCATGACGGTCAGGCCGACGACCAGGTTTCGCGTGCTCTCTTTCATGCTCGGCTTCCTTCCTGCGGCGCCACCATCAGGCTGGCCAGTTCCTCGTCCGTCGCCCGGCCTTCGATGAAGCGTATGACCTTGTCGTTGGTCAGGTCCTTGAGCCCCTGGGGCGTGGTATCGGCCAAGAAATGGCCATCGTACAGCATGACGATGCGGTCGGCGATCCGCTTGGCCGACTCCATGTCGTGCGTCACCACCACGGCGGTGGTCTTGAGTTCGGCCTGTAGCCGGATAATCAATTCGTTGATGAGGTCGGCGCGGATGGGATCCAAGCCCGTAGTCGGCTCGTCGTACAGGATTACGTCCGGGTTCAGAACGATGCTCCGGGCCAAGGCGATGCGCTTCTTCTGGCCGCCGGAGAGTTCCTCGGGCATCTTGTTCCAGGCGTCCTCCATACCGACGATCCGCAGCACTTGCCGGCAGCGCTGCTCCTGTTCGGCCGGATCGTCGATGCGGTGCTCCGAGAGCGGGAAGCAGATATTCTGCGCCACCGTCATCGAGTCGAACAGGGCGTTGCCCTGGAAGACAAAGCCGATCTTCTGCCGCACCCCGACCAGTTGGCGCTCGTTGAGGTGGGTGATGTCCTGGCCTTCAAAGAACACCTGCCCGAGGTCGGGCCGGATGAGCATCACGATGTGCTTGAGCAGCACGGTCTTGCCGCAGCCGCTGGGGCCGATGACCACGGTCGTCTTGCCGCGCTCGATGTCTAAGTCCAGTTGGCGCAGCACCACCTGGTGGTTGAAGGTCTTGGTGACCTTTTGCAGCCGGATGATTACGTCCTTGGCCGCGGTCATTCAGTTCCCTTACAGGTTCAGGATCACCTGTGACATGGGCGTCGGGCTCAGTTCTCGTGGCCCGGCCGAAGCCCGCGCTTTCGTGGCACAGCCGCCCTCGGCTGTGGGGCACGGGCATCCCGCGCATGCACTGTAATCACGTCAGGTCCAGGATCATGGCGATTTCATCGCACGCGTCGGCTCTGGGACAATAGATGCAATCGCGCCACACCTTGGTCGGCAGGGCTTCCCGGTCGACGACGCGGAAGCCGGCCGAGGCGAAAAACTTCGTCTCGTACGTCAGTGCGAAGATTCTCCGCAGGCCGATCTGCCTGGCTACCTCTGCCGCCTGCTCCACGAGCTTGCGTCCGATGCCCTTGCCCTGGCAGTCCGGCGCCACCGCCAGCGAGCGAACCTCGCCCAGATCCTTCCAGCAGATGGAAACGGCCACGCAGCCAACCACGCGTTCCTGCTCCTTGCAGACCAGAAAGTCGCGCAGCGACTCGTAGATGCTCTCCAAGCTGCGGTGGAGCATCCGCCCGCGCTCGGCATAGTAGTTCACCAAGTCGCAAATTGCTTGTGCGTCGTCGCTTGTAGCCGCTCGGATCATCCTACGCTGCGTTTCCTTCCACGAGTTAAAGTCACACCTGCCGATCCGGGCAGATGTTACATCGTCACATTGTACATTCATAGCCCACTGTGCTGGGCATTTCGCTTCGCGGGCCGCGGCCGGGCAACGCCTACAATGCCTTGGCGTCGTTGGTTGATACGTGACGCAGGGCCTTGCCGAAGGAGCACCGGATGACTAACCACGAAATCTGCCGCCATCTTCGGGAGCTGGCGCAGTTGGACTACGATGCCGTCAGGGCGTATCGGCAGGCGGTCGAGCAGGTGGACTTGGCCGATATCCGCGACCAGTTGGCGCTCTTTGAGAACGATCACTCTCAGCACATTCAGAACCTCTCGCAGATCATCATCCTGCTGGGCGGGAACGCTCCGGAAATGAAGCCGGACATCGACGGCGTCTTGCTCGAGGGTTTGACGGCCATGCGGAGCGTCACCGGCACCCGAGGCGCCTTAGGCGTCATGGAGAGCAGCGAGAAGCTTACGAACAAACGCTACTTCGAAGCCACCCAACTGCACCTGCCGGCCGACATCAAGGCCCAGATCGCTCTGAACTTCCGCGACGAGCAGCGGCATCTACAATATGTGCAGCAAAAGGTGGCCGAGAAGGTCTGGCAGATGCGATAGCTTGCCGGGTCGAAGAAGTCTGAAGGCGTGTGCTGTGTCCATGTCTCATCAGTTTGCCGGGCAAGTGCTTGCGGCTGCGATGCGGGGTGGACTGCGGGCTCGCTGGGGCTCGGCACGGCGCGGCGTTACGGACAGCTCGGAAATTCTCTTTTGAAGTAAATTACTCTTCGAGGGCAAAGAATCCGATAGAATTAAGGCAGTGGAGACCGTGGACCCCCGTCGGGCGATGGTGTGCCCTGACGAAGGAGCATGGGATGCTCGTACTTTCCAGACAAAGAGACGAAACGATCATGATCGGCGACGACGTCGAGATCACGATCGTGGACATCCGCGGCGACAAGGTTCGCCTGGGCATCTCGGCCCCTCCGCACATTGCCGTCCACCGCAAGGAAGTGTACGAGGCCATCCGCCGCGAGAAGCAGGGCCAAAGCAAAGACGGCAAGCCCACGGCCGTTGAATCCCTGGCCAACCGCAAAGATAAGACCCACGCTCCGGCGGTTCAGACTCCGGCAGCACAGACTCCGCCCCCGCCGCCCAGCAGCGAAAAGCAGCCCACCTAAAGCCACCGGGCTGCCCCAGCCATCTCCACCACCCGAGAACGGCTCTCGTTCAATGGGCTTGGACTATTCCTTCAGCCGATACGGCTTCCTCAGCCCTTTGGCCTTGCTCCGCCACTTCGCCTTGGGCGGCGCGGAGGGCTGAGGCGTTCATGATTTCCTCTAAGGCTCCCACGCAGGCGGGGTCGTAGCCCATGGGCGTGCAGCGGCGGAGTTCGTTGATGGCCGCCAGCGGCGTCATGGCGGAGCGATGCGGGCGGTCGTGCGTCATGGCGTCGTAGGAATCGGCCACCGCCAGAATCCGCGCCTCCATGGGAATCTGATCGCCCTGCAACTCGTGCGGATAGCCCGTGCCGTTCATCCGCTCGTGGTGGTAGCGGACCGCCGGCAGGGCACCGGCCAGGAAGCTCAGCGGCTGGAGGATGCGGCAGGAGAGTTCGGCGTGTTTCTGGACGACGCGGAACTCGCTGCCGGCCAGCCGGCCTCGCTTGTACAGGATCGGCTCGGGCACCGACAGCAGCCCGATGTCGTGCACGCGACCGGCCAGGCTCACCAGCCGGCACTGCGGGTTGGGCAGCTTCATGCGGCGGGCGATTTGCCGCGCCAGCCGGCTGATGCGGCAGCTGCGCCCCATGCTGTACGGCTGGCGGTTCTCGATCATGGCCAGCATGCGGTGAAGGACCTTGAAGTAGTGATACTCGGCCCGGACGGCGTTTTGGTGGACGCGGTCGCTGCTGTGATGGAGGCGTCGAATGGCCCGGCGGATCTGGAGCGTGGCGCCGACCAGGATGGTCAGCACGAGTCCGGCCATGACGGCCTTGAGCACCGCCACGTGCGTTGTCGCCAAGACGTACACGCCCAGGGCGATGGCGATGGCATAAATGGCGGCCGATCGCGCAACTTCGCGGGCTTCAGCGGCGAGTTTGATTCGACGGATCACCTACGTCCTCCATTAGCCGACCCAGACCCATCACAAGCCTACGATTCATATCGGGTCAGGCCAAGGCCATGAGCAGGAGATTTGGAGTTGTGGAGGCCGATTCATGCTATTCGTCCCAGTCCATGGGTGGTTTGGCGTCGGCCATTAACTCGGCGCGCAGCTGCGTCAGATCTTCGCGTGTTGCGCCATCGCGTCCAGAAGCTTGGAGGCGTGCTTGGCCAGGACCTGGAACTGGACCTGCTTTCGGTCGTTGGCCCGGGCAGCCAGGGCGTCGAAGCGGAACCTCAGCCGCAATAGCCACAGGCCCACGCTCACGCGCTTGTCGTGGGGCAATCGTCGGGCGGAGGCGGCAAAGTACGCCGGTTCGCGAATCTCCGCCAGCTTTTGCGCCTGGTGCAGCGCCTTATTGGCGTGATGCTGCCTGACCTGGCCCTGGAACTCCGGCGGGATCATCTCCTCATCGGCCCAGCCCGTGCCCGAGCAGAAGCCGCAGGCCTCGGCCCCCAGTCCGTTGCAGGTGGGGCAATCCACGCCAGCGCCCTCGCAGGATGGGCAGGGGGCGGCGCCGTCGTCGCACATGTAACAGTGCAGATGGCTGAAGGCGGCGATGATTTCCTGCCCGCTCTCGGGTCCGCAGGAGTGGTTGATGTGTTCGAGCAAGGCCGGCACCGTGCCCGTCCAGAGCCCCTTGGCTGCCAGATAGGCTGGGCAGATCCGCTCCGGTTCGCCGGCGGTAATGGCGGCGGCCAGGTCGGCTATCGAGCGATCAAAGCCACTTTGGAAGCTACTGCGAATCATGGCTGGGCCTTAGCGAGAGGGCGGGGAAGAATCGATGCCCTTCTACCTGATTAGTGTACCAGATCGCGGGAAAGTTTCCGAAAAAAGTGGTAAGTGAGTGGCATGGCCATTCCCGTCGCTGGGATGACCATGTTTTGGTGGGGGGCATGGTCATTCCTGTACTCAGGATGACCATGTTTGGCGTTCCGGCGGGTGGCATGGTCACCCTGCCGTTGGGGTGACCATGTTCTGACGCTCAGAAGGTTTCAACATGGTCGCGTCAATAGCGGCCGACATGCCACTCCCCCGCTTGCTTTTGGCTGCCGGCGAGGTGAACATGCCTCGACGGTCCGATCCGCCGGATTCCCGATTTCGGCTACCGGATTCCGTCTTTACGTAGGAGACTCGCGTGACATCCGCCGAACGAATCCTTTGTGCCGCCAATCTGGGCCAGGCCGACATGGTTCCCGTTGCTCCGTACCTGGGCAACCACGGCGCCCGCCTGGCCGGCGTCCGGCTGGACGAGTACTGCCGCTCAGGCGAAGTGATGGCCGATGCCCAGATCCGCACCTGGGAGGTATATCACCAGGACGCCGTGGTGGCCCAGTCCGACAATTACTACATCGCCGAGGGTTTTGGCCTCCAGGTCGAGCATCATCCCGACAGCACGCCCACGGCCTCGACCTTGCCGGTGGGGGAGCTGGCCGATATCGAAAAGCTGCGCGTGCCCGACCCGCGCACTGCCGGCCGAATGCCGGTGTATCTCGACGCCATCGCCCGCCTGGCCAGGCATTTTCGCGGCCAGGTGGCCGTCCGCGCTCCCGGCACGGGGCCATTCTCGCTGGCAGGGCACCTGATGGGCACCGAGCGGTTCCTGATGGAGTTGGCCATGGCCGACCAGGAGCCCGACGGCCCGGAGGCGAAACTGCTGCGCCGGCTGATGGAACTGACGACTGACTCACTGATTGCGTTTGCGAAGGCGTGCCTGGAGGCCGGGGCGACCATCGTGCAGGCGGGCGATTCGCTGGCGTCGCTGGACATGATCTCGCCGGCCATGTATCGCAAGTGGGCCTGGCCTAGCGAGCGGCGATTCTTCGGCGAGTTGACCCCGCTGGCCCAGCGGCACGGAGCGGCCACGCTGATGCACATCTGCGGCAACATGACCGGCGTACTGGAGCCGATGGCCGACACGGGAGCGATGATTCTGGAACTGGACTCGAAGGTGGATCTGGCCACGGCCAAGCGGCTGGTGGGTTCGCGCGTGTGCCTCATGGGCAACCTCAACCCCGTGACGGCGCTGTGGCGCGGCTCGCCCCAGGAGGTGCGCCTGGCCGCCAAGCAAGCCATCGCCGCCGCCGGCGCGGGCGGGGGATTCATTCTGGGCTCTGGTTGCGAAGTGCCGCCGGCTGCCCCGCGTGAGAACCTGCTGGCGATGGTCGATGCGGCAAGAACATGGTGTGAATGAGGGCGTCAGGTGGCGGAGGTCGCTCTGGCTGCTCCATGGCGATCCTGATGCCCCGCCAAGGCGGATTCGAGGCGTGCAAGAGTCTCTGTTGCATCAAATCCGACTCGCCCCGCGACCATATCGCCCAGAATCAGAACGTCGACAGAGCCGTTATCGTTATGGAAACTAATGCGCAAGTGGTCAGGATTGGCCCATCCCGATGGTCTACATTTCTTCACTTCTGTGATCCGCGAAAGGGGAATGAAGACCGATCGGTTGTCTTGTACCGCTTGCGTGAGCCTTGTCGCGTCAGAGATATCCATCGGGCGCCGATACCACCATGACGCGCCGAACGTCAAAAGCAGCCACAGGAATCCTGTAGTCACAAACGGAACGTCTCCTGTCACAAACGCATACTGTCCGCCGCAAACAAAAATGCCGAGAAATCCGAGGGCTATGACTAGGATTCCACCCCCTGACGTGGCCTTGCGGAGAAAGGCCAGCCCGTCTGAGCCCTGCAATAGCATTCCCACTTTGTACGACCTGACACGCCGGCGGCCGCGGGGATCGATCAAGGCGGCTCGCCCGTAGACCCTTTGCTTTTTGATCTGGCCCTGACTCGATGCCGATTGGAACCACCGCCAGAACTGCTCCATGCTTTCCACGTTCTGCATGATGGGAAACCCCTTATGCCGTGTCCGCCTCTGCACCGCCGACTCAGTTCCGCAGCTACTGGGACGCCTGTCTGGCCATTATCTTCCCCAGTCACGCCTTCGCAACGAATTTCAAGAACGGCGGTTCTAAAGACTGGGCGCCCCAGTCCGTCCAGACAAGCCTTTCCCAATCATACTGTCAGGCCTATCACGACAGCGCTAGTTCGGTCATAAGTCCTTGGCCGAACGTTCGAGGTCGCCAGGCGACCTCGCGAGTTTCCTAACATTCTCGCACGCCGAAACTGAAAGTAGCGCTGTCGTGCTATACTCTGCCGGCGGCCACCCTTCGCCGCGAGCTATGGCCGGAAGTCGAACCTCGAACCTCGAAATTCGAAACTCACGCATTCGGAGAGCAGCATGATTACTGTCCACATGATCGGAAACGCGCACCTCGACCCGGTGTGGTTCTGGGAGAAGAGCGAAGGCACCGACGCCGTGCTGGCCACCGCCCGCAGCGCGTGCAAGCGGCTCGATGAATATCCCGAGCTGATCTTCACGTGCAGTTCGAGCTGGTTCTATCGCCAGGCCGAGCTGGTCGATCCGGCCCTGTTCGCCCGCATCGTGGGCTTCATCGCCTCGGGGCGGTGGCACATCGTCGGCGGCATGGTGGTGCAGCCCGACTGCAATTTTCCCAGCCCCGAGGGCTTCCACAAGCAATTCCGCCACGCCCAGGAATACTTCCAAAGCCGCTTTGGCCGCAAGACAACCATCGGCTACAACGTCGACTCCTTTGGCCACACGGCCTACCTGCCGCGGTTCCTGCGCCAGGCCGGCATGGACACGTACGTCTTCATGCGGCCAGCCAAGGAGCAGGTGCAGCTGCCCGCCAACGTCTTTCGCTGGCGCAGCCCGGATGGCTTTGAAGTGACGGCCTTTCGCATCGCCGCGGGGTATGGCTTTGACGATGAAGACCTGGCCGGGCACATCCAGAACGCGCTGAAGGAAAAGCCGCCCGAACTCGAGCACACCATGTGCTTCTACGGCGTGGGCGACCACGGCGGCGGGCCGACGAAAAAGCAGATCGAATGGATCATCCGCAACGCCCAGGCCATTGACGGCGTCCGCCTGGTCTTCAGCCATCCGGCCAAGTTCTTCGAGGCCATCCGCGGCCAGATCCCACAACTGCCCGTGTACGAGGGCGAGTTGCAGAACATGTTCATGGGCTGCTATATGAGCCAGCGGCCCATCAAGACGGCCATGCGCCGCGCCGAGGCCGCACTGACCAAGGCCGAGCACACGCTGGATCGGTTCCGCGAGAACCCCAACCGCGAATTATTCCAGCATCAGCTCTCGGCCGCGTGGGACAAGGTGCTGTTCAACCAGTTCCACGACCTGCTGGGCGGCACGTCGCTGGAGAAGGCCAGCCAGCGGGCGGTGGGCGAGTTGCTGTGGGCAGAGGGCGTGGGCGATGACGTTTTGACCTTCGTGACGCGTGCCGGCCTGGGCGATTTGTCCAAACCCGGCGAGCATCAGCTGGTAGTGTTCAATCCCAGCGCGACTGATTTCAACGGCGTGCTGTATTACGATCCGTGGCTGCGGGCTGGGCGAATCACGCTGCTGGACGAGCAGGGCGAGGCGGTGCCGTGCCAGGGCGCGGAACGCCGGCCGGTCTCGACCGCGCTGGGTGCGTTCATCTTCCAAGTCTCCGTGCCGGCCTGGGGCAAGCGCGTGCTCACGATCAAGCGCGAAGATCCCATTGCGATCGAAGGCGTGGATCCGCAGAATCCGCCGCCGCGTGTTGGCCCGGCGGTTGAGTCGATCAGCAATGGCGTGGCGAGCCTCGGTGCCTCGGCTGAGCGGGCGACGTTCGCTGGCTGGGGAGTTGGCCTTGAGGTCGCCCAGGACAAGAGCGATACGTGGGGCAGCAGCATTCAGAAGTACGAAGGCCCGGTGCTGGGTGCGTTGATTCCGCAGGGTCCATGGCGGCAGATCGAGGACGGGCCGGTGCGGTGGTCAGTGCGGGTGCCGGTGCAGCAGGGCCGGCACTGCGGCTTCTGGACGATGAGCTTGGAGAAGGATTCGCCGGCGCTGCGTCTGAAACTGCGGGTGACGTGGTCGGGCGGGGCGCAGATTCTTCGGCTGCGATTGGACGCGCCGTCGGCCGTGCTGGGCCGGTCGGACCTGATCAGCGGCGGGATGATCGATCGGCCGCTGGGCTTGGCGGAGAATTACCTGGCCGGGGCGATGACGGTCAGGACGGCGCAAGGGCCGCTGTCGGTGGTTTCGCCGGATATCTTCTCGGCCTCGGCCGATGAGAAGGGCATCCGCCTGACGCTGCTGCGGACGCCGCTGTATTGCCAGACGCACGGCGTCAACCCGGACAACTCGCCGCACTATCCCGTGACGGACCAGGGCACGCACGAATTCGAGCTGTTGTTCTTCCCCGGCGCGGACTTGGCTGGCCGGTCGGTGCCAGAGGTGCTGGCCCACATGACCAAGCCGCCGCTGGCGTGGGACGTGACCGGATAGAGAAAATCGGTCTTACATTTGACGCTGCGTTGCCACAAGTGTCCCTGCGGCACAGCCGCCCTCGGCTGTGGCTTTTGCGGCTGAACCGACGTCTGCCTGTGCGGCTCACGCCCGAGGGCGGGCGTGCCACGGGTTACCAAATCGGCGCTACTGCCAAACGCCCGCGATGGTCGTCGTACACGCCGGGCAGGTGCCGTTAGCAATGCGATTCTCCTGCACGGTAAAGCCGCGGCGGCGGATCAATGGCTGATGACAGCCCGGGCAGAAGGTGCTCTCGTGGTCGTCGCCCGGGGCGTTGCCGGAGTACACGTACCGCAGCCCGGCCTCCAGTCCTATCTCCACGGCCTTGTGCAGCGTGGCCACCGGCGTGGGCGGCACGTCACCCATCTCGTAATCGCCATGGAACCGGCTGACGTGCCACGGCACGTCGGGCGAGAGTTCCGTGGCGATAAAGCCCGCGATGTCGCGCAGCTCCTGCTCCGAATCGTTCATGCCAGGCACGATCAGCGTGGTGATCTCCGTCCAGACCTTGCAGCGGATGAGGCTCTTGAGGCAATCCAGCACGGGCTGGAGCCGGGCCTTCATCACCCGGCGATACGTGGCGTCGCGAAAGGCCTTCAAGTCGACGTTGATGGCGTCGAGGTAGTGCGCCACGGCCTCGACCGCCTGCGTGGTCATGTAGCCATTGGAGACGAAGACGTTGCGGATGCCGGCGTTCTTGGCCAGCAAGGCCGTGTCATACGCCAGCTCGAAGAAAACCGTCGGCTCGGTGTACGTGTAGCTGATCGACTGGCAGGAGTGGCGCTGGGCGGCCTGGACGATCTGCTGCGGCGAAACCTCCTGGGCGTTGAGGCTGGCCCCCGTCCGCGGGGCCTGCGAGATCTGCCAGTTCTGGCAGAAGGCGCACTGGAAGTTGCACCCGGCCGCGGCGATGGACAAGCTCCGGCTGCCGGGCAGAAAATGGAACAGCGGCTTCTTCTCGATGGGATCGACGTTCATGGCGATCAGAGCGTCGTAGTTCAGGCTCACCAGTTGCCCCTCGACGTTCTGCCGCACGCGGCAGAGCCCCATCTCGTCCGGCGCGATCACGCAGCCATGCCCGCACAACCCGCATCGAACGCGCCGGTCCTCCAGCGGCTCCTGAAACATCGCTCTCTTTGCGTCTGTCTTTCCCATATGACATTCTACGTGCGAGATTTGCCCAGGATGTGGGTGCCATCGCAGGATGTGGGGTGCCATAGGTTGAGCCGCGTCTTCCTGCGGCTCTACCTATGCAGGAGTCCTGTAGGGTGGGCCGATCAGCCCTGTAGGGTGGGCCGAGGAGCTTGCGACGAGTCCCACCAGTTGAAAACCGACCAAACCGTGGCGCGGGCGGTGGTGGGGCTCACTCGCCCAACAGCGGGCTCGCTCGGCCCACCCTACATTGCCTACGCGGCCACTGCGAGTTCACGGGGCCGCGAATTCACCAATCCACGGGCTCACGAACTCACGAATCTACGAACTGGCGTTCTTGTACCCCGGCTGGGCCTTGAGCTCCTCGACCATGGCCACCACGTTTTGCGGCGGCACGTCGGCAGGGGTGTCATGGGCGGGCGAGAAGATGTAGCCGCCCTCGCTGCCGGCCTGGATCAGCCGTCGGGTCATCGCACGCACATCCTCGACGCTGCCGAAGGGGAGCGTCTTTTGCGTGCTCATGCCGCCATGGAAGGCTAGCGTGCCGCGGTAGTGCGGGATGAGTTCAAAGACGTTCATTACCTCGGGCTGGAAGGGGTTGAACATGTTCAGGCCGATCTCGACCAGGTCGTCGAACAGCACGTTCACCTGGCCGCAGGAGTGCATCGAGACGACCTTGCCGGCGGCGCGGACCGGCGCGAACATCCGCGCCAGCCGAGGCTTGATGAACTTGAGCCAGTGCGGCCTGCCCATGATGAGCCCGGCCTGCATGCCGTAGTCGTCGCCGAAGTGGACGCAATCGACGCCCAACTCCAAGGCCTTGTGGACGAGCACGAGGTTGTACTCGACGATCTTGTCCATCAGCCGCTCGACGAACTGCGGCTCGGCGACCATGTCCATGAGCAGTTCGCTCATGCCGTGCAGCGTCCATGCCCGCTCAAACAGGCTAAAGCCAATGCCGTAGCGCGTGAACCTGCCCGTGCTGTGCTTGAGCATCTGCCGGGCCGCGGCGTGGGATTCCTCACTGCCGGGGGTGGGCCATTGGTACGTATCCAGATCGGCCTGGGTCTTGATGGGCCAATCGCAGGGCGTGCCGATGTCCTTATCGACGGTGCGGTCCCAGGTGACACCGAAGATGTCAGTCATGTGCGTGGCGGTCTCGCGCACGGGGCTAAAGCCGGCGTCGTAGACCTCGAAAAAGTGGTTGTCCAGCAGCGGGCCGAGATCTTGCACGCCCAGGTACTTCCGCACCTTCTCGGCGGCCGGGATGGTCAGGCCGATCGACCAGGGCACGTAAGCCGGTTTCCGAAACGCCAAGGCATCGAGAATGACATCGCGTTTGCTCATGGCAAATAAGATATGCGGAGAACCGGGAAATGCCAAGACTCTCGGGCCCAAGCGAAGACAAATCCAGCAGGGATGCAGGGGATTCATGGGATAAGATATTAGTAATACATGACGGCAAATGTAGCAACAGCGATGTGAACAATGGAGCTTCGGGCTGCCGCTGGAGTAGTTTTCTGGCAAATGGTGAAAGACTATCTCAGAACTCACCGCAGAGGCCGCGAAGAACGCAGAGAGAAGCTTTTCTGAAACATTTCAGCTTCGCGGTCTTTGCGGCCTCTGCGGTGAATCGGCTTTTGAGGTAGTTACCAAATGCATTATCCCCTGAATCCCCTGCATCCCTGCTAACTCTGGGCTTGCCTCACTCCAGGTCGAACAGCGAATTGTCCTTGGGCCCGAACCAGCCGATGTGCATTTCCGGCGAGTTGGAGCCGTACACGCTGGCGGAAAAGAAGTCGTCGCGGGCGGACACGTGGCCATCGCACCAGCCCACGTTGGCGGCGAAGGTGTGGCGGAAATGGATGGAGGGCTTGCGTGGCCGGGCCGTAATTACCTGGCCTTTATCGTCCAGGTTGAAGTAGCTGTAGCAAAACGATTCCTCGATGTAGTAGCCGATCTCGCCCTGGCCGCCTACGCACATGGCTGCGTCGGTGAACATGACAGTCTCGGCGGGGTTTCGGACGCCATCGGTCTTGACTCCGGTGAGAAGTCCGGGGCTATCGACGCGAAATCCGTATTGGGCACACTCCGATCCGATGTACAGGTCGGAGTAGCCGTACCCGCCCGAGCCGGTCTCGTAGGCGCCGTCCCGTGTTTCGGTGCGGAACTCGCGGAAGGTGGGGCACCGCTTGATCTTGCCCTCGTTTCCCAGGTACTTGGCCATAGGGCCCAAGGAGGCGTCGAAGGGAAGTTCCCGGGCTTTCCGCACGCCGTGCCAGCGATGGAGATTGTCAGTGAAGATGTCGCTAGCGGCCGGGGCGTAGTGACTGTCGTTGTCGCCGGAATACAGAATATTGGCCCGCACCAGCCCGGCCAGGTTGGTCTTGCACAGCGTAGCTCGCGTGATCTCCTTGGCGCGATTCAGCGATGGCAGCAGCATCGAGACCAGCAGGGCAATGATGGCCACAACGACGAGCAGCTCGATGAGCGTGAACGCTCGTGGATATCCGAGCGTGCGGAATGATCTCTGAGGGGTCGGGACGAACGAGGAGCTGCGCCTGCATAAGGCCTGAATGGCGGAGACCAACGAGGAGCTATGCAAGAGACAGCCCCGAAGGGGCGCGACGATTGTAGCCGGGGGCGTTAGCCCCCGGAACAGATGTTGCGCCGAATAGAGCCCCGAAGGGGCGACACAAGGCTCTGAAGACGGCGTGCATTTCAGATGTGCCGCCCCTTCGGGGCTCGACGGGCTCCGGCGGTGAACCGGGGGCTTACGCCCCCGGCTACAATCGTTCCGGCCCTTCGGGCCTGGCAATCGCAATGTCGGGCAAACGCGCATCATTCATCACTGTGTGCGGGCAGATACTGTTCCACTGTATCAAATACCGTGTGCAGGCGCACGCTGCGCCGCTGTATCAACCACGCTCCATCGAATAAGACATTCTCTACCACTGTATCAAACGGGTAGGCCGGGGCCAGGCTTCATGGCATGCCCAACCCCGGCCCGTAAGACGATTATCGCTGCTTCTTCCGCCGCAGTGCGGCAAACGCCGCCAGAACTGCCGCCAGCAGGCTCGGCTCGGGAACGCCGGCGCTCTTGCCGAAATTCGCTTCCAGGACGACATAGTCCTTGAAGTTGACGACGCCGTCGCCGTTCAGGTCGCCGCTCCACCAATCCATGTTGCTCTTGCCGAAGTTGCTTTCCAGGACGATGTAGTCTCTGAAGGTGACCGTGCCGTCGCCGTTGACATCGCCGGCGATGGCCGTCTGGCCATTGACGATGCTGATGGCGTCGATGTCGGCACTCATCGCGTTGTTGTAGGGCGGGTCCATGTTGCCGGTCGGGTCGTAGATCTTGTTGCCGGAGCTGTCTAGTTCCGAGCCATCGCCCAGCACGTCTTTCATCAGCACGTAGCGGATGTTCGATAACTGCACCTTGCCCGACAGCACCAGCGGGTTACTGGCCAGGCCCGACAGGTCGAACGCATCGCCGCCGGCCACCGAGGGGTTGTACGGGTCGATGCCGTTGCCAGAGCCGCTCGTGTTGGCGAAGACCGCGCCCACGCCGGCAAAACCGCTGACCTTGCTCGAATCAATGGGCTGGTAGGACTCCACCGGTTGCGTGATGCCGCACCAGCAGGGGAAGAACGCGAAGTCCGTCCCGTTGGTCGAAACGCCCACGCGCACGAGTTCGGCGAAGCGGGCCGAGGCGGCGCCAAAGGCGTTCTCAAAGACGATCAAGTCCTTCCCCGGCCCGTCGGCGAGGTACTGCCCGCCGGTAAAGCCCAGCACCAGTTCGCCCTGCACGCCCAGCGTCACGACATCGGTGCTGCCGTTGCTGTAGCCTCCGCCGGTGGGGCCGCCCAGCGACTTGGTGGCGTCGGCAAACAGGGCGTTGCCCACGCCGGGGCTGTAGCGAGCCACCCGAGAGCCGAAGAAGTGGCTCTGGCCCCACGCCTCTTGGCACAGCCCGGCCACCAGGAGCACGAGTAAGATGTTCTTCATACGAGTTCCTTTGGAACCACAAAGGTCACGAAGAGCTGCACGCAGCGAACAGAGAGCGGAGTATCCAGCGAATGCCGTTCCTTCCACATCTTGTGCGCCTTGGTGACAATCTTTGTGCCTTTGTGGTCCCGGAAGTATTCACAGTTGCACCGACCTGCTGCTACCGCCGACGCGTCACCAACCCCAGCAGCCCGCTTGCCAGCAGCACCAGGCTGGCCGGTTCGGGCAAGGCCGTCACCGTCACGATGTTGGGGCTGTTATATCCCGCGATGTACGTCAGCTTGCCGCTGTCGTCGCCGGCGAAGGGGCCAAAGGGCACGCTGCCGTTCAGGAAAGCCAGACTGGTGGTGTAGTCCGCGCCGTCCAAGGCCCAGGCCGAGCCGGTGAAGCCGCCCGCGCCGTCGCGGTTCAATTCAAACACGCCGCCGACGCCGCTGACGAATATGTCGTCTTGTGCATCCATAATCATGTCAAATGACGCCGACAGGCCGCCCGCCAGCAGGACCGGTGTGCCATAGCTGACGAGGCTGCCGTTGTGGCTGACGTCGAGGCGGTAGACCTCGCCGGCGAACGAGCCGTTGGCCTGCTGGAAGATCACGTTGCCGGAGTGGTCGATGCCGACGCCCGCCATATAGTACAGGCCATCGACGATCGTCCGGCTGAGATAGCTGCTCGATGCCGAGTCGTACGCCACTTCCCACAGCTTGCCGATGGGAGCGCCGGTATCGTAGTTGATCCCGGCGGCGTCGGTGACGTAGATGCGGCCATCGGGCGCCACGGCCACATCCGTGATGGCGTCCACGCCGCTGAGTACCGTCGTGGCCAGGCCAGTGGCTGGATTGATGGCGTACAGATCGCCCAGGCCGTCGCCCCAGCCTTTGTTGTCAGTGACGTACAACTGGCCGTTGGCGACCATCATGCCGCCGATGCTGTGCAGCGTGGCGCCCGACACGTCGAGCTGGCTCCGCTGGCCGGTGGGAGAAATGACGGTGATCGGGCCGTCGTTTTGCCCCAGGTACAGTGTGCCGTCAGGGGCGTAGGCCAGGGCGGCCGTTCCGGCGGCGACGCCTTGCTGGCCCGACGAGGCGAACCCCGGCGCTGCCGCTTGGCACAGAGATGCGAACGAGAGAATCGACGCGACGACACAAACAACGATAGCACGCAGGCCCATCATGGCCTCCTCCTGCCCCGATTCGCGCGGGGCTCCACGACCCCATAAAAAAAGCCACCCGACTCTCGCGAGGAGGCCGGGTGGCAATAGCGCCAGGGGTCGATGGACCGCTGCCTGTGCCCGGACGTCCCATATACGCGAGGACGGAACCAGTTTGTCGCAGGCAGGTCTTCTGGCTTCCGGGTCACTCTTCCACCGCGCCTTCCCACCCCAACTGGGGCAGTGGCAACATGCGGCGGTCGTCACCGGTTACAGCGGCGCGTCCGCGGCCGATTCTCACGGCCTTCCCTTTTGTTCCGGCTTCCCGGAACACCTGCAACGGGAGTTACTGTAGAAGGCGCAGCGCGAGCTTGTCAAGAGAATGCGGGCGAATATTGGCCGGAATCTGTTACGGCTGGGTGGTCGGCGCCAGCGACGGCGGCAGGGCGGCCGGAGTGGCCGGGGGCTGGTTGGCAGTCTCGCGCCCGGCCCGGCGGAGCAGCACGTGGGCGTACGCCCTGTGCACGGGGTCGTCGGATATCTCCAGCAGCTTGGCGGCCTGATCGGCGGCGGCCATGGTGTCGAACGTATTGGCCCGGAGGAATGCGTCAAGGAACAGCAGGGCCGGCTCGGCTTTGACCTGCTCCATCTGAGTGTGCAGTTGCCCCATGCGAACCGTCACGACGCGCTCGCCGAGCAGGCCCTCGACATCCACCATGGTCTGCATCAGCGGCGGGAAGACCTGCATGGCCGCTCGAATCCGCAGCGATGCGCTCATCGGTTCCTGCGCCCCGAACATGGCCAAGCCGCCGCCCAGATACCCCAGCGGGTTGCCGCCGCTGGCGGCGACGGCGTTGTCAAAGTAGCCGCCCGCACGGTAATACTCGCCCTGGTTAAGGGCCTGCTGGCCTAGCATCAGCACCGTGTTGTAGCGGTCCCGGCCCATGCCGGCCAAGCGGTGAATGACGACCTGCCCGTCGATGGCCTCGGTGGCGGCGGCGGCCTGCGCCCTATCTGCTTTGGCTGCTGCAGCGGCCCTGCGTGCGGCCTCGTCCCGTTGACGCTGCTCTTCAAATTCGTCTTTCTTTTCGGCAGGCTTGGGCGCTGGCTCGGTTCGTCGGGCCGGCTCGGCCTCCTGCGGCAACATGGGCACGGCGTTGGCGGCGTTCTTCTGCATCAGCATCATCATGTCCACGAAGACATCCTGGCCTGGCGCCGGCAGATGGTTCTTGTCCAGAGGCTGATCTTTGGGCTGCTTGTTGCGAGCCGTCTCGGCGGCCCTCTCAGCGTCGGTCTTGCCGCGATCGCCCTTGCCGCGCTCGGCTGCGTCACGATTCATGTCCCACTGAGAGTCCATGCGCGCGGTCTGGCTCAGGTCGATGATGCCGCCCAAGTCGGCCGACAACTTCTCGCGATCGGGTTTGGCCATTACGCCAAATAGCGTGCTGGTCGGCGGGCGGAGGTAGTTTTCGTTTGAGGGCAACTCGGGCATTGTGTGCGCGTAATCGGGGCTGACCAGTTGCATATCCGGCAGCATTGGCACATTCGTGGCCATACCCTGCTGGTAACTCTTGAGCGTCTGTGTGACCAACTCCTGGACGGGCGGAATGCCGGTGTAGGTGACGGGCGGCATGGACGTGCCAGGAGAACCCAAGCCCGCCGCCATGGCCGCCGGCGACAGTATCGTGCTGCTGGGGCGGAGGTAGGGGGTCGCTTCGTACGTCGGCACGCCGGACATGACCTGCGGCAGCCCGGCTGAGTCGCGGACAAAGTTCTCCATCGGTCGGCTGGGCAGATTCAAGCGAAGTTCATCGGCGGGCCGGTAGCCGACATCGCTGCGGAAACTCTTCCCAGCGGTAATCTGGCCGTTGACGATTCGATTGGAGTCAAACAGCGGCTCGGCCAAGCGCACGCTATTCCAGCCGCCGCCGCCCAACAGATTGTTGGCGTCCAAAGCCCTGCCGGCGCCGGTAGGCTGAACCTGTGCCCATGCCGAAGCTGCCAAGGCCATCACGACCGCTGAGATTGCATATTTCATTCGTCGTCTGTCCCGGTGGGCTGAGTATGTTCATCCTCGCCCCGCGGAGCGTAATTATCCAAGAAACGACTCCGGCCGTACAGAGAAGATTGTTCCAGCCAGTCGCGCCATTTCGAGCGATGCGGCGAGCCACTGTGTCTTGGCGCGGCCCTGGCTCGCCTGCCAGTTTTTCGTCGATAAGCCACGTGCAACTCCGATCTTACACATAGTCCTACCGATTCTACGTGTCATGGGCCAGATCGGCTCAGTCAAGCCCGGGCTTGAGTTGCAAATTTCTGCGCAATAGCGACTTAAGAAAGTGAATATTACGAACCCCGCCGCGGACTCACATGGCGTTCAGCACTACCGACAGCAGCGCGAAGGCCAGCATCCCTGCCCAGGCCAGCCCCGGCTTCTCGCCAAACAGGACCACCGACAGAATGGACGTGAGCGCGATGCCTGACATGCCCGCGACAGTAGACCACACGGCCGAGGGGTAGGGCGAGCAGGCGGCCAGGGCGCTCATTCCCACCACCGAACCGGCCGAGGCAGCCAACCCCAGCACGACCGTCAGGCCCAGGCGGGGCGGGTAGCAGCGGCTCACCAACACTCCGCCAAGCAAGAACGCGCCCATGGAGGCGTAGAAGATCAGGAAGTAGGCGCCCTCGTAGACGTCCCTGAGCGTGCGTGGATCGGAGGGACCCAGATGGCGGCAACCCAGATCCTTGACCGTAGTGCTCAAGACGCCGTTGGACACGAGCAGGCCAACAAGCAGCAGGCCGTAGATCAGCGGGCTGGCCTTGATGGATCGCGCACTGCCCTGCTGGGGCGTTTGCGCCCGCGACGCAAAGAGTACGCAGACGATGGCCGAAGCGATCGCCGCCAGTTGCCACGTTCCCAGCGGCTCATGCCACAGCAACCACGAGTACACCACCACGGGCAGGAACCAGAGGTTGCTCATGCACCACGGCGGCGAGAGCGGGCCCTTGTTCAGGAGGCTGGCCAGGAACCGGAACACGACGTACTGGATCGCGCCGTTGGCAATGGCCAGAATCCATATGATCGCCGGGACCGAAGAAAGGCTCATGCCCCAGGTTCGCCAGGTGAACCAACCGGTCGCGACCGCGCACAGCACCACGCCGATGTGGATAGGGGCGATCTGCCTGGATTGGCCGAAGCGATACGACAAGCCGATCAGCGAAAAGCCGCTCCCTGCTAGAAAGGCGACCAGCATCAGCAGCGGCATGGACAAGAAGAGCTCCTCGCTGAAGCGTTAAAACGGCAGGGGTGCGAAAGATTGCCGATTGCGGACTTGCGATTGATGATTGGAGCCTGCCAATCAGCAATCGCAAATCATAAGGTTCCTGTTACTGCGCCCGGCCCAGGTATTCGCCGGTGCGGGTGTCGACCTTGATCTTGGTGCCGATGATAACGAAGGCCGGCACTTTGACTTTGGCTCCGCCTTCGCACATGGCTTCTTTCATGACGTTGGTGGCCGTGGCGCCCTTGACTTCCGGCGGGGTGTCCTTGACGACCAGTTCAACCGTGTTGGGCAGTTCGGCCGTGACGGGCTTGCCATTAACAAAGGCGACCACCACCGGAATATTGGGCATGAGGTAGACCTTGGCGTCGCCAATGAGCTCGGCTGGGATGGGAACCTGCTCGTAATTGGTCGGGTCCATCAGCACATGCGTGGCGCCTTCGGAGAAGATGTACTCCATCTCCTTGTGTTCGAGAATGGCCTGCTCGAACTGCTCGTCCACGCGGAACCGGTCTTCGATCGACTGGCCGGTAGTGAGGTTCTTGAGCTGGATCACCTGGTAGCTGCGCCAGTTTCCCTTGGCCACCTTCTGATTGTCCACCACGATCCAAATGCCGTTCTTCATACTCACGGCCATGCCGCGACGCAGGTCAATTGCTTTCACGCCCATCGTCAACTCCTGAAAAGAAAAGCCAGCATACGGCAGGGCCGCAGTTTGTGCAAGCACCCAACATATTTCATACGTTTCCTGCGGGGCCCGTGAACGCCGATGTCCCGGCCGTGCTGTCTGCCCGTAGCCGCCCGTTGAAGAACGTAGCACGGGCGTCTCGCCCGTGACCCAACGGCGCGAAAGTGGTCCAAGTACTCATGGGCGAGACGCCCATGCTACAAAGGCAAGCCCTTCTTCATCGGGCTGGCAGGGATGCGTAAGAATGTGTGGCACCCGGCATCGGCGCAAAAGAAAGGGCGGCCCGATGGCCGCCCTTTTGAGTCGTGCTGCTGACAGATGTCCTGCCGAATCCTACGGCTTCCAGCTGAAGACCACGCTGTCGCACTTGGCCGGGCCGTTAGTCTCGGGGGTGCCCGCAAGGGGCGTGCCGAAGGGCGAGGCCTTGACAAAGTTGCTCTGGAGTGCGGGCGCATCCGCAGTGCCCTGTTGGGCAAGGGGATACCAGGTATCCAAGGTGTAAATGCAGTTGCCCGCAAAGCCGGAGGTGTTGTAGACCGTGGTGGCGGTGGTAGTAGGATCGGCCCTCTTGTCTGTGCCCCACTCGATGTGGCCATCGGCGAACATCATGCTCTCGCCTTCCTTGTGGGCGGGGCTGAAGGACATCGCGGGGTTGTACGGCGTCGACAAGACATCGGCCAGGCTCGTCGGCACCGCCCTGACGCTGCTGGTACTGTTGCCGGGGGCGCAGGCATCCTTGACGTTGCCCGAATCGGCCATGATCACAACCTTGGGGTCCAGGTTCACCTGCAGATAGGCGGCGTTGTTCTGGACGTTAGGCGCCGTGGTGCTGCAGTCGGCGGTGAGGTAGTAGGGGATCTGGAGACCATAGTCGCAATAGGTGGCGCCACTGCCATTAACGTCCGAGCCCAGGCCAAAGCGCTGGTTGCCGGCGCGGTCGGCCAGATTCTTGCCAACCGAGGGGCAGTTGAACAGGCCCCAACCCACCGAGCCGTACTTGACCATGAGACAGAGGTTCTGCTGCGGGCTCACGCTGGCAGCCGTAAGAACTCCGGCCGCATTAACGTTGCCCAGGCCGGTCGGGCACAGCGGCACGATGGCTTTGCCATTGGCATCAAGAGCGCCTGCGGCCGCATACGCCAGGCAGTCAGTACCCAACGCCATCGGGATATTCAGGTACGTTACGACGGTTGCGCTGGTGATGTCCGGCAGGATCGGCATCTGGTCCTGGTTTTCCGTGTTGTACAGGGCGATGCCTTTGTAGATGCTATTGAGGTTTCCCTGGCACATGGCGCGCTTGGCCAGTTCACGGGCACGGGTCAAGGTGGGCAGCAGCATCGACACCAGCAGTGCGATGATGGCCACCACGACCAACAACTCGATCAGGGTGAATCCTTTTGATCGCTTCATAGAGCGACCTCCTTTCCCAGTACGACTCGTCGTCTGGAAGCGGCCAGCGGAGTTTTTTATGGTATCCATGAGTTCAGTGCCGCTAACTGGCCGATTCCGCACCCAGGCAGAACACCTGCCCAGGCGTTACCTAAGATCAATCCCCGAGGGCCGACCGTCGGGGGTCCTGGTTGTGGTTGGATTGTCCGTCGGCCGGCGCAAACGAGCCTTCCCTACGATTTGAAGGTCGCGCGCCAACGTCCGTGGTGGGAGGGGGATTCGGGCGGATGTATCAGATATATAAGGGCGTCTCGAACGTCGCCTTCCACCACCTAGATTCATCCTAAACACGCTCAGCCCACATGTCAATGCACCCGGACGAAATTATTCGCAGCGGGAAACGGGAAGCGGGAATCGGGAATCGGGAATCTGGAATCGGGAATCTGGAATCGGGAATCCGGAATTCGGGAAAACGCTCTGGTGGGTGGCATGGTCAGTCGCGTTGTTGCGATGACCATGCCGAGGACGCCGAACATGGTCACCGCCCAAGACGGCGGGCGGATGACCATGCCACCCACCCGAATCCCGGCTTCCGGATTCCGGATTCCGGATTCCCGATTCCCGATTCCCGTCTTTCGTCTTTCGTCTTTGTTGACACGCGGCTAACGCCCGATTACCTTTCCGCCGACCTACTATAATGGTGTCAAAACTTAAGCTGCGCCTTTGAGGAGGCCTTCATGCAGTCTTACCGCGCCGCCAAGGATGTGTTGCGCAAGTACGATCAGGAACATGTCTTGGCTTTTTTCGAGGAGCTGTCGAGCCAGGACCAGAACACGCTGCTCGAGCAGATCTCCCAGATCGATTTCGAGCAACTCGACCGAGTCATTCGCAGCCAGGTCTTCTCCACCCAGGGCTTTGCGTTGCCGGCGAATCTCCAGCCGGCGGCCATGCTGCCCGCCCAGCCAAAGGACGAAGAAACCCTCCGGCTGTACCAGCAGGCCAAGGCCAAGGGGCAGGAACTGATCGCCCAGGGCAAGGTCGCCGCCATGGTAGTGGCCGGCGGCGACGGCACGAGGCTGGGTTTTGCCGGTCCCAAGGGCTGTCTGCCCGTCACGCCCCTGAAACGCAAGCCGCTGTTCGCGGTCTTCGCCGAGCAGGTGCTGGCCGCCTCCGCTCGCTACGGCGCGTCGGTGCCCTGGTACGTCATGACCAGCCCCACCAACGACGCTGCCACGCGCGAGTACTTCGCCCAGAAGAAGTTCTTCGGGCTGGAAGAACGCGACGTCTTCTTCTTCGTGCAAGGCCAGGCCCCGACCCTCAGCCGCGAGGGCAAGATGCTGCTGGCCGATAAGAATATGATCGCCACGAACCCCGATGGTCACGGCGGCAGCCTGACGGCCTTGCGACGCAGCGGGGCGCTGGAAGACATGGCCCGGCGTGGCTGCGAGATCATCTCCTACTTCCAGGTGGATAACCCGCTGGTGCATTGTCTCGATCCGCTGTTCATTGGGCTGCATGCCCTTAAAGGGGCCGAGATGTCCGCCAAGGCCCTGCCCAAGCGCGAGCCGATGGAGAAACTGGGCAACTTCTGCTTGGTCGAGGGCAAGGTTCACGTCATCGAGTACTCCGACCTGCCCGAAGAAATGGCCCGGGCGACCCGGCCTGACGGCAAGCTGCTCTTCTCCGCCGGCAGCATCGCCATCCACACTTTCAGCCGGTCTTTCGTCGAACGCCTGACCGAAGGCGGCGCCTGCAAGCTGCCCTTCCACCGCGCCATTAAGAAGGTCGCCCACGTCGGCCCCACCGGCGCGAAGGTCCAGCCCGACCAGCCCAACGCCCTGAAATTCGAGATGTTCGTCTTTGACGCCCTGCCGCTGGCCAATAATGTGGTGATCCTGGAAACGCAGCGGAGCGAGGAGTTCTCGCCCGTCAAGAACGCCACCGGCGATGACAGCATCGCCACGTGCCTGCATGACCAGATTCGGCGGGCGGCCAGGTGGCTCAGTTCGGCCAAGGTGAACGTGCCACGCGATGCCGACGGTCGCCCGGCGGCCGCCATCGAAATCAGCCCGCTGTACGCCCTGGATGAGGAACAACTGGCCCAGAAGCTGCCCAAGGACTTTGCGATCAAGGCGGGGCAGGAAGTGTTTCTGGGGTAGAGTTCATTGAATGAGTGTCGCGGGCGTCTCGCCCGCGACACGCGCATGGCCACGGTGTGCCGGGGCGAAGCCCGGTGGCGGCGTGAGGAATGTCCTTGAGACTGACGATCCGCTACAAGTTCTTCGGCCTGATGCTGCTGGTGGGGCTGCTGCCCCTGCTGGCGGTGCTGACGATTCTCGTCGAGGCTGGCAGCCGGTCCCGCATTGAAAGCTCGGGCGAAGGCTTCCTCAGCATGGCCCGCGCCCGCTCTGAGCGCGCCGCCATCATCATCCAGAAGGACGCCGAACTGTATCGCGCCGCGCTGCAGGAAGATGCGGCGATGGAGTATTTCGCGCAGCACCCGGCGGTAGCGCTGTCCGACCAGGAACGAAAGAAACTCGACGACGCCTGGCCAGAGATGCCCGATGACGCGCCGGAGATGCGGGCGGTGCTGGACAATCCGCTGTCGCGGCGGTTGCGCGAGGTCGCCCGCACCGACCCTCACTGCCGCGAGGTCTTCATCACCGACGCGCTGGGCCAGGAAGTGGCGGCGTCGGCTCGGACGGAGGACTTCTACCAGGCCGACGAAACGTGGTGGCAGCAGACTTACAACGGTGGCAAGGGGCAGTTCCTGGTCACGCCCGTGCAGTTCGACAGCAGCACCCAGACGTGGAACATCGCCATCTGCTTCCCGATCTACGCCAGGCCCTATGCCCAGGCGGACGTAGTGGGCATCGTCAAGGCCAAGTTGGACTTCACGACTTGGATGCGCCAAGTAGACATGGGCGATGGCCAGGGGTCCGAAGTGGTGATGGTGGGGCCCGACGGCGTGATCCTGGCCGGTGAGGGTGTCACGCCGCTGTCGCGCCGCGTCGAAGAGTTCTCTTTCGAGCGATCGCATAAAGGCAACTCCGGCTGGTACCTCGCGAAGGGGGCAATTCAGGCGTTTTCGCTGGTGGAACTCGTCGAGCCCGCGGGCATTGCGGACATGAACCTGCGTCTGCCGGAGTGGTACCTGCTCGTGCAGACGCCGGCCCGGCTGGTGCTGGGGCCGATCTACCGTTTGAGCATCATCACGGGCGTGGTAGGTCTGGCACTGATTCTGATCGTGTTCGGCGCCGGGCTTTGGGCGGCTTCGCGGAACTTGATTTCGCCGCTGGAGCGGTTGCGCCAAGCGGCCGACCGCGTGGCCGGGGGCGACCTCAGCCACCAGGTAACGGGCTACCGGCACCGCTTCGGTTCAGGCGATGAGATCGGCCAGTTGGTGGATAATTTCAACCGCATGATCCTGGCCGTGCGCGCCAGCCAGAGCGCGCTGCAGCAGGCCAGCGAGATGAAGAGCCGCTTCATCCGCATCGCCGGCCATGAGTTGCGGACGCCGGTGAGCTACATTATCGGCATGGCCGACCTGCTCATGCTCAAGAGCCAGGACAGCGAGTTGCACGAGTCACTGGGCAAGATTCGCAACCGCGCTCAGCGGCTGGACCAGATCATCACTGAAATGTTCAAGGCTTTGCCGGCGCAGACGGGCATGGTCACGTACAGCCGGTTCTCCATGCCCCAGGCCGTGGATGAGGCGGCCACGGAGTTGCGGCCATTTGCCGAGGGGCGGCGCCAGGAGATCCACACCATCGTACAGGGCGAAGTGCCCGAGGTGATGGCCGACAAGGACAAGGTGCACGACGTACTGGTGGGGCTGACGACCAACGCTATAAAGTTCACGCCCGACGGCGGGGAGATCACTATAACCACGACGATGCGCAGCAGCGAGGCCATTGCCGTCAGCATCGCCGACCAGTGCGGCGGCATTCCGCACGACGAGATGATGCACCTGTTCGAGCCCTTCTACGGCGGGCGAAACCTGCTGGAGCACTCCAGCGGGCGGTACGGAGATCAGAAGCGCGGCACGGGGCTGGGGCTGACGATCGCGCGGCACTTCGTGAAGATTCAGAACGGCGACATCGAGGTGGTCAACACCAAGGGCGGCTGCGTCTTCACGATGATCCTGCCCCTGCTGAGCGAAGCGCCCGCCAAGTCCGGCCAGGATTTCGCCATATGAGATTCCGGCGAGATTCCTGCCGGTGCGATAGGTTGAACGATGGGTGCCATAGGTTGAGCCGCGCCGTCCTGCGGCTCTACCTATGGGTGAGCTTGCCGCAGTGGCTACCCGCCGGCGTGAGAGAGCGAGAGGAAGTCAGATTCTGACGGTTCAGACGCGGCCCAGACGCCCGCGACACTTACTGAATCGCTGCCCGCCGAACCGCCAGCGTTTGCTTGTCCATCTCCAGCACGAGCTGCTTGCCCTTCTCTATGCCGAAGTGGACTTCCCACCTTGACTGCTTGTCGATGACGTTCATCGGCTCGCGAATCTTCTGCCGCCATTCGGGATGGTGGGCCGTTACGTAGCCGTTGGCGGCGGCGTGGATTCGTCTGACCGGCGCGGCCGGCTGTGACACGGCGTTCGGACGTGCAACCTGTCCGACGGCGGGGCTCGCGGCGCGATTTCCCGCGCTGCTCGGCGCACTATTTCCCGTACCGCATCCGACCAGCGACGCGGTCAGCACAACTACCAGCCCCATTGCCAATGCCCGCGCCGGCGTGCCGGAAGGTGCAGCCGTGGGGCTTCTTTCAAAGCTGAATCGGGTCAACATTGCCACCGCCTCGGGTTTCATATGTTCAAATGTCAGATCCGAGCCTCGGGCCCGGATCTGACATTTGAAATCATCACTCTGGAATATCAGATTACTTCGGCTCTACCGGCGGAACCGGCGGGGGAATGGTCCCCGGCGCGTCCGACAGCGGCGGGGGAGTCGCGCCACCATTGCCACCGTTGGGTGTGCCGCCCGTTGTGCTGCCGGTCGCATCGCCACTTGGCGCGGCTGCTGGCCCGCTGGGCATGGCTGAGGGAGCCGCTTGGCCGGGCCGAAGGAAGATGTAGTACAGCTTGCCTTCCTGGACGGTCCGTCCTGCCAGTTGGCCGGCTTCGTCGCCGACGCCCACGTAGATGTCGCAGCGCCCGGCCGCCCGGATGCCGTTGCCGGTGTCCTGGTCGCAGGCAAAGCCGCGATAATTCACGGGCTGAATCGTCCCGGCCACCTTCCGCGGCAATTGGGCGACGATGAACGCCACCGCTCCGCGCGGGAAGATGCTCTTGTCCGTCGCGATGGTGCGGTAGTCGGTCACCGGCACGTTCAGGCTGCCGTGCGGGCCGTCGGTGCTTTGGGCGAAAAAGACGTATCGCGGGTTGCGGTAGATGTACGTGCTGAGTTGCTCGGGATGGGCCTTGAAGAACTCAATCATCGCCGGCAGGCTGATGGTGGAGATCTTGCCATCCTTTTGCAGCATCTCGCCGACCTTGGCGTAATCCAGCCCGTTGGAGCCGGAATAGCCGACCGTGATCATGCTGCCATCGGGCATGCGCAGCTTGGCTGAACCCTGCACCTGGGCGATGTACGCCTCGAACGGGTCGCCCAGCCAGACCAGTTCATTGCCGGCGAACATGTTGGTGGTCTCGATCTCCTTGCGCGTGGGCTTGGTGACGATGCCGTTGGCGTCGGCGATGCCTACCACCGTGCCGTCGGGCAGCCGCTTGAGCCCCGCGGGGTTCTTGTACAGCGGATAGCGGAACTTGTCCGTTTTGACCGGCGAACCGTTGAAGATGGGCGTGTAATAGCCGGTGAACAGGACCTTGCCGGCGTCGTCGCAGCCAACCGACATGTACACGTCGAACCGCTGGCGAATCTCGGCGTTCAACTGTTGGGGCGAGGGGCTGCGATCCAGCAGTTCGGCGAAGGCCTTGAGACTGTCCATGGCCTGCTGGTGGGTGATGTCGCCATACGGGAATGCCCGCTGGCTGGAGGGCCGGTTCATGTACTCGATGCTGTTCTGCACCGACTGCCTCAGGCCCAGCAGGTTCATACCGCCCTGGGTGAAGTCCGGGATGTCGGCCGGGTTGGTGATCTTCCGCAGCGCCAGCCGGCCCGGAGGCAGTTGCTTGTTATACTCCGGCGGCGTGGGTGTTTCAGTCATGTGCTGCTCGGGAGGCTTGCAGCCGACGATGACCGACAGCGCGAAAGCTAGAATGCAAATGGAGCACAGGCGAAGTGTCCTCATCCCTGGAGTTCCTTTAATCAACAGGTGATCTTCCTTGAACCAGCCGTCGCTTGTACCCTGTATCGGCCAGCGCGGCAAGAGAGAAACATCCGTTAGGAGTCGTCATGAAAGTTGAAATGCATTGCCATACCAGCCGCTACAGCGCCTGTGCGGTTAACACGCCCCAGGAGTTGATGCGCGAGTTCGTCCGTACCGGCTACCAGGTCGTGTACATTACCGAGCACATGACCCTGTGGCCGAGGCAGGAATTGGAGCAGTTGCGCGCGGAGTTCCCGCAGCTGAAAATCTTCCCGGGCATCGAGTGGACGGTGTCGGCCGACCCGTTGCAGCACGTCGTGATTCTCGGGGCCGACAACCCGGCCTACCTGACCATCGGCCATTGGCGGGAGTGCCTGCAACTGGCGCGTGCGGAAGGGCATTTGACGGTATTGGCGCACCCGTTTCGGTGGGAGGGGGCCGGCAACGTACTGGCTGGCCAGGACTTGCCCGATGCCATCGAGTACCACACCTGCAACCAGCAGGGCGAGCCCTCGCGCGTCGCGTTGGAGGCGGCCACTCGGCTGAAGCTGCCGCTGGTCAACGCCGGCGACACCCACGGCCTGCACTTCATCAACCGCTTCTACATCCAGACCGCCCCTCCAGTGGAGCAGCCCAACGATATCCGCCAGATCATCCTGGCCGGCGAATACCGCAACGAGGGCCAGTAGTTGAGGGCGCGAGCAGCGCAGCACAGGCCCGAAGGGCGAGAGATGACGCGTCAGACATTGCTTTTGGCTGGAGCGGATGATTCCGAGCACCGGCGATCGCCGCTTCTGCGGTGCAGTATGTCCGCTTGGGTGCATAGCCTTTGATTGGAATTGGCGTCATCGAATGCTGTGTCTTATATCGCCACCATCCGCCGCGCTGGGTCGAGTGTTCCGTCCGCAGGACCCCTCGCAACGGCGCTGGGGAACCTGCGAACCCTACATTGATGCGGACCCTACACTACTTACCGGTTCGTGAACGGGTTGTACGTGCCCAAGCCGGCCGCGACCAGGCGTTCCACCGTCGAGATGGCCGTGCCGATCACTCGGTCCGCGCCGCCGTAGTAAATGGCCACGCGCGTGTCGGGGGCCTTTACGCCGTCGCCCCGGCCATCGCTGAACAGGATGCCCGAGGGGAAGGTCACGTTGTCCACGATGCCGTCCAGCTCGTACTGTTCAGAGGGGTCCAGGATCGGCGCCGGCGGGGCCACCAGTTTCATGGTCTTCTTGTCCAGCACGGCCACCGCGCCGCGGTAATGCACGCGGTGTGAGCCGTGAATCTCCACGCCGTGCGCGCCCAGCACCCAGTAGTCCTCGGTTTCGAAGGGCGGGAAGCCCGGGCCGCCGTGGCACAGCCAGCCGTGCCCGGCCGTGAAGAGCAGCGAGACCTCTTCCCAGTCCACCAGATCCTTGGAACGGAACAAGAACGTGGACTGTCCCATGAGAGCCGAACCGGACTGGGTGAAGCTGTTGGGCCGGGCCGCGCACCAGTAATACCCGTCGATCTTCCGCGGGAACATCACGCCGTTGCGCGTGTTGCCCAGGAAGGTCGAGACGAACTCGAACTTCTTGAAGTCACGCGTGCGGAAAAGCACGTTGTCGCAGATGTTGAAGAACTCTTTGCCTTCCGGCTCGAGCGTGTCGTAGTCGACCGCCATGGCGATCAGGTATTCATCGCCCATCTGGGTGATGCGGGCGTCGTACATGGCCCCGGGGCGCCACAGCTGGTCCTTGGGCAGATTCGGGTTGGCCAGGCGAAGGCTCGACGCCTTGGGGGCCTTGGGCAGGTCCGGCAGATCCAACACGCGCGGATTGCACGTCCAGTGAATGCCGTCCTCGCTCTCGGCCAGGAAGTGATCGGTAAAGCGGCGGATATTGGCGAAGCGCGCCGCCAGCAGGTACTTGCCCTTGTAGTGGGCTGCCCCTGGATTCAGCACGTCGCACAGGATGGCCATGCGGGGATCGAGCTTGGGCTCGATCTGTCCGCGCACCATCTGCCGCTGGGCGTCATCGAAGAAGTCGGCCGCCTTGAGCACCGGCCCGCCGGGATACCGCGCTGCCGCCGGTATGCACGTGTTGACTTTGCCGGTGAACGGATCCACCAGCACGCCGATGTCTCCCAACCCTTTTCGCGAACTCAAAACTGTGTCAAAGATCGTCTGCACGGATATCTCCAGGAAAAGTGCCCGCTTTGCGCGGGCGGCCATCGCTGCACATTCGCAGGATGATACCAACGGGCGATTTGCCGGGGAACAAGGCAGGTGCAAAGAAAAGTGCGTCGAGGCCGCCAAAAAGAACGCGGCAGGTCGGGAGACCTGCCGCGCTGTCCGATAAGGATTGACCCGTAGGCTGGGTCGAGGAATCTTTTCCGAGGCCCACCTCTGCCGTTCAAGGTGGGCCTCGCAAAATCGCTCGGCCCAGCCTACGTCTGAACTCAGCCTACGTCTGAAATCAGGCTGCGTCTAGAATCACCTATGGTCTCAACATGGTCACGCGAACAGCGTGACCATGCCACCATTGCATACAGTCGCGTGAAATCAGCCGCACGCGAAATCAGCCGCCCGGCGTGGGGACTGGCGCCTTCTTGTCGCTGACCGGTTCGGGCTGTGCAACCGCCCCGGGCGAAACGGTTTTGAGCTTCATCTTGATCCGGTTGGACGTGATTTCCTGAATCTCCAGCGTCACGCCCTTGAGTTCCGTCAGCCGGTCGGCCAGGTTCTCGTTGGAGTACTTGTACTCCACGTCGATGTTGGCCACGCCCTCGGTGATCTCCCTCAGCCGCAGGGCCTGCATGCCGGAGATGGCCTTGGCTTCGTCGTTGAACTTCTTCCAGGCGGCGTAGTCCATGCCCGACACGCTCACGGCCACGGTTCGCGAAACATTTGCCCGCTGCCGCCAGGCCTCGACCACGGCCGCCAGCAGCTTAGGAGCGCTCTCCTCGGCCAGCTTGGCCAGGGCCTTGTCCTCGCCGCCCGCCTGCTGCAGCATCGAGACGGTCACCGGCCCGTAGGTCTTGGAAACCAGCACGCGGGCCGAGTCCGTCTGGATGACGCGGAAATTCAGGCTGGCAGTGTACTGGTACATCTTCTGGCCTTCGATGTCGAGTTCCTTGCCGAGTTTGGCGGTGGCCTTGCCGATCACCATCACGTCGGCCTTGAAACGCGAGCCGATGGCCGCCAGTTCCTTGTCATCGTCCTTGACGCTGGCCAGCAGCACGTCGCGCTTGTTGACGGCGCCGGCCGTGGCGCGGTCCATCAGCGTGATGCCCTTGGAGAGGAAGAAGTCCTCGACCTTGCCCTGCACCATGCCGTTGTCTTCGTTAAAGACCGGCGTACTGGTGCTATACGTGGTCGCCTCGACGATGGCCACGATCACGCGCGGGTTGTTCTCCTGGTTGAGCGTGTGGGCGATGTTGGCCCAGTCTTCCTCGAACCTCTGCTTGCTGACCAGGGCCTGCACGGTCGCGACGGTCGTCTTGCCGTCGTTGTTCATCTTCACGACCTTGTACTTCTTCACGTACCCGACCGTGTTGGCAAAGATCTTCTCATAGACGGTCTTGAAGTCTTCGGTCTTGCTCTGCGAGGTCAAGAATACGCCCGTGGCCTGCTCGACGGCCTTGCGCAGGGCGGCCTTGGTGGCCTCATCTTCGGCGTTGGCGCCGACCCCGGCCGCTTCGCCCTTGGCCGTGATCCAGTCATCCTCTGGCCCGACCGTAACGTCGGCCGCCCGCAGCGGCGCCGCCAGCAGCAGCGAGCCCAGAATCATCGGAACGATCCAGTGAGTCTTTCGCATGGTTGTGTCTCCGGTCGGTAGTTATTTCTCGCCGACGAACTTGGCCTTGATGACCGTGTCGGACACGTCGGTGATCTCGATCATCGGCAAGGCCTTGGAGATGGCCTTGGCCAGATCCTTGGCGACGACTTCGGCCTGGACGGACATCTCGGCCACGCCGTTGTGGAAGTCGCTGTTGACGTCCTTGACTTCCTTGAGCTTCTTCAAGGCCGTCTCAATCTTGTCCATGTCGCCGAACTTGACGTTCTCGATCTCCAGCTTCAGCTCGCCTCGGCCCGACAGCGCTTCCTGCCAGTGATCCAGGATGTTCATGGCCACTTCCGGCGCGATGCTCTTGCCTTCGGCGTCGAGCGCCTGCTTGGCGGCCGATCGGGCCACCTGCTGGACGCCGCGCTGCGGCACGCCGGGGATGGCGGAGATCAACTGGCCGGTGTCGCTGCGGAAGGTGCGAACGTTGGCCTCAGCCTCGGCCGTGTACAGATGCACGCCGCCGATAAGCTTGGAATCACCGTGCTGGGCGTGGGCCGAACCGGTGATGAAGAGTTGTGCCCCGAAGCGCTTGGCGATGGCCTGCACCTTGGCTGGGCTGTCCTCTGCCGCGGCGGACTGCAAGTCCTTCCGGTCGATTTCCTTCAACTGCTTCTTGTCCACCAGCAGAAAGCCGCTCTTGAGCAGGGCCTGCTCGATGCACGTCTGAACGGTGGAGTCCTCGATCTGCTCGGGGCCGATCTTTTCATCGATGAAGACCATGATCTTGGGCCTGCCCACGCGCTGGAGCATGGTGGTGACCGTGCCCCACATGTCCACGATGCCCTGGACGGAGACCTCGGCGTCAATGCCGACTTCCCACGTGCCGTCTTCCATTTCCTTCTCGCGCGTGATCTTGAAGCTCTTGAGGAAGCCCGTGGACTTGGTCAGGATCGTGTCCCGGACCAGGGCAAAGTCCTTGGTCTCGCTCTGGGAGTGGATGTACGTGCCCGCGCCCTGTTCGACGGCCTTTCGCTGGGCGTCGCGCAGTGCCTGCTCCTTCGACATGCCGGCGCCGACGACCTTGATCTCGACCAGATTGTCGCCCACCTTGACGGCCTCTTGCGCCCAGGTCGGCGCGGCCAGGACCAACGCTGCCGCCAGGACGAAAACGATTCTTCCTACCATTGGTTCAACTCCTATCATGCTGTTCGTGGCATGGCCGTCTCGGCCATGTGTGTCATGGGCGTCTCGCCCATGTCTTGCTCTTTACCACGGCCGAGACGGCCGCGACACTCACGGGCGAGACGCCCGTGTCACATGCTTACCACGTTCACTATGCAAAGGCGGAATCGGTCCGAGGCTCGAACCGATTCCGCCTGGTGCGATGAAAGAACGAGCTACTCTACGACGGTGTGCTGATCGGTCTTCTTGACCTCGGTCTTCTTCTCGGTCTTGATCTGGTCGGGCTCTTCGCAGCCGGCGATCAGCGGGACTACCGACAGGATCGACCCGATCAGAATCACGCTCAATAGCTTCTTCAACATGAAAGGCTCCTTGGTTGCTTCATCCTGCTCGTGGCACGGTCAGTTCCGCTGTCTGGGATGGCCGTGCTCGCGTCGCACATGGCCACCGCCCCAGAAGGCGGGCGGCTGGCCATGCCGCCCGACATTGGCTTATTTGACGGTGATGCTCTTGGTCTTCTGCCAGTACAGGATCATGTCCATCAGCGGCTGGGGGTTGATCTCGACTGTGACCGTGGCTATGCCGTCGGCGATCTTCTGCGAGCCTTCGACCACCGTGGCGCCCTGCTGGAAAGTCAGCATGCTGGTGCGGATGTCGTCGCTCTGGGTGATGAAGTCCTTGACCGAAGTGGCGGAGGTAATCATCAGACCGTCCAACTGCTCGGCCAGCTTGCGCCGGGCGTCGAGCTCGGCGCCGCGCTTGGCCATCAACTCGGCCTGGGCCTTGTTCTCGTTATTGGTGTCAATGGCGGCCTGGCCGGTAGCCTGGATGGTGCCGGGCCACTTGTTGAAGCTGGCGACCTGGGCCACGATGGCCACGTTGCCGTCCTTGAGGTACTTCTCCGGGGGCACGCCCATGCCGACTTCGGAGATATTCTTGTCCTGGTAGCTCTGTTCGAGCTCTTCGATCTGGTGGATGCGGACGCGGTCGCCCTTATAGTGCTCTTCGGTGTAGGTCTTCAAGGTTTCAAAGACCGTCCGCAGCGTAACTTCCATCTCGACTTCGACGATCAGTTCGTCCTCGTGGTACTTCACGCCCACTTCGCGGGCGCCCTTGAGGAAATAGTCGGTGATGGTCTTGATCTTGTCGGACTCGGCCACGAAGTCCTTGACGCGCGTCTCGCTGTTGATAGCGATGCCGCCGATGCGCTCGGCCAGCTTGCGGAGACCTTCCACGCGGGCCGCGCGTACGGCCATCAACCGGCCCTGCGGCTGAACGTGGGCCATCCAGTATTCCTTGGCCCGTGGCGACATGTTGTCCATGCTGGTCAGGTCGCCGCCCTTGACGGGCTGGATCTGGTCGGCGGTGAATTCCGGCCGGGGGGCGCCGTTGCCGGTCTCGGTCAGAACCTTGACGTCGTTGGTCTGGGTCATCTGGGCGAAGTCGTTGCTCGTGAACTTGTCGCCCTTGGCGTACGTGTTGTGGATTTGCGTCAGCGTCTCGATGACGGTTTCCAGCGTCACTTGCATCGTGACCTGGCAGGTGCCGTCTTCCATGTACTTGGGCGCGCCGTCTTCACGGACGCCGTTGAGGAAGGCTTCCATGGACGTGCGGATCTTGTCCGACTCGGTCACGAAGTCCTTGACGGTGGTCGTGGAGGTGATGTGCAGGCCATTGATCCGCTCAGCCAGCTTGCGGATGCCGTCCACGCGGGCGGCCCGGTACGCCAGCAGCTTGTTCTGGGCCTTCTTCTGTTCCGACAGGGAATCCTGGCCCATAGCAGCGGTCATTCCGACGCTCAGTACGGCAACGCACAGCAGGCACTTCAGCATCGCTTTCATGGATGTCTCCTTTTCCTTTTTCGCGATGATAAGGGTGGCCCAGCCCCGGAAGGCTGTGGCAAGCACCGGCACGAAAGCCCGTGCCACCCGTCATTCACAACAAGTTAACCCTGGGTCTAACCTTGGGTGCCATAGGTTGAGCCGCGCAGTCTTGCGGCACTAGCTATGCCCGGACTCTTTGGGTGCCATAGGTTGGGCCGCGTCGTCTTGCGGCTCTACCTATGCGGCGGGCAAGCATGGCCAGCCTCGTCCTCGCTACACTCGGACGAGTCAGGCCATGGCACCCAAACTGGCCATGGCGCCCATAAAAACGTTACGGCTGGTCAGCTGGCTCGGCAGGCTTGGCGACAGCCTTCTCCGATGTAGTGGCGCCAGGGGCCTCGCTGGTTTCACTGCGGACGCGCCGGCGGGCCTCAACGAACCGATCTTCGGCCTTGATCTCGAAGGCCCGGCTATACATGCGCTCGGCCTCCTTGAACTGGCCCGTCTTCTCATACATCACGCCGGCATTAAAGAATGCGTCGGCATCGTCCGGTTTCTCTTTGCCGGCCCGTTCGTAGTAGTTCAGCGCCTCAGTGTAATCCCCAGCCGCCGCCAGGCTGTTGCCCTTGCTGACCAGTTCGCTCTTGCCCTTGCCGAGGGTGACGTTTACCGACACGTCGTGCGGGCTGACGCGGGCCACGAACTCGTCTACGCACTGCTGTATCAGCGCGTCCATCACCTGCTCAGCGGGCGGCAGTTCATCCTTGCCCACGCCCAGCATCTTGGTCACGCTGGCCATGCCGCTGCTCTTTTGCTTATCGGTGTCATATTCGCGCGTGGGCGACATGGAAACGAGCGTCATGCCCGTGTTGATGTCGTCCATTGTGAACGTCACGCGGACCTGGCAGTACCGCTGGGTGTACGGCACCTGCCGTGAGGACTGGCTGAGCGGGTCGAAGGTGGTGCGAGTGCGGTGCTGGTCTCGGCATGTGGCCGAAACGCTGCCGTAGACGATCGCGTCCACCTTGGCCATCTTGCCGACCTTCACGGCCGAGGAGGGGTCCGAGACCATCAGGTTCACGTCCTTCTGGTCCATGATCTGCTTGAGGTGGCCGCGGTCGACCAGCGAGTAACGCTCGTACTTCTTGTTCTGCTGGTCCAGATTGGCCGTCAGCTTATCAGCGGCCACGTCGCCCCAGGAGTGGCCGGTATTGCCCGAGGTGGCAAATTCCGCGATGGCAATACTGTGGACCTTGGCGGACACCTGGAAGGCGGCCGGACGCGAGTATTCCAGTTGAATGGTCTTGCCCGAGTCGGGCCCGCAGCCAGCTGAGAGGGGCAGGACCGCCACACACACCGCAAGCGTGAGTTTGTTGAGCATAGCTTCGTCATCCCAAAAATGCGCCAAGGTCTTTGGTTAGAAGGATCTAGACCGTCCAATGTGGCACAGCATTACTCGCCGCGACGGCGTTGTCAAGTATTCTGGCGGTATCGAAAGGCCGATTGGGTGGGCAAATGCACGGTTGTTGGGCGGCAAGATCGCGCTGTTTTGGGCGGCATGGTCACGCGGTTGGCGTGACCATGTTAGAGTTTCCCGTCAGGTCTCAACTCCTCCTGGCCGGCCCGCATCATCGAGCCAACAAAGAAGGCAGCTTCGTGGCGATCCACGAAGCCGCCCTTAAAGTCTCAGGTCAAGCAGCGATTTCCTGCCGGCTGGCTATCTCTTGCGCCGCAGCAGGGCGACGGCGCCGGCCGCCAGCAGGGACAGGCTCATCGGCTCGGGTACGCTCTTGCCAAAGCCGCCTTCGAGGATGATGTAGTCAGCAAAGGTCACCTTGCCGTCGCCGTTGAAGTCGCCCATGGCCCATGTGGCGCTGGTCGAGCCGAAGTTGCGTTCCAGCACGATGTAATCGGCGAAGGTTACCTTGCGGTCCATGTCGGTGTCGCCCGGCAGCAGGGCCACTTCGACCGCGCCGATGTCCACCTGGCCGTAGGTGACGGCCGGGTCGGACGCGTCGGTCGGGCTGCCGGCGTTGATCAGGGCCGAACCCGCCACGGGCGTGTATGCCTGCTGATACAGCGCCAGCAACTGGGCGTTGGTGTACGTGCCGGCTAGCATGTCGGCGTCGCTGTAGGGGTCGACGAAGTTGGCGTTGGCCACCAAGCTGGCCGGGTTGAAGCCAGCCGCCAGTGTCGGCAGCGTTACATCGTGCATGCCAAAGCCATCGTCACCCTCGACCTTGCCGGTCATCACAACGCCCACGAATCGGGCCGACGTAGGGTTCGACCCTGTCCAGCCATCGGTGACTCGCCCGGCCCAGCAGTTGTAGTCGAGATAGCTGGCAGAATCGGGGATGGACATTTGGTCGTATATCCGGCCGGTGCGAAGGAACAGGTTGTTGCGGACATTCATGCCATCGGTCGGCGTAGCTGTCGTCAAGTGGTTGAACCAGACTGGCGCCGTCGCATTCGTGCCCACCACGCCACGCATGTCAAACGTATTGTTTCGGAACACACAGCCAGTCCCGATGTTCGTGCCGCCGGTCATGGTCGTCGCGGAGTTGCAGGTGTTCAGGAAAATGTTCCGCTCGACTAGCGTGTTGGACGGAAACGCGCAGACACTTTCGTGCGTGCCGTCGCCGCGCGTCACGCCCTCGTTGTGCGTCAGCGCTTCGGTGACGTTGTTGTATATGTGGCCGCCGCAGTTTGCGATGTTAAAGGTGGTGCCACGAACGACGTTGTTGTAGATCTGCCCGTTCGTGTACAGGATGCCGTACATCCTCGTCGCGGCCAGTACATGGATGTAGTTATCCATGACGACCGTGTTGTCTATCGAAGAGCCCTTGGCCCAGATGGTGCAGTCGATCAGGACATTGTGGCCGACCTCGACGCTGCCGCTGTAGGATTGAGTCCAGATCATGCTGCCCTGGATCTTGTTATTGTCGATGGTAATCTTGGCGTTGTTATTGTTCCAGGGGTCCATCTCCTGGTTATTCTGCATATTGCAGTTGGTGATATTCACCGGCCCCGAGCCATCGGTAACCAAATAGCCGCAGCCCGAGACTGTGCAACTGTTCATGGAAAAGCCCAGGCTGCTGGTGCGGGGATTAAGATTCAGCCACTTCGTGGAGCTAGTGCCCACGTTCGCGACGACACAGTTGCTCATGGCCACGCCGGTGGGGTTGCCCGAAAGGGCCCCGGTCTGGGTGCCATTGAATTGAATGGGCGCCGCCGCCGTGCCCTGGGCTGAGAACATTCCGGCGCTACTAAAAGCAATGTTGCCCGTGCCGACAAAGTTTACGATCGTGCCTGGCTGGATGGTCAGATTGGCGTTGGAATTTACCGTGACGGTACCATCCACTGTGACGGTGCCCGACCAAACGGTGTTGGTGGAAATGGTCTGATCGCCCGCCATGGCGACAGCGGCAGACAAGGTTAGCGCGAGCACAACGGTTGCGATCGATGCTTTGTACATAACTGCCTCAAATTAGGATGGCGACACGCGGGACAGATCGTTGAACAAGTTTCGCAAACCTGCAACCCAGCCGAAAGCGTCTTTTTAAAGGCCTACTCCGGCGACGGATCAGGAGAGAGAGGACCCGCCGCCAGGAATAGGGTTACACGTGACGTATTGCTAGTTCTTGCGACGGCGCACAATGCCCAGGGCGCCCAGGGCCAGCAGCGACATCGTCGCCGGCTCCGGAGCCGGGGTGGCATCCAGCCGCACGTTGTCCAGCAGCGACTGGCCGGTAGCAGATGTACTCCTGAAGACGATGTGGAGCGAGTTAGCGACAACGCTGCTGGCGGAGGTGAAACTCCCGGAATAATTCGCCAGGACGTTGTTGGCGACAAGGCCGGTCACCGGAACCGTCATGAGCACGGTATCGTAACCATTATCCCAGGGGTGGTTGCTGGCTACGCCGCTGTAGAAGTACGCGGTGACCGCTCCGCCATCTCCCTTCTGGTCCCTGCCGCCGAGGCTGAAGGTCAAGGTGTATGTGGTGTTGGCGGCAAGTAGCAGAGGAATGACGCCCGCGGCGGTATCGGTCTCGTCCGACATCACGTTATGATTTAGAAGCGCGGTTGTCCCGAGAGCCCCGGCATTGTAACCATCAATCCCAGAACTCGTGGTGGGGCGCAGAATTGTGGCGGCGTTCAGCCAGTCCCAGCCAAGGACGGTGTACGAAGAGCCGCCTGGCGACAGCGTGGTGGCCTCAAAGCTGTGGTTGTAGATTGGAACTTGCGCTGCCCCGGCCAAGCCCGATGCCGCCGTCAAAACGCCGGCGATCAACATTGCGAACCCGATGTTCTTCATATCCAAGCCTCCAAATCGAGAGATGTTCCCTCGGACTCCCGGGATGCTGATGGCACCATGCTCACCGGCTCCCACTTTCATTGATGATTCTACATTGAAGCGGCAGGCCGTCAATCGATGCACGCGCAAAAGCCTTTTACCGGTGCGCAATCTTCATTTGCGCGGGAGCGGCCAGGACAGGCGGCGGGGCGGGTGATGGCGCCAGGTTATAAAAGGTACAACAGCTTTGTACCAGTGCGCAATTGATTTCCGGCCTGAGACCGGCTACATGTAGTGCACTATCAGGAGAATCCCATGCGTCTGCCAGCTACCCGCGAGATCGGAATTTGTCTCCCGCACGCCACGTCTCACGCTCAGGGGGTGGTTGCCGGCATCTTCAAGTACTGTCGCTCTCACGGCCGATGGCAGTACACGGTCTTGTCGTACCGGAGCGATTATGGAATCAGCGCCATCCGCAAGCGGATGCGCTCGCGCGGGCTGGCCGGCGTCATTCTGGACGCCTGGTATCCGCAGATGCTCCGGGCGTTTGTGCGTATCAGGTTGCCCGTTGTGGAAATCGGCGGCGCCTGGCCGGCCGACGGGGCGTATTCGATCATTCCTGATAACGTGCAGGTCGGGCGGCTCGGGGCCCAACATCTGCGTGAGAAAGGCCTCCGGAATTTCGCCTTCTATGGAACGTCAGGCCTGTTGTTTTCTGAGCAGCGTGAGCGAGGCTTTCAGGAGGAGCTTGCCTCGGTGCCGGGAATCGAGAGTCTACAATCGCTGGATCTGCCCAAGTCGCTGCGTCAGAACCCAGAACGAGAACGCGCCTGTATCGCCAGGTTTCTCCGGAAAGCTCACCGGCCACTGGGCGTCATGTGCAGTCACGACTACCGGGCGAAGGAAGTCCTGCTGTGCTGCCAGGAGATGCGTCTGAGAGTGCCCGAGGATGTCGCCATTGTTGGCTCAGGCAACGACCACTTCAGCAGTGAAGCCAGCAGTTGCCCCATCACGAGCGTGGACTTGTCGCCCGCCACCATAGGCTGGACGGCCGCTCGCTGCATTGACCGTCTCAGTCGCGGTCTTGCCGGCCCCAAGGCGGCCGTGCTGATCGAGCCGGCCGGGGTGATTCCACGTTTGTCATCCGATGTTCTGATGGTGGATGACCGCAATGTGGCCGACGCCATCCGGTTCATACGTGAGCACGCCCACGAGCGCATCGACGTGCGCGATGTGCTGCACGCGGTGCCCGTGTCGCGCCGAACGCTGGAGTTGAACTGCCTTCGACTGCTCGGCCGCTCTCCCCGGCAAGAAATCTTCCGCTGCCACATCGAGCACGCCAAACGCCTGCTGACCGATACGCACCTGCCGCTGAAGGTCGTGGCCGAGCAGTCGGGTTTCACCAGCCAGTCCACCTTCGCCGTGATCTTCAAGAGGGCTACCGGGCTGACTCCGCTAGGCTACCGCCAGGCCGCGACCGAGTGACTAGCTCCTCCATCGGCATCTACCGGAACACTCCCGTCACCGGGCAGTTCCTCCAGGCCAATCCAGCCATGGCCAGCATGTTCGGCTACAAGTCGGTGCAGGAGCTGCTGGCCGTGCCCGTTCTCAGCCTGTACTTCGAGTCGGCCCAGCGGGAGCGATTCGTGCGGGAAATCGAGGGCGCTGGATTCGTAAAGGGCAAGGAGTTGCGGCTGCGCAAAAAGGACGGCACGCCGGTATGGGCATCCATCTCTGCGACCGTCCACTATGATGCCGCCGGCCGCGCCGAGTGGATGGACGGCGTGGTCGAGGACGTTACGAGCCGCCGAAAGATGCAGGAAGACCTGCGCAAGTCGCACGAATTCCTGGACAAGATCATCAACACGATGCGCGACCCGGTCGTTGTCGAAGACGATCAGCATCGGTTCGTCCTGCTCAATGACGCCTTCTGTGCCCTGGCCGGCCTGGGCCGGGAAAAGCTCTTGGGCGGAACCGTTCGTGACTGGCTCGCCCCCGCAGATGCCGCCAGGATCCTGGGCCGCAACGAAGCGATTCTTCGGACAGGCCAGGACGCGACGCACGAAGAATGCGTCTCGGAGCTTGCCGGCTCTTCCAGAACGCAGCTGATCAAGCAGAGTGTGTACATCGATCCTGCCGGCAAGCGCTTTCTCGTCGCCGTTATCCGCGACATGACCGAAAGCCAGCATTTGGAGGCCGAACTGCGCATGTCGCAGAAGCTCGGCGCCGTCGGCAGCCTGGCGGCCGGGATCGCGCACGAGATCAACACGCCCACCCAGTACGTCGGCGACAACATCCGCTTCATGCAGAACGCGTTCGTCGACCTGCTGCCGCTGCTGCAAGCCTGGCACGAGCTTCTGCCGCTTCTGGAAGCCGGACCTGTGGATGCCGCCCGGCTCAGCCAACTGCATGACATGCAGGCGAAATCCGACCTGCCCTTCATTACCGCAGAGATACCCGAGGCCATCCGTCAGAGTCTCGATGGCGTGGAGCGGATCGCGCAGATCGTGCGGGCGATGCGCCACATGGCCCATCCCGATCGCGGGGAAAAGGCGGCCGCCGACATCAACCGCCTGGTCCAGAGCACAACCACGGTCTCGCGCAACGAGTGGAAGTATGTGGCCGATCTTGAGCTGATTCTCGATCCCACACTGCCGCCTGTGCCGTGCCTGGCCGGAGAACTCAGCCAGGTGATTCTCAACCTGGTGGTGAACGCCGCCCACACCATCGCGGAGAAACTAGGCGAGAACTCGCCGGACAAGGGCAAGATCACCATCACCACGCAGTACCTGGATCCGTGGGTCGAAGTCCGGATCTCTGACACCGGCTTGGGCATCCCTGTGCACGTGCAGCAGAAGATATTCGAGCCCTTCTTTACCACCAAGCCCGTGGGCAAGGGCACCGGCCAGGGCTTGAGCCTCAGCCGAAGTGTGATCTGGCAGCTCGAAGTGGCCGCCGTCTTGTCGCAGATCGGCTGCGTGGCGCTGTCGCGCGACATGGTGGAGAAGGTCTATGCCGGTCAGCAGCTCAGCCTGACGGAGGAGCAGGACTTCGCCGCTCACCCCGGGATTTCGGAAAAGCTCCTGGCGGCCATTCCGCGCCTGGAGATCATCGCCCAAATCGTCGGGCGCCAACTGGCCGCCTGCGCGCCGGACCTGAGTGTCCTGCTGGAAAAGGCTCGGCTCCACAAAGCGGCGCCCCAGGACATGGTGGCAATCGGTGGCAACGTGCTGCGGATTGCCTTCGACTTTGACCGGGCCGTGACCCTGGGCATGTCACCTCAGCGTGCCATGGAAAACCTCCAGCAGCGGCCTGACATTTACTGCCCGCAGATCGTGGCCTCGCTTGCCACCGTGGACCTGGCCCCGCCGGCCATGCGCCTGGAGCTGCTCACAATCGATCGCCTCAACGCCATGATGATCATCGATCAGGACGTCTATGCCAGCAATGGGACGCTGATCGTCGCCAAGGGGCTGGAGCTGACATTCCCGGCCATTCAGCACCTGCGACACTGGGACCGGAGAGCGGGCGTGGTGCAACCCGTCCGCACGCTCGTCCCTAATGAAATGGCCATGGCTTCAACAGCTGGCAACGCGTAACGGCGGCCGGCCAGATCCGCAGCTTACGCAGATTTCACAGAAAGCTGGTCCGCAGATTACGCAGATTTCGCAGATGTTCTTGACCGGGGAAGGCAGCCAAAGGGCAAAGGAAGGTGGGGAGTCATGCGAGTCAGTGCAAACAGAAACGGCCCCATGCGTAATGCATGGAGCCGCCTCGATACCCCCACGGGGAGTCGAACCCCGGTCTCCAGGATGAGAACCTGATATCCTAGGCCACTAGACGATAGGGGCGTCTGATGACTTCGAGCGCCAAATGTTACAGTACCGGCCGCAGGAGGTCAAGCCGTGCCGCCCGTCCAACGAGAGAATTCCTTTCCCGTCAAGCTGGCCTCTCCCGTCAAGCTGGCCTCACTTGGGCAGAGACCTTCGCCTGGCCAACCAATCCCCCAGTGCGGGAGAACTCATCCTTCAACGCCCCGGCCAACCCAGACGCAAACTCCGTGCGGGCAATAAGGAAGCTTGGTTGCCCCAATCCGCGTGTAGGGGAGTAACCTATGCACGCCCTAGGGGCAGGCCGTAAAATATTGCCGTCAAAATGATCAATTCTAAGTCGTTATTGGGCAATATGTTGAATGCATGCCCTGAGTTCCCATCAGGTTGTGGCAGCTGGACTTGGGGCTAGTAAGGGGGGCTAGAATGCGGCATGAAGAACACGATGTCACGCCCAGCGAATAAGCGGAGCAATCAGTCAAAACCCTCATCGCACTCCGGGAATGACCTATTGAAGGCGGCCCGGGCGATGTTGGCGCCGTGTCACGTGTGTCCCCGTCTTTGCATGGTGGACCGGACTGCCGGTGAAAAGGGTTTCTGCGGCATCGGCGAGCAGGCCTTGGTGGCATCGGCCGGTGCTCACTTCGGCGAGGAATCGGTGCTGGTCGGCGAGGGCGGCAGCGGCACGATCTTCTTCCGCGGTTGCAATCTGCACTGCGTGTACTGCCAGAACTGTAACATCTCCCGCGAGACTACCGGCCAGGCCATGACGCCCGAGGCCATCGCCCGCCTGATGCTCTCGCTGCAGCGGGAGAATTGCTCCAACATCAACCTGGTTACGCCGACGCACGTGGCCCCGCAGGTTCTCGAAGCCATCATCATCGCCCGCTCCATCGGCCTGTCGCTGCCCATCGTGTACAACTGCGGCGGGTACGAGTCCGTCGAGATGCTGCAAATGTTCGACGGCTACGTTGACATCTACATGCCTGATTTCAAGTACGCCGACGGCGCGATCGGGTTGAAGTACTCGCAGGCAGAGGACTATCCGCAGGTCGCCCGTTCCGCCCTGGCTGAGATGTATCGGCAGGTCGGTCCGCTGCAACTGGACGAGCGTGGCTTGGCCGTTCGCGGCGTGCTGGTGCGGCACCTGATGCTGCCGATGGACCTGGGTCAGGCGGAGAAGGTGATCGACATCGTGGCCAAGACGGCCCCGGGTTGCTCGATCAACATCCTCTCGCAATATCGCCCAGCGTTCCGGGCGGCAGAGTACCCCGAACTGCTCGTGCTGCCGACGAAGGATCAACTCAAGAGCGCCCGGCAGTATGCCCTCAAGAAGGGGCTCGACGTCGTCTGCTGAGTGTGCGGGGCACACGTGATAGGCCGTAGGGCGTGCAACTGGTTGTACGCGGTGCGTGGGTGAGGCCCGCTGCCCGCCGCGTGGCCGCTGGACTCCGCGGCCACGGCACCCGGCTTCAACATCGAAAATCGTAAATCGAAATTCGCAAATATCCTGATCCCATGAATCCCCTGCATCCCTGCTAATTCTCGCCTTGGCGGTTATGCCTTGCCCGCCTCGGTGTGTTCCAGGGCCCAGCGCACGGAGCGGGCGATGCCCTCGTCGTAGCCTACGCTGGGCTGGTAGCCCAATTCTTGGCGAATCTTTTCGCTGGCGAAGAACACCACCCTCCCCATCAGCCAGGCGCTGTACCGCGTCACCAGCGGGGGAGTCTTCTTGCCGGTCAGGTGGCCCAGCGCCTCCAGCACGAAGCCGGCGTTGTACGCCACGCTGTAGGGCACCTTGCGGCGGATCGGCGGGCAGCCCAGGAGGGCGGCGATCTTGTTGAAGTACTCCGCTTGCGTGATAGCGCCGTCGTTGCACAGGTTATAGGCCTGGCCAATGGCCTTGGGATGATTGGCGGCCAGGATGATGCCTTCGGCCTCGTTGCCGGCGTACGTGAGGTTGAGCCGGTTCTGGCCGTCGCCCAGCAGCTTGATCTTGCCGTTGCGGATGGCGCAGATCAGCCGGGGCATGCTGGCGCGGTCGCGCTCGCCGTACAGCCAACTGGGGCGAATCACCGTCACCGGCAGACCCTGCTTGCTGGCGGTCCAGACGATGCGTTCGGCCTCGACCTTGGCCCGGCTGTAGTAGCTCCACTTGTGCAGGTTGGCGCCCAGGGGGGCCGATTCGTCCAGCACCAGGCCCTTGCCGTTGGGGTGGCCATACGCGCTGATGGACGAGACGTGCAGGAAACGCTGCACGCCTTCGCCGGCGGCAGCGTCGATCATATTCTTGGTGCCCTGGATCGTGATGGCGACGAATTCGTCCCACGGACCCCAGTCGCCGACGCGAGCGGCCGAGTGATACACGGCCTTCACGCCCTTCATGGCCCGCCGGACGGAATCCGGGTCGGTCACGTCGCCTGAGGCCTTTTCCACGCCTAAAGTATCAAGGAAACTCGTGTCGGAGTTGGGACGGACCAGTACGCGAACTGGTTGGCCGGACTGGCGGAGTTTCTGGGCGATGTGGCTGCCCAGCATCCCCGTTGCGCCTGTAATGAGGTTCATGTCGATCCTTTCTTGGGCAGGGAATGGTAGAGGTCAGGCCGGGAGCTTGTCAAGGACTACAGAGCAGGCGAGCAGCAGAACAGGTGAACAGGCGAGAAGACCGCTTAGGCCCGTGGACCTATCGGCGTGACGGGTAGTGGCCCGCGAGCGGCCTGAGGGCGCCGCCGAAAAGTTATTATTGCGTTGTTTCTTGAATGCCGCTTTTTTTATACTTACGCGGGATGGTTGGATAGGCCAACAGCGGTTGTCCATCCCTCTTGCTTCGGCCGTCGGGTTGTTTGCTCTTGATTTCCCCGGCGGCCTTGGTCGATAGACATAGATGCTGGGGCAGGCAGGATGCCAGAAGCCCCTGGCTTATAAAGGCGGCCCGGATGTCGCTAAAAAAGATGCTTCGGCCCTCAAACGCAAGAGTTCGGCTGGGAGTTGGCTTGGTGCTGGCCGCTCTGTTCTGCATTCAGTGCACGCGTTCCGAGGCCACCAAAACTAACTCCGTGGTCGCCGTCGCCGATGGGCAGACGGTCGGGCACGTCTCTGCCCAGCGCATGGCCGAGATCGAACGGCTTGCGGCCAAGGATCACATCCTGCTGCTTCGCCAGTGCCTGGAAAATTACGACGCCAAGTACCAGGACTACACCTGCACCTTCTGCAAGACCGAGCGCATCAACGGGCAGTTGCGGCCTGAGCAGCAGATCGACGTCAAATTCCGCGACACGCCGTTTTCGGTGGCCATGCACTGGCTGACCAATTCGCCCAAGGCCGACCGCATCCTGTTCGTCCAGGGCCAGAACAATGACAAGATGCTGGCGCAGCCCAAGGGCATGCTGGCGCTGCTGACCAACGGGGCTGTGACGCGCGACCCGTGCGGCAAGGACGTCATGGCCGACACGCTTCGGCCCGTGACGCTGTTCGGCTTTAAGAACATGATGACGAGCCTGCTGGATATTTATCAGCAGGCCCACGACAACGGCGAGTCGGTGGACAGTTTCAACGGCTATGCCGTAATCGGCGGCAAGAAAGTCCTCGCCTGCCAGCGCGTGCTGCCGTATCGCAAGGGCTACCCGGCCAAGACGACCACCTGGTACATTGATCCGGAGTGGATGGTCCCGCTGGGCATGGAAGCGTACGACTGGAACGACCAGCTCATCTGCCGCTACCTGTACACCGACGTGAAGTTCAACGTGGGCATGACCGAAAAGGACTTCACCCCGGCCATCAACTGCATCGATGTCAAAGAAAAGTAGTAGGTGACTTGCGGCGTGTCTGAGTGCGCTTTCTGGCCGCCCGGATTTGTCGTGTACCAAGCCTCGGATTCAGCCGTCCGCAGATCACGCAGATGACCCGCAGAGAGCCCGCCAGGAATAGCAGTCACGCCCCTGTGCTCAAGTTCTTCGGCGCACTAACCACCAGAATCGGTTTCATAACCGTGGCACGCCCGCCCTCGGGCGTGAAACTGCGCGAGAAGACATAGATATGGCCGCAAAAGCCACAGCCGAGGGCGGCTGTGCCACGAAGACAGGAAGACGCAACGGCGTGTGGAAGGCCCTCTGCGTGGATGGTCCTCACATGGTCACGCGAGCAGCGTGACCATGCCACCCATCGCGACCAAAGACCACAGCCGAGGGCGGCTGTGCTACGGGTCAAGCCGGCCGCGAAGCCGGTTCCATTGTCTTTCAATCGCAAGTGGGGCTGTATCGTCTTTCAAATCGCAAATCGCAAATCGAAAATCGCAAATCGAACATCGAAAACGGTTCGATCCCCTGTATCTCCTGCATCCCTGCTGATGTTGTATTCTTTTGCGGTCGCGATCGTGCGGCTGATCAGCACCGGGGCTGAAATTCCCATAAGGCCTTGCATTAGCGGTAGATTCAATGGCAGAATCTACGGTCTCATCTGGCAGAGCCGGTGGCGTTGCTGTCGGCCGGCCCGTCCTGATGGTGTTGTTTGCCTGAACCCCACCAAGGTAAGGCTCGTAGCAATCGCTGGTGTAGCTCTACATCCATGACACACCGCTACTTCCATGTAGCGGAACGGACCGGCGGCTCAGGACCTGAATCGTCACGACTTTGGGTTCCCTGCGACCGTCGCGGAGAAGCGTATGGCTCATGATATTTTGCAGGATTCGGTCGAGAAGCAAACGACGCGGGCAAGCCTTCTGATTCTGGGCATTCTTCTGGGCGGAGTATTGGTGCTGTGCTCCTACATCGCCCCTTTCCTGGGCGTGTTTTCACGCGTCACCTTCCAGCTTGGCGGGAAGGAGTTCAATTTCTTCTCCGACGGCCTGGCCCTGATGGGCGCGCTGCTGCTGGGTACTCCCATCGTCATCCACGCCATGCGCGAACTCTTCCACGGCCACATGCACATGGACGAACTGGTGGCGCTGGCGGTCATCGCCGCCTTGACGGCCACCGACTACCAGACGGCCGGGGCGGTGGCGTTCTTCCTGCTGCTGGCCAACCTGGTCGAGAGCCGCACCGCCCTGGGCGCCCGCGCCAGCATCGAGGCGCTCGTCCGCATCACGCCCACCAAGGCCCACCGGCTGCACGACGGCCATGAAGATCTGGTTAACCCCAACGAACTTCGCGCCGGCGACATCGTTCGCGTTCGCCCCGGTGACAACATTCCCGCCGACGGCGAGATCGTCAGCGGCCAGACGTCCGTCAACCAGGCCAACATTACCGGCGAATCTTTGCCGGTGGACAAGACAGCCGGCGATGAAGTCTTTTCCGGCACGAGCAACCAGGCCGGCGTTATCGACGTGCGCGTGACGCGGGCCGGCGACGACACCACGCTGGGCAAGGTCCGTAAGCTTATCCTCCAGGCCGAGCAGACCCGCACGCCGATCATGCGGCTGATCGACCGCTACGCCGGCTGGTACACGCCCACCATCCTCATGCTGGCGGGCATCGTTCTGTTCTTCCACCGCAACGACAACGGACTGGACCGCGCGATCACCATGCTGGTCGTGGCCTGCCCGTGCGCGTTGATCCTGGCCGTGCCGACGGCCATGGTGGCGGCGCTGTCGTGCGCCGCGCGGCTGGGCATCCTTATCAAAGACGTGTCGATTCTCGAAGTGGCCAAGAACCTCACGGCCGTGGTCTTCGACAAGACCGGCACGCTGACCACCGGCGAGTTGACGGTATCGCGGCTCCGGCCTGTGCCGGGCGTCGAAGGCGCCGACCTGCTGTCGGTGGCGGCATCACTGGAGCAGATGTCCAAGCACCCCGTGGCCCAGGCCGTGACGCGCATGGCCAAAAAGACGCGGCTGAGCCTGCTGCATCCGGGCGAGTTCTCCGAAGTCGCCGGCAAGGGCGTCAAGGGCGCGCTGGACGGCCAGGCCGTGCTGGTAGGGCGAAAGGCCTGGCTGGCCGAGCAGGGCGTTGACTTGGCGCCGCTGAGCCAGGAAGTCATGGCCGAGCCCGAAGGCATTTCCACGCTGTACGTCGCCCGCAATGGCCGGGTGATGGGCTGGGTGGGCCTGGAAGACCGCACGCGTCCCGAGGCCCGGAGAGCGATGGACCAGTTGCGCGAGTTGGGCCTGCGTGAGCTGGTCATGGTAACCGGCGACCGCTGGAGCGTGGCTCGGCGCGTGGCCCGCGAGATGGGTTGCACGGAAGTTCAGGCCGAGGTGCTGCCATCGGACAAGTTAGACCTGGTGGCCTCGCTGCGGCAGAAGAATCACGTGGTGGCGGTAGTGGGCGACGGCGTGAATGACGCCCCGGCCTTGGCGGCGGGCGATCTATCGGTGGCGATGGGCGCCGCCGGCAGCGACGTGGCCATCAACTCCGCCGGCATCGCCCTGATGAACAATGACCTGGAGCGGCTGCCGTTCCTCATTCGGCTGTCGCGCCAGACCGTCGGCGTGATCCATCAGAACCTGCTCTTTGGCGTGGGCTTCATTGCGGCCATGCTCGTGCTGGGCGCGATGGGCTGGATCAAGCCGATCATGGCGGCGGTGCTGCACTTTGTGGCCGCGACCGTCGTGATCTTCAATAGTGCTCGCCTTGTCCGCTACGGCGAGGAACTGCACAAGACCCCGATCAATCCCGACGAAATCAAGCCCAGGGTCATGCCCGAAGCGGTCGTTGCCACGGAAAATGCGTAAGACTTCCCCGAAAATCCTGAGTGAACACCCGACCATCGGGCATGGCCAGCCGCTGCCCGCAGGGCGTGCAACTGGTTGCACGCAGGTCGAGGCCGCGCCGAAGGTCGAGCAGGGCCAGCCGCTGCTAACGACAGCGCAGCGTCAGGTCATGGCACCCGTGGCGCGTCGTAGCCCAGCCGCCCTCGGCTGTGGTTGTTCTCGTAGCACAGCCGCCCTCGGCTGTGGTTGTTCTCGTGGGACAGCCGCCCTCGGCTGTGATTTACGCCCCGGTGATCTGGCCGGGCAGGGCGGATCGCTCGGTGCGGACATGCTTTCGCAGGCCGAAGTGGCCGCGGGTCTTGGGCAGCAGCAGGATGACCACCGTCGGGGCCGACGCAGCCAGCAGGGCGGTCAGCCATTCGTTGCTGAGGTAGGTCAGCGAGGCCGGCAGGATCAGGTCAGCCAGGGCCACGCCGAACACGGCGATGCCGCCAGCCAGCGTGGTCCAGTAGGCCCACTTGGCGCCGCGGGCGAACACGCCCCAGTACACCCAGCCGCCGACGGCCACCAGGGCCAGGCCGATGCCCACCGCCACGTACACGCCGGTGGAGAAGGGGCCGAAGATCTTCAGGCCCATCGAAACCAGCATGGCGCAGATCGCCAGGACTATGGCCAGAACTCTTCCACCCCAGGCCAGCAGGTTGACCAGGCTCGGCAGCGTGCTGGCGCCGCCCGAGGCCTCCAGTTCGCGCTTCTGGAACATGGCCATGCCGATGCCCAGGATCGCCACGACGTAGCAGAGCATGTATCCGGCACTGTACAGCACGTACAGGCCGCTGATGTGTTTGCCGTTGGCCAGGGCGTCGATGACGTAGAAGAACGTCAGGTTGGGCAGCAGCAGGTACAGCACCGTCGTGACCGGGTGGCCCGCGGGCAGGCCGCGCAGGATGTACTCGATCAGCGAGCCGGCGAAGAAGAAGCTCAGGCAGACCAGCAGGGTCATCAGTTGTCCCAGCCGGGTCGATGCCGCCACGGCCACGGCCGCAAATACCAGCACGCAGAAGAACTCCAGCAGCATCGCCACCAGCAGGTCGGTTGGAATGTCCGTGCCGAAGGGCACGATCGTCCAGCCCTTGCCCACGAAGGCGATCACGGCCATTCCGATGCCCATGAACACCGCGCTGAAGCCCACGGTCGAGGACGTGAAGTGCCAGCCGAAGAAGTAATTGCAGAACAGGGCGCAGGCGATGCTCAGCCCAAACGTGCCGCAGCCAATGACCAGCACCGGCATGTCGTACGGATCGTCCGCCGCGACCATGACCTTGTGCCGCACGGTCATCGCCAGCACCAGACTGCCGAGATAGAACGCCAAGCCCAGCGCGCCCGCCACGCCGAGATACTTGCCGGCGATGATCGTCGGACGCGAGACCGGCTTGGACACGACCGTCAGCACGGTACGTTCTTCGATTTCGCGGCTGAGAACGCCCGCGGCGCTGAAGGCCGCGATGAACAGCCCGCTGACAAGCAGCGTGGAAAGGCCCATGCTGACCATGAGCTGCTGATCGGTGACTTCGTAGTCGGCGTTGCCCGTGCCCATGGTCCAGGTGGCCAGCGGCACCTCCAGCACCAGTACGGCAAAGGTGATCAGCACCAGCACGCCGTAGATGGGCTGGCGGATAGTTTCAGTAAACGCGTTACGTGCGATGGCCAGCAGACGCATCATGATCAAAGATTCTCCGTCGATATTTCCGGCAACGAGCCGGCCCTACATACGTTACGGTACGAGGCCCTGTGTGGTCCAGAGCGGCGCATTCTATCGTACCGGCCGGAGATCACAGCAGGCAAGATACGCTCTGGCGTACGGGCTTTTTGGGCCGTACCAAGAGAGTCGGTTAGCGGAGTAATGCATGCAAGCTAATACGCGAGGCAAAAACGTAGCTCTGAGCGGTCTGGTGCTGCAGGCGATCCTGTCAGCCCTGGCGGCGGGAATGTGGTTCGACACCCACAGCCCCTCCTCCTGGGCGGCCTTGTGGATCATCCTGGCGCCGCTGCCCATGTGGCTGCTGACACTGGTGCTGTTCTACTGCCGCTTCCTGGATCGCCGCGAGAGCCAGGAACTGAATGAACTCATCGCCCGCGGCGGTGACAAGGCCAGCATCTTCCTACAGGGCGACCAGGCCCAGATTCGCGTGGCCGCCGGTCGGCTGGCGTGGATGGACAAGTACCTGGCCCCGGCCTTTACGCTGCTGCTGGCGGCGTATGACCTGGGCATCGGCTTGTGGATACTCAAGAACCCGCCGGGCAGCCTGGTCGGCCCGCCGATCGCTTCGGCCACCGTCTGGCTGTTCGTCTCGGTGGGCGTGGCCTTTGCGGCCTTCCTGTTCTCCCGCTACGTCACGGGCATGGCCAAGGCCGAGCAGTGGCGGATTCTGCGGGCGCCCGGCAGCTTCCTGTTCACCAACGCGCTGGTCTGGCTGATGATGACCGCGGTGATGGTGGGCGAGTACTACCGCTGGCGGGCGATTGACAAGATCGCCCTGTACGTCCTGCCGGCGTTCATGGTCGTGCTGGGATTGGAGTTGGTGCTCAACTTCGTGTTGGACATCTACCGGCCTCGGCTGCCTGGGGCCGAACGCCGCTACAGCCATGACAGCCGAGTTCTCAGCCTGATCGCCAGCCCCGAAAGCATCGGCCACTCGATTGCCGAGGCGCTGAATTACCAGTTTGGCTTCCAGGTCTCTTCGACGTGGTTCTACAAACTGCTGCACCGGGCGTTTGTGCCGCTGGTGCTTATCGCGGGCATCGTCCTGTGGGCCCTTTCCAGCGTGGTGGTCGTGGACGAAGGCCAGGAGTACATCGTCCTGCGCTGGGGCCAGCCGCACCCCAGACAGGTGCTGACGCCGCGGAGTTCGCCGTACCTGATCCTGCCCTGGCCCATCGAGCAGGCGTTGAAGTTCGACACGGGCAAGGTTCACGAGATGATGCTGGGCGTCGGCAATGCCGTTCCGGGCCGGGTGGACAAGAGAGTCTATCTCTGGACCGAAGATCACGGCCCTCTGGAAGAGCTGAACACGCTGGTGGCCGTGCCGGATCGGCAAACGCCCTCCAGCCAACCCGCCGGCAGCGCAGGCGAGACGAAGGTTCCCTCGGTCAACATCATCAAGCTGGTGGCGGCGGTGTATTACCGCATCACCGATCCGTATCAGTTCGAGTTTGGCTTCACCGACACGCCCAAGCTGCTGGAGGATCTCGCGTATCGCGAGATGATCCAATACGCCGCTTCGGCCACGCTGGATGAGCCGCTCACCGGCGGCGAGGCCAACCGGCCTCAGGGCATCATGAGCTTTGGCCGGGGGCAGTTCGAGCAGGACCTGGCCAGCCGGATCAATAACACCATCAAGCCGCTGGGCGATGGCAAGGGCCTGGGCGTGGAGATCGTGCGTGTGCAGTTGCTGGCGAGCCATCCGCCCAAAGACGCCGCGGCCGCGTTCGAGCAGGTGGCGGCCAATGAGCGGCAGCGCGACCAGACCCGGTACATGGCGCAGTCCGAGGCCAACAAGTCGCTGGCCGAAGTGGCGGGCGATCCGGACTTGGCGTGGAAGCTGGCCCAGGCGATCACGATTCGCATGGATTGCCGCCGCTTGCAGGGCATGCGGCAGGAAGGGCAGGATTGTGCCCTCTGCCTGACCAACGCGCTGGCCACGGCCAAGTACGAGTCGGCGCGGCTCTCGGCCGAGATCGAGAACGAGCGGCTGCGCGGCAAGATCAACGACAAGACGCACACCATCAACCAGCAGCTACTGGTCAATCAGGTGCAGCACGTGGCCCTGCTGGAAGGCCTGCAAAAGGATTTGCAGGACAACCGCATCAATGAGGCCGCGGCCAAGAGCGAAGCGGACGTGGAACTGCTGTTCGCGATGGCCCAGGGCAAGGCGGCCGTGGAGGTCGCGCAGGCCCGGGCGGATCGCTGGCAGATGGAGTTTAAGGAGCGTTCGAGCGTCAAGAGCTTCCTGGTGCAGCTGCTCAACGAGCACGCCGCCCCGCACCTGTACCGGCTGGAGAAGTATCTGGACGTGCTGACCGAAGGGTTGCGCGACCATCGCAAGTACGTGCTGGGCGTGGACCCCAACAAGGTGGAAGTGCGGATGAATCTGGAGCGGCCCATCCAGGCGATGTCGGACATCCAGCCCGGCCCGGAAACCAAGAAGTAGCACAGCCGCCCTTGGCTGTGAGGCACGGGCGAGACGCCCGTGTGACACATGGGCCAGACGCCCATGCCACGAGAGAACGCGGGCCAGACGCCCGCGACACGCAGACGGAAGAATGGTACCCGTGGGCCAGATGCCCGCGACACGGAGAGAGGAACGGCAGACATGAAAGAACAACGTTGGACGGTGATTCTGGTGGCGGTGGTGGTCGGGCTGCTGCTGGTGTATTCAGTGGCCTTCACAGCCGACTACAAGACGATCGCCATCGTCAAGACCTTCGGCAAGGCCGGCGGGCCCATCGACGGCGGCAAGACCGCTCCGGGCGGCGCGGGCGGGCTGCACTGGAAGTACCCCTGGCCCGTCCAGAGCCTCGTGGAGTATGACCGCCGGACGTTCGTGATGGACGACGCCAGCGAGGAACTCCAAACCCGCGACAAGCAGATGTTGATCGTGACGGTCTTCTGCACGTGGCGGATCGAGGACCCGGTGCTGTTCCTGCGCACGCTGGAAACGGCCGACCGCGGCGAAGAGCAGGTCCGCAAGATCCTGCGCGACAAGAAGGGCAAGGTCATCAGCCAGCACGATATGGCGGAGTTCGTCAACACCGACCCGTCCAAGATGCGCGTGGCCGACATCGAGGAAGAGATTCGCGCCAACGCCAACTCCGACGCCGAGAAGAGCTACGGCATCCAGATTCTGTCGGTGGGCATCAAGAGCCTGTGGCTGCCCGAAACGGTCACCCAGCAGGTCGTCAACAGCATGAAGGAAGAGCGCAATCGTTACGCCCAGGACTACCGCACCCGCGGCGAGGCCGAGGCGGACATGATCCGCTCGCGCGCCAATGCGGCCAAGGAGCAGATCCTGGCGTTTGCCCGGTTCAAGGCCGAGAGCATCCGCTCCGAAGGCATCCAGGAAGTGACCAAGCTGTATGAAACCTACCGCAAGAACGAGCAGTTTGCGATGTTCCTGCGCGAGCTGGACTTCCTCAAGGAAGCCTTGAAGAACAACGCCGTCATCGTGCTGGAGCCCTCGTGGCAGCACAGCATCGGGTTCCTGAAGGACGGGCCGTCGCTGCCTTCGCTGGATGGGGCCACGCCGCCGGATGCCAAGCCGGCAGTGAAGAAGTAGCAGCAGGGCGGGCAGGCATGCCCGCGCGTAGCACAGCCGCCCTCGGCTGTGGATTGGGTGCCATGCTTCCGCGTTGTGTTGCGGAAGCATGAATACGGGCGAGACGCCCGCGGCACGGAGAGAAACGCACGGGCGAGACGCCCGTGTGACGCATGGGCGAGACGCCCATGTCACGAAGAACGCGGGCGAGACGCCCGCGACACGAAGACGTAACACGAAGACGTTAAAGAAAAGGCCAAACTATGGCACATAAGCACGACGATCACGACCACGAGCAGCTCGACGAACATGGCCACGACCACAGCGGCCATGACCATCACGGCCATGAGCACGGGCCTGAGCCGCTGGACATCCCCGGCGTGAACCGGCCGGCGGAGGACACCGCCAACAAGAGCCTCTCCGACGCGCTGCATATGAGCTTTAGGCTGCTGTCGGTGATTATGGTGTTTGTGCTGGCGGCACTGGTGCTCACGGGCATCAGCCAGGTCCAGCCGACGGAGCGTGGCGTGCGGCTGCTGTTCGGCGCCATCCAGGGCGAGGGCCGCAGCCGGGTGCTGCCCGAGGGCCTGAACTGGTCCTGGCCTGAGCCGATCGGCAAGGTGGAGAAGATCCCCGTCGATCAGCGCAAGCTGGAGATCAAGGACTTCTGGTTCCGCGTGCAGGGCAACATGGACATCCGCAAGCTCAGCGAGATCCAGACCAGCGGCGAGGGCCTCAAGCCCGGCTACGACGGTGCGCTGCTGACGGCGGATCGCTCGCTGGTGCACGTGCTGCTGACCTGCCAGTACCGCATCGCCACCGGCGAGAGCGGCACGGACTCAATCGAGATCGTGGACTACCTGACGAACGTGGCCGAGCCCGAAGAGCTGGTGCGGTCGGTGGTATGTGCGGCCGCTAATCATGCCGCCGCCATTCGCACGGCCGACGTGATCCTCAACAATAAGGACGAGTTCTGCTCGGCTATCCGGCAGGAGGCGCAGAAGCAGTTGTCGCGTCCCGACAGCCCCAGCGGCATCCAGATTCAGCAGATTCAGATGGAAGCGGCCACCGTGCCGTTGGCGGTGATTCCGTCCCAGAACGCGGTGACTTCCAGCCAGCAGGAAGCGAGCACTGAAGTCAGCAAGGCCAAGAGCGACGCGGTCAGTTGGCTGAACCAGACCAGCGGGCAGAACTGGAAGAAGCTGGTGGGCGATCCCGACAGCTCGGCCGATCTGGGCCTGCTGCAGCAGTACGCGATGCTGCGTGAGAAGGGCGATTCGGCCGGGGCCGAGGCCCTGATTGGCCAGATCGACACCGTGTTGCTCGACAGCGGCGGGCAGGTGGCGCAGATTCTGAACGAAGCCAAGGCGTCGAATGAAACACTGCGTCAGCGCGTGGCGGGCAAGGTCAAGGAGTTCCAGGGCCTGGCCGAGAATTATGAGAAGACGCCGCAGCTCATGCTGCAGCGACTCTGGACCGAGGCCAAGCAGCAGATCCTCACCAGCAAGCTCATTGAGAAGTTCTACGTGACGCCCGGAGCACAGAAGACCGTCATAATGATTAACGAAGATCCCGAGGTCCTCAAGGCGATGGCCAAGGAAAAACTTACGAACCCGACGGGCAAGCCTCAGTAAAGAAGTCTATATGCCGGACAAGGACGCCATCGTACGAACCGTCGGCCTGACCAAGGTGTTCCGCGACTTCTGGTTGCGGGAGAAGGTTACGGCCGTCAAGGACCTGGACCTTACCATTCACCACGGCGAGGTGTACGGCCTGCTCGGACCCAACGGCTCGGGCAAGAGCACCACGCTCAAGATGGTGCTGGGGCTGATGTTCCCGTCGAAGGGGCGGGTGCTGGTCATGGGCAAGAGCCCCACCGACGTGGCCGCCAAGGCCAAGATCGGCTTCTTGCCCGAAGAGAGCTACCTGTACCCCTTCCTGGACGCCCGCGAGACGCTGGACTACTACGGCCGGCTGTTTCACCAGCCCCGCGCCGAGCGGCAGCGGCGAATCGACATGCTGCTGGACATGGTCGGGCTGGCCGGCGCGGCCTACCGGCGCGTGGGCGAGTATTCCAAGGGCATGCAGCGCCGCATCGGCATGGCCCAGGCGCTGATCAACGACCCGGAACTGCTGATCCTGGATGAGCCCACCAGCGGCATGGACCCGCTGGCGGCGCGGCAGTTCAAGGACCTGATATCCGAACTCAGCCGGCGCGGCAAGACGATCATCCTGTCCTCGCACCTGCTGTCGGACATGGAAGACGTGTGCGCCCGCGTGGGCATTCTGTACGCCGGGCAGCTGCGCAGCGAGGGAACGCTGGACGACCTGCTGGCGCGGCGGAACCTCAGCCAGATAACCACCGAGCGGCTGGACGGGCAGACCTTGCGGGAATTGCAGGAACTCATCGCCCGGCGGCACAAGGCGTTCGTCGGCATCGAGTCGCCGCGGGACAAGCTCGAGACGCTGTTCCTGCGGGTGATCCAGGACGCCCAGGGGCTCAGAGGGCGCGGCGCCGCGGCTGAGGCCGGCGCGGTGGCCGAATTCCTGCGTTCGGACTCCGCCGCCTCCGAGGGCACGCAGCTTATCGAGCGGCTTGTCGCCGACGAGCGAAGCGCACCGACGAAGTTGGCCGAGAAGATCGAGGAAGTTTCCGCGCCGCGGCCGCCGGCGCAGGATGCGCTCAAAGACTTGCTGGAAGAAAAGGCCGAGCCCAAGCCGGCGGCGCCTTCTCACCGGCCCGCGGCCAAGACGCCTGACAAGCCTTTGCCGCAGGAGCAGGCCGACAAGAGCATGATCGATTCGTTGATCGACGAGAGCGGGAAGGATGCGAATGCGTAGGCTGTGGGCGGTAGCGCGGGAGACCTTCCTGGAGTGCCTTCGCACGAGGATCGTGCTGCTGTTCCTCATGCTGCTGGGCACGTGCGTCATCCTTATGGCCATGTTCATGGAAGGCGACGGCACGCTCAAGGGGCGAATCCAGACTTTCCTGTCCTACAGCGGTTCGGCCGCACAGTTGCTGCTGGGACTGGTAACGGTCTTCCTGGCCACCAGCGTCATCACCCGCGACGTGCAGCGGAAGTACATCTTCCTGGTGGCCTCCAAGCCGCTTTCGCGCTGGCAGTACATCGTGGGACGATGGGCGGGCCTGGTGATGCTCGACGCGCTGCTGCTGGCGGTGTCCTTCGGCGCCATCTACGGTTTTGCCCAGTATCTCCGGGCTCAACCCACGCGCGACGAGTTGCGTAGGGCCGCCGGGCTGCTGCCGGCGAACTGGCTCGATCGTGACCGCCTGGCCGTCGAGAGCGAGGTCTTCACCGCTCGCCTACGCTTCAAACCCAGGCCCATCGATATCAAGCCCTTGGTCGATCAACGCATGAATGAGCTGGACCAGCAGAAGGGCATGGACAACCTCATCAAGGATCGGCTGGCACGCGGACTTCGCGTCAGGAACGTCAACGAACATCGCCCGCAGGAGCAGCCTAGCCAGCAGGAAATCGACGAGGCGTTCGCCGATCCCGCGACTCGCCAGCGTGTCCGCGCCGCGATCGCCGGCGACGTCACCAAGGAAATCGACTCGGCTGTCACCTTCGTCCGCGTGGGCGACAAGCTGGACTTTGTCTTCGAGAACGTGCCCACGCCGTCGTACGACGAGCCGCTGTACCTGACGTACAAGCTTCACCCGCGCAAGACGCCCGAGAACCGCACCTTCCACTCTTCCTGGGTGGTGTACGACAAGGACGCCGGCCCGAGGCCACTGTATCCGCAGAGCGATTCCACCGAATCGGTCAACACGGTGCTGGTGCCGCCCGATGCGGTCCGGCACAACCAGGTAAGCCTGTGGTACCTCAACGCCGACCTGGACGTGAACACGCCGGTCAAGTTTGAGATGGACGAGGTCACGCTGCTGATCCGCTCGGGCAGCTTTGAAGGCAATATCGCGCGGGCGGCGGCCATTGTGCTGCTGCGGATGATGTTCCTGGCCGGCATCGGCTTCCTGTTTGGCGCCTTCCTGAGCTTTCCCGTGGCCTGCCTGACGTGCCTGCTGGTGCTGGCCGTCGGCTTTATGAACGGGTTTATCCAGGAAGCGACCAACTTCGAGATGGCGTACAACAGTGTGGTCACGCCGACCTTGTTCGTGAGTCATTACCTGGCCGCAGGGCTGTGCGCGATCGTGCCGGACTTTGGCCGTAACTCGCCGGTGGACTGCCTGGTCGATGGCGAGATCATGCCCGGCAGTGCGGTCCTGCGTGAGTTGGGCCTGGGCCTGGGGCTGCGGACGTGGGCGGCGCTGGCCCTGGGATGCGTGATCTTTTATCGCCGCGAGTTGGCAAGGGTGCAGGTGTAGCCATGCGAGAGCGTCTGCTGCAAGTGGTGTTCCTGGCCGTGGCCGTGGCGGCCATGCTGGTCGGCGGGCAGCTTGCGCGCCCCATCCAGGCTGAGCGGGAGACGCTCGACCTGAGCGTCACCAGCCGAAACGCCGGCGCATTGGAACCCAAGGCCGCGTTGCTGCAGATCGCCCCAGGCGGGCTGCGGGCGCCTTTCATTTCCTACCTGTGGATTCGCTCGCAGGATCTCAAGGACCAAGGCAAGTTGTACGACGCCAAGCAACTGCGCGACCTCATCTGCGAGTTGATGCCGCACTTCGGCGGCGTGTGGAGCTATCACGGCTGGGACATGGCCTGGAATATTTCCATCATGACCCGCACGCCCGAAGAACGCTGGATGTGGGTGGAAAACGGCATCAAGCTGCTGCGCGACAAGGGCCTGCTGTACAACCCTGACGACATCGTCATATACCGCCAGCTCTCCTGGACGTACGCCGACAAGATCGGCCGGTATAACGACGACTTCCACGCCTACTACAAGTTCATGGTCGCGCGGCAGATGGACAACCTGCTCGGCGCGCCGCCTTCGGTGGCCAGCGACGAAGACCCCACTGCGCACTTCCGGCCTATCGCCGAAGCGCCCGATACCGTCGAAAAGCTGCGCGCCGACCCGCAGGTGGCAGACTTTCTGGCCCGCCTGGAAGAGGTCAAGCTCAAGCCCGACGACGAGTTCGTGTACGCATACAACCGTTACAGCGACGACCCGCTGGTGGGAAGTTTCCAGCCGCCGCGGGACAAGAACGCAAAGCTCGACGAAGAACAGACCAAGATTCGCAACCTGATGCGTTCGCCGGACTATGCGGCCCCGCGGGCCAAGGTGCTGGCGTTCACCCGACGGACTGCGCTGTTGCGCGACATGAAGCTCGACCCGGAGTGGATGCTGTACCTGATGGAATACTACGGGCCGATGGACTGGCGCAGCGCTTCGGCCCACGCGATCTACTGGGCGACCATGGGCCTGAAACGCACCCACGTGGCCATTGCCGACACCGACGCGCTGAACACCGAGCGCAACGTGCTGACGCCGCTCAAGACGCTGTGCGCGACGGGCCAGCTTTACACCGCCCCTCGGCCTGACGATCCGCAGCAGGTTTCCATGGACTGGGGCCCGGATTGGCGCTTCATCGAAGCCGCTCACCGGGAATACATCAAGGCCGGCGAGCACCTGGCCGGCAACACGAACCTGCGCGACCCCAAGAACTACCTGTACGACGCGCACATCAACTTTCTGTCCACGGCGATCTGCCAGCTCTTCATCGGCGGGCGCGAGGAACTAGCGGCCCACTACTTCGATGAACTCATGAGGCTATACCACCCCAAGGAGGACATCTACAAACAGGACCTGTACGGCTTCGTGCGGGAGAAGATCAACGAGCACGGCACGCCCACGCCCGAGATGACCAAGGCGTTCACGTACGGCTCGCTGGTGCGGACGTACAAGGCCTTGCTGCAGGGCAACCAGGCCGACTTTGCCCGGTATCGCGAGTTTTCCCAGCGAGTGTACAAGATCTTCGCCGGCGACACGGGCAAGACGCTGCGCTACACGCTGGCGCCGTACGAAGACCAGGAAGGCTATTTCCTCATCACGCTGTTCATCCGGCCTGAGGCGGTGGGACTGCGGATTCCGACGCTGGATAAGGCACACCTGTACTCACTGCTGTCGACCGCGCAGCAGCAGAAGATCTACCCATACATCGCCGAGGCGATGCAGGACGAGTGCGGCCAGGAGAACCTGAACTTCGCCGCCGCCTTCCCGGCCCCGCCGGGCGCCGAAGCGCCGGCAACCCAGCCGACGGCCAAGACGCAGTAGCGGCCTAACGGTGTAGCGGGCTGGTAGCACCTTGCGCATTGGTAGAGTGCGGAGACTTTCCACCCGCAAACGCTGAGCCCCAACGGGGCGGAACGATTGTAGCCGGGGGCGTGAGCCCCCGGTAAGCAGCTCAAGCCGACAAAGCCCCAACGGGGCGACACGTTTGGAACAGGTGTCGCCCCTTCGGGCCTGTCACATGGTGGCTTCGTGGCCTGTTACATAGTGGCTTTGGGGGCCTGTCACATGTGGTTGGCGGGCAGTTGGTGGGCATGACCGGCTCACCACATTCAGTTCGCGTAAGAGGAGAAAGCAGATCTCCTGCTTTCACGCCTTGACGTTGATGTCCAGCGCGATATCGACCGAGCCGGCCGAGTGGGTCAGGGCGCCGATGGAGATTCTTTCCACGCCCGTTTCGGCCACGGCCCGGACGTTCTTCAGCGTGATGCCGCCCGAGGCCTCCAGATCGATTCGCCCGCGGGCCCGGGCTTGCTCACGCATGCCCACGGCCGAGCGAAGCTGCTCGATGCCCATGTTGTCCAGCAGGATGATATCCACCGTCATTTCCAGGGCCCGAGCGAACTGCTCCAGCGTGTCAACTTCCAGCTCGATAAACGATCCCTCGGGCAGGTACGGCCGCAGGCGTTCGAGCTCATCGGCGGCGGTGTGGAAGGGGTCCTGGTCGGACATGGCCAGGATGGCCAAGTGGTTGTCCTTGATGAGCACGGCGTCGTACAGGCCCTTGCGGTGGTTCTTGCCGCCACCCACGCGGACGGCGTACTTCTCCAGTTCGCGCCAGCCGGGGGTGGTCTTGCGCGTGTCGTAGATGGCGGCGCCAGTGCCCTCGACGGCCTTGACGTATTCGCGGGTGGTGGTGGCCACGCCCGAGAGCCGCTGGAGGAAATTCAGCGCCACGCGTTCGGCCGCCAGGACCGCCTCCGCCGGGCCGGACCACTCGGCCAGCACGGCCCCGGCCGGTGCTTCCTGGCCCTCTTCGATCAGCACCTTCGTCTGGATGCCGCCTTCGTACTTGGAGGCGATGGCCTCGAGCAGGGCGATGCCGCACACGACCATGGGCTGGCGGGCGACGAACTGGGCGGTGGCCTGCAGGCTCGGCGGCAAGATGGCGCTGGTGATGTCACCACTGCCAAAGTCCTCGTCGCGCGCCAGTTCGAGGATCTTCCAGAGATTGTCACGCTCACGTTGGTTGGGTCGTATTGGCATAGCTGGTCTCGGAATCCGGAATCGGGAAGCCGGAATCCGGGAAGGCCATTTCGGCCCCGGAACCCGGCAACCGGGAATCACTAATCCTTGGGTCCACGGCCCTTTCTGGCCTGGAGATAGCGAATATACCCGTTAATCAGTTGGGCTACCTTCACTGCATCTCGACGCAATTCTTCGACCGTGCTCTCACTCAGGTACGCCATATCGAGGCACAGGCCAAGTTGATCCACCAACTCTGCTACCGAACCGCGCGCCACGTGAAAGAATCGCGTGGTGTCCTGCCAAGTGTATCGAGCGTACCCTTCAGCGATATTACTCGTGATCGATAAAGACGCACGTCTCATCTGGCTGGCAGCGCCGTATTTTTCTTCGTCCGGAAGTTGCCGGCACATCGCATACACCTTGTTGCGGAACGCCCGGGCCGCCTGGTAAGCCTCAAGGTTCTCAAAACCAAACACCTGCGTCTGCGCCATAGTCCTCTCCCCGTGTACCAGCGGGCTGCCCATCAGCCGCTGCGCTCGCATCAACATTACGACTTGCTGCCGGGGCGCCTTTCCCGGATTCCTGATTCCGGCTTCCCGATTCCCGCGTCCCAGCCTCACCGCTCCTCATCGCGGCCGGTTGCTACCGGCGGCGGGGGAGTCAGGGCAGCGATTTCGCGCCACTGCTCTGGGCTCATCTTGTAGTCGGCCGCTGCCAGCGAGGGCGCCAGTTGTTCGAGATTTCGCGCCCCCAGGATCGGGGCCGTAATGGCGGGGTTGGCCATGATCCAGGCCACTGCCAGCGTGGCGGGGTGCACGCCGGCCTGCCTGGCGTAGTCGCAGAAGCGTCCGGCCGTCTCGTGATGCCCGGCCTCGGCGTACCGCTGCGTGTACATCTTGTTGGCGATCAGCCGCGCGTTGGCGGGCGACTGCTGAACATACTTGCCCGTCAGCAGGCCGCCGCCCAGCGGGCTGTAGCAAATGACGCCCAGGCCGTGACGCTGCGCCAGCGGCAGGATCTCCACCTCGGCCGTTCGCTTGGTCAGGTTGTACATGGGCTGGAGCACGCGGATGATCGGCAACTTCGCCATCTGGGCCAAACCCAGCGCGTAAGCGATCTCGCCGGCCATCCAATTGCTCACGCCCAGGTACAGCACCTTGCCCTGGCGGATCAGCACGTCCATGGCCGCGAGAGTTTCATCAACGGGCGTGTTCAGATCGTGGTGGTGGCAGAAGTAGACGTCCAGCCGGTCGGTCCCCAGCCTCCGCAGCGAGCATTCGATTTGCTGAAAGATATGCCGCCGCGACAGGCCGCGATTCTTCGCATCGTCGCCGACGGGCATGGCCACCTTGCTGGTAATGACCAGTTCGTCGCGACAGGAGCGGATCAGCCGGCCAAGGATCTCTTCGCTCTTGCCCTTGGCGTAGACGTTGGCGCAATCGAAGAAGTTCACGCCCGCCTGGCGGCAGCGGTCGAAGAGTTGGTGGCTGGTGGCCTCGTCGGCGTCGCCGCCAAAGGACATCGTCCCAAAGCAAATTCGCGACACCTTCACGCCCGTGCTGCCCAGGTTTACGTAGTCCATGTTCGTTCCTTTCGCCGTCGAAATCAACGGCGCCCCATGATACGCGGCCGGGGCTGCCCTACAACCCGCTGCCTTGCCCCGGCTTGATCGGTCGATGCCCAAATGATACGGTAGCGGAATGAGTTCACAACCATCTAGCCGCATCGCCCTTGCCGATGTGGATTTTCTGCGCAATGGTCGGGCGATTCTGCGGAAGGTCAGTTGGCGCGTCGGCTGCGGCGAGCACTGGGCCGTCATCGGCGCCAACGGGTCGGGCAAGACCACGCTGCTGCAGATCGCGGTAGGTTACCTTTGGCCTAACAGTGGCAGCGTGTCGGCCCTGGACGCCAGCTTTGGCCAGGTGGACCTGCGCCAGCTTCGGCGGCACATTGGCTGGGTGAGCGCATCGCTGCAGGCGATGATCCGCAAAGAGCAGCCCGCGCTGCAAATCGTGCTGTCGGGCCTGTACGCCTCGGCAGGGCTGTTTGATCGCCCAGCCGCGACCCAGGTTCGCCGCGCCAGGAAACTTATGACCGACCTGGGCTGTGCCGCCCAGGCCGACACGCCTTTTGGCGTGCTGTCGCTGGGCGAGCAGCAGCGGGTGCTGATCGCCCGCGCGCTGATGCCTAAGCCCGAACTGCTGATCCTGGATGAGGCGTGTGCAGGGCTGGACTTGCCCTCGCGCGAAGCCTTGCTGGAGCGGGTCGATTCGCTGGCGCGGCAGAATGGCCAGGCGAATCTCATCCTGGTCACGCATCACATCGAGGAGATTCCGCCGGCCTTTACGCACGTGCTGGTGCTCCGGGCCGGAGAAGTGCTGGCGCAGGGCCCCAAGGCCGACGTGCTGACCGGGCCGGTGCTGAGCGCCGCCTTCGGCCTGCCGGTGGAAGTGCACGAGTCCTATGGCCGGTTCTGGCCGAGAATCGTGCGGGCCGAGGCGTAGAGCGGTTCCGAACTGGCTGGACACGTGGCCCAGCCGCCCTCGGCTGTGGAGTTGGGCCGCTGCCGGCCGTCAGGCTTTCCTGCCCGCCACGGTTTCGAACAGCGCCTCGACGCGCAGGGCGATCCTGGCTGAGTCCGAGGGTGAGTAGTCTGTCTCGATCATCAGGTACGGCAGCGAGAGTTCCTCTTCCACGAACCTCCGCGTGGCGTTGGCCTCGACGCTATACGTCAGGCAGGCTTGCCAGACCAGCTCGATCACGCAGTCGGGCCGATATTTCCGCGTGAGATCCACCAGGCTCTCCAGCCGTCGGCGGTTGGGCGTCATCACCGAGCAGGGCAGGTGAAAGTACTTGCTCGCCAGCGCCTCCATCGGGTCGAGCCCCTCGTCCACGTCCTCCAGCAGCGGCTTGAGGCCGGTGCAGTTCTCCATGCACACGACCAGCCCGCGGGCGTCTTCGATGATGTCCACCACGCGCTCAGCCCCGTGCACCACGGGCACGCCCGTCAGCAGCACGCGGGTGTGCTTGCCCGGCTGCCGTTGCGGACGCTTCGGCAGTTGGGCCAGGGCCAATTCGTACTGGGCAAGATCAGCGGGGTTGCCCGAGATGCTGCTCTTGAGACGCAGCAGTTGCCGGCCTGTCAGCGGCGGCTGGTCGTCGGCCATGAGTTCAGCCAGGCCCCGACGCAGCGCCCGCTCGCGGTTCATCAGCGCGATCGCCTGCCGCACGTCGTCATCGCCGATGCGCCGGCCAAAGCGGCGGCTCAGTTCGCGGCGGAACTTGTGCAGTTCGTCCAGCCAGTGCTGATAGGCGTGGGCGTCGTCGGGCTTCTGCGGCAATTCCAACACGTACATGGGCCTCCGCCGGGCCATGAGCTCGTACATCTTCTTTTTGCCGTCGCAGGTGGTCTCGCCCACTACCAAGTCGGCCAGTTCGAGAAACGGATTCTCGCCCGTGACGTGGTATCCGTAGGTGGACTTGATCAGCGGGCAGAGATTGGCCGGCAGGTCGCGATGGGCCGGCGGGATCAAGTCTCCATCGCCGCCGCACAGGCACACCGGCACGCCCCCGGCCGCCAGAATAAGCTCCCGCGGCGTGAATTCGCACAGGATGCCCACGATAGGCTTGCCGGCGGCATGGGCCGACTGCGCGTAGGTCAGGCAGTGCCCGATCATGTCGTCGAAATACTCCAGCGGCGAGGCCATGCGGACATTGTCGCGTTGTCAGGCCGGTTTGGGAAGGCCGGAGGCTCGATCTGCCCCTTGACGCACGGGGCGGAGGCGATAGGCTCTTGCTCTTCGCGGCGTGAGTGTCTCTCCGTGCATTCTGTTCCTGGCATCAGGGAGTTTACATATGAAAATCAGCAAAGGCAGCAAACTGGTCATGATCGGCGATTCCGTTACCGACTGCGAGCGCGCCCGCCCAGTGGGCGAGGGGCTCTTCGGGGCGCTGGGCAAGGGTCATGTCTCGATGGTCGATGCCCTGCTGGGGGCGTGCTGTCCCGAGCAAAAGATCCGCGTGGTCAACATGGGCTGCGGCGGCGACAACGCCCGGGGGCTCAAGGCCCGCTGGCAGCAGGACGTGATGGCGCTGAAGCCCGACTGGGTGTCGATCATGATCGGCGCCAACGACGTGTGGCGCCAGCACGATGTGCCGCTGCAACCCGAGCAGCATGTGTACATCGACGAGTACGAGATCGCGCTGGAAGAAGTGATTTCCAGCTCGAAGAAGCAACTCAAGGGCCTGGTGCTGATGACGCCCTTCTTCATCGAGCCATCAACGACGGATTCGATGCGGGCGATGATGGACCGCTACGGCCAAGTGATAAAGAAGCTCGCCGCCAGACACGAGGCCGTGCTGGTGGACACCCAGGCGGCCTTCAACGAGGCACTTACGCACTACTATTCGGCCACATTGAGCTGGGACCGCGTACACCCCAATCAAATCGGGCACATGATCCTGGCCCGAGCATTCCTGAAGGCGCTGGGCTTCTCCTGGTAGAGCGTCGCAGCGATCCGCTGAGTCTGGCATGCTTCTGCCAGACAACGCAGAAGCATGGCGCCGGCGCCGCGCACCCAGGCTGCGAATTTGGTGCCAGCGGTTGCGGCCTTACTGCGGCATCGCCACTGCTTCCAGCACGGTGATGAGTTCGTGTTCCTTCTTGCCGTGCAAGGCCGCCACGAGGTCTGCCAGTGCGATCACGCCCAGCAGGCGCAGATCCGCGTCAACCACGGGCAGGCGCCGGATCTGGAACTTGCGCATGGTCGCCTCGACGTCCTTGAGGGACGCATCGGGCGAGCACGTGTGCAGGTCCCCGGACATGATGTCCTTGGCCGGCGTCTCGTAGCTCTTGCCTGGTCCCACGATGCGGCAGACGATGTCGCGGTCGGTGATAATGCCTTCGAGCTTGCCGGCGGCATCGCAAATGGGGATCGCGCCGACATTGTTATCGGCCATCAACTGTGCGATGTGACGGCAATCGGTCTCATCGCTGCACACCTGGAGGTGCTCAGCCTTCATTATTTCCTTGGCCTTCATGGTTTGCTCCTTACGTTCTGCCATCCCATTTTAGGAGGGCTGGCGCACGGAAGGGAGCAAGGCGGGCTGGCTCAGGGCTCTCGTGCAAGCCTTGAGCGGGACTTCACTGATACTACAACGCTACGAAATGCAGACCCGAAGGGTCGGTACTACTGTAGCCGGGGGCGTAAGCCCCCGGCATGCATAGGCTTGTGCCTGAGCCCCGAAGGGGCGACACAGTTGGCTTGTCCAACGACTCTGTCGCCCCGCCGGGGCTCTTTACCACTGGGGCGGTCTCCGTGGGCTTACGCCCACGGCTACAATCGTTTCGGCCCTCCGGGCCTCCAAGCCAGCCGAATTATCAAAGCTCCATTCGTAGCGTTGTAGTACTAAGCCCCCTACTCCCCTGCAGGAACAACGAAGACCGGCTCTTTGTGCCGGTCTTCTTCTGCGCAAAAAGAAGCCCCCGATCGGCTCGGGGGCTCTTTGTATTCACAGATTCCGCCAGAACTACCAACGGAAGCCGAAGGCGAAACCAGAACGATAGCAAGGCCGGCTCCAACCCCGGTAGTAGGGTCGCCCGACAACCACTGCACACGACGGCTGAGCCACGTACACCGGCGCCGGAGCAACATACACAGGGGCCGGAGCATCGTACACCGGCTCAGCGGCATACACCGGGCCAGGATCCACGTAGCCAACATCATAGCTGGGGTAGTAGCTGAACCCGGCCGCAAAACCCCAGCCAGGATAGTATCCCCGGCCCCAGCCGTTGTAATACCGGCCATTGCCATGCCAGTAGCCGTCGTGGCCACCGCCATGCCAGTTATCGTGGCCGCCGTTGTGCGACCAGTTGCTGTCGCCGCCGTGTCCGCCGCCGTGCGACCAGCTCCCGCCATCGGAACCGCGACCGCCGCCCTGCGACCGGCCGCCGCCATCAGAACCGCGGCCGCCGCCCTGCGACCAGCTGCCACCGCCCGAACCGCCGCGACCGCCGCCATCACCGCCGCGCCCCGCCGCCTGGCTGGCAGCGGCAGCAATCAGCACCGCGAACGAGGTTGTCAGGATTCTCTTGGCCATACTATTCATAACTGCTTCCCTTCATCTTGTGGCCCCAACCGGGAGCCATCTTTGCTCTTCGTCATGCTAGTGCAGTAAAACGCACCCTCAGTTACAAGTATCGTCTTTTTTCACGAAGTCGAGAAATTTCTCTCTCGATGTAACCAACCGACGCCCTGCTTTCACAGAGTCATTGGGAGCGGATCGGCTGTCGCCGGATCGGCTTGCCGGGCTTGGCCAATCCTGCGACGAGCGGACGGCCTGGCGTGGGTCCGGGCGGTCATACTTGCGGACGGGCCGTCCTGACGGGACAATGCCGTCAGGAGTGCCAACGTTGATAGACGCAACCGACCTTCAGGACATTCAGGCCAGCCTTCGCGGCGACGGACAGGCCTACGCCCGGCTGGTGGAGCGATACCAGAACGACATCGCCGGCCAGATGTGGCGGTTTACGCACGACCGCGCTGTTCTGGAAGAGTTGGTGCACGACGTGTTCGTGGAAGCGTACATGAGCCTGCGGAGCTTCCGCGGTTCTTCGCCGTTGCTGCACTGGCTCAGGCGGATCGCCACGCGAGCGGGCTACCGCTACTGGCGAAACCAGAAGCGTCAGAAGGCCCACCAGGTCGTGTTGCAGGATTGGGACGAAGTCGTCGGCCAGCAGGATCGGTCGATGGAGCAGCAGCAGGCCAGCGAGCTGCTCGAACGAGTGATGAGTCAGCTCTCGCCGGCCGATCGGCTGGTGTTGACGTTGCTGCACTTGGAGGAGTTGAGCGTGGCCCAGGTGGCCCAGCAGACGGGCTGGAGCCAGGTCGGTGTTAAAGTCAGGGCCCACCGGGCCCGAAAGAAGCTCAAGGTCCTGTTGGAAAAACGCCAACAGGCCGATGTGGAGTAAACCATGAACGAACTGGAATTCATCAGGACTCTGGCGGCCGGAGCGGGCAAACCCATGGGTTTGAGCATCGACGTAACCGGACGGGTGCTGGCCGACATTGCCAGCCGTAGGCCCAAGGACGTGTGGGTGTTCCCGGTGGCGGCGGCCATTTCCATCGCAACGGCCTTGGTCGTGGGCGTGGCCGCTATCTACGCCATGCAGTCGGGCAACCCGCTGGCAGACATGATGAGCGTGACGGTGAGTCTATGACACAACTGCCTCCCGTCCGCCGGCCGGGCATGCTGGTGCTCCAGATCGTGCTGGCGGTGGTGGTCTTTGCCGCCGGCGTCGCCACGGGGGCCGGGCTGTACGCCCTGTATAACGACAACCGCCAGGACTATTATCGCAAGCATCCTGAACTCGCCGCCGTCCGCTTCGCTGACCGCATGTCCCGCCCGCTCGATCTAGCAAAGAACCAGCAAGAACAATTCCGGCAGATCGTCCAGCGGCACTGGCCGGCGTTGCAGGCGGTTCGGGCTGAAGTGTTCCCGCGAATGAAAGTGGAGATGGACAACATGCGTGAGGATCTCGTCTCGACGCTTTCCCCTGAGCAGCTCAAGAAGTGGGACGAGCGTGAGGCCGAGTTCGCACGCTCCTGGGCTCCGACCAGCCAACCCGCGTCCGCGCCGTAGTTAGCAGGGATGCAGGGGATACATGGGATGTAATACGTATCGCGAGTATGCGCTGCTGGTGGCGACACCCCTGTCGCAATGCCTCTAACATTTCTTTCTTCTCTGCCATGTCTTCTCTGCGTCTCTGGCCCTCTGCGTCGAAAGCCTTCCGAATCTTCTGGGCATCTCTCCGCTCGCGAAGTGCGCATAAAAACAGGGCGACACCCAGGCGGAGGGAGACCTGAGAATCGCCCTTACTGGCCGCAACCCATACGTAGGCGGAGGGGGACCTACGCTGCTCTAGGGCGCAGCAAACAAATCAACTTTCTGCTATCCATCTCCAGCTTTCTCAAGCTGGCTTAGCTCGCACGTTGCGTCAGTGCATATTCGGCAAGAGCCGCAATAAGTCTTGAAGAAATCTCCGGGACGGCGCGGCTTTGTCATGGCGCCGCCCCACAGCCTGGTCATCTTCGCGACCCTTCCGCTGCCTCGTCCGACCGGTCTCCCTTCTGGTCGACAACGCCTGGACACTGGCACGCGGCACATCGGCGAAGGGCGAATACTTCAACGTAATCAAAACTATCTTAGGCTCGATCCCGCTGATTTTCCGTGGCATCAACGAGCATGGCCTTCGCCCGGCCGGAACCGGTTTCCGTACCGATACCTGCCGCAAAAAAAAAAGCGAAAAAAGAATGAAAAAGATGTGCAAAACGAAGTGCACGCCTGCGACCTGGCCGCCGCGCCCAGTCGGGCCTCCCGCAGCGGTGGCGGAGGCCCTTTCCTCGGGCTGGTTACTCGGCGGCCCGGCCCAGGCTGGCCGGGCAAGTGCGGCAGCGGTTCAACGAAGTCAAAAACGTACCGTCCCGCGGGTCGGGCGCCCAAACCCTGGCGCCCTGCCGCCGCACGAGCCCTGACCTAACTACAGAGCTAAGCGGACCTATGCAAGTTCTAAACGGTGGAACAGGCTTTTAGTCTGTTCGGCACAGCCTAAAAGGCCGTGCCACCGCCAAACACTTATGTAAGACCGCTCTTAGCTGCAGCCTAACGAAGCGCCGCAGTTGAAACACTTGTAGCAGCTTCCATTGCGGACCGTGATCGACCCGCACACGTCGCAGGCCGGCGCGTCTTCCTGGAAGTGAGAGAACTGCTCATCAATTCGCGTCATGCCCGAGAGGCGGTTTTCCAGATTTACCGCCGTCACTGCGGCCACGGCGGCCTTGCCCGAGCCGTTGCCGTCTTCACTGGCGGCATGGCTGACGTAAGCCCCGGCGCCGGGGATCGAAACATCCTTGCCCGCGGTCCCTGCGGCGCCGTGCGCGTCTGGGGCGCTTTCATCCGTGACGCCCTCTCCTGCGGCCGACCGATCCAACCGTCCCGGCCGCTTGAAAGACTGCTCATTCTTCCGCTCGGAGAACTCCATCCCCAGCCAGCGGAAGATGTAATCCACGATGCTCTTGGCGAATGGGATTTCCGTATTGCTGGTCATCCCGTTGGGCTCAAAACGCTGGTGCGAGAACTTCTTGACCAGCGCTTCGAGCGGCACGCCGTACTGCAAGCACAGGCTGATGGCCGTCGCGAAGGCATCCATCATGCCGCCGACCGTCGAGCCTTCCTTGGCCATGGTGATGAACACCTCACCCGGCTGCTGGTCGTTGAACAGGCCAACGTGCAGATAGCCCTCATGCCCGCCGACCTCGAACTTGTGCCGCACCGACATGGCCGTGGCGGGCATGCGCTGCCGCCGGGGCGCGAATGCCGGGGCCACCGGCAAGGCCGCCACCGCCGGCTGCTCCACCGGCTCGGACTTCTTTTTGTCCTGCTTGACGTTCAAGGGCTGGGACCGCTTGGACCCGTCGCGATAGATCGCCACGGCCTTGAGTCCCATCCGCCAGCCGCTCAGGAAAACATCGGAAATCTCTTCGGTCGTCGTCTCCTTGGGCATGTTGACCGTCTTGGAGATCGCGCCGGACAGGAACGGCTGAACGGCCGCCATCATCCGCAGGTGGCCCGAGTAATGAATGGACCGCACGCCCTTGGCCGGACGGAAGGCACAGTCGAAGACCGCCAGGTCCTCTTCGTGCAGGCCCGCAGCGCCTTCGATGGTGTCTTGCTGCTCGATATGGTCCAGAATGGCATCGACCTCGGAGGGGCTGTAGCCCATGCGTTCCAAGGCCAGACCGACGGTGTTGTTGACCAGTTTGAGCATGCCTCCGCCGGCCAGCAGCTTGTACTTCACCAAGGCGATATCGGGTTCCACGCCCGTCGTATCGCAATCCATCATGAAACCGATCGTGCCCGTGGGCGCCAGCACCGTGGCCTGGGCGTTGCGATAGCCGTGAGACTCGCCCGCCGCGACGGCCTTGTCCCAACTCCGCCGCGCCTCGTCAACTAGCTCGCCGGCCAGTTCTGCCGACTGGATATTCTCAATCTCGGCCCGGTGCATCCGCATGACTTTGAGCATGGACTGGCGGTTCTTCGGGAACTCGTCAAACGTGCCCAGCCGGCTGGCCATTTCGGCGCTGGTCGTGTACGCCTCGGCCGTCAAAATGGCCGTGACGGCGGCCGCGGTGGCCCTGCCGGCGTCGCTGTCGTAGGGATAGCCCAGGCTCATCAGCATCGCGCCCAAGTTGGCATAGCCCAGCCCCAGCGGGCGGAACAGGTGGCTATTGCTGCAGATCTTCTCCGTCGGGTAGCTGCCGTGATCGACCAGCATCTCCTGGGCGATGACGAAAATTCGCACCGCCTTGCGGAATGAATCCACGTCGAACCGGCCATCGGCCTGGCGGAACTTCATCAGGTTCAGGCTCGACAGGTTGCAGGCCGAGTCGTTCACGAACATGTATTCGCTGCACGGGTTGGAGGCGTTGATCCGGCCGCTCTCGGGGCAGGTGTGCCAGCGGTTGATCGTGGTGTCGTACTGCACGCCGGGATCGCCGCAGATGTTGCAGCTGTCGGCCATTGTCCGCAGCATCTCGGCCGCATCGTACTTGACCATCGGCTCTTTGGTGGTGACGGCGTACGTCTGCCACTCTTTGCCATCAACGGCCGCCTGGAGGAAATCGTCCGTCAAACGCACGGACAGATTGGCGTTCTGGTACATGACGGAGCTGTAGGCTTCGCCGTTGTAGTTGCCGTCGTAACCGGCCTCGATCAGTGCCCAGGCCTTCTTCTCTTCATTGGCCTTGGCCTGGATGAATTCCATAATGTCGGGATGGTCGCAGCGCAGCGACTGCATCTTGGCGGCTCTCCGCGTCTTGCCGCCGCTCTTGACCACGCCGGCAATCTGGTCGAAGACGCGCATGAAGCTCATCGGGCCAGAGGGCTTGCCGCCGCCAGCCAGGCGTTCGCGGCTGGAACGCAGCGTGGACAGGTCCGTGCCCGTGCCCGAGCCATACTTGAACAGCATGGCCTCGGAGGTGGCCAGCCGCATGATGTCCTCCATGGTGTCTGCCACGCTCTGGATGAAGCATGCCGAGCCCTGCGGGTATTCGTAGCCACGCTTGGTGCGGACGGGCGTCTGGCGGGCGCGGTCCCAGTGGAAGTTGCCCTCGGAACCGGCCACGCCCTTCTGATGGAACAGCCCGACGTTGAACCACACCGGGCTGTTGAACGCGCCATATTGATGGACGCACAGCCAAGTCAGGTCGCGGTAGAAATTGTCGGCGTCCTGCGGCGAGGCCAGCAGGCCATCCTGCAAGGCCCAGTCGGCGATGGTCCGCGTCACGCGGTGGACGAGTTGGCGAACGGAGTTCTCTCGCTCCTTCTTGCCATGCTCGCCATAGAAATACTTGTTGACGACGACGTTGGTGGCCAACTGGCTCCAGCTGGCCGGGACTTCAACGCCTTCCTGGCGGAAGATCACCTCGCCCTTGTCATCCTTGATTATGGCGGTGCGGCGTTCCCACTTCACCGACTCGAGCGGGTCCTGCCCGGCCGGGCAAAAGCACGCCTGGACCTGCAAGCCGCCTGCGGCGGATGGAATCACGGCATCCTTGCCATTGACTTCCGTTTTGGGTGAATTAACCGCCATCAAACCATCTCCGTCTTATGAATAAGCATCTTCACTGAAATGCTTTGTTTACGAGAAACCGCTAGAATACGTCGATTCGAAAAAATGGGCACCGAGCCCTGCAACCCGCTGCCAGCCCGCAAACCCGACTTCAGGCCGGTACAACAGGCCCACCAAACTTCACTGGGCCCGACAAAGGTCAGAAGATACCCAACATCTTGTACCGGTCAAGATTTTTTCACCCCATATTTTGTACATTGCACAACTCCTTTCAAGCCAAGCAACTTGCGTCTCCCTATTTTCATAGCCAACAGGAACCAACATCCAAACAATATCCTAACACGCCAGCACTGTTTTGTCAAGGGCCCATTTAGTTGGGGTTAAGTTTGAAGTTGGTACACAACATGTGGGCATCCTGTTGGTATCTGTTGGCAATCTGATCCGGGAAGCTTCAATCTGCCCAACGGGCCATACAGAGCAGGCGAGCAGCAGAACAAGTGAACAGGCGAGAAGACTGACCGCTCGCCTGCGGCCCACTGTTCTGCTGATCACCTGTTCGCGACTCACAGAATCGACCAGCAGCGGCCTGCTTGGGCGCTGACGGCCTGGCAACCTAGCGGTCAGGAGCGCCCCGCCGATGTCGGCACCTTGCCCTTAGGTAGTCTGGAAGAACGACGGATAAACCCGCAAAATAGCCTTGGTTTGGCTTGGCAACCTCAGGCCGCAGCATCATAGTATGTCGTGGTCTCTCGCAGCGGCCTGTGCGGCTTGATCCAAGCTTCCCCTAGCCCGGCCTCCGCAGCCGAGATTCCGGGAAAGCCGCATAGAAATTTCTCAAATCTTGGGAAAACGCCGCTTGACAATCAGGCGAAATGTGGCATAATGAGAAAAGCTTGAAGTGCTCGTGTTGATCGTGTCTATAAGGCTCGCAAACAAATCAGTGCGGAAGTTGCTTTGGTCGTGTGACTGACGAATTTCCGCGGCTCAGAAAAGTCCTAAAACTGAAGGAGGACGCAATGAAAAAGGCTCTACTGACTCTGACTGTCGTTCTTGTGGCTGCCGCGATGGTTTCGGCCGCCGTCCCCACCGTGACCCTGTCTTTTACGTATCCCACGTCCACCACGTGGCAGCTGTATGCCACGACCACGGCCGACAATGCCGGCCTGGCCAGCTTTGACATCAGCTTCGGCAACGCCACCAATCAGGTTCTTACCTCGACCCAGCTGGGCAAGTCGCTGACTGTGCCCTTCCCCGGCCAGAACCTGAGCATTAAGAACAGCGTGGGCGACTATGTCGGCTTCGCCTCCAGCCTCCGCAGCAATGGCACTGTCGCCGGCGGCGCAGTGGCCGACATCAGCAACGGTCAGGGCACCCTGTGGACCGCCGATGGCGGCGCCACCGACCAGTACAACAGCACCATGGTCATTCAGGGCATCGGCCGTGGCTCGGCCAATGCGATGGACTATGATGGCACGACCGTGCTGAAGACGATCACCAACCCGGCTCTGATTGCTCAGGGCACCTGCTCGGCAGGCGCACAGTTCACCAGCATCAACGCGGTCGGCAATGTTCTGGCCGGTACGGTTGGCTCGTGGGCAGGCCCGGGCAACACCCTGACGGCAGTGTTCCAGATCACTCCCGAGCCGGCCTCGATCAGCCTGCTGATCGCCGGTGGCCTGGCCCTGCTGCGTCGCAAGAACTAAGCACGATCAAAGCAGAGCAGCATCAGACTCACGAGAATCGCGGCCAGCAGTGGCCGCGATTCTCTTTTTTGCAATCTTCTCAGGTGGCTCGGAGTGAGCCGGCGTAAGCCTTTATGGTCGAGTTTCCGGCTATCCAGTCAGCATATGAATCAGCCATTGCTTGACGGAGCCCCACCTATGGCTTATGATATATTGTGTGGGAGCGAGCTAGGTTTTGTGCCTATCGGGCCCCCGGAGAAACACAATGAGCCGAACGGCGATTCTTAGTGTATTGGCCGTGCTGCTGGCTCTCGTCTCGTCGCCAGTTTGGGCCATTGTCGCCCCGTACTCCGATGACAACATCCCCGAGTTCACTGGCCAGTGGGCCGGAACGAACTGGAGCTTCGGGACCGTGGGCGTCTTTCAATGGATGGCCGGCAGCGCCGTGGCCATCAGCCCCTATCAGTTTCTCACCGCCGGCCACTTGAACACGTGGGTAGGCGAGAACGCCCCGATCAACGGAGTCAGCGAGACGGTCCTAAGCGTCATGACACCCCCGACCGATCCTGGAACCACCCTCCCGCCGGACATCCGGCTGGTCACAGTCGACAAGCCGCTCCCGCTGCAGTCCGAGCAGTTGTACAACGGCGCGTACGACAGCGCCCGCAACTACACCGGCGCGTACGATAACAACCCGGCCGCTATCATGGTTGGCTATGGCTTTGGCGGGGAAACGGGCGCGACCAGCTACCGTTGGGACGATCCGCAGAAACCCCAGATGAAGCGATGGGGAACCAACCGCATCGATGGCCCTTCCGAACTGATCGGCAGCGATGGCACGCAGAACGTGGCCTCTACACGGGCCTTTAGCGTTAGCTTCAATATCTTCACGGCCACGACGCAGTACGAGGCCGGAGTCTCCGATCACGATTCGGGCGGTGGCACGTTCGTCAAGGTCGGCGACCGCTGGCAGCTGGCCGGCCTCATGCTCGGCGTGAACGGCGACGCCGCCGGTTCCAGCAGGGGCTTCATGGGAGACGTTTCCTACTACTACAACTGGATCCTCGACAACACGACCATTCCCGGCGACGCCGACATGGACCTGAAGGTAACCTTCAAGGACTATCTCGCCCTGGAGGCTGGCTTCGGCAAGAGCGGAGCAACCTGGTACAGCGGCGATTTCAACCACGACGGCAAGGCCGACTTCAAGGACTACATCCTGCTGGAAAGCAACTTCGGCAAGTCAGCATTTCCGGCCGGCGCGACTTTTCTTGATTCTCCAGCAGATCCGGTAGCTGGCACCGTGCCCGAACCAGCGACGCTCGCCCTGCTGCTCTCGGGCACGGCCCTTCTGTGGCGACGTAAGTGACATTTCCGCTTGACAGGCAGTCAGAGCACGCTCGTTCGGCTTTGCGTCTTCTCGCGCTCGCATTACCCAGGATCGGGTCCCGGCATTTTTGTCCCTGCGAGGTGGCCGCATGAAATTAACGACGTTTCTCTCGGTGGCCGGTACGCTGGTTGCGATGGCCGTTTCGCCGGCGTTTTCCGTGGTTGCCCCCCCTAACACACCGGCCGATTTCACCGGCAATTGGACGGGGGACGACTGGAGCATGAACACCGTGGGCGTGTTCCAGTGGATGGCCGGCAGCGCCGTCGCTATCAGCCCGCATCAGTTCCTCACCGCCAGCCACCTCAATAGCGGGATCGGCCAGGGTTATTCCGTCAATGGAGTGTCGGTGACGGTTCTGAACGTTCAGCATCCCCCCGGCGTGCCGGGCATCGCCCTGGTCACCGTCGACGCCGCCTTGCCGGTGGCCCAGTGGGAGCAGATGTACAACGGCGCATACACCAGCGCCCACCAGTACACCGGAGCCTATGCCAGCGTCCCTGCCGCCATCATGATCGGTTTCGGCATTTCCGGCGCGACGTACCCGTCTTATTACACCTGGGATTACGCCACCGGCCAGAAAGAACGGTGGGGAACGAGTCGCATCCAGAGCCCGCTTCCGCTGGGTGACGGGACCATGGGTTTCTCGATGCCTTACAACGGGGCGTCCGACTCCGCCACCCAGTACGAGGCCGGGCTGGCAAACCACGACTCGGGCGGCGGGACGTTCGTGAAAGTGGGCGACTGCTGGCAGTTGGCCGGCATCAATTTGTCGGTGAGCCCCGGCGGCCAAGGCTACGCCACCTCCTACGCCGGCGACGTGTCGTACGCCTACTCCTGGATCATCGACAATACGACCATCCCGGGCGATGCCGATATGGATCTGAAGGTGACCTTCAAAGATTATCTGGCCTTAGAGTCTGGCTTCGGCAAGAGCGGGGCGACCTGGTACAACGGCGACTTCAACCACGATGGCAAGGTCGACTTCAAGGACTATCTCCTGATTCAAGACAACTTCGGAAAGTCGGCTCTCCTGGCTGGGACCACCAATCTTGAATCTCCAGCCACTCTGGGATCTCCAGCCGATCCGCTGGTCAGCAACGTGCCCGACCCGGCCACGCTCGCCCTGCTGATTTCGGGCGCGCCCATTCTGCTCCGACGATTTCCGCGCCGCCGCATCTAGCGCAGCGCGGCCCGTCGCTATCCAGTGCTTGCACGCGGGCCTATCGCCGGCTTCAATACCCTCTGATCCGCTTGGGAATTCTTCGCTTAGGCCAGCGGATCACGAGGAACGCATGCAGAGTTTGAACGTCTCCCGTCTGCTGAAGAACGTCGACCGCCTGGCCCTGATCATCCCGCACACGCACTGGGACCGGGCGTGGTATCACCCGTTCGAACAGTTCCGCTTGAGCCTGGTCAAGGTCTTCCGCCGCCTGCTGGACATTCTCGAGACGGACAGCCGCTTCCGCTGCTTCACCTTCGACGGCCAGACCGTGGTGCTGGAGGACTACCTCGAAATCCACCCCGAGGATCGGGGCCGGATCGAGAAGCTCGTTCGCCAGGGCCGGCTGAACATCGGGCCGTCTTACGTGCTGCCCGACGTCTTTCTGCCAACGGGCGAGGCCCTGATCCGCAACGGTGTTATTGGCCAGGAAATCGCCGAATCCTTTGGCCGCTCCAGCCGACAGGGCTGGGTGGCGGACCCCTTCGGGCTCATCTCGCAGTTGCCGCAGATCTTCGCGGGCCTGGGGATCGAATCGATCTTCTTCTCGCGCGGGGTGTCGCGCCAGCAACTCCAAGAGAACGGCCCGTACGCCTGGTGGGCGGGCCCAGATGGCGCCAGCCGAATCCTCGCCATCGCACAATTGGGCGGGTACTCGAACCTGATGAACTGGGGCGTGCCACCCAAGACTTATCCGCGTGAAGACCCCGACACCGCCAACGTCGACTACCCTGCCGCGCTGGCCCGGCTGAAAGAGCTGCTCAAGACACTGGGCGAGTTTCCCACGCCCTCGAAGCTGCTGTTCCTGGGCAACGGCAATGACCACCATCCCGCCCAGCACAAGCTGCCCGATCTCGTGGCGTACTGCGCCCCTCACATGCCCAAGTTGGGCATGCACATCGTCAGTTCCGACGAGTTCATCGGCCTGCTCAAGCAGGAGTCGCCCAAGCTGGGCACGATCCGGGGCGAGTTGTTCGCCAACGGACTCTGGCCGACGCTGGAAGGCACGTTCGATAGCCGCTTCTATCTCAAGCAGCAGCTTGACCGTGGCTGCATGCTGCTGGAGAAGTGGGCCGAGCCGATGCTGGCGCTGGCTGAGGCCGCCGGGGCCAAGCGGCGCGTCCTCAGGCTCGAACACCACGTGGGCTTTGCCTTCAACGTGGGCAACAACTCGGCGTATGTGCATGACGTGCGGGCCGACGTGAAGAACGCGTGGAAGACGCTGCTGCGCAACACGCCCCACGACGACATCTGCGGCTGTTCGACCGACGCGACGCACCGCGACGCCGAGAACCGGTCCAAGCGAGTCGAAGAAGTCGCCTCGTTGCTGGCCTCGGATGCGGCCTTGCACTTGGCGGCGGAAGTTCGTCGCCCTGCCTTCGATGCCGCCGCGCAGGTGTTCCTGTTCAACCCGCTGGGCAGGGAACGGACGGTTGATCTGTCCCGGACCTTCACCCTTGCCAGCCATGACACGAAGCTTCGCCTGGTGGATGAGAGCGGCCTCAGCGTGCCGGCCAACATCCGCACGCGTGTCGCCGCCGGCCACTTCCGCCGCTGGAACAGTGACGATTTTGAGGCCCTGAACGAAAAGGCCATCGAGGTGCGGATTGACGCCCAGGTGGTGCTGCCGGCCTCGGGCTATCGCTGCCTGTACGTGCAGGCGGGCACGCCCGAAGCGCCCGCCAAGACGGTCACCGCCACGGCCAAGACGCTGGAGAACGCCCACGTCCGGCTGAGCGTCAACGCGGACGGCTCGTTCGACCTGCTGGACAAACAGGCCCGCGTGACGTACCGCCGGCAGAACTCGCTGGTGGACTGTGGCGATGCAGGCGATCTGTACCTGTCTCGACTGCTAGGCGACCACGTCGGCCGGCCCGTCCGCGCCAAGACCAAGCTGGTGCAGACCCTGCCGGACAAGGCCGCCATCGAGGTCAAGGTGCTCTTGCGGCTGCCAGCAGGGCTCACGCCCGATCGCACGGCTCGCAGCGAGAAGCTGCTGCCGCTGGAGGTCACGTTCACGTACACGCTGCTGGGGCGGTCCCCTGCCGTCCTGGTCCGGGCCGAATTCACGAACGCCCAGGCCGATCATCGGCTGACGGTCGAATTCCCCACCGGCTTGGCCACGAGCCAGACGCACGCGGGCTCGACCTTCGACGTGGTCGGGCACAAGGCGCCGTTTCAGCAGGCGTCCTGCCGCGACTTCGTATCGGCAGCCGCGGCCGGAGGGCGGCTGACGCTGCTCTCGCGCAGCATGCACTCCTACGACGCCCGCTTGGCTGGCGGCAAGCTCGTGCTGGCCAAGTGCCTGCTCAAGGCCAATGGCTTTGTGCACAGGAGCCTCGTGCCCCACTGGGCGGCGCCGGAGGGCAACTGCATCGACCGGCCCGCGGTGCAGGAGTACGCGGTATTGCCCGGCCGGCAAACGGACGATTGGGACAGCCTGCAAAAAGCCGCCGAGGAGTTCGTCGCCCCGCCCTTCATTGAGTGGATGGCCGTCTCGCAGGGTGTGCTGCCGGGGAGCGTCGCGTTCCTGCGCGTGCCTGGACCGCTGCACGTGTCGGCACTCAAGCAGGCTGACCACGGCAATTCGCTCATCCTGCGGCTGTACAACGCCTCCCGCCGGCCGGTGCACAAGAAGGTCTGGCTGTCGCACCTGCTGAAGGTCCGCGCCGCCTACGAGTGCGACCTCCGCGAACGCCGCCAGAGGCCCGCCAAGTTGCAGGATCAGGAACTAAGCCTGGCCCTGCGGCCATGGCAGATACTGACGGTAGAACTATCCCGCGACTGAGGCAGCGCGACCGCGTTGAGCTGAACCGTCAGGCCACGCCCGCGTTCCGCGCAAAGAAGAAGCCACGGCCGGCGAACCGGTCGTGGCTTCAAAACCATCAACTAAAGTCCAATCGGGATCGCCGCACTCCACACGTGCAGCGCCACCCGATTCCGGATTCCCGATTCCGGCTTCCGGATTCCCCCATTTCCCGATTCCCTATTTCTTCGCGAACCACTTCTCGGGCAGCCAGGGCTTGGTCGCTTGCAGCATGTCTTCCAGCAACGCGGGAATGTCGTACATGTCCTTCACGTGCGGGTCCAGGAACAGTGCCTGGTAGGCCGCCTGGCGGTCGCATTCCAGCGCTGCCTTGATGGACAGACCGTGAATGGTCGTCCAGTTCGTGACCAGCGAATGCACGGCCGAGGGCAGCGTGATCTGCTTGCCGGTGATCTTCCGGCCAGTGAGCGTCACCATCGCCTCGACGCAGGCGTTCTTGTCGATGCCCTTGATCCACTCGCCGGTGTTAAGCAGGTTCAGCACGCGGCTGTAGGGCTGCTTGGCCAGGAAGGCCCACATCAACTCGTGGGCGTGCTCAGTCGTCATCAGGTGCAGGTCGCCCACAGCTTGGGGGCCATACGCCCAGTCCAGCAGGATCTGCGGCGGCTGGAGCGGGCCCAGCGGCTGGCGGCCGGGCATGATCTGCCCGCGCATGTGATGGCCGAACATGTCGATTCGCCGCTCGGTGAAGAAGTAGCGGTAGAATTCGGCCAGGTGCGTCTCGCCGCAGCTTGGCCAGGCGCCCAGGAGCTTATACACGGCCTGCTGGAGCGAGGTGTCTTCCTCGGTGACGGTCATGAGATTGTCTTTGAAGGTCGCCTTGGACTTCTCGACCATCTTCAGAATGTCGGCCGTCCGCTCCTTGCCCTTGACCCACAGCCGCGTGGTGAAAGCCTGGTGATTCACGCCGCCCACTTCCATTTCGATGTCCTTCTGCTGGCACTCAAAGACATCGGCGAAGTACTGGAAGAGCGCGTCAGCGGAATGGCACAGCCCGAAGCACGGAATCGACCCCGCCCGCGCCATGGCGCCAGTCAGGGCCGACATCGGGTTGGTGAAGTTGAGCATCATGGCATTGGGGCACAGCCTTTCCATGTTCTTGATCAGCTTCACGACCACCGGGATGGTGCGCAGGTTGCGGGCCAGGGCATTTGGCCCCATGGTGTCGCCGATGCCGACAGGGATGCCGTACTTCAGGCAGACTTCATAGCCGCGCTGGTCGGACTCGGAGCCGCCAGTGGTGATGGACAGCACGACCACGTCGGCGTCCTTGAGGGCCTCATCCTGGTTGAGCGTGCGCGTGACGGTGATGTGGGTCTTGCACTGCCGGGCCATGCGTTCGAGCAGATCGCCCACGATCCGCAGCGGCTCGGGGTTGAGGTCGTGCAGCACGAGCTGGCAATCGTTGAAGCCGCCCGCCAGCATCATGTCGCGCAGCACCTTGTGCACGAACTTGTAGCTGGCGCCGACGAAGGTGATCTTCTTTCGGCCGACGGTGCCCTTATTCTTGACGAACTTCGGAATCGGCCCCGTGTACCCGCTGGACAACCCGACGATCTTCTTGGCCATGGCTCTCTTCCACAAATCAATACAGGTGACGATTGTCGGCGTAGTCCGCGCCGACACAATTCGCGCCATTAGAACAAGCAAAGGCGCAAAGGTCAAATGAGGTTAAAACTGCTTTGCCCCGTGGCACAGCCGCCCTCGGCTGTGATTGGCTTCGTGGCACAGCCGCCCTCGGCTGCGATTGGCTTCGTGGCACAGCCGCCCTCGGCTGTGGCTGTTGCGGCCATATCGATGTCTCCCTCGCGCGGTTTCACGCCCGAGGGCGGGCGCGACCACGGTCGCGAAGTTTCACCGGGCAAGGCGTCCATGTCACGCGGTCATTGCACGCCGCGGCGGGCGGCGGCTTCGGCCACGCGGGTGATGGCGATGCGATACGCGGCCTCACGCAGCGTCACTTTCTCGCGCCGTGCCAGGTCGGAGACCGCGTGATACGCCCGCAGCATGACCTGCTCGAGTTCGGCGTTGACACGCTCCAGCGGCCAGTAGAACTCCTGCCGGTTCTGCACCCACTCGAAGTAGCTCACCGTCACGCCGCCGGCGTTGCACAGGATATCGGGAATGATCGTCACGCCCTTTTCATTCAGGATGTCCATGGCGTCGGGGCCCACCGGGCCGTTGGCGCCCTCGGCAATCAAAGTGGCCTGAATCGCCGGGGCGTTCTCGGCCATGATCGCGTGCTCCAGGGCGGCCGGGACGAGGATGTCCACCTTGGCCGATAGCACGGCCTCACGCGAAATGGCCTGGCCGCCGGGAAAGCTGGATACGCCCTGGCCGCTCTTGACGTGCTCGACGAGCCGCGGGATATCGAGCCCTTTTTCGTTCATCACCCCGCCGCCGACGTCGCTGACTGCCCGCACCTGTACGCCGCACTGCTGCAGCAAGCTGGCCGCGACTGAGCCGACGTTGCCAAAGCCCTGCACCGCGGCCGAGGCCTGGTCGAGCCGCAGCCCCAATTCCTTGGCCGCCTCCGCCACGGTGATAACCACGCCACGGCCAGTGGCTTCGCGCCGGCCCTGGCTGCCGCCGATGCTGATGGGCTTGCCCGTCACCACCGCCCGATCATACAGGCCATGAATCATCCGCCAGACATCCAGAATCCAGCCCATTTCGCGCTCGCTCGTGTTCACGTCGGGCGCGGGAATGTCCTTCTGGCTGCCGATGTCGTTGAGCAGCACGACGGCGTAGCGCTTGGTCAGACGCTCCTTTTCCGGCAGGCTGAGCGATTGGTAATCGACGGCCACGCCGCCCTTGGCCCCGCCGAAGGGGATCTCCACGACGGCCGTCTTGAGGTACATCCAGAATGCCAGCGCCTTGGTCTCGGCCAGATCCACGACGGGATGAAATCGAATTCCGCCCTTGTACGGCCCGCGGTCGTCGTTGAACTGCACGCGATAGGCCTGGCAGACGCAATTGCTGTCGTCGTCGCGTTGAAAGGTCAGCCGGAATTCAATGGAGCGATCCGGCGTGGTCAGGTGTTCGAGGATGTCGCGGCGCGGATAGCGTTTCTCCAGCTCCAGCGGCGCGGCGTAGCGGTAGAAATACTCCTTGGCGACGGCAAATGGGTCAGTGGCCATAGCAACTCCTTTCGCTCCCCTATCCTTGTAGCACAGCCAGCCAGTATCTTGCCACCAGAGAATCCATCGGGGGCCCTTGGCCGAGCCTGAAAGGCTCAGGGAATACAGCCCAGGGCGAGCGCAGCGACGCCCTGGGTACAAATGCATACATGCCCAGCCCTGCAAGGGCGGAAGTGATCGTGTGCCGCCCTTTCAGGGCTCGTGTTCCCGGGCGATCTTCACCCAGGGCGGCGCTGCGCTCTGCCCTGGGCTGTATTCTGATAGCCCTTCGGGCTGAAGAGGCACCACTTGGCAGCCCGTTGAAGAACGTAGCACGGGCGTCTCGCCCGTGGCCCAACGACGCGAAAGCGGCCGAAATACCCATGGGCGAGAGACGCCCATGCTACAGCGGAAGACACTTCTTCAACGGGCTGGTAGAGCCATCAGGCAAGCCTGCCGGCCCCGGCTACTACTTCGCGGGGCCGACCTGCCTGCTACTTCGCCGGCCCGACCCGCTTGGTGCCGACGACCAGTTCGTCGATCCAGAGTTTTTGCGCGTGCGGCAGCAGTCCTGGGCCGAAGTATGGCAGCATGAGAAACTGGTTGAACCGCATGTTGGGGAAATCCGTGGAACGCAGCACCACATTCGTTTCGTCGATGACGAGCTTGCCGTCAAACCAGCCCCGAACGATGCCGTCGGGGTTGGGCTTGTCGTTGGCCACGTCCAGCGTGTTGAGCTTGAACTGGGCCTCGATGCAATGCCACTGGTCGTCCGCAAACAGAACGTCCTTGCTGTTGTACAGCATGCCGTTGTAGCCGCCCTTGATGGGCCCCTGCGTCAGGCCATGGGGGCTGGACTGGTTTTGAATGTCCTGGGCGGCCAGCCGGAGATGCCCGTCCACCGGCTCGACATACACCGTGAGGTGGCTGGCAGCCGGCCCGAAATACGGCCCGTTCTCGGTGGTCATGAAGTGGAGCAGGTGCGGGTGATAGTTCCTGCCGGTCCAGCTCCAGCCCTTGGAAAGCTTGAGATAGAAGCGGATGTATACTTCGTCAGTTGGTGCAAACAGGTGACGGGCCCCGCCCGACGCCGTTGGCTTGGCGTTCTCATCCCAGGCGAATTCCGCACAGCTGGCCCCGCCGGCGGGCTGGGATGCAAGCTGGAGACTCCTGGCATCGTACCAGGCGCGACTGGCCAAGTCGGCGCCCTCGAAGCTCTCACGGAACAGCACATCCTCCACCGGCGCCGAGGCCGAGGACGACGCAGACCGACTGCCCGCACGCTCAGCCACCGCATCGCCAGAGGCGCAATACCCAGCTACGGCCAAAAGCATCGAAAGCACGATAAACACGACGCGCCGCATGCTCACGCTCCTTTGCTGCTCGTTGCCGAACTGTACTACGCCTTATGCCCCATAAGAACCTTCTCCACCTTGTTCCACAACTCGGCCTGGCCCTGGCTGAGCTTCATTCGCATGTTCAGCACCAGCAGCGGCAGAGGCAGCGACTGGGCGGGCAGAATCTTGACCTTGTCCTTGGCCGTGGTGACGAGCACCTGGGCGTGGGACGACGCCACCGCGTTCATGATCCGGTCGATCTGCACGGCGTTGTACGCGGCGTGGTCGTCGAAGGGAATCGTCGCGACCATCTGACAGCCAAGCTTCTTCAGCGTGCGGAAGAACGCATCGGGGTTGCCCAGCCCGCAGAAGGCGCACACCACCAGGCCATCCAGCAAGTGGGCGTCGAATTCTTCATTGTCCGGGTCGCGCACCGTCGTGGGCTCGTGCTCAGCCAGCGCGATCATCGCCCGCGGGGCCAGTTCGGCCAGCTTGCGCTGCAGGCCCGACAGCTCAACCGGCTCGATAAGGTCCGAATGCGTAATGACCAGCACGTCGGCGTCGGCCAGGGCTGACAGCGGCTCGCGCAGCAGCCCGCGCGGCAGGCAATGGCCAAAGCCGAAGGGGTTGATCGCGTCGATCAGTACGATGTCCAGGTCGCGTCGCAGCCGGCGATGTTGAAAGCCATCGTCCATCACGATCACGTCGGCGCCGTCGGCCACTGCCGCCCGAGCGGCCGCCACGCGGTCGGGATCGACGAAAACCTTCACCGGACCCGACTCGCCCTGACGCAGGAGCTGGGCCTCGTCGCTGGCTTGACCGCTGGTCATGTACCCGCGCGTGACCACGGCGGGCTTGCGTCCACTCGCGGCCAGTTGCTCTACCAGCCAGGCGACCATGGGCGTTTTGCCCGTGCCGCCAGTGGTGATGTTGCCGACGGAAATCACCGGCACGCCGACGGAGATAGACTTGGAGGGGTGCTGTCGATATCCCTGCCGCCGCATGCGCATCAGCGCGGCGTAGGGGCCGGCCAGGGCGGCAGTGAGCGTCCGCAGCAGAGCGGCCTTGGCGTCGTTGCGAACCGATCCCATGATGTCGCGCAATTCCTGCTGATCCATAGCACGTGCCACTATAGTCCAAGCCCGCTCGCTACGGAAGCCCGCTACCCGACCGATGAGCCGCTGCCAAATCCAGCGAGACGATTGCCGCAACTCAGAAATGCATGCCATGCGATGGAAATGGGTGCCACGGCTGCGGATTTTGCAGCCGTGCAGCTCAACACACCTGCAAACGCCGCAGGTGTGGCACCCACCCGTGGAAACCCGGCTGTCACGCCTGCCCGGCTGGTCACAAAAGCGGTTGTGGCTATGTGGAACAGAGCGATTACAATGTCGCCAGCACAACTTAGGAAAGGACTCCCATGAAGCAAATCGCGTTGCTCATGTTAGCGTTGGGCTTGGTCTTTGCCGCCGGGTGCGACCGCATCGCCAGCGAAACCTACGGCAAGGTCGTCGGTCCCAAGGGCTTTTCCGCCGATGTCCGCCCGGTCTCGCCGCAGGACGAGGCCTCGCTGGCCAAATGCACGCACTTCCAACTGACGCGGCTGGAGGACGAGACGAATGGTCGCACGCCGCCGTCGTTCTTCGTTTCCATGCCGTACGAGTTCGATAAGATTCTGGCCGACCGAAAGATCATCAACGCGCCGGGCAGAACGCTGATCATCCGTGGGCGCGTCATTTATTACGAGAACTCCTCGATGGCTTCGGAGATCTTCGGCCCGCACGAGGAGGTCATCACGCGCATCCAGTTTGTGGACAAGGACAGCGGCAAGGTGCTGGGCGAGGCCGTGTGCGTCGGCCGGACGAGAGAGACGCTCAATCGCGGTCCCGAGAAGAAGGCCGCCGGGCTTTCGCGGGCGATCGTCGGCTGGCTGGAGGCGCATGACCCCGGCTTGCGACGAGCCCCTGACTCCGACTAACGTTTTTCGCGGCTCGGTGCCGATGTTCCCTACCAGAGCCGCTCTTGTTGTCGGCGGCCTGGAGATTCATGCGTGTGTCCGTACCTTGAACAAAGTGATCCTCGCTGTGCGTCGCACCTGTCGCTGAGCAGGCTACAGGAAGCCCTGAGCTATTGCGCGGACGACTACGAATCCTGCCCGGCCTACCGGCAGATCGTGGAGAACGATGCCGTCTGCCGCAGCACATACCAAACGACCCTGCACGTCCTGGCCGGCTGAGCTGGCCCGGGCCGTCGGGGAGTTTCTCAACTACCTCCAAGCCGAGTGCGGGCTGGCCGTCAACACGCGCAAGGCCTACAGCCGGGATCTGCGCGACCTGGCCGAGTATCTCTCCTCCGTCAAGTGCGAGTCGCTGCGCGAGATCCTGCCGCCCCACCTGGAAGGATTCCTGCGACGCCAGCAGGCACTGGGCAAGGCCGCCAGTTCGGTCTGCCGCAGCTTAGCGGCGGTGAGGATGTTCTGCCGCTTCTGCGTCCTGCAGCAATACATCAAGGCCGACCCGTCTGCTGCCATCGAGGCGCCCAAGAAGTGGATGCACCTGCCATCCACACTGGAGCATGAAGAAGTAACCGCCCTGCTGAACACGCCCAACGTCGAGGAAGACGCCCACTACCTGCGTGACCGCTGCCTGCTGGCCATGCTGTACGCCACGGGCATGCGGGCCAGCGAGGCCTCCGGGCTGACACTGGGCGACATTAACGCCAACATCGGCGTGCTGCGCGTGCTGGGCAAGGGCAACAAGGAACGCGTCGTGCCCGTGGCGGAATCGACGCTGGCGCTGGTGCAGGAGTATTTGAAGGAACGGCAGGCGAATGGCCGGCCGGGCGGAACGGGACAAATCTCGTCGGAGAAACTCTTCCTCTCCCGAACGGGTAAGCCACTGGCTCGCGAAGATATCTTCCGGCTGGTAAAGAAATATGTGCGGCGAGCCGGCGTCCGCGGCCAGGTGAGCCCGCACACGCTGCGGCACTGCTTCGCCACGCAACTGCTCTCAGGCGGGGCCGACCTGCGCAGCGTCCAAGAGATGCTAGGCCACGCCGACGTCGCCACCACGCAAATTTACACGCACGTCGATGCCTCGCGGCTGAAGGCCCTGCACAGGAAGTTCCACCCACGGGCGTAGAGGCAAACGGTGGGACTCGTCGCTTCGCTCCTCGGCCCACCCTGCAATTCCGGGCCCACCCGCAGATCCCGGCTCACCTGCAAACCCTGGTCCTGCCGCCTTTCCCCCTCCGCGTCCTCTGCGGTGATCTTCTTCTATCTGAAATCCGGCCGGTCGAATCGGCTGGGGATGTCGCTGAGGTGGCTGGTGTCGTTGAGCTTGTAGATCGTGCGTTCGTCCCAGGCGTCGATGCCGAGATACGTGATCGAGCACGGGCAGAAATGGAATGAAATCCGGCTCCAGTGCTCCGGGCCCAGGCGCAGCCACCAGAAGACCGCCGCCACGCCGGCATGGCCATGCGTCACCAGCACGGCCGTCTGCATGTCGCGAGCAAGCAGGCCATCCAGAAACGCATGCACGCGCTGCGACATTTCCCGCCACGTCTCAGCCTGGGGATATGGCAGCCAGTCGATGGTCGGCTCGGTCAAAGGCGCGGCCACGCGGGCGGCCTCTTCGAGCGTGAGATTGGCGGCGATACCGTTGTTGAGTTCGCGCAACGCCGGCGTGAAGTGCATCTGGGCGGGCAAGCTGCGGGCCATCTCCTGGGCGGTCTGCACCGCTCGCGGCTGATCGCTGCTGTACACCTCGAAAGTCCGTCCACCCAGCATGTCCGCCAGCACCAGCCCGGTGCGGATGGCCTGCTTGCAGCCAAGCTCGGTGAGGTCGGAGTCCGACCAGCCGCCCGTGATTCCGCGGGCCAAATGGCTGGCCTCCCCGTGACGGATGATCAAAAGCTCTTTCATGTCCCTTTACTTAATGCTACGGCCAGCGCGGCGATGTGTTTGGGCGTGGTGCCGCAGCAGCCGCCCACGAACGTCGCCCCGGCCGCCACCAGCTTGGGCCCAAAGCCGGCGAATTCCTCCGGCCCCTGCGGAAAGACGGTCTTGCCTTTCTCCTGCACGGGCAGGCCGGCGTTGGGCTTGACCCAGATCGGCAGCTTGGTGTGCTGGCGGTACAGCTTGGCCACGGGGATGAACGCCTCGGGCCCCGCGCCGCAGTTGGCCCCGACCGCAGCGGCGCCAACCCTGGCCGCCACGGCCGCCACTTGAACGGGCGTGTTGCCCATCATGGTTGAGGTGCCATCAGGCCCCGAGCCGAAGGTCAGCGACAGCACGACCTCCAGCCCGGCCGCCCGGGCAGCCTTGGCCGCGATCTCGATCTCCGCCAGCTCGGTGAAGGTCTCACACACCGCCACGTCCACGCCGCCCTCCTGCAAGCCCTTGGCCTGCTCCAGGAAGGCGTCGTACAACGCCTGCGGGTCAACCTCCTCCATCATCACGATCTTGCCCGATGGGCCCATGGAGGCGAAGACAGCCACGTCCTTGCCGGCGGCCTGGCGACTGAGTTCGGCCCCGCGGACATTGATCTCGTAGGCCTTTTCTGCCAGGCCGTAGTGTTGCAGCCCAAATCGCGTCGCGCGCAGCGTGTTGGTCAGGATCACCTGCGAGCCGACCTCGACGTAGCTGCGTGCCACGGCCAGCACTGCTGCTGGATTGTTCAGGTTGCAGGCGTCGGGGCAACTGCCGGGCGTCAGGCCCTGCTTTTGAAGCTGCGTGCCCCAGGCGCCGTCGGTGAGGATGGTCTTGCCGGTGAGGTTCTTAAAGTCGAACGTCATTGCATTCTCCGTGTAAGTCCCGCTGAAAACGTGGCACGGGCGTCTCGCCCGTGGCCTAACGACCGCGAAAGTAGCTGAAATCATCATGGGCCAGACGCCCCTGCCACAACGTAAGCCCTTCTTCAACCGGCCGCCAAGTCCCGCTGATCGGGTTTCGCTCTATCGACCGAAGATACTATAGTCGCACATTCTAAATCGGCCGAGCGAATTTGCCAGGCCGTGGGAGCCATCATGTGGAACGTCAGCCTGCCGCCCTGGGAATTTGTGGTCCGCGCCAGCATTGTGTACGTTGCCCTGCTGCTACTGCTCCGTTTCACAGGCAAGCGGCAGGTCGGCCAGCTCTCGCCCTTTGACCTGGTGCTCCTGCTCATCATCAGCAACGGCGTCCAGAACGCCATGAACGGCGGCGACAGCAGCGTCACGGGCGGGCTGATCCTGGCCGGCACGCTGGTGGGCCTGAACTGGCTGGTCAGCGCCGCGATGCTTCGCAGCAAGAAGGCCGAAGCGTTCCTGGAAGGCCGGCCCATAGTGCTGGTGCATCATGGGCACGTCGATCCGAAGGCCCTGCGCCAGGCGCAGATGACGATTCACGAGTTGCACGCCGCACTGCGGGCCGAAGGGATGATTGGCCCCGACGAAGTCCTCATCGCCTTCCTGGAGAACAACGGTAAGGTAACGGTCGTTCCCAAGCACAAGCCATCGCCGGCTTGATCCCCTGACCTCGTCCCCGTGGGACAGCCGCCCTCGGCTGTCCGACCGTGGGATAGCCGCCCTCGGCTGTCCGACCGTGGAATAGCCGCCCTCGGCTGTCCGCCCCGCGTAGCACAGCCGCTTCGTGACACGGGCGTCCCGCCCGTGCGTGTCACGGCCGTCTCGGCCGTGAACAGCGTCACATGGGCGAGACGCCCATGACACGCATGGCCGAGACGGCCATGTCACGAAAACACCCGGAACGCCCTTCTCTAACGGACTGTTAAGTACCTTGCCCGGCCTTGGCGTGCCGTCGGGTCCGGCGGATCGATGCGACGATCCCCACGCCCAGTATCAGCACGATCAGCCCCAGCGTGATGTAGTCCCTGCCGGGCAGGTCATGGACGTAATCTTTCAGCAGCATCTTCAGGCCAATGACGCCCAGCAGCACCGATAGCGAGATCTTCAGGTAATGGAACTTCTTGAGGATGCTCGACAGGGCGAAGAACATCGAACGCAGGCCAAGGATGGCGAAGATGTTGCTCGTAAAGACGATGAACGGGATGTCCGTAATGGCGAAGATGGCCGGGATGGAATCGACCGCGAACAGTACGTCGGCCCCTTCGACCGAGACCAGCACGATGGCCAACGGGGTCAAGAACCGCCGGCCGTCACGCTTCACGATGAAGCGAGTGCCGTCAAGTTCCTCCGTCACTGGCAGCAGCTTCTTCACCAGGCGCACAAAGGGGTTCTTCTGGGGATCTGGCGCCTCATCGGCCGTGAGCATTCGATAGGCCGAGTACAGCAGCAGCGCGCCGAAGACGTACATGATCCAGCCAAACTGCTGAATGAGCGCGATGCCCGCCAGGATCATCAGCCCGCGCAGCACGATGGCGCCGAGAATGCCCCAGAACAGCACGCGATGCTGATATGACGAGGGCACCGCAAAGTACGTGAAGATCATCGCGATGACGAAGATGTTGTCGGCACTGAGCGACTCCTCGACGAGGTAGCCGCTGAGGAACAGCGTGGCCGCCTGGCGACCGGTCGGCTGGCCCGGCGCGATGAGCCCCCATAGCCGGTACTCGTACAGGCAGTACACAAAGACGCCACAGGCCAATGCCAGAGCCACCCACACCAGGCTCCAGCACAGGGCCTCTTTCATCGAGACCTCGTGCGCATGGCGGTGGAAGACGCCCAGGTCCAGCGCCAGCATCACGAAGACGAACAGCAGAAACGCGATCCAAAGCCAAATCATCAGTCACCGCCAAAAGCAGAGGCCGGAGGTCGAAGGCCCCAGGCCAGAGGACAAATACTATCTCGCCGACAGCCGAGGGCGGCTGCGCTACGAATGCACTTTAGAGCTGCAACGCATCGGGAATTTCAACGCGCGGGCCCTTGAGTTCCGCTGTCGTTGCGTCCCAGTTCTTGATGCCGCTGACGGCGTCGACGGCCTGCACATTCTGGCCGCCCGATGCGCAGGCATAATCGGCCGCGGTGGCCGGGTCTGCGCCGCGCAGCAGCGCCGTCAAAAAGCCCGCGACGGCGGCATCGCCGCTGCCCGTGGCCGAGACCACCTTGGGCACCCGGTACGACGGCGCGAACAGCTCCCGACCAGCCCATTCCTTCGCTGCCGGTTTGGCCGAACCCATCTTGTCAAAGGCGTTCGCAGCGCCGGTCTTTACGTACAGTCCGTGCCGGCCACACTTAATCATGACGACGGCCGGTCCGAGAGCCAGGCACTCGTTGGCCAGGCTGCGCAGCATCGGGATGCTGGCGTGGGCCAGCAGGTCGCCCCCGCCGGCCAGCCGGTCGTATTCGTCGCGCCGCAGCATCATCAGAATCTCTTCAAAGCTGGGCAGGAAGACGTCCACGTGCGGCAACGCCCGCTGCAGAATCGCCGGCCAGTCGGCCTTGCCCGCCGCACCGGAGGGGTCGGGCAGGGCCATGTCCAGCGCCGCCGTGACGCCGTGCGATTTCACGCCCGCCAGCAACTTCGCCAGTTCGCGGCCCCCATCGCCGTACATCCTGGCCATGAGCGGCGGATAGCCGAAATAGAATAGCTTGGCCGAGGCGGCGATCTCCAGATCGACATCGGCGGCGGTGAAGGTGTCATTGGCGCCTGGGCAGTGCAGGAAGATGCGGTCCGAGCCAGGCGGCGCCAGCACGACCGAGTAGCTGGTCGTCTCGCCGGGAGCGACGCGCATGCCGTGCTGCGACTCCCCGGAGGTCCGCTCCAGCACCTCCAGCAGCGTCTGGCCAAGCAGGTCGTCGCCGCACTTGCCCATCAGCGCGACGCTAAGTCCCATTTTCCTGGCGCACAGGCCGACGTTCGCCACGCCCCCGCCCGTGGACATGGCCGCCGGACCGATAACCGTCAGACTGCCCGGGCGCAGCAGGCGATCCAGCGGCGTTCCCGTGTCGGGAATCTCCGGCGTAATGTCCAGGCAGATGTGCCCGGCGGCAACTAAATCAAGTTCGGCCATCCGCAACTCCTGAGACTTTCGCCCGCGAGGGTACTCCAAACGGCTGGCTGGGTCAATTCGACGAGAAGCCAAGTAAGCCCAAACGCCCGGTTCGGCACGCGAACCTCTCAGGGGCGAATCAGTCCTTGCCTGCTGCGCCGAATCTATTACAATGAATGTTCATCGGCGTCGGACTCGCGTAGCACACGCCCAGAGATAGGGAAACGCTCATGGAAGTTAAGCTGGTCATGTTCAAGAACGACGGCGTTCGCAAGGACTTCCTCCTTCAGACCAAGCGGACCACGCTGGGACGCGGCGAAGAGTGCGGCCTGCGGATTCCGCTGCTGTCGGTTTCACGCAAGCACTGTGAACTGATCAAGGGCGAGGAACACCTCAAGCTGCGCGACCTGGGCAGTTCCAACGGCACGTACGTCAACAACAAGCGCGTGACCGAAACCGAGCTTGAGGCCGGCGATCTGCTCATCATCGGGCCGGTGATTTTCACCGTTCAAATCGACGGCAAGCCCAAGGACATCAAGGCCGTCAAGATTCAACCCAGGAAGCGCACCGAGGAAGACCGCGAGCAGGAAGAGATCAACCTCGAAGCGGTGGCCGCCGGCGGCGAAGACGATGAAGTGATCGAACTGGAGGCCGATGACTCGGCGGCCGGCGCCCTGTCCGGCGCGGCCGACGATGCCGACCCCATCGACGCCCTCGAAGCCCTGGCCATGGAAGAAGACGAGGACGAGAAGAAGAAGTAGCGCGGCGTGGACGCCCTAGCTGGCGCTTAGGGGCGCGCCGTCGCATGCCGGGTTATTGCCCTTGCGTTAGCTGTGAGGATCCGACGGTGAAGCCGACAGTGGGCACGAAGCAATCCGAACGTCGCCATGCTCCTCAAAACCGGACCCTCGCTCTGACGCAGAGAGAGACAGAGGAGTATCGGAGTCGGCTGATCCGAATTAATCAGCCTGCCGCTCTGAAAGATGTTCTTGCACGAACGATTTGCCAGGATATCTTTGAAGTTCTGCCGTTCTTGCCTTCTGCTTCGGTCGACCTGCTATTCGCCGACCCTCCATATAACCTCGATAAAACGTTCAACGGATCCTCCTTCAAGAAACTCGATCTTGACGACTACGAGTGCTGGGTGGAATCATGGCTCGGGCAAATGGTGCGATTGCTGAAACCGACAGCCTCCGTCTACGTCTGTTGCGATTGGCGATCGTCAGCCGCAGTTCATCGGGTTTGTTCCAAGCACCTCATTGTCCGCAATCGAATCACCTGGGAACGCGATAAAGGCAGAGGCGCCGAGTCGAACTGGAAGAACTGCGCGGAGGACATCTGGTTTTGCACCAAAGGCCATTCCTACACCTTCAACGTCGAGAGCGTGAAGCTCAAGCGGCGCATTCTGGCGCCGTATAGCGATCCCGACGGAAGCCCGCGAGGTTGGGTTCAGGGCCAGCAGGGAAAATTCAGGTTGACCTACCCGTCGAACATGTGGACAGATGTGACGGTTCCGTTCTGGTCCATGCCTGAGAACACCGAACATCCCACCCAGAAAGCCGAGAAACTGTTGGCAAAAGTGATCCTCGCGAGTTCCCAGCCCAAAGACGTTGTATTTGATCCCTTCCTTGGCTCCGGGACAACATCGGTCGTGGCAAAGAAGCTGAATCGCAACTTCTTTGGCGTTGAGATCGACCCACACTATTGCTGCTTGGCCGAAAAACGTCTGGCCAACGCGAACGTCAGTCAACAGATTCAAGGATATGTCGACAACGTCTTTTGGGAACGCAACAGCATCGCCGCTTCAAGACAGCAAACCATCAAACCGGATTGGAACATCTTTGGCAGTTCAGGGGAGGAATAATCGTGCGAAGCCGTATCTTCTACACGGACAAGTACATCGAGATTGCACAAAACATCAAGCGATTCCTGAATAGGCAGAAGAATTTCTTAGCACGAGCAAATATCGAGAGTACACGAGCGACGGGTGACGCAATCCAAAACATCATCAGTGAAGGCTTCCAAACCCTTCTGGGCAAGGCCTGCACTGAGTGCATTACGAAGCTTGGTAGGCGTGCGATGGGGGATGTCACCTTTAAGGATCCTGACGGAATTTGCTACGCGGTAGATGTGAAGACGCACCGAATTGATACGCATTTTAACATGCCTAACCTGACGTCGGTCGAACGGCTGGCCAGTTTCTACGAGTCTGACAAAAACTGCTTTGTCATTCTTCTTGTGACTTACGCCATCAGTGGAATGAAGGTCAAGGTGTCGAACGTACTCTTTGTTCCCATTGAGTTTCTGGGATGGGATTGCCTCACCGTGGGCGCTCTCGGACGGGGACAGATACAAATACGCAACTCCAATACAATCTCCTTGAACCCTCAGTATTCACGCAAAGATTGGATGCTCGAATTCTGCGAACGCCTGTTTAAGTTCTATCCAAAGGAAAGAACAAAGATCGCCAAAAGCATTGCCCGATTCCATGCAGTACAATCTGCGTGGCTGGCCAAAGCTGATACGTGGACTGCACCGCCTGTGGAACCCCGCAAAGTCATAGAAACATCAGGCACTGAGACACCGACCTAGTCCGGCACGCTACTCCTGTGGCCAGGGCAAATCGTCGGGAGCGTGCGCGGTCTGTTCGCCGTCGCGGGAGAGGAAATCCTGCAGGAAGGCGGCGGCGGCGATGGCGTCCTGGCGGGCGCGTTTCTTCTTGCGCGTCAGCAGGCCGCGGAGGGCTTGATCGGCCACAAAACTGCTGAGTCGCTCGTCCCAGATCCGCACCGGCAGCTTCGTTTGCTTGGCCAGTTCCGAGGCGAATCGCCGCGCCATCACGCCCTGGGGCCCTTCGCTGCCGTCGGCGTTGATTGGCCAGCCGACCAGCAGCCCCTCGACCTGGTAGTCGCGGGCCATGGCGAGAATCTGTTCCACCGTGTCGTGCCGCTCGGCCGAGGCCATGCCCACCGGGCTGGCCATCCTGGCCTGCGTGTCCCCCACCGCCAAGCCGATGCGCTTGTGCCCGTGGTCGATGCCCAGCCAGCGGCCCATCAGATGTACTGCTGTCCGTACTGCCGGCTGATGGTGTCCACCAGTTCTTTCAGCCGCTGCGAGTCGGACTTGTTACAGATCAGCGTGGCGTCATTAGTATGTACGATAATACAATCATCCATGCCGATCAATGCCAGCAAGTGGTCCTCATCGGAGTAGATGACGTTGCGGTTGCTGTCCAGCAAGGCGGTGCGGCTGGCGGCGATGGCGTTGCCGTCCTCGTCCAGTTCCAGCACGTCAGACAGAGCCGGCCAACTGCCCACGTCCAGCCACTGGGCCGTCAACTCAACCATCAGCACGTTGGGGGCCTTTTCCATCACCGCGTAGTCGATGCTGATCTTCGTCAGCCGCTGGTAGATTTCCTTCAGCAGCGGTGCGATATCTTCGCCGGCCTTGAGCGCCTCGCCGACGCCGGCGAATTGCCGCATCGCCTCGGGCAGGAATTGGGTCAGGGCTTTGCGAATGGCCGGCACGGTCCAGACGAACATGCCGCTATTCCAATAGTACTCGCCCGTCTCGACGTACTGCCGAGCGGCGCGGTGGTCGGGCTTCTCCTTGAAGCCCTGCACCTTCAGCACGCCGTCCTTGACCTTGCCGCCGCAATGAATATACCCCAGCCCCGTGTGCGGCCAGGTGGGCTTGACGCCCAGCGTCAGCAAGGCGTCGCGATCTCCCTCGGCCGCTTCGCAGGCGTGGCGGACGCAACGGCGGAACTCGGCTTCGGGACGAATGATGTGGTCAGCGGTAAAGATCGCCATGGTCGCCTGCTCATCGCGGGCGCTGACAATCTCGGTCGCCAGGGCGACGGCGTTGGCGGTATCGCGGCCCTCAGGCTCGCCGATCACGTTGCCCTTGGGCAGGTCGGGCAGAATCTCCCGCACTTGATCGGCGTACGCGGCGTTGGTGACGATCAGGATCTGCTCGGGCTCAAAGAGCCCTTCCAGCCGCCCGATGGCGATCTCCAGCAAGCTCTTGCCGTCAATCATCTTAATCAACTGCTTGGGTTTGTTCTGCCGACTGGCCGGCCAAAGCCGCTTGCCCGCCCCGCCAGCCATGATCACCGCATATCTCATTGCCTGCACCTTACCTAAGCGTTTCTTTCAAATCGTTTATGCTGTCAAAGTATAGTCTAAGCCTGATGCACTGTCAGCGCGTCTATTGAGTATTTCGACCATTGGAGGGGCTATCCTTCGGACGATTTGTGCCGCCATCCTGCTATCTCGCCGTTCACGGACGGGCCGCCGTGCCGTATACTCAGCACTCGAAGGCGAAGGGAACTCATGGCGATTATCGCAGGCATTGATGAAGCAGGCTTCAGCCCCGTTGTGGGGCCGATGGTCGTGTCTGCGGCCGTGTTTCGCGTGCCCGACGAATCGGTCAACCAGGACCTCTGGCGCAAGCTCAGTTCGGCCGTCACACGCAAGGGCTTCCGCAAGTCCTCCGCCATCGGCATCGCCGACTCCAAGCTGATGCACGTCCGCGACGACGGCGTGGTGCACTTGGAGCGTGGCCTGCTGGGCATGCTGCACCAGAAAGCCCCGGCCCCGCGCAGCCTGCGGGAACTGCTGCAACTGGTCTGCCCGCAGATCCCGGTGGAGATGGAAGCGTATCCCTGGTATGCCGGCGGCGACATGCCGCTGCCGCGCCTGGCCGACTGGCAGGATCTGAGCCTGCGCAGCAAGGCCCTAACGGCGGCGATGAAGCGGCACGAGATCGTGTTTGAAGGCCTGCGCTCCGAGCCGGTGCTGGCAGGACGGTACAACCAGCTCGTCGGCGCGACGCGGAACAAGTCCGTGGCCCTGTTCGGCGTGGTAGCGCAACTGATCGACTGGATCTGCCGAGCCTTCGACGCCGGCGATGGCCCGACGCGGATCATCGTCGATCACCAGGGCGGGCGGGTGCGCTACCTCGAGCCGCTGCAAAACATCTTTGACGGCGCGAGCATCAATATCCTCGAAGAGACCGAGACTCGCAGCCGGTACCTCATTAGCGTGCATGGCCGGTCGATCGAGATTTCCTTCCTGGTCGGCGGCGAGACCGCCTGCCTGGCCACGGCCTTGGCCTCGATGAGCTGCAAGTACGTGCGCGAGCTCTTCATGGAACTGCTCAACGGCTACTTCGCCCGCCACGTCCCGGGCTTAGCCCCCACAACCGGCTACCATACCGATGGCCAGCGATTCGTCGAATCCGCCCTGCCAATCCTGCAACAGCAAGGCCTGGACAAGAACCTGCTCGTCCGCTGCTGGTAAGCGTGCGCGCCATGGGTGCCGTGGCCTGCGTCGTCCAGCAGCCACGTGATCGATCCCAATGAATAGACATAATGGATTGACCTGCCCCGGTCTCAAGGCCACGTGATCCCGCGGCCACGGGACATCAGAACTTGATAATCGCGTCCAATCCCAATGTCAGTTGGTTGTAGTGATCGTCGCCGAAGGCGGGTTGGTCGGCGAAGTCCCAGCGGAGTTCCGGGCGGAAGCTCAGGTTCTTGAGGATCTTGTCCTTGGGGAAGGGCGTGAGCGTCACGCCCCAGGTATTCTCGAAGTAAGCGGCGTTGACGCCGGTGCGCGTGCCGCCCTGGTCGCGGAACCACTCGCTCCGCCACGTCGCGTTGACGTAGTCGTTGAAGTAGTACGTCAGGTAGTGGGCCAGGCCATACCAGTCCGCCTGGCCGACGTCGCCGCCGACGTATTCCGTGCCGAAGTCGCCATTGATGGTCTGCATGAGCTTATCTGACCAGCGGTGCGTATAGCTGGCGTCAACGACAGTGCGATATGGCCGGACCTTCGCCGGCTGCTCCGGGCCGGTGATGATGTTGAGATTCAAACTGTCGCGGGCGGCATCGCCGACCTTTTCCTTGCTGGTGATGGCTGTGCCAAACATATAGCTCACGGCATGATTATTGTCATGCCAGACATCCCAGCCCTCGACGATGGCGAAGTAGGTCGAAACCTGCGAGTTCCAGATGTAGTTCATCTTCAAGCCGGTGTTCGTAAACGGAATGGCATAGCCAAACAGGAAGCTGTGCGAGTACAGGGCGTTGAAGGGCGCGTCGATGACCTCGTAGCCCATGGGCGTGACCCACTTGCCGAAGGTCGTCTCTAAGCCGCTCTCCTTGCCGGTCTTGAACCAGATCTGCCCGTAGCCTTGCAGCAGATCGGCCCAGTTGTCGCTGCCCTGATGCCCGGCCTGGTCGAACAGGCCCAGGGAATGCGTGACCTGGGCGTCGCCGCCGTACAGCCCGTCGATGCGAAAGCCGAAGTCGAAGTCTTTGTTCGCATCGTAAGGCCGCTCGGCCGTCAGGCGAAGCTGGTTGAGCCGAAGCTCGTTGGGGCGGCGGGCGTCGAACACGCGGCCTGGCAGCGGATTCTGTCCGCCCGTCAGCCGGCCCATGAAGCTAGTCTCGACAAAACCCCAAAACCGCAACCCCATCGCATCGACGGCGTCCTTGGCCTTCAGCGCCCCCAATGCATCCATCCACAGGCCTGGCGGCCAAGCGGTTTCGGCAGCGGCGGCGGGCTGCGAGGCCGGTTGCGAGGCGGGCGCACCGGCCGACGCTGGCTGGGAGGCCGGCGCGGTCGCGGCTGGCTGTGTGGACGGTTCATCCGCCCAGACATGGAGCGAAATACACTGATAAGAAATGATTAAGACCAGCACAGCCCATTTCGAGTGTTGTGACATCGCGACTCCTTTCTCGATTGCCCTGCTTCTGAGCAACGGACGTGCCAATCAGGCGTCGCCCTGCAACATATTATCAGTGCAACACTTATGAATTATGCCCGGCTGCGGGCTCGCCACAGTATTGTCGCTTTCCCCGATGGATGCGACAGCAATGGACGCCAGAACATGCCCAGAGTTTCCTCTATGCATATTCCGTGCATTAGCTTGTCTCCCATTCAGGTTTCGTTTACCCTTTGGCCGATGAAACAGGCAGCCCAATCGCGAAAGCCGCAAGGAGGCCCTATGGGTAGCGTAGCATGGATGCGAACGTCAATCACTGCCATCGTGTTTCTTCTCACAGCTGCGTCCTGGGCCATCGGCCAGGCCGCAACAAGCAACCCAAGCTCGGTCGCTGCCAGTGCTCCCGCTTCCCAGCCGGCGTCGCGGGCGACTTCGCAGGCGGCGTCCAAACCGGCCGGTGCTGCCGCCGCGGCCGGACCGGTTTCAACTCTACCGCCCTGGGCCAAGACCATCAAGAACCCGGTTCCGTGGTTCAATTGGGGATTCGACGAGCGTCTCCGCAACGAGTATCTCTTGAACTCGACGCTTGACAGCAAGGCCCCCGGCCACGACACGGATTACAACCGCTATCGTTCGCGGCTGTGGTGGACGGTCAAGCCGATCGAGGACATGGAGTTCAACTTTTGCCTGACCTGGGAATTCCGGAACTACTTCGCGCCTGAGAGCAAAGCCGAGCAGGTCACCAATCTGAGCGACGCGATCTTCGACACCATGAACATCAAGTGGAAGAACGTCATGGGTTTGCCCTTGACGGTCACCGCAGGCAGGCAGGACATCAATCTCGGCAACGGCTGGTTGGTCTTTGAAGGCACGCCCGACGACGGCTCGCGAACGCTGTTCTTCGACGGCTTCCGCGCCACGTATGAGATCAAGGAAATCCAGACCACCATCGATGCCATGTACGTCTGGCAGAATCCCCGCGAAAACCAATACATCACGCCGTTCGCCTACAAGCCTGCCACGATACTGACCGAGCAGACAGAGAACGGCGCCATCTTGTACGTGACCAACAAGAGCATCAAGAACACCGAGATCAACGGCTACTTCATCTACAAGGACGACAGCGATCCGCTGAAAGCTCCGCTCGGCGACTCCGGCCAGATTTACGCCTTTGGCAACCGCCTGGTGCATGACTTCAACAAGAATTGGCAGTATCGCGGCGAATGGGTTGAGGAAGTCGGCAACAAGAACGGTGACAACTTCTCTGCCGGCGGCGTCAACAACCTGCTGACGTACTACTTCCGCGACCCGCTGGACAACCGGCTGCGGACCGGCTATGAGTTTCTCTCTGACAACTTCGATCCCCTGTGGGGCCGCTGGCCGCAGTGGAGTGAAATCGCCAATCCGATTTGGGCGATGGAGGCCAATGGCCGACCCGCCTACTGGCGAAATATGCACCGCATCCAGTTTGGTCACACGATCGCGCCGATCAAGAACCTGACCTTTGCCACGGACTATCACCTGCTCTTTGCTGATGCCAACCCCATGGCGGGTTCCTCCGGCTTCAGCGACGACGGCAGGTTTCGAGGCCAGTTGATCACCTGGGCGGCCCGGTACAAGATCAACGACTTCTTCTCGACCGCGTTTCTGGCCGAAGGCTTTATCCCCGGCAACTACTACACGGCCCCCAAGGAAGACACGGCGGTCTTCCTGCGCTACGAGTTCATCTTCACGTTCTAGCGGTCTTTAGTGGCCGAGCCCGTGCCTAGTGGGCTCATCCTGCGCATGGCAGAACATCAACAGGGCCGGCTTAACCACCGGCCCTTTCTCTTTCTCGGCACCGGGACTTTCCGATGCCTGCTGGCGGCCGGAAAGATTTCAGTGGCCCAAGAAGTCGAAATCCCCCTTACGCCTTTGCGAGACCGGGTGTAGAATCGCCCTCATGCCGGGTAAGGAAACCCAAGTCGCCTTTCGCGTCCGCTACTGCGAGACCGACCAGATGGGAACTTTTTCCAGCGCCCGGGCGTTGGATTGGTTTGAGCTGGGGCGCACCGAGCACCTGCGCCGCCTCGGCCAGCCGTATGCGGAGATGGAGCACAAGGGCGTGTTCCTGCCGGTGGTCGAGGCCCACGTGCAGTACCTGGGCAGGGCGCGGTACGACGACGAGTTGCAGATGCACGTCTCCTGCCAGATGGTCGGCAAGGTGCGGGTGCGGTTTGATATTCACATCGCCCGCGCCGACGAGTCCGCCAGCGTGGCCAGCGGGTACACGGTCCACGCGATCGTCGATGCATCCGGCAAGCCCGCCCGGCCGCCGGGGTGGTTTGTGGCCGCTATTGATGGACTCGATACGGTGACGCCTGACCAGACAGATTGATGCGTGCGACCAAGCCTTTCTAGGAGCTGCCCATGCACACGGCAATGCACGAGAATTCCGGCCGATTCCACCCTGTCAGCGCTCCTGACTTCCTGCCGCTGCCGCAATTGCGCCAGCTTCAGCTGCAGCGGTTCCAGACCATCGTCCGACGGGCGTACGAGCGAGTCGAGCTCTTTCGCAAGCGGATGGACGAGCGAAAGCTCACGCCCGACAGGTTCCAAAGCCTCGACCTGGTGGGCCAGCTGCCATTCACCGTCAAGAACGACCTGCGCGACACCTACCCCTTCGGCCTGTTCGCCAGCCCCATGCACGAGATCGTCCGGCTGCACGCATCCAGCGGCACGACGGGCAAGCCCATTGTCGTGGCGTACAACCAGGACGACGTGGACGTGTGGTCGAGCGTCATGGTCCGCAGCTTCGCCGCCTGCGGCCTGCACCGGGGCGACATAATCCAGCACGCCTATGGCTACGGGTTGTTCACCGGCGGCCTGGGCGCCCACTACGGCGCCGAGGCGTTGGGCGCGACCGTCATCCCGATCTCCGGCGGCAACACCGAGCGGCAGATCATGGTCATGAAGGACTTCGGCGTAACGGCCATCTGCTGCACGCCCAGCTATTTCATCCACCTGATCGAGCGGGCCCGCGAGCTGGGCATGGACATTAAGTCCCTGCCGCTGCGGACGGGCGTGTTCGGGGCTGAACCCTGGACCGAATCGATGCGGCAGTACATCCAGGCCAACAGCAACATCAAGGCCTACGACATCTACGGCCTGTCCGAGATCATCGGCCCGGGCGTGGCCATGGAATGCCTGCACCAATGCGGCTCGCACATCTTCGAGGACCACTTCTATCCCGAGATCATCGACCCCAAGACCGGCGAGGTGCTGCCCGACGGCGCCGAGGGCGAATTGGTGCTGACCACGCTTTCCAAGATGGCCATGCCGATGATTCGCTACCGCACGCGCGACCTGACGACGCTGGCGGCTGAGCCGTGCGAGTGCGGCAGGACGATCCGGCGGATCAAGCGCATCGGCCGGCGCAGCGATGACATGTTCATCATCCGCGGCGTGAACGTATTCCCGTCGCAGATCGAGTCGGCCCTGCTGGCGGTCGAGGGCACCATGCCGCACTACCAGATCATTCTCACGCGCAACAAGGGGCTGGATGAGATGGAGGTCCAGGTCGAAGTCACGCCCGAATCATTCAGCGACAAGATCGGCGTGATGGAGGCCTTGCAGGGCAAGATCATTCACGGCATCGAGAACATCCTGGGCATTCGGGCGAAGATCAGCCTGGTCGAGCCGCACAGCATCCAACGCAGCGAAGGCAAGGCCAAGCGGGTCATCGACAAACGGAACATGTGAGCGGAAGGAAGAAGGCGATATTAGATATCAGATATTCTGAAAGACTGCCCTGTCGCAATGTCGTTCCAAATATCGAATATCAAATATCTAATCCCGCCTTTGGTTTCTCGCAAAACAAGGAAAGGGCTGACAAATGAAGCTGAATCAACTTTCGGTCTTCCTGGAGAACAAGCCCGGCCGGCTGAGCCATCCCTGCCAGATCCTGGCGGATGCGGGGATTAACATCCTGACGCTCTCCCTGGCCGACACGCACCAGTTCGGCATCCTTCGGCTGATCGTGCGCGACTGGCAAACGGCCCGCGATGTGCTGGCCAAGGCCGGCGCCGTCGTCAAGGTCACCGAGGTTGTGGCCGTCGAAGTGGCCGACAAGCCCGGCGGCCTGGCGCACATCTTGGAGACCCTCGAACAACTCAAGGTCAACATCGAGTACATGTACGCCTTCACCTTCCGCAGCCAGGACAAGGCCGTGCTGGTCTTCCGCTTTGAAGACCCCGACACGGCCATCACCATGCTTCAGGGCAAGGGCGTCAGTGTCATCGACGGCGTGGAACTGTACAACCGCGTCGAAAAGGGCGCCTAGCGTCCCGATGAAGCAGGCCGTCTTTGTGGCACGGGCGTCTCGCCCGCGTCGGCCTCGTCAAACATTTGGTGTCGCGGGCGAGACGCCCGCGACACGGTACCGCAGAGCCGCCGAGGTAACTGAATCATGGACTTTCCATTTGAGAATCGCTGCTTCGAGGCCCAGGAGAAGCTCTCTCGCCCGGAATTGCGTGAACTGCAAGCCCACCGGCTGAGGGAACTGGTCGGCCGCGTGGCCAACGTGCCATTCTACAAAGACGCTTTCGCCAAGGCCGGCGTGAATGCCAGCACGATCCGCAGCGCCGACGACATCCGCCGCCTGCCCTTCACCACCAAGGAAGACCTGCGGCAGCACTACCCGCTGGGCTTCCTGGCCGTGCCGCGCGAGCAGATCGCCCGCATCCACGGCTCGTCCGGCACCACGGGCAAGCCCACGTTCGTGGCCTACACCACGCAGGATGTCGATACCTGGGCCAGCCTGTGCGCCCGCTTCCTCGTCGCCGGCGGCCTGCGCCCCGAGCACACCGTCCACATCGCCTTTGGGTATGGGCTCTTCACGGGCGGCTTTGGGCTGCACTACGGCGTGGAGAAAGTCGGAGCGGCCGTGGTGCCGGCGTCGTCGGGCAACACGCCCCGCCAGATCATGCTGATCCAAGACCTGGCCAGCCAAGTGCTCATCTGCACACCCAGCTACGCCCTGACCATCGCCGACTGCGCCAAGCAGAAAGGCATTAACCCGCGCGACCTGCCGCTGGAATTCGCCCACTTGGGCGGCGAGCCCTGGACCGAAGACATGCGCCACCAGATCGAAAAGGAACTGGGCATCCTGGCCTTCAACAACTATGGCCTGTCGGAGGTCATCGGCCCGGGCGTCAGCGGCGAGTGCGTCGCCCGCACCGGCATGCACATCCAGGAAGACCACTTTCTCGTCGAGTGCGTCAACCCCGACACGCTCGAACCGGTAAAGATGGGCGAACGGGGCGAGCTGGTCTTCACCTCGCTGACCAAGCAGGCCATGCCGATCATCCGCTACCGCACGCGCGACATCGCAGCCCTGGACGACTCACCCTGCCCCTGCGGGCGCACCACGTGCCGCATGGGCCGCGTGGTGGGCAGAACCGACGACATGCTCATCATCCGCGGCGTGAACGTCTTCCCCAGCCAGATCGAAGAGGCTCTGCTGCGCGTGGACGGCACGGCCCCGCATTACATGATCGAGGTCGACCGCCCCGGCACGCTGGACACCGTCACCGTCCGGGTCGAGATGACGCCGAAATTCTTCTCGGACTCCATGAGCGAGATGCAGGCCCTGCATGACCGCATCGACCGCGAAATTCACTCCGTGACCGGCCTGCGCATGAGTGTGGAACTGGTCGATCCCCAGTCGATCGAACGCTTCGTGGGCAAGGCCAAACGCGTCATCGACCGCCGGCGGGAAAAGGGATTGATCTGAGGCCCTGCTCGCGATAACACGGCGATGCGGCGGGCAGTGCCCGCCCTACCGTCTCATCGAGAATAGAACATGAACGCGATTCGAGTCATGCTGCTGGTGATCCTTGCCGTGGCGGTCTTAGCCTCGGCACTGGCGTACAGTCACGTGCCGCAGCGAATGGCGACGCGGTTTGACTTCGCGGGCAGGCCCATCAACTCGACCGACAAGAGCGAGGGAGTTTTCATCTTTCCCGGCTTGTTGGCCATCGTAGCACTGGCAGGGCTGATCGCCCCGCCACTGATGCGCCGCGCCGGGCAGGCGGGAGAAATGAACGCACGCCTGCTGGTGCGGCTGCTGCTTGTCCAGGCCTGCCTGTTCCTCTGCCTGCACGTAGCGATGCTGCTCTGGAGCTGCGGCGCGGCCTTCCCCATGCCCGCAATCGTGCTGCCGCTGGTCGTGTCTGACCTCATCGCGACATTCTGCGTCCTCAGCCCGGCCATCAAGACAGACATCGCATCAGGCAAGGCGGCCAAGTCGAAACTGCCCCCGAACATCTGGTTCCCGGCCAAGACCTTCGGCTGGGGCTGGGGGCCGCCGGTCCGCTGGCAAGGCTGGGTTGTCATGGGCGTGTGGATGGCCGCGACGCTGGGCGGCGTCTTCTGGATGACGCGCTCGAGTTCCCCGAACGCCCACGTATTCTTCCTGGTGTTTGTGGCCGTAATGGTCGTCCTGCTGGTGGCGATCTGCTGGATCAAGGGCGAGCGGCCGTGCTGGCGTTGGCCCGGCAAGAGTGGCCCCAAGGCTCCCCAGCCGTAGACACATTCACGAACACCGGCTGGTCGAGAGGCTCGGCCGGCACCCGAAATGGAGCATCTTATGAAAATCGGCGTAATTGGCTTAGGCGCGATGGGACGTCTGCACGTGCAGGAGATTCGCAAGTTCCCGTACGTCCGCGAGATCCTTGGTTGCGATATGTCGGCCGCCGCCCGGGCGGCAGCCAAGAAGGACTTCGGCATCGACTCGGTGGCAAAGGAGCCGCCGCTGCTGGCGTGGAAGCCCGATGCGATCTTCGTCGTCACCCAGCCCAGCACGCACGTGGCCGTCATCGAGCCGGCACTCAAGGCCGGCATCCCCGTGCTCACGGAAAAGCCGCTGGCCACCACCATCGGGGATTGCCGACGCATGGTCGCGCTGGCCAAGCGAAACAAGACGCCCTTCCAGGTCGGCTTCGAGCTGCGGTACTGCGGCCTGACGCGCGGCATGCGGCAGGTCGTCGATTCGGGGCTGATCGGCAAGCCGCTGCACGTCGATCTCGTGCAGGTCTGCGGAGCGCACCGCAAGGGGTACATGACGCGCGAGCGTACCGGCGGCATCTTCTGGGAGAAACTCTGCCACCAGGTGGACTTCTTCCGCTACTGGCTGGGCGAGCCGCAGCGAGTGATGGCCGTGGCCGCGCCCAACGCGATCAAACATTACGGCATCGAGGACAACGTGCTGAGTTGCATGGTCTTCCCCGATGGCCGGATGGGCAAGATCACGTTCATGTCCACGCGGGCGGCCCAGATCGGCGGCACGGACGACCACGGCGACCGCGGCCACTACTACGAGATGGGCGTGACGTGCACGAAGGGCTCGGTGACCTACTGTGCCTGGACGGACACGCTAAGCGTCGTACGTTTCAACCACCGCAAGGACTGCAAAAGTGAACTCATCGAACGCATCCCGGCCACGCGCTTCGGCGTCTCATGCTACGACGTGGCCAGCCAGAACGGCGACTTCCTCGAACGCGTCCGCGCCGGCAAGCCGCTGCAATTCCCTGCCTCCGACGCCCTGATCAGCATGGAATGGGTCGCCAAGGCCGAGCGGTCGCTGGCCTCGGGCGGGAAGTGGATTCAGTAACGCCGCCCATGACGATGCGTCCGTCGTTGTAGCATGGGCGTCTCGCGCATGATTATTCCGGCAGTGATCGAGTTCTTGGGCCACGGGCGAGACGCCCGTGTTACGTGCCGACAGAATGATCAAGCAAACGTGAGACGAACTCGACCTGCTCCGTCAGCACTTCCAGCGGCAGCGGGCCGCAGTGTTGCATCCGCGGCACCTCGAGGTAGCGAACGTTGAGTCCTTGCGCCCGCATGGCCGCGACCATCGGGTCGGAGTGGTGCGACTTGGCAACGGCCGGGTCCTGCCCGCCGTGGATGAGCAGATACGGAATGTCCGGCATCTGCGCCACCTGCGCCAGCGGGGATTGCTCGCGAAAAACGCTCTCCATGTCTTCGTCATAGCACGCAAAGGCCTGACGCATGCTGGTGGGAAGCTCGGGGCGTTCCGAGAAGTGATACTTCATGTCGCAGACGGGGCAATTCGCCACGCAGCCACGCACTGGCCGGCGGGCGTACCGGGCATACAGCAGGCTGCTGCACCCGCCCATCGACCCGCCCACGGTGACCAGCGGCGTGTGCGCCGGCAACTGGTAGCAGGCATAGATCGAATCCACCAACTCATCAACGAACGCCCGGGCCTGGCGATTCATCCACGACCATGGCCCATAGTATGGAAACACGCACAGGCCGCCCTTGTCCGCCCAAGCCAGTTCCTCGGTCGTCGGCGTGGTCCGCATGCCCGTATGTCCCAGGCCATGGAAGTTCAGCACCACGCCGGAAATCGCACCGCTCACGTACTCATCGCCCACCCACGCGACCTGCTTAATGATCTGCTTGTTCATGATGGCGTCAATCTACCGCGCTGCCGGTAGCGCTGACAATGCCAGCACTGATACTACGCGCGATTCTTGCGGTGCACGCGTAAACAAACGCGGCGGACCCGAAGGTCCGCCGCGATTTACATCAACTTCTATACGCGGGCCAGCTGCCCGCCTCACATGGCCCATGCTCTTCGCGAGTACGCGTAGAGGCATGCCACCGTGCGTCTGCTATTCCTTCTTGCCGGTCAACTCGTCGTCGATTTCCTTCATCTCGGCCGTCTCCTTGTGAGACTTGCGGATGGCCCAGGCGATGAGGACAACGGCCACGATGATGATGACCGCGCCGACGGTGGCGTTGGGCGCCAGGCCGGTCAATGCGCTCTTCACTCCGGCCAAGTTGTACTTCAGCACGACGCTGGTCAGCGTCAGCATGGCCACCATGTTCATGACCTTGACCAGCGGGTTGATGGCCGGGCCGGCAGTGTCCTTGAGCGGGTCGCCCACGGTGTCGCCGGTGACAGCGGCCTTGTGCTTCTCCGAGCCCTTGCCCGAGTTGCGGGCCTCGTCGCGCGGCTCGTCCTCGATGGTCTTCTTGGCGTTGTCCCAGGCGCCGCCGGCGTTGGCCATGAACACGCCCAGCGTCACGCCGGAAACGATCATGCCAGCCAGGAAGCCGCCCAGGCCATACGGTCCCAGCAGCAGGCCGACCAGGATCGGGCTAAGCACGCCCAGCAAGGCCGGGCCGATCAGCTCGCTCTGGGCAGCGCTGGTGCAGATGTTCACCACCCTGCCGTAGTCGGGCTTCTTCTTGCCGGCCCAGATTTCCTTATCGCGGAACTGGAGACGGCATTCCTTGATGATGAAGAACGCCGCCCGGCCAACTGCCCGGATCAGCATCGAACTGAACAGCCAAGGCACCACGCCGCCGATGAGCAGGCCGATCAAAACCTTCGGATCCGCCACGGTCAGCAGCGATGAGAAGGCCTTGTACTGCGTCTGCGTCATGTCGGTGATCTTGTCTTCGCTGCCCATGGCCAGCGTAGCGATGAAGCTGGCGAACATGGACACGGCCGCAATCACGGCCGAGCCGATGGCGATGCCCTTGGTCTCGGCCTTGGTGGTGTTGCCCACGGCGTCGAGATCGGCCAGCACCTGGCGGGCCCGCTTGTAATTCTCGGCGCCCATTTCCTTCTCGTCGTAACCCATCTCGCCGATGCCGTTGGCGTTGTCGGCCACGGGGCCAAACACGTCCATCGAAATCGTGTTGCCCGTCAGGGTCAACATGCCGATGCCGGCCATGGCCACGCCGTAGGCCACGAAGACCGCCGACGTGCCCGTGTAACAGAACACCGACAGCGCAATGGCGGCCGCCAGTACCAAGGTGGCCATCACCGCCGATTCATACCCGATGGCAAAGCCCTGGATGATGTTGGTGGCATGGCCAGTCTGGCAGGCACGGGCCAGGCTCTTGACCGGCTCGTGACTGGTATGCGTGTAGTAACTGGTCAGCTTGTTCAGCACGATGGCCAGGATGATGCCGATGAAGCACGTCATCGACGGCCGGATGTCCGCCCCGCCGATCATGTACCAGGGTGCCTGGGCGGTGTTCAGGATGGGACCAACGTAATTGACGACGAATTCCTTGACGGCGGCCGGGCCGCTGTCGGCGACCTTGTTGTAGGCGGCCTGGAACTGCTCGGTGACCTTGAAGCCCGAAACGGCCTGCGGATAGGTCTTGATGTAGGAATCGTCGAACTTGAGATACCCAAAGCCCAGCGCCACAAAGCCGATCACGGAGATGACCGAACCGATCCAGAAGCCGCGGTGAACGCTCTTCAGCGCCGTGTCGGAGGTGTCGTGCGGGCCGGCCTTGACGGTGTACGTGCTGATGATGCTGCCCAGCACGCCGATGCCGCGGACCAGCAGCGGGAAGATGACGCCCTTGTGGCCAAAGCTGGCCAAGCCCAGGATCATGGCCGCGACGATGGTGACTTCGTAGCTCTCGAAGATGTCGGCAGCCATACCGGCGCAGTCGCCGACGTTGTCACCGACGTTGTCGGCGATGGTGGCGGCGTTGCGCGGGTCATCCTCGGGGATGCCAGCTTCGATCTTGCCGACCAGGTCGGCCCCGACGTCGGCAGCCTTGGTGTAGATGCCGCCGCCCACTCGCATGAACAATGCCAGCAGCGTGCCGCCGAAGCCAAAGCCCAGCAGGGCTTCATAGGCCTGCTCGCCGTAGATCAGGAAAATGGCCGTGCCGCCCAGCAAGCCCAGGCCGTCGGTCAACATGCCCGTGACGGTGCCGGTGCGGTAGCCCAACTGCATGGCCTCGCCATAGCTGTTGCGGGCCGCCGCCGCCACGCGGAGGTTGCCCGTGGTGGCCAGACGCATGCCCACAAAGCCCACCAGCCAGCTGAAGACCGAGCCGACCAGGAACGCGCCCGCCCTGCCGTAGGCAAAGACGTTGCCGTATTCCTTGTCGTTCATCTTCGTCAGGAACAGCAAGCCGGTGATGACGATGATGAGCGGTCCAATCTTCTTGAACTGCGCGCCCAGGTAGGCGTTGGCGCCCTCACGGACAGCGCCGGCAATCTCCTGCATTCGGAGCGTGCCTTTGTCGGCCCGTTTGACCTGGCCCACGAGCATGCCCGCATACAGCAGCCCGGCCACGGCCACGCACAGCACGGCGATGAGCGAATACCGCTCGATCGGCGTGAACTTGGCCGTGTCAGTAAAGGGGCTGAAGAACTGGAAGCCTTCGGCGCCGACGACCTTGTGCTCAGCGGGGGCGCTGGTCACAGCGGTCTGGGCGCCGGCCCAGTTCCAGAAGAACGAGCCGAGGAAGAAAACAGCCATGATGGCAAGGAAGGCGGTGCGCGTCTTGCCTTGCTTCAACGTACGTCTAAGTCTGGCAATCATGCTAACTCCAGAGGTTAAGAGTCTGACTGGATACCGCTCAAGCGGCACCCGGGAAAAAAGTCCCGCAGAGTCTAGAGCCCTCCCGAGCCATTTTCAAGAACTGCTTTCCCTGATTTTGCGAAGATCCTTCGCGGCCGGTTCAGGGCTACGAAAAACCATCTCGGAATTCACCGCAGAGGCCGCCAAGAACGCAGAGAGAAGCCTCTTTGAAATACTTCAGCTTCGCGAGCTTTGCGGTCTCCGCGGTGAATCAGCTTTCGAGATTGAAGGACCGAACCGCAAAGAGCACCCAGAACACGAAGGGCACGAGGCACTCTTCGCTCCTAGTCTTCGTGCCCTTTGTGGCGCTCCCTTTCGTGCCTTTGTGGCGTCGGCAAAGGCGATCCTACAAAACCGGCGGAGCGGGCGTGCCGGCCTGCTCCGGAACGGGCGGCTGGAGATCGTCATAGAAGCGGGCGTATGTAACTCGCATGTACGGTGTCAGCCAGATGAAGCCGATGCCCAGCGTCAAAATGCATAGCAGCGACCAGCCGAAGAATCGCAGTCCCAGCCAGAACAGCTTCTCTTTATATCCGCGCATCATCTCCTTGCTGCGCGTGATGGCCTCCAGCGGGCCAAGCTCGGGATGGTCAATCATAACAAAATATGTCTGAGAGTAGGCTAAGGCCGCAATGATGCCGGGAATGATGAGCAGCAGCGACCAGAGCAGAATAAAGAGCGTCATCAACAGATACGCCCCCAGCGCGCTGCCGAACCTCTGAAAACCGTTGAACATCACGCCGATGTCCGGGTTGCCGCGTCGAGCGAAGGCCAGAAAGTAAATGGCCACGCCGAGTTCCAGCGGGCCGGTGATCGCCAATTGGATCAAGCCGCCAGCGTAGGGCAGAAACCCGGAACCTGTTTGAATGGCCGCCAAGATGAGCCCGACCGCGATGGGCGGCCACCATCGGCCACGCAACTGCTCGCGAGCCCACGCGGTCAGTTCGGCGTTGCAAGTGTGGCCATCCGTACCCGCGGGCCTGGGCGGCTCAGGGGACGGTGAGGCGGGCGGCATGAACAGCCCCGGGACGCCGCCGGCCTTGGCCCAGTCTGTCATGCCCTCGTTCCAGACAAGGTCTTCGGGCTTGATCCGGCCTTCCCGGCACCAGGCTTGCATATCCTCAAACCGCAACGGCCCGTATCGCTGCCCGCCCACGTGGCAATACCAGTTATCCATAGCTAGGAATCTTACCCGCAAGCACTGCCATGACAATAGCTTGCTGGACATTGGGAAGCGGGAATCCGGACGGTTCGCCCGAACTTGTTGGTGAGTGGCACGGTCACTGTTGTTGAAACGACCATGTCTGGACGCGATATCGAGTCCCAACATGGTCACGCCAACAGCGTGACCATGCCACCCAATCACGCACCCGAAACCGCGCACCCCGAATCCCTAATCCCGCTTCCCGATTCCCGCAGTTCCGCAGTTCCCCAGCACCCCTACGTCCACTTCGCCTTGATGCCTTGCTGCACCAGGCAGTGGCGGAGCTTTTCGGCGCTGGCGGCCGTGGTCACCATGTTCGCGTGCCGCCCTTCGGATGAAAGGATATGCAGGGAAAGCTTGGGACCATCGTTCACGCGGGCGATGGTCAGCGTCTGGCCAAGCGGGATGTCCACCAGGTTGCCCTGCCGGTAATACAGGATTCGGCCATCGGTCAAAACCAGCCCAGCCGAGCCGTCTTCCGTGCGGGCGAAGTCGGCGTCGGGGATGAACGCCAGGAACCGCTCATTCTTGTCAGGCCGGTACCACTTGCGAATTCGCGTCTGCACCGCCAGCGGGGTCATCTGCCACGGATCGCCCCCGCGCTGTCGGAAGGCATGGCGGATCGTCAGGGCGTCCGGGCAGTCGGGCCCGCACACGGCCGTGGCGAACTCCTCGGCCCGCGGCAACGAGCAGATGCCCAACTCGCACTCCTGTTGCCCAACCTGGTTAATCGTGCGGACATCGGTGACGACCGCACCGGCCGGGCTGCACAGCCGGCAGATGTAATAAGGGAATGGCAGGCAGTATGGCTCGGGCAAAACGTTGATCCGCCCCAAGGCATCGAGGAATGCTGAGGCGCTCTTGCCGGCCAAGCTTCTGAGTTCGACCACCTTTCCGCCCGTTCTAGGCGGCTCCTTCTGGGTGCGGAAGCCCACGTCGGCGCTGTGGGGCAGCATCGCCGGCCAGAAGACCAGGTGCACTTGCAGCGAGGCCTGTGTGCCGCATACGGCGCACTTCTGAGGGAAACTCAGCCGGAAACGCTCATCCAGCAACAATGACGGAGAAAACAGAAAGAACGCCCCCATGCTGTCCACATGCCCCAGCCGAACAGGGAAGCTAGCCGATTTCCGTGGCGGCGGCACCATGGTCTCGCGGACCTTGGACACGCCCTCGTCCGTCTCCGCCGCTTGGTCGCCGGGCGAGTTGCCCAGCCAGTCCATGATCTCCGTCTCGCCGACGTGGCCAGGCCGGAGCGGTGGACCGGCCGACATCATCGGCATGTCGTCCGCCTGCGGCAGCCCCATATGACTGGCGGCGGCCAGGTCGACGATGGTTGATTCGAGCTTGGCTTGGCCCGCAGCCTCCTGGGCATGCAGCAGCGATTGCAGCGAGCGAGTCGGCGGCGGGCACGATGGCCGGGCCGCAACCGCGGCATGAGCGGCCAGCAGCCGGAAGATCGCCCCGCACTGCTTGCATCGCCCCTTCTTGCCGGCAAAGGCCAGCGAGACCTTCAAAGTGGCCTTGCACGACGGGCATGAAATGCGCATCGGTTCCATGGCACACCTCGATTCCGCTTGACGATATGGTCAGCGTTCCTCGGCCGCGGCAGTGAGATGATCTCAAAGAAATGTTCGGTGCATCCGCCTTGGCCGCCAAAAGCACGCCCAAGAACCCGAGCCACATGTACAGCGCTCGAGAACCCTATATCTATCTTACCAACTCGATGCAAACAGACAAGTTTTTTCCCGTCAATACTGCCTCTGTTGCGAGCGGCCAGCGCTGGATATAATCCGCGTCTTGACAAGCACATCCTGCTTGTCGCTGGCCGCGCGCCGTTCACGGAAGTCCCGGCCCGGCCTGCTAGAAAGGATTTGTCATGGCGGATGATCAACAGACCGTTCGGCGTATCAGTTGGAGCGAGGTCTTTACCTTCAGCCCGATTTTCAAGAGCTTTAAGATGGCCATCAACCCGGGCAAGCTCGTGCTGGGCGTGGCAGCCATCTTGCTGACCTTCTTGCTGGGCATGGTGATGGACACGCTCTGGTCCGTCTCCTCCAACGGCCGGGCGTACAAGAACGAGGCCTGGATGCTTTGGCAGGCCCCCAGCGCAGACGCCTTCAAAGAGCGCAAGGCCACCTGGCTGGAACGGGACCGCCCCGCCAAGCTGCAATCCATGATGTCGGGCTACAGCGAATTTCGCGACGCCGGGGCGATGATTCGCGCCGATGGCTTCTCCTCCTGCGCCGCCAAGCTCTCCTCCAAGCTCGCCAGCGAGTACCAGGCCGGCTTGGCCAAGACGGCGGAGAAGTTCGATCGCCTCAAGGCCCAGGCCCCACATGAAGGCAAAGAGCGGCGCGAAGCCCTGGAGCAGATCGAGCGTGACCGCCGCCAGGAAGAGTCGGCCCTGCTGGGGCGATATATCGCCGACCGGCAGGCGTTGGATGAACTCAATGGCCGGGGCGTCGCTTGCAGCCTGGCGGATTGGGGCCAGTTCTGCATTTCCAATGGCATCGCGGCCGCCCGCCGCGGCAACATCCTCCCCGGCGTGTCGAGCCTGATGGCGGCCAAGGGCAGCATGGTGCCGCCACCCTACCGCGCCAGCATGCTGAGCAATGCCGCCGACTTTGACGCCGGCACCAACAACCCCGAAGGCGTGGGCCTGCTGGGTTGGGTGATCCTGCTGGGTTGGGGGCTGGTCTGGCTGCTGAGCGTGTACCCGGTGTACGGCATCATCTGGGTCATCGTGGCCCTGGCGATCTGGGCGGTCTTCGGCGGCGCCATCTGCCGCATGGCGGCCCTGCATGCCGCCCGCGAAGAGAAGATTTCCATGAGCGCTGCCGTCAAGTTCAGCCTGGGCAAGTTCTTCAGCTTCCTGACGGCCCCGCTGCTGCCGATCATCGTCATCCTGGTGCTGGGTCTGCTGATCTCCATCAGCGGGCTCGTTGGCGCGATCCCCGGCGCCGGCGAGTGGCTGGTGGCGCTGTTCTTCTTCCTGCCGCTGATCTTCGGCACCATCATCGCGTTCCTGCTGGTAGGCCTGGCCGCCGGCTGGCCGCTGATGTGGCCGACCATCGCGATCGAGGGTTCCGACAGCTTCGACGCCATCAGCCGATCCTACAGCTACATCTACCAGAGGCCCTTCCGCTATGGCCTGTACCTGGTGGTGGCGAGCCTGTACGGCACTGCCTGCTACGTGTTCGTCCGGCTCTTCGCCCTGGCCGCCCTGGCCGCCACGCATGCCTTCGTGGGCCTGTGGATGAACTGCCTGGCCAGCCGAGACACCTACGCCAGCGGCGCCGGCAAGCTGGACGTCATGTGGGCCAGCCCGACCTTCGACAGCTTCCGCGGCCCCATTCAAGCTGAAGCAATGACCGGCTCGGAGCGGATGGCCTCGCACGTGCTGGGCATATGGATTGGCCTGGTGGCGTGGGTCGTGCTGTCGTTCCTGCTGTGCTTCTTCTTCTCCGCTGCCACCAACATCTATTTCCTGCTGCGTCGGAAAGTGGACGCGACGGACTTGGACGACGTGTACGTCGATGAAGACGATCATGCCCCTGCCCCCGCCGGCCCGGAAACAGCCGCGACGGCCCAGGCCGCGACCACCGAGGGCCAGACCACGGGCACGGAGACCACCACGGCTACTGAGCAAACTCCGCCCGAAACGCCGAGCCAGCCGTAATCGCAAGTTTCGAGTTCGAGTTGGCCAACGATAAAGGCCCCGTCGATACCGACGGGGCCTTTTGTTTGCGCACGAAATCGTCGCAAGCCGGTTTAAGTTTGCTTGATGGCACGCTTGGGGTGGCACAGCCTTTCAGGCTGTGCGGCACAGGCTGGAAAGCCTGTGCCACCTGGATTGCGAAGGCTGCTACGTTTCTTTCCCGGCGAAGCCCAGGAATTCGTCCAGCCAATTGTCGGTCTTGAGCACCGACTTGCGTTGCCGCAGCGCCATGATCTCCGCCTTCTTCTGGGCGAAGGCAAAGAGCGACCGCGTCAGGGAATTGGAGATGTCCCGCGTGGTGTTGCCGACCATGCGTTTAGTCTGAGTGGAACCCATGGCCGCGTGGCGCAGCACGAGTTCGTCTTCCAGGCTCACGAAGGCCTGGGCGTGGCCCGGGTCGCCCTGCCGGGCGCACCGGCCGAAAAGCTGTCGGTCGACTCGACCGGCCTCGTGGCGTTCGGTCGCCAGCACGAATAAGCCGCCCAGGTCTTGCACGCCCTTGCCCAACTTGATGTCAGTGCCGCGGCCAGCCATGTTGGTGGCTACGGTAATGGCGCCGGGTTGGCCCGCACGGGAGACGATTTGCGCCTCTTCCTTGTGCCGCACCGCGTTGAGCACCTCGTGCATCAGGCCCTTCTCGCCCAGCAGGTCGCTGAGGTGTTCGCTGGCACGGACGCTGCGCGTGCCGACCAGCACGGGCTGGCCGGTCTTGTGAAGTTCCTGGATCTTGTCGGCGACGGCGGCAAACTTGGCTTCCTCGGTGGCGTAAATGCGGTCGCGATACGTCTTCCGCACGCACGGCCGGTTGGTCGGAATCACCACCACGGGCCGGTGATAGATCTGCCACATCTCGGCCACCGACTCGGTAGCCGTGCCGGTCATGCCCGACAGCTGCCGGTACATCCGGAAGAATCGCTGGAAGCTGATGCGGGCGAACGTCTCCTTGGGCGGATTGACCGTCAGGGTCTCCTTGGCCTCGACGGCTTGGTGAAGCCCGTCGCGCCACGTTCGGTCGGGCATGAGCCGGCCCGTGAACTCGTCGACAATGACGATCTTGCCTTCCTGGATAACGTACTGCTTGTTCAGCGTGTACAGCTCGCGTGCCACCAGCGCCTGGTTGACCAGTTCCTCGCGCCGCCGCGCCCCCGCCCAGATGCCTCCCAGCGGCTCGGCTGCCTCCTCGATGAAGTCCTTGCCCGCGTCAGTGAAGTCCACCTCGCGGTACTTGTGATTCACGCTGAAATGCTCGTCGGGAATCAACCGGGCAGCAATGTCGACGGCCTGCTGGAAGGCCTCGACCTGCTCGGTGTTGGGCACGTCGCCGGAGATGATCAGCGGTGTGACGGCCTCGTCGATCAGGATGGAGTCGGCCTCGTCGACGATGGCAAACTCCAGGCCACGCATGACCAGCCGGTCCGTGCCGGCGCCGCCCTCGACGATGTTGGATAGGATGCTCGACGCCGAACCCGAGCCGCGCAGCCGGCCCATGGAAAGCTGGTCGCGCAGGTAGTCGGCGCATACTTCCTTGTTCGTGCAGTACGTGATGTCGGCGGCATAGGCGGCCCGGCGCTCCGGCGGATGCATCTGGCCGGTGATGTAGCTGACGTGCAGGCCGGAGAATTCGTAGATCGGCTTCATCGTCTCGGCGTCACGCTGGGCCAGGTAGTCATTGACCGTCAGGACGTGGCAACCCTTGCCCACCCAGCCGCGAATCGAGGCCGGCAACGTCGCCGTCAGCGTCTTGCCCTCGCCGGTGGCCATCTCGGTGATATAGCCCAGATAGATGGCCAAGCCGCCGGCCAACTGCACCAGGAACGGCTTCATGCCGGTGGTGCGAACACAGATTTCCCGCACGACCGCGAAGGCCTCGATGACGTCGTTATGCTTCTGCCGTCCGCACCGAAACATCGCCCGCAACTCAGCCGCCCGCTCGCGCAGGTGCGCGTCGCTCATGTCGCTGTACGTCTTGGAACGTGCATCGATCAGGAGGGCCTGCTTCAGCAGCCAGCGCCGGCGTGGAACGATTCTCCCGGTCATGCCGACCAGCCAGTCCCAAACCGCGTCGAGCCCCTTGGGCAACGGTTCGCCGCGCCCGCCGTAGGCCAATGCCCGCCAGATTGTGGAGGTGACCTGGCTCACGTCGTTAGTACTTGAACCGCTTCTGGAGAAGCTGCAAGAGTTGGTGATACCACTGCGACGCCAACGTCCGGTGGGGCAAGTCGAACCGCACCGCCACCGCCTGGCCGGCATACAGCGTCGGAGCATCAGCGCCGGGATGGATGAAGACCTGGAAGAACGGGTCTTCTTCCTCCTGGCCCTGCTGCCCGCCGCCACGGGGCGCACCGTAGCGCGTCCGGTTGGCGGTGGCCGCATCCTGGCCTTGGCCCTGGCCCTCCTTGTCACGCTGGGGCTTCTGTCCGGCCGGAACGACCGCGCTGATATCGCCGTGGAAGGTCTTGGCCGGATCGCCCGGCAAACGGAGTTCCACGCTCGTGCAGGCCTCGCACAGCACCAGCGATGCGTCCTCCTGCGTGATCTTCACCTGGATCTGCGGATCCTTCTGCCCCACCAGCATGCCCACTACGTCGCCGCGATGCAGAAAGCCGTTGACCATCTTGTCCAGCGGATGCGCCAGCCATTGCCCCTCGTGGCCAGCCTTGAGCACCAACCGGCCCAGTTCCTGGTCCAGTGTGGCGATCTGCTTCTTGGCGGCGGCGAGTTGTTCCTGCAAGCCGTCGGCCGCGGAAAATTCGCCCTTGTCCTGGGCGTCGCGGATGCTGGCCTCCAGGCGAACGATCTCATAGTCAGCCGACTGACGCTGGCTGAGCAGTTCGGGGTTTTCCATCCGCACCAGCACCTCGCCGGCCTTATCCGGTTCGATGACGCTGCCGGTGGGCAAGTAGGACACCAGGAAGCCGTCGGTCTCGGCGCGATACAACGTCTGGCCGGACTTCTGCTTGACTTCGCCCACGGTCTTGACGTGCTCGGGCATCTGAATGCTGCCGATCAGGATGCCCACGGCCAGCGCGAAGCCGCCCGTCGTCACCATCGCGCGCGAGCGGCAGCGCATCAATTCCTGATTCACCAGCAGGTAGTGCAGGAACTTGCCCACCGGCACGCACACCCAGGCCGCCACCGCCACCGCCGCCAACGTCAGGCCCACCACCGGCAAGGCCGAGGCCACGTACATCAGAATCGCCGCCACCACGAAGGTGCGGTAGATCAGGCTGGCGAAGCCGTGGATCATCATCCAGACCTTCTCGCCCTCGGTCTGGGCGGGGTTGCGCACGCGCTTGACGCCCCAGACGTACTTCTTGACCAGGTAGTACATGTACTCCCGGCTGCGCTGCCAGAGGTTGGGGATCTCCAGCAAGTCCGAGAGAATGTAATAGCCGTCGTACCGCAGCAGCGGATTGGCGTTGAACAGCAGCGTCGAAACGCCCGAGGCGAAGATGATGTTGTAGGCGATGGTGTGCGTCAGCGTGCCTTCAGCCGTCTGCGCCCAGACAATGGCCGCGATGGCCGCCAGGAACAGCTCGATGAGCATGCCGCCCATGCCCACGACCGCGCGTTGCCACTTGCTGGCAAAGGCCCACGAACTAGACGCGTCCACGTACGGCAAGGGCGTGAAGATCAGGAACATGATGCCCATGACGTGAACTTCGCCACCGCTGCCGTTTTTGACGCCGAAGCGTTTACAGGCGAAGGCGTGCCCGAATTCGTGCAAGCCCTTGATGATGGCCGTCGAGGCGTACAGCCAGGGCAGGTTTTCCGGCGCGAACATCGACGCGGCCTTGCCCTCGGCCCACAGGGCGTCGAACCGGCCGGCGATAAAGTACAGCCCTGTCAGCACAAAAATGGCCCAGATCACGCCGCCCATCCACGTGAAGCACCGGCCAAAGACGCTTACCCAGCGATTCAGGAACGCGTCGGGGTCGAACAGCGGCAGCTTGAGGAACAGCAGGTTCATCAAGTAGCCCTGGACCTCGCGCGTCCGCCGCTGCTGGAAGCGCCGGAACATGCTCTCGGCGTCAGGCGGCAGTTCGGCCTGGATCAGATTGGCCCCGTACAGCTGGCCCAGTAATTGAATGGCCTCGCCTTGTGTCGGGGCATCGTCGCCCAGTTCTTCGTTGCAGGCCTTCCAGACTTGGGCAACGGTCCGCTGGCCGTCTAGCATGCCCACGAAGTGATAAGCGGCCGGGTTGAGCCGGTAATACTGGTTATTGGCCGGGTCCTGGATGATGTACCAGATGTTGTTGCGGTAGTGCTGCCGGTGAATGTGCACGGCATTCCGCAGCCGCGGACGCAACTCCACGATCCGGTACCAGGACTCACTGAATGTCGGACGATCTACTGGCATAAATACCCGAAAAATCGGATCACCGCGTTCGGAAGCAACTCACAGGGCGGAGCGACAGCGGGATTCGATATTTGATATTGGGAAGACACGCACGCGGCAATCGCTGGCGCCGCTCAACTGACCGACGTCTTTCCGAATATCAAATATCCAATATCGAATATCGTTCCTCGTCCTCTGCGGTAATCTGTTGTAGGCTAGATCCAGAGCTTCAGCCGGACCCAATCGATGGCCTTGTGCGTCCAGATCCAGGCGTAGCGGCGGCGTTCCACGGACACGTGGGCCACGCCCGCCATGCCAGGCCGCATGCCCGCGGGGGCCTTGTCCAGATCGACACGGACCTTGAAGATATTCTTGCCGTTGCTGCTCTCGGCCGCTCCGGCGATGGTCTCGACCTTGAAGCCCACTTTTTCTTCCGGCCGACCGACAGTGGCAAGCTTGCCTTCCTGATTCACGTGCAACTCGTGAATGTCCTTCTCGTCGACGGCCAGTTCAGCCCGGAGTTTCCCGGTCGAGCCGATCTCGAAGACCGGGTCGCCCAGCTTCACCGGCGGACGATTCTGACGCTTCCAATCGCCGGCGATGACCACTCCGTCGATGGGCGACCGCAGCACGGCTCGCTCGAGCCGGCCCTTGTACAAATCGATCTTGGCGCGTGCCTGGGCGGCCTGGGCCTCGGCAATCTGCGCCTCGGCGAGCTTGCCCTCAGACTGAGACTGGGCTTTGGCCTTTTCCTTGGTGACCAGTTCAGCCTCGGCGCTGTCCAACTGGTCCTGGAGTTCGTCCGTCGCCAGGCGAGCCAGCGGCTGACCGGCCTTCACCACATCGGGCGGCTCGACCATGACCTCTTCCAACTGCCCTTCAAATGGCGCCGGGACGCGATACTCTGCCTTGTCTTCCAGCACGAAGGGCGACTCGACCGTGTAATCGCCCTTGGCGAAGATCAGGAAGATCCCGAGAAACAGGATGCCAATGGCCAGGAGCTTGGCCCACGTGTGCTTGGGGCCAACCAACTGGCCGGCGCCCTTGCGGATGCTGAAGGCGACCTTGCCGCCGATCCAGCGGTCCTGCTCGTGCAGGTTGATCAGCCGGGCGGTGGCCAAGTCGGCAGCCAGGCGCATGGACTCGATTTCTTCGGGCTGGAATTCCTTCTCGCGCGGGCGTTCGATTGTCAGCACGGCCTTGACGTCGTCGCCGTGCCGCAGCGGCAGGCTGCAGATCGCCGATGGGCCATGGCGCTCGCTGAGCCGCCCCGCCGCTCGGCTGACATACGTAGCTTCGGTCGAGGCGGGAAACAGAATCTCGACGTCCTGGTCGAGGCACTCTTCCTGCGCCTGCTCGATGTCCTGCACGAGTTGCATCTTCTTGGAGAAGTTTTCGGTATGGCTGATGGAACGCAGGCGGACGCTCTTGCCCTGGAGGTACCCCAGGCTGACGCGGCTGGCGCCCCAGCGGGCGGCGAATTCGTTGCACACGGTGAGCGTCGCGGCCGTGAAGCGGTCGTGCCGGTTCATGGCCGAGACAACTTCCAGTGCGTCGCGCAGACGGCGCATGTCCGCCTGGCGATGTGTAAGCATGAGCTGCATCTCGTACAGACTCAGCAGCGGCAGGGAAAGCTCCAGCCGCTCCTGGGCGCCGCGGAGATGTCGCGGATCGCGCGTTTCCACCAGGAAGGCCGACGCCCCACGGACGTCGGCCCTTCCGGTGTACTTGATCGGCAGCATGATCAGGTATCGTCGCGCATCTTCGCCGTACAGGTCGCTGGCATCGTGCAGCGGGAAGATCTCCGTCTTGCCCGTGCCCAACACCCGCACAGTGGCTTCCCCGGCCTGTTGCACCCAGGGCGGGAACTCGCCTTCCTTTTCCGGCTGCGGAAACATCGTGAGGACCTGCACGTCCCCTTGCGTGCCGGGCCGAAGCATTGCCCCGCTCTCGGCCGCGGCCAGGCGGCACTGCACCGCCAGGAGATAGCGCAGGAACTCTTGCGGCGGACCGTCGAACGTCAGCAACCGTTCGACCAGATCGGCCGCCGTTAACACCTGCTCACGAGCCTTTACCTGTTCGGGCATAGTGTGGACTTATTTCTTCTTGCGATTAGCGACGTTCAATTCCAACTCGCCGAACTGCTCTTCGAAGCGACGGATCACCTGGCCCAGCGTAATGGCCAGCCGCTTGGCAGAGTAGTAGTTCAGGACGATGCGGTTGGTCACGTGGAAAATGATTTCGGGCGACTCGGGCGCTGCACTGGGATTGGGCAGATTCACGCCGAAGTCCAGCATGACTTCTTCGGCCGTGGCGTTGGTGCGGAACGCGTTGGCGTAGTGCGTGGCCATCTCACGCTCGTCCACGCGCAATTGCACTTGCTGAGCGCCGGTCTGCTGGCGAGCCTGCTGATCCAGATGCTGTTCCTGCTGGTCTTGTTCTGACATTCAAACGACTCCTTTCAAAGGGTTACGGCTTAGCCACAGGTTTCGTCGCGGCCCCCGAGGGCTGCGTCGTTGATACGTTTGCATTGCTTCCGCTCATGGCGGGCACATCGACCATCACGTGCAGGCCGGAGGGCCGCAGTTGCGGGTTGGCCAATTGCACGCGAACGCGTCGCGTGTTGGAGCCGGACTCAACCACCGAGGCGATGTTGATGATTTCGCCGACCTCGATCGTGTTGTACGGTTCGACAAAGGTGACGTTCATCTTCTGCCCGCACTCCAGGGCAGCGGCGAACTGAATCGGCACCGGCACATCGACCCAGAGCGGGTCCACCTTCACCACGCGTATGACGGCCTTGGCGGCATCGACGACCGTCTCGCCTTCGCGGACATTTATTACCTCGATTTTGCCGTCGATCGGGCAGATCAACTGCATCCGGTCGACCTGGCCCTTCATCTCCAGGTACTTCCGCATGGCCTGCTCGTGATCGAACCGCTCCAACTGGAGCGACAGCTCGGCGATCTTGGCTTCCACCTGCGATTGGCGAAGTTCCAGCATCGTGGCGGCCTCGACCTTGGCGGCGTGCTCCATCTTCTCCAGAGCCACCTTGGACTGGTCCAACTTGGCCACGGCAGCCTGGATGCGGATGTCGCTCTCGGCCTCGGCCTTAAGCTGGGCAAGCTGCTGGCTTTCGGCCCGGTCATCCTGCCGGATCAGAAGCTGCCCCTGCTTAACGTCCTGCCCCTCCTGAACGCAAACCTGGGCGATCGAGCCGGGATGCACAAAGGAAAGGGTACGATCCATGCTGGCCCGTGTAATGGCCGAAACCCCGGCCTGCACGCTTGATACCGCCAACAGCAGCGCCACGGCGCCTATCCAGTTGCGTCGCATCATTACAGTCATTCCTAAGAGTATACCGGATCCGGGTTACGTCAGAAACTCAATTCGGAGGGGCCTACATAGGAGAGGCTTGTCGTCGGACCCTGCAGACGAATGTATCATCTCTACAACAACTCCCGTTACAAGTCTAGTTAGTAACGCTCCGGGGGCCCTTCAGGTTTGAAGTTCGGAGCGATTCCTTTTGGGCTATCGGCTAAAAAAGGTCTTGCCTTGCTGGGGAAATTCCGCTAAAAGGCCGCATCTTCTAGGAGATGGCGCGTACATGAAGTTCAATCTGGTAGACCGCATTGAGAAAATCGAGCCCGGCAAGGGCATCGTAGCCAGAAAGAATCTGTCCTTGGCGGAAGAGTATCTGGCCGATCACTTTCCCGCCTTTCCGGTGCTGCCGGGCGTGATGATGCTCGAAGCGCTGGTTCAGACGGCCGCCTGGCTGCTCCGCGTCGACCAGGGCTTTTCCAAGAGCCTGATCGTCCTGGCGGCAGCAAGGAACGTCAAGTATGCCAGTTTCGTCGCCCCGGGCAACAGCCTGCGGATGGAACTGGAACTGACCGGCATGGAAGGCGACCTGGCCAAGTTCAAGGGCACCGGCTACCTGGGAACCGGCGAACTGGCCGTCCAGGGCAAGCTGGAAATAAAGTGCATGAATGTTGCCGACGTTTGTCCCGCTGCCAAGGGGGCCGACGAGCGTATTGTGGCAGAGATGAAGAGACAGTTTGCGTTGGTCGGTGGGCCCGAAGCATTGCAGGCCGCCGGCCAGGGATAAGCCGCAGGCAAAGGTTTGACTTTGTCCGCCGGTTCCTCTATACGTAGTATCCGCCGCGGCTGTGGCAGCACGCTCAGCCCAGAGGCGAAGACCACTACAGGAGAATGTTCGATGCCGATGAGCAAGGATGAGATCTTCCAGAAAGTCAAGGATGTGCTGGTAGAGGCCCTGAGCGTGGACGAAGACGAAGTCACGCCCGAAGCGACGCTGACGGGCGACCTGGGGGCCGAGTCGATCGACTTCCTGGACATCGTCTTCCGGCTGGAAAAGTCCTTCAATATCAAGATTCCGCCGGGCGAGATGTTCCCCGACAATATCCTGAACAACCCCGAGTACGTCGCCGCCGGCAAGCTGACCCCCAGTGGCCTGGCGCGCATGAAGGAATCGATGCCGCACGTCGATTTCACGACGTTCGAGAAGGACCCCGACGTCAACAAGATGACCGAGCTGTTCAAGGTCCAGACGATCGTCAATTACGTCAGCACCAAGGTCAAGTAAGCCTGTCACGGCCACGCCGGCCGTGAATGTTTTGGCGTCATGGGCCAAACACCCATGACGCGCATGGCCCCGATGGCCAGGTAAAGCGGAGAAGCGCCGGTAATGCGCTGGATTTGGATCGACAAGTTTCTGGAGTTTCACCCCGGTGTCTCCGCCACGGCGTTGAAGAACGTCTCGCTGGCGGAAGAGCACCTGCACGATCATTGGGAAGATTTTCCCATCCAGCCGGTGAGCCTGATGATCGAGGGCATGGCCCAGACCGCGGGCATCCTCGTGGGTCAGGCGCGCAACTTCCGCGAGAAGGTCGTTTTGGCCAAGATCAACAAGGCTGAGTTCACCGACATCGTGCTGCCGGGCGACCAGCTCAAGTACCACGCCGAATTGCAGACCATCACCGAGCAGGCCGCCAGCACGCACGGCACGGTGTTCAAGAACGGCCAGCAGATCGCCACGGTCGACTTGATGTTCTCGCACGTCGACCAGAACATGGCTGGGCTGAAGTTCCCCAAGGAGAACTTCGTATTCACCGGCCAGTTCCTGCGTCTGCTGGCGGGCTTCGTGGAGACGCCGGTGTTATGACCGAGCGCCGCGTAGTCATTACCGGCTTGGGCGTCGTGGCGCCGGGCGGCAGAGGGATCGGGGAACTCTTCGACGCCCTGCTGGCCGGGCAAAAGCACGTCAAGCCCATCAGCCTGTTCGACGCCTCGGGCTTTGCCACCCGCATCGGCGGGCAGCTGGATGATTTCTCCGCCCGCGATTACGTTCCCAAGAGCTATCGCAAGGCCGTCAAGGTCATGGCCCGCGACATCGAGATCGCCGTGGCCGCCGCCGACCTGGCGGTGCGTGACAGCGGCATCATCACCCCCGGCCTGGAAGGCACACCCACCATCGAGCCGGCCCAACTGGGCTGCAACATCGGCGCGGGCCTGATCTGTGCCGACCTGGACGAACTGGCGGCGGCCGTCAACACCTCGACGACCGACGGCAAGTTCGACATCCGCGCCTGGGGCAATGCTGGCATGCAGAACCTCACGCCCCTGTGGCTGCTGAAGTACCTGCCGAACATGCTGGCCTGCCACGTGACGATCATTCATCTGGCCAAGGGGCCCAGTAACACCATTACGTGCGGCGAGTGCTCGGGCATCCTGGCCGTGGGCGAGGCCGTCCGGGCCGTCGCCCGCGGGGCCTGCGACGCCGAGATTGCCGGCGGGGCTGAGAGCAAGCTCAATCCGATGGGCCTGCTCCGCCAAGGCCTGCTGAACCGGCTGGTCACAAACAACGATGCCGCCGGCGAAGCCATGCGTCCGTTCGACCGCGGCCACTGCGGCACGGTCATCGGCGAAGGCGGCGGCCTGCTGGTCGTGGAAGACCGCGATCGGGCCATGGGGCGAAATGCCAGAATTTACGCTGAGGTCGTCGGCTTTGGCGCTGGCTGCGATCCTGACGGGATCAAGTACCCGATGGCGACGCCGCGCGGGCTGATCAACGCCATTGGCGCGGCATTGGCTGACGCCAAGCTCCGGCCCGACGAGATCGACCTGCTGATTCCGCAGGGCACAGGCGTGCCGGCGGAAGATCAGGCCGAGGCGCAGTGCCTCAAGCAAGCCCTGGGCGAGCGTGGCACGAAGGTGCCCGTGCTGCCGTCGGCGGGCATGACCGGCAACCTCTTTGCCGGGGCCGGCGCGGTAAACCTGGCCGTTGGGGCCATGGCGCTACAGCGTCAGGTCATTCCGGCGGCCATTAACTGCTCCGACGTTGACCCGGCTTGCGGCCTGAACGTGCCGAACCAGACTACCCAAACACCGCTGCGGAACGTGCTCATCGCCGGCTATGCCGTCGGCGGGCAGGCTGCGGCCATGATCCTCAGACGCCACCAAGCATGAGAAGACGAGTCGTCATTACGGGCATGGGCTGCGTGACCCCGCTGGGCCACGACGTGGAGACCCTCTGGCAGGCGCTGCTGCAAGGCAAGAGCGGCATCAGCAAGACCGAGATCTTCGACGCCTCGACCTTCCCCTCGACATTTTCGGCCCAGGTCAAGAACTACCGCATGCCCGAGCACTTGGCCAAGCGGCACGAGCACGCGGGGAGGCACACGTCCTTTGCGCTGGGTGCGGCCGAGCAGGCCTGGAAGCAGAGCGGGCTGGGCGAGTCCAAGGCTTACAACCCCGACCGCACCGGCATCTACATGGGCAGCGGCGAAGGCAACCTGGACTTCGACAATTTCACCAGCATGCTCATCGACGCCTGGAAGGACGGCAAGCTCGACACCGCGCAGTGGGGCAAGCTGGCCTTTGAACGGCTGAGCCTCCACCGCGAGCAGGAGCAGGAAGCCAACATGGTCGTGGCGCACCTCGCGGCCGAGTTCGGCATTCGCGGTCCGGCCTTTAACGTCCTGACGGCCTGTGCCGCCAGCACGCAGGCCATCGGCGAAGCTACCATGATTCTGCGGCGCGGCGATGCCGACGTGGTCATGGCCGGCGGCGCCCACAGCATGATCCACCCCTACGGCGTGACGGGCTTCAGCCGCCTGACCGCGCTGTCGCGGAACAACGACGACATTCCCGGAGCGTCCCGGCCTTTCGACCTGACGCGCGACGGTTTCGTGCTGGGCGAAGGTTCGAGCGTGCTGATACTGGAAGAATTTGAATCGGCCAAGAAACGCGGGGCCAAGATGCTGGCAGAGATCGTCGGCTACGGCTCGTCGGCCGACGCGTTCCGCATTACCGACCAGGACCCCGATGGCGCGGGCGCGGCCTCGGGCATGAACGCTGCCCTGGCCGATGCGGGCATTGGGCCGGGCGAAGTCGATTACATCTCCGCTCACGGCACCGGCACCAAGCAGAACGACCAGGTCGAGACGCGTGGTATGATCGCGGTCTTCGGCCCAGAGATGAAGATTCCGATCTCATCCATCAAGAGCATGGTCGGCCACCTGATCGCCGCCGCCGGCGCCACCGAACTGGTGAGCTGCGTGCTGGCCATCCGCGACCAGATCGTCCCCCCCACCGCCAACCGCAACACGCCCGACCCGGAATGCCCGCTGGACTACGTCCCGCTGGTCGCCCGCAAGGCCAAGGTCGAGACGTGCATGAAGAACTCCTTTGGCTTCGGCGGCCAGAACGATTCACTGATCGTGCGGCGGGTCAGAGAGTAGAAGAAGTAGAAGAAGTAGAAGAAGTAGAAGAAGAAGAAGAAGAAGAAGAAGAACACCTCCGCCGCAGAGACGCAGAGAGCACAGAGAAGACTTTCTTCAGCACCCCTCTTCGCTCTTCCCACGCAACGATCCCATCTGGTGCCGTGGGCTGCGAGTGAAGCGAGCAACCACGTCAACAGGCCACATGGTGGGACTCGTCGCTTCACTCCTCGACCCACCCTACAGGATTCCTCGGCCCACCCTACAGAACTTCGTGGTCTGGCCGGGTGCCGTGGGCTGCGAGTGAAGCGAGCAACCACGCCGACAGGCCACATGGTGGGACTCGTCGCTTCGCTCCTCGGCCCACCCTACAGGATTCCTCGACCCGCCCTACACAACTTTGTGGTCTGGCATCGATTCGAAACTCGAACTTCGCAATTCGAAACTGCTGCTACTCCAACTTCACCTTCTGCCCCAGCGTTGGCACGAGGACGTCTTTGCAGCCAAGTTCGGTGAGCAGCTGCTTCATGGCCGCGGGCTGGGTGTCTTCGCCGTGGACCACGAAGGCCCGGCGCAGCGTCGGGGCGATGGCCGCATATAGCCGGCGGAAACCGTCCACGTCGGCGTGGGCGGAAAAGCCGTTGAGCACTTCCACGCGGGCCAGCAGCTTGTACATCTTGCCGAAGATCTTCACCTCTTCGCGCCGCTCCACGATCCGCCGGCCCAGCGTGTGCTGGGCCATGAAGCCCACCACCACGATGGTGTTGTTGGGGCTTTCGATGTTGTTCTTGAGGTGGTGCAGGATGCGGCCCGACTCGCACATGCCGCTGGCGGCGATGATGACGCACGTGCCGGGAACGTCGTTGATCGACTTGGACTCCTCCACCGATTCGACGTGCCGCACCAGCCCGTCCTGATGGAAGAAATCGCCGTTGGCCCCGCGCAGTTGTATGGCCTCGCGGTCGTAGCATTCGGGGTGATTCGAGAACACAGCCGTCGCTGCCATCGACAGCGGGCTGTCCACGAAGACGGGAATCTTGCCCAGGGCCCCTTCCTTACGCAGCTCGAAGAGGTGGTACAGCAGCGTCTGCGTCCGACCCACCGAAAAGGACGGGATGATGACCTTGCCCCCGGCCGCAGCCGTCTCCTGAATGACGCGCCGCAGCCGGTCCTTCATGTCCGCGGCGCTGCCGTGGTGGCGGTCGGCGTAGGTGCATTCGGTGATGAGGTAATCGCACTGAGGCAGCGGCTCGGTCGGGTCGTTGATGATCGGCATGTCGAACTGGCCGACGTCGCCGGTGTACAGGATGCGGTACGAGTCGCCGTTGCGGTCGACGTCGATCATCGTCATGGCCGAGCCCAGGATGTGGCCGGCCTCGAAGAACACGGCCCGGGCGTTGTGGAAGACATCCACCGGCTCGCCATACTCAACCGGGCGCAGGTGCGGCAAGGCGGCCATGGCGTCGGCCACGGTGTACAGCGGCTGGATCTTCTTGTCGCCCGCTTCGGCGATCTTGGTGTTCCAGAAGATGGCGTCTTCCTCTTGAATATGTCCCGAATCCGGCAGCATCACCTCGCACAGGTCGCGTGTGGCCGGCGTGGCGTAGATTGGGCCGTGGAAGCCCTTCTTGATCAGCAGCGGCAGTCTTCCGGCGTGATCCATGTGGGCATGCGAAAGCAGCACGCGATCGATGCTGCCCGCGGGCAGGAGGAACTTCTCGTTGGATTCGCGCGATTCTTCCCGCCGCCCCTGGAAGAGCCCGCAATCCAGACAGACGGAACTCTGGCCATCGGACAGAACGTGCATGGAGCCGGTGGTGGCCTGGGCGGCCCCGAGAAACTGAAGTTCGATCATGGAAAAACGGTCCCTTCGAGAAACGCGGGCAAGCCTGCCCGCCCTGCCTCCGGCTGATGCTTCTTCGTCCTTGGGTGCCAGGCGTCATTTGGGCGCCAAAGGTGTCATTTGGGTGCCATAGGCTGAGACGCGTCGTCTTGCGGCTCTACCTATGCTGACGCCCACTCGCCGGCTTGTCCTGCATAGCTACTGCTCCGTCACCCTCGATTCCGGGAGTCGGGAGCAGGTGAACAGTCGAACAGTAGACCGCAGGCCAGTGGTCAGTCTTCTCGCCTGTTCGCCTGTTCTGCTGCTCGCCTGCTCTGTATGGCACCCATCTATTGTACCAGATCGGTCAGCAGGTACTTGTGTTTGTACTGCTCGCCCCGGCCCCGGCGCTCGGAAATCCTCTGGGCTTCCAGGGCCAAGAACGCGCCGCGATGCAGCACTTCGGGCTCGATCCGCCCAAGCCGGCCCGTTGACCGCTTGGACTCATACTCAACGTTGATCGTCTTTAAGGCCTCGTCCAGACGGCGGGCCAGATCGGCAAAGTCCACGCCCTCGATCGCTTCGACCCTGAGTCGGTAAAACGGCGGATTGCCGAAGCAGCCCTGCAACTCGAACGTCTCTAGCGATGGCAGTTCCTTGGCCACCAGGTGCATCGCCTGAACGACCTGGTGCTCGGTGACCTTTTCGCCGGTAATGGAGGACGTATGCAGCCCCTTGGACAGGAACTCGATCAGCGGCGTCTGCTCAAAGAAGCCCACGCAGCGGACTCGGTCGTCGATGCTGTACCGCCACAATCCGGCCCAGTTCGTCAGCACGATGAAGTACTCTTGCCCCTCCTGCAACTCGTGCACGCGCAGCACGGCAGGGCGCGGCGACTCGATCTGCTCGGACGGGATGAATTCCAGGAAGTTCGAGATCGTCTCGGCCACACCGGCGGGCGTGGAATCGCTGATCGGCACGGACATCCGGCCTTCGCTGGCCAGCAGGCCGATATCGCGGGTGGGCACGTCGCCGTAGAACTCGCGGACGCGCGGCAGGTATAACCCCAGCGTGCCGCCCGTCCAGTTGCCGATGAGCGACAAGTCCCAGTAATGCCGCGGCAGCAGTCGCCCGTGCTGTTTCAGCAGGCCGTCGAGCCGCCTGGCCACGCGCGGGTGAGGCACGAAATGGAAATGCTTCCGCAACTCACTCGACACTTCGCCCGGCGGCAAATACGAGCCGTCGTGCACGTCGCGAATCAGCCGCTCGGCGTGGTCCTGGCCAACCTCGGCCAGACGCGTCAGCGACGAGGGATTGGCCGTCGTCAGCATGCCCACGTCGTGCGTGATCGAGGCGCGCAGTGCGGTGTACAGCTTGGCCACCGGATCGTGGATCTCGCGCGTGGCGGCGGGCACCGGGTACATCTTCTTCACGACCCATTTCTGCGTTTCGGCCAGCATGCCGCTGATGGCGCCGCAGGGAATGCCCGTCGGGCTGAGCGATTCACGGCAGCTCGACGTCAGCGTCACCAGCTTGCGCAGCCAGGTCTTGCGGTGGGCGTCCAGCGCCGTTACGCCCCAGACGTTCCAACCGCGGCGATATGCCCGCATGAATTCCTGCGTGACGGGAATGTGCTTGGGCTCGCCGGTGGTGCCGCTGGTGATGGCGAACATGGAAATCGCGGTGCCCGGGGCGAAGAGCGCCTCAGGGTGGCCGTTGTAGACCTGGTCCATGTATGGCCGGAGGGATTCGCAGTCGCGCAGCGGCACGGCCCGGACAAACTCCTCGTACGTGCGGACGGTGCCCAAACTGTGGTCGGCGTGGAACTGGCTGCCGCGCGAGGAATCGATGAGCCGGCGCAGAAGTTCGTCCTGCGTCTGGCGCACATGCCGCTGGGCCTCGACGAAGCGGCGCGCCTCGCTCCGGGCATGGGCACCGGCCACGAACGCCACCGGACGCAAGACTCTCTGCAAGACCGACATGATCTATCCCGCTAGGCCACGTCGGCCCGAGTCAGGCCGCCGGAAAGCTCGGACTGGCTCACGTCTTCGTTGGCCAGGTACTTGCGGAAGAACGCCACTGTTCGCAGCGCGTACTCATCCTTGGCCACCGTGACTGATTGGTTATGCTTGGCTGTCGGGACGACCCACAAGTACTTCGGTTGGCCGCACAGGTCGTACAGCAACTGCGAATGATCCTTGCGGATATAGCTGTCCTTCTCGCCGTGGATGAAGAATATTGGCCGGGCCGACATGGTCTTGAGCGCCTTGGAAACGCTCAGGAACTTCCGCCCCAGCCGCCGCTGGGCGAAGCACATCACCAGCCACAGCAGGCTCTGCCAGAAGAACTCGGGGTGATTTTCGTACACCAGGGCGACCTTGGCAAAAATGTGCGCCCATCGCTTCATCAGCGAGATCAGCGTCTCGGGCGTGCTGAACGCCCCATCGCAGACCAGACAGGAAATATCGTTATCTGACGAGGCGGCCAGCAAGCCCGCGCACGCCCCGCGACTGATGCCGAACAGCCCGATCGTGCGCGGCCGGCCTTCGCTCTCCAACACGTCGCCGACGTACGCGCACGCGCCCAGCACGTCCTCCAGTTCCTTGTCGCTGGCCCATTGCAGCAGGCGGTAGTTAGGCGTGCTGCTGCTGCTGCCGCCATGGCCGCGAAAGTCGAAGGTGAAGACGTCAAAGCCCGCGTCCATCAACGGCCGGGCGTACCGGGCGCAACTGTACATGTCCGAGCCAAACTCGTGGCAAAAGACGATCGTGCCCCGGTACGGCGGTTCGTTCATCGCGTCGCCAAACAGCGCGCTGGATCGCGACGGGACGGCCCGGCGACTCCGCAGCCACAGGCCGCGCAAGCTGATGCCGTCAAAGCTGCGGAAGCGCACCTCTTCGCCTTTGAGAATCGGAAAGTCGCACGTCCCCAGCGACATGGGCAAGGGCGTGTCGGTGAAGATGTTCAGGCAGATCGTCACGTACTTGTGCAGCAGCAGAATCACGAAGACGATGAGGCTCAGGCACGTCCCGGCGATTGCCAGGGCGGCCCAGTTGTGGCGCATCCATTGAATGAAGTCAGGTATCTCAGCAATCATGGCTAACACAGCCGCCGGAGCTTTCGGGCGGTTTGAAATCCTAGGGGGGCTTACTCGCTCCCGGCCTCCTGACAGAGTAAGTCAAAGCCGCCGCCAGATGCAACTGTTGGCTGAGATAATGCCGCCGGCGGACGCCCCGAAACAACGCGTTGTTGTGCCTGACAACGTCGCCGGGTATCTTTCGCTCAGGAATCCCTATGGCGGAAGTCATTCTCGAAACCGTCACAAAGATCTACCCCGGCGGCGTGCAGGCCGTCCGGGAGATGAACCTGCACATCCACGACCGCGAGTTCCTGGTGCTAGTGGGCCCCTCGGGCTGCGGCAAGAGCACGCTGCTCCGCATGGTCGCCGGCTTGGAGACCGCCAACAGCGGCACGATCCGCATCGGCCAGCGCGTCGTCAACGACGTGCCGCCCAAGGACCGCGACATCGCCATGGTGTTCCAGAACTACGCGCTGTATCCCCACATGAGCGTGTACAAGAACATGGCCTTTGGCCTGATTCTGCGCAAGCTTCCCAAGGCCGAGATCGACCAGCGCGTGCGAGCGGCGGCCAAGATCCTGGGCATTGAACACCTGCTGGAACGCCGGCCCAAAGCCCTGTCCGGCGGGCAGCTTCAGCGCGTGGCCGTTGGCCGGGCCATCGTCCGCCAGCCGCAGGCCTTCTTGTTCGACGAGCCCCTGTCCAACCTGGACGCCAAGCTCCGCGTGGAGATGCGGGCCGAACTCAAACGTCTGCACCGCCAGATTCAGACCACCACCATCTACGTCACGCACGACCAGGAAGAGGCCATGACGCTGGGCGACCGCATCGTGGTCATGCGCGACGGCGTGATGCAGCAATGCGGCGAGCCGCTGGACGTGTACGAGAACCCTGCCAACCGTTTCGTGGCCGGCTTCGTCGGCACGCCGCCGATGAACTTTCTCCAGGGCCGGCTGGCTGGTCAAGACGGCGCGGTCTTCTTCGACGAAGGCTCGTTCCGGCTGCGTCTGCCGCCCGGCGAGTTGGCGCGCTGGCTGGGCCAGGAGATCGTGCTGGGCTTGCGGCCTGAGGCCATGAGCCTGCGCAGCGAAGGGCGATTCGCCGGCCAGGACAACCTCATGCCCTGCCATGTCAGCGTCGTTGAGCCCCTGGGCGAAAAGATGGACCTGTACGTGGCCACCGGGCATCACTCGCACGTGGTGGCCCGCGTGGACGCCCAGCGGGACATCCGGCCCGGCCAGCCGGTGCAGCTGCACCTGGACATGGCCAAGGCCCGGCTCTTTGAACCCACCGACGATGGCCGACGCATCGCCCTGCAAAAACCCACGGTTTAGTCGCTCCAGGGGCAGCAGCAACGAATGCAGATTCTCCGCTTTGGCCTTTCCTTTACGTTACGCATTTGCATTTCGGGCCAATACAGCCAATAATCCCTCATGACCGATCAGCGAAAGGAATTGTTCATGAGCGTAGAGAAGGTCTTTAAGGCCTATGACATCCGCGGCATTTACCCGACCGAGATCGACGAAGAATTGGGCTGGAAGGTCGGCTACGGCGCCGGGCAGTTCCTGCGCAGCCTCCTGAGCGGCTACGACCGCGGCCAGAGCGCCGCCAACCGAATCGTCATTGGCCGGGACATGAGGCCATCCAGCGAGAGCCTGGCCAAGCACCTCATGGAAGGCGTGCTCACCAGCGGCCTGTCCTGCGTGGACATCGGCCTGGTGGATACGCCCATGGTGTACTTCGCGGTGAACTATCTGGGCGCCTGCGGCGGCATCCAGGTGACGGCATCGCACAACCCGGTCCAGTACAACGGCTTTAAGATCTGCGGCCAGAAGGCCCGGCCGGTGGGCGAGAACACCGGGCTCAAAGAGATCAAGCACCTGGCTGCAACCGTGCGGCGGACGCAGAGCCCCTCCTCGGCCAGCGTGCAGAGCATCGACCTGTGGGAAGCCTACAAGAAGCACGTACTGAGCTTCCTGAAGGTGGTCCGGCCGCTGAAGGTGGCGGTGGACGCCTCCAACGGCATGGCGGGCAAGATGCTGCCCTCCGTGTTCGGCGACTGCGGCATCGAATTCGTGCCGCTGAATTTCGAGATCGGCAAGGGCTTTAAGCATCCGCCCAACCCGCTGATCGAAGCGTATCTCAAGGAAGTCCGCCAGGCGGTTGTGGAGAACAAGTGCGACTTCGGCATCTGCTTCGACGGCGACGCCGACCGCTGCATGTTCATCGACGAGCACGGCGAACCGATCCGCGCCGACTTCATCGAGGCCCTGCTGGCAAAGCACTTCCTGGGCCTGCACCCGGGCTCGACGGTGATCTACGACCTGCGCTCCAGCCGCGTGGTGCCCGAGGAGATCCGCGCCGCCCGCGGGCTGCCGCGGCGCGAACGCGTTGGTCACGCCTTCATCAAAAAGACCATGGCCGACACGCACGCGATCTTCGGCGGCGAATTGTCGGGGCACTTTTACTTCCGCGAGAATTACAACGCCGACAGCGGCGCGATCGTCTTTGCCGTGGCGGCATCGGTGATCTCGTCGCGCAAGACGCCGCTCAGCGAGCTGATCGCCCCGCTCAAGCGGTACGTCCAGAGCGGCGAGATGAACTTCCAGGTGCACGACAAGGCCGGCAAGATGCAGGAACTTCAGGACAAGTACAAGGACGCCCAGATCGACCAGCTCGACGGCGTGACCATCGAGTACAAGGACTGGTGGTTCAACGTCCGGCCATCCAACACCGAGCCTCTGCTGCGACTGAACCTCGAAGCCAACGACAAGCAACTGCTTCAGACCAAGCTCGAAGAGGTCAAGTCCATACTCGGCGAGCCGATCGAGGAATAGGAAGTTTCGATTTTCAAAGTTCGATTTCGAAGTTCGGTTTTCGATGCGAAAGAGACCACACGTTGGCTGGGTGCCATGGTCAGGCCGGCGTTTGAGCCTCGCCATGCGTGAACGTTCCCCAGACACCGCAATCTTGCGGATTCATGGTCGGTAGGCTGACCACGCTGGGTGCCGTGGTTTGCGCAGCGAAGCGAAGCAACCACGTGCCGGGGACGGCCATCAGATTCCACCGCGCCTATTCTCTAGCACGTCCAAACATGGTCACGCCAACAACGCCAACAGCGTGACCACGCCACCCGAAGCGTGCCTGACATGGCCAGCCCAAAGACAGGGCTGACCATGGCACCCGTCAGCCCACCCGTCTTTCACTCCGGCCTCTGGCCTCAGACCTCCGGCCTGTCTCTACACCGGCTCGTGGACGTTCACCGGCTGGCCGTCGACCTTGACGTTCACTTCGGGCGGGGCTGAGATCGTGATGGTCACGGTCTGGCGTTTCACGCCGTTCTGGAAGATGTCAAAGGTCACCGGCTGGGTGTGGTTCATGACGCTGACACCCTGCACGATCACCTGCAACTGCGAGCGATTGTGGAACCACTTGGGCCCTTCCGTGCTCACGCGGGCGTTTTCGGGGGCCTGGACATTCCGAATGTCGATATCCCGCGGCTGGCTCATGCCCTGCGGCGACATGCGAATCGTCACGCTGTCGGTTGAGCGTTCGTAGATGGGCGAGTCGATCGCCCCGTACAGATCGTACAGCCCCGCCGACATGTACTTCGGCCGGCCACACCCGACCAGCGTGGACACCAACGCAGACACCACTAACAAGCCAAGAAGCTTTTTCATATTCAGAATCCTTTCCTTATCGAGTCTTGGTTTCGAATTATGAATTGCGAATTTCGAATTACCGGCCAAAGGACCGCGGACCGGTTACGCGGGTTCAACTCGACCTCGTAGCCCGTACGTCGCAATTCGAAATTCGCAATTCCCGACTCCCATGATTCTACCGGCGAAACAGGCTGGGCACCGCCTGGGAAAGTCCGTCGAGCATGAACTGAATGGCCAAGGCCGACAGGATCAGGCCCATCAGGCACGACAGCGTCACCATGAACGTCCGGCCCAGCCGGCGCATCAGGCCGGTGGAGTAGAAGTAGCACACGTATTGGATAGCGCAGATTAGCACGACGACGGCCAGGACGATGGCGATGCTGGTTGTGCCCGGCTGCTGGGCGGTCAGGGCGATGATGCTGGACATTGCGCCCGGCCCGGCCATGAGCGGGATCGCCAATGGCGCCACGCTGGCCTGGGCGGGCGGCTGGTTGGGATCGACGGCCGGTCGGTCGCGCTCCCAGTCGAACTGCCGGCCCGAGAGCATCTGCAGGGCAATGACCAGCAGCACGATGCCGCCGCCGATGAGCACGGCCGGCATGGTCAGGCGGAAGGCCATCAGGATGCCCGCCCCGCCGACGGTAAAGGTCATCAGCACCAGGCAGGCCACCACGCACGAGCGCAGGGCGACGGCGTGCCGCTGGGCACTGGTCATGTGCTGCGTGGCCGTCAGAAAGAAAGGCACATTCCCCAGCGGGTCAACGATGGCCAGCAGGGTCACCAGCGCGTGAATACCGTACTCAACGTTTCCTGGCTGCATGGGAGGATTCTAGAGTCGGAATCCGGTATCGGGAAGCCGGAATCGGGAACTACGAACAGCACGGGACGCTGAACTTCTCCCGATTCCCGCTTCCGGATTCCGGATTCCGGATTCCCGTTGTTTCAACACAGCGGGCCGGCCCAGCCGTCGGACAGAGCGAATCTGCCGCGGCTGGAACGGCCCGGGGACGGACATACGACCGGCGCGCCTTATTTCAGGACGGCGTCCTTGGCGGCCTTGGCCACGCGGAACTTCAAGACCTTCTTGGCCGGGATCTTGATGGTGGCGCCCGTGGCGGGGTTGCGGCCCATGCGGGCCTTGCGATTCATCAGCACCAGTTTGCCCAGGCCCGGCAGCGTGAAGCCGTTCTTGGCTTCCTTGTACGCCACTGCCAGCATCGCCTCGAGCACGACCTTGATCTGCTTCTTGCTCAGGTCGGACTTCTCCGCCAGTACGCTGATTACCTGGGACTTCGTCATTGCCTTGGCCATGTAAAGCTCCTTCTTTTGAGGTCATCCGAGACCTCGGCCGGGTCCATCCTCTTGACGGGCCCTTGTTCCTTTACGCCGATGCAAGCTCCGATGCCTGCGCCGACCAGATGGTCACGTTCGATCCGGCCGGCCGCTCATATCGCTGGCCGCCGATGCATCTTAGCCCCAGTTTTATTGCGCAAAGTCGGCCCGTCAAGTGTTTTTCCCGGCGAATTCGCTACTTTTCGCGATAAACCTTCAAAATCCCGCCAAAATGGGCGGCTTTTTCGGCCTTGCCAGCGCCCCAGACACCCGCTAGTGTGGTGCGATCCTCACTACCAGGAAAGGACTTCGTTTTATGGCCCATACGATTCGCGCCACGGTCTGGAATGAATTTCGTCACGAGAAGACTCATGCCGAGGTCATCAAGGTCTACCCCGCGGGCATGCACGTGGTCATCGCCGAGGCCCTCAACAAGGACGGCGGCATCACCGCCAAAACCGCCACGCTGGATGAGCCCGAGCATGGCCTGTCCGAGCAGGTGCTCAAGGAGACCGACGTGCTGTTCTGGTGGGGGCACATGGCCCACGGCGAAGTCGACGACAAGATCGTAGATCGCGTCCAGCAGCACGTGCTGGCGGGCATGGGGCTCATCTGCCTGCACTCGGCCCATTTCTCCAAGATCTTCCGGCGGATGATGGGCACGAGCTGCTCGCTGAAATGGCGCGAGGCCGGCGAACGCGAAGTGATCTGGTGCACCAAGCCGGGCCATCCCATCACGGCCGGCCTGAGCGACCCGATCATTCTGCCGCACACGGAAATGTACGGCGAGTTCTTCGACGTGCCCGAGCCGGAATCGACCATCTTCATTTCCAGCTTCGAAGGCGGCGAGGTCTTCCGCAGCGGGCTGACGTGGACGCGCGGCGCCGGCAAAGTCTTCTACTTCCGCCCCGGCCATGAGACGTACCCGATCTTCTTCGACAAGAACATCCAGCAGATATTGGCCAACGCCGCCCGCTGGGCCGGCAGCACGCCGCGACAGGTGATCGACTGCACCCACCGCAAGGACATGGGCTGGTTTGCGAAGAAGTAGCAATGTGTTGATCGTGTATCTTTGGCGCGGCGTTGGGTGCCATGGTCAGGCCGCTACCAGGCCTGGCCATGTATGTGCGATGGCGCAGCGATGACATGCCCAGGGCGATCTTAACATGGCCAGCCCAGACTACGGGCTGACCATGGCACCCGGCAACATCCACAGCCGAGGGCGGCTGTGCCACGGGTCAAACCGGTTATGAAACCGGTTATGACGCGCATGTCGGAATGGACTGACGGCCCCGGCCGGGACGTTGATGGCATTGTGGCGAGCCAAGTCGTTCGATGAGTTGCCGGCCCTGCGCATTGGCGGCCGGCAGCTTCGCCGCGCCATGCGGACCACCACGTACGCGCTGATGTTCGGCGTGGCGTGGGCGGCCTGCGTGGGCGGCATCCAGTGGACCATCCTGGGCAGGATGGTCGGGCTGGACGATTACCTCTTCGGCGTCCTGACGGCCATTCCATTTGCCGCCACACTCTTCCAGTTACCGGCCGCCATCTACACCGAGCGGACCGGCGTGCGGAAGTACACCACCGCCTACACCGGGGCAGCCTCGCGTGCCATGTGGATCATCCTTGGCGCCATTCCCCTGTTCATGGCCCCGGGCAACCAATCGGCGATGTTATTCCTGGGCCTGTTCGTCGTGATGAATCTGCTGGTCCAATTTTCCATCCCGCCCTGGCAGACCTGGATCGGCGACCTGGTTCCGCGCCGCATCCGTGGGCGATTCTTCGCCAACCGGCAATGGCTCGCCACGCCCATCAACGTCGCCTTGCCCCTGCTGGCAGGAATATTCCTGAACAGGATGAGCCGCCCCGGCGTGCCGTTTACGGCCCAGGCCCAGCCTCAACTGGCGATGGTGATAGGCATAATCTTCGCGATCGGCGGCGTTCTGGGCGTGCTCAACTGCCTTTGGTATCTCCGAATCAGGGAGATCGCGACCGATGCGCTGATCTCGCCGGAACGTTCCCCGCATCGGCTGCGTGAGACTGTCCGGCGCGCCTTCTCTGAACCGATCACGCTGATGATCGGCGCGTATCGCGATCCGCTCTTTCGCAACTACGCCCTGTACGCGGCCACCATCACCTTCGCCCTGAACATCGGCGGTGCGTTCTACGCCCTCAATGCCCTGGAGACCCTGCATTACAGCCCGCTGTTCGCCAACGTAATCATGGTGGTCGGCGCGGCCGTCTGCCTGCTGCTGGTGCTGCGGAAATGGGGCCGGCTGATCGACAGCTGGGGCCGAAGGCCGGTCCTGATCCTGTGCACCATCGGCGTGGTGTTCGGACCCATGAACTGGTTCCTGGCCCCGCCGGGTCATCCAATCGCGGCCCATATCATGGGCTTCCTGGCTTCGGGCATCGGCGGAATCTTCTCCACGGGCATTCTCCAGGCCCAGTCCAACATGCTCTTTGGTTTCTCTGAGACATCGGGCCGGAGCCGTTACATGGCCGCGGCGGCGGTATTCACGGCCGTGGGCGGATTCGCCGGCGGCATGCTGGGCGGGCTGATCGCCCAACACGCCGGTCATGCCACATGGCTGCCGCTGAAGATCGGCCCGTTCCTCCTCACCAAATACCACATGACCTTCCTGGCCTCCCAGGTGGCCATGTGGGTCGCGCTGTACTGGTTAAAGGACATGAAGGACCCCAACGCCCGGCCATTCCGGGAAATGATGCGGCACATCTATCGCAAGGCCCTGGGACGAAGTTAGCCGCCCAAGCATTGGCGCCCAGATGCACGCGGCCAATGATGCCGGGTCGATTCCCTTGTTTTGCCCATGGCGGCGCAGTAAGAATGACGGAATGGAAAAGCAGTTTCTCCAGCGACGTTACCTGTTGAGCTTTGACAGCCGGAGCATTGGGCACATTTTCACTGACGTGCTCGTGATCGGCGCCGGAGCGGCCGGGCTGCGCGCCGCCGTGGCAGCCGCGGACACCATGCACGTGCTGGTCCTGACCAAGGGCAGCATCACCAATTCCAACACGTACGATGCGCAGGGCGGTATCGCCGCCGTCGTCGACGCCGCTGACAGCGTCGAGGCCCACATCCAGGACACCATCTCCTGCGGCGCGGGCCTGGGCGATGAAGAGGTCATTCGCCACGTCGTGGGCCAGGCCCCCGCGGCCGTCGAGGAGATGATTCAGTGGGGCCTGCCGGTCGACCGCGAAAATGGCAAAATCTCGCTGGGGCGCGAAGGCGGCCACTCGGCCAATCGCATCATCCACGCCGAGGGCGACGCCACCGGCAAGCACCTGGCCCTGACGCTCATCCAGCACGCCAAGGCCAACGCCAACGTCAAGGTGTACGAGAACTGCTTCGTGCTGGACCTGCTGACGGAAGACGACGTCGTGCTGGGGGCGTTGACGTATCACGCCCGCTACGGCCTGCAGATGATGTGGGCGCGGCAGACGATTCTGGCCGGCGGCGGTTCGGGCATGCTCTGGCGCGAGACCAGCAACCCGCCCAATGCCACGGCCGATGCCCTGGTCATGGCCTTCCGCGCCGGGGCCGCCATGGAAGACATGGAGATGATGCAATTCCATCCGACCACGCTGTACGTGGCCGGCGCCACGCGAGCCCTCATCAGCGAGGCCGTGCGCGGCGAGGGCGCCCACCTGCTCGACCGCAACGGCTACCGTTTCATGGCCGACTACAGCCCCGCCGGCGAACTGGCCCCGCGCGACCTCGTCAGCCGGGCCATCATGGCCCAGATGGTCAAGACCAACGCCACGCACGTGCTGCTGGACGTCCGGCCCATCGGGGCAGAACGCTTCCGCAAACGCTTCCCGCAGATCAGCAAGCTGTGCTCGGACTTCGACATCGACGTGGCCACCGACTTGATCCCGGTCCACCCGGCCGCTCATTACATGGTCGGCGGCGTGAAGGTGGATTCGCAAGGACGCACCTCGCTGAGCGGCCTGTGGGCCTGCGGCGAGGCCTCGTGCACGGGCCTGCACGGGGCGAATCGCCTGGCCAGCAACTCGCTGCTGGAGGCGCTGGTGTACGGCAAGGAGTGCGGGCTGGGCGCCGCTCAGGCAGCGGCCGAAGGCAACTCGAAACTCACCGCCCGGCTGCTGATTTCAACCACGCCCAAGAGCGACCGCACCGGCCTGGACTTAACGGACATTCGCAATTCGCTGCGTTCGCTGATGTGGCGGAACGTCGGCATCATGCGCAAGGGCGAGCGGCTGGCGGAGACGCGGGATATCTTCAACTTCTGGGGCCGGTACGTGATGGACAAGGAGTTCTTCGACCCGGCCGGGTGGGAGATCCAGAACATGCTGACGGCCTCGCTGCTGATCGTCGAGTGCGCCTTCAACCGCACCGAGACCCGCGGCGTCCACTTCCGCGAAGACTTCCCCGACCCCGACGAGGCCTGGATCCGCCACCAGGTGATCCAGCGCAGCGAGTCGCAACTCATTATGAAGTAGCGGCACGAAGCATGGGCGACGAAGTAGCGGCAGCGAGCAGGAGTGCGGGGCAAGCCTGCCCACGCCACCCGCTGTACGCTGTCCTGAGGCCCGAAGGGCCGGCACGATTGTAGCCGGGGGCGTCAGCCCCCGGTCCAGAGCCCGTGAGAACTCGAGCCCCGAAGGGGCGGCACATTCTCACGCCCTTTCAGGGCGCATCTGCGGTTGCCCGCTTCCGTTCAAAGAGAATTCTGCCGTTTCATCGCCACCACGTATCCGCACGCCAGCGCCACCAAACCAAGGCCAACTTCAGCGGCCTCACAAGTGACGTATGCCAAGTCCCCGTGGAGCCCCCACAACCAACCGGTGTTCATAAAGCTCATCCACAGCATGCCCGGAAAAAGCAGCCCGATAACCATGCCAATCGCCACACTACTGCCGATACATGCAGCGGCTCCCCATGACACGGCAAACAGGACCCATGCGGCAACGAGAAAGGACTCGACACCCCGAAGTTCGTATCTGGAAGGGTGCTGGTCACCGATAGAGTACGTCAGCGCAATCAGGAGCAGGTTGAATGCCGCCAGCCCCAAGGTTAACCCCAATCCCGCGGCGAGCCTGCTGAACAGTACCAAACGCCGCGATGGTGGCAAGTATGCCAAGAATGCATCTGAGCGATCGACGCGCTCCGCCGAGGCGCTGTTGGCCCCTAGCATCGCTGCCATCAGACACGTCAGGCCCATCAGCAACGTGAAGGTCTCGCCGAAATACTGCGTTGTAGATCGGTAGGGCGCATTTGGCTGGCCGGGGGCAGGCAGGATGCAATACAGTATTATTATAGCCGCACCTGTCAGTATCGCTGCACCAATGAAGTAGAACACGATGATTAGCCGATTGACCCGCAGGTCTTTCCACATCAGCGCCTTGAGTTGCCGGGCGATCATATAGCCTCCCTCTGACCTTTGATGTAGTCCTTGAAGATATCTTCCAGCCCCACGTCCAGCACCTCGACGACGCGCACCTGGGCGGCATCTTCCAGGTGCTGCACCTTTTGCGAATCGCAGTCGGTGATGGTCAGCACGCACTCGCGGCGATTCCGCCAGGTGCGAATCACGCCTTGGGGTAGTTCGGCCGGCAACTCGTCGCGCTCCAGCGCCAGGCGAACCCGCTTGGTCCGCGAAAGCAGGTCGGCCACGCTGCCATGCACCAGCAGCCGGCCATCGTGGATGATGCCGACGGAGTCCGCCAGCCGCTGAATGTCGCCGAGCATGTGCGTGGAAAAGAAGATCGTCCTGCCGCCGCGACAAAACGACTGCAAGACCGTCTCCAGGAATTCCTCCCGGATAATCGGGTCAAGTCCGGCCATCGGCTCATCCAGGATCAGCAACTCGGGCTCCGGCGCCAGGGCGATGATGAGCGCCAGTTTCGCCAGCATGCCCTTGGAGAGGTGGCGGACCTTGGTCTGGCCGCTCAGCTCGAATTGCTGGCACAGTTCGCGGGCGAGCGATTCATTCCAGGCCTCGTGCAGCTGCCGGCAGAACCACAGGACCTCTTTGACCCGCATCCAGCGATAGATGAGATGTTGCTCAGGCACGTAGCCCACGCAGCGCCGGACGGCCTCGGGCCGCTGGCGGACGTCGATGCCCATGACCGTGGCGTCGCCGCCATTCATGGGCAGCAACCCCATCAGCATGCGGATGGTGGTGCTCTTGCCGGCCCCGTTTGGGCCGATGAACCCGAACACCGTGCCCTTCTCGATGCGTAAGTCCAGGCCCCCGACAGCGAGCTTGGATCCGAAACGTTTGGTTAATCCGCGCGCCTCAACGGCTGGTTCGGCAGTGGGCTCGATCATGATTTGCCTCCCGTCTTGTCCATCTTCCTGGCCAAAGATTTGCTGAAGACATGGCGAATCTCATCGTCCGGCAAGCCGGCAGAGCGCGCCAGGCGGATGCCGTCAGCAAAGGCCTTCTCAACGTCGTCCTGCGACTGGGACCGCGCCGACCGCACCGCCTGCCTGGCGACAAACAGCCCCAGCCCCCGCCGCGAATACACCAGCCCTTCGCGCTCAAGTTCCTCATATGCCCGCTGAATCGTGTTGGGATTCACTACCAGTTCAAGGGCCAGGGCGCGAAGCGAGGGCAACATCTCATCGGGCTGATAGATTCCGGCCGAAATCCCCGTGCGAATGTGCTCGGCGATCTGCCTGAAGATTGGCACATGACTGTTGGAATTTATGCTCATGCCGTCTCCGCGTACTGCACTAGTTCACTAATGCAGTATATCGGCACATCTACACGGTGTCAACCATTCTTTCAGGAATTCTTCCAGGACACCAGCAGAGAGGCGCGGCTTCCCTCCGCCACGAACGCGTGCAACCAGTTGCACGCCCTACGCGCTGCTATTCGACCCGGCTGATGGTGAGTTGGCGTTCTTCCAGGCCGGAGTGTTCTAACCGGATGCGCCAGAATGGCCGGGGCAGGTGCTTTTCGGCCCGCTCGGCCCATTCGATCAGCACCACGCCGTGGGCGAGCATTTCGTGCAGCCCCAGGTCGGCCAGTTCGGGCCCGGGGTGGCGCATGCGGTACAGGTCGATGTGATAGATCGGCAGCGTGCAGGGATACTCCTGCACCAGCACGTAGGTCGGCGATGAGACCATCCGCTCGTCTTGGACGCCCAGGCCCTTGGCGATGCCGCGCACCAAGGCCGTCTTGCCGGCGCCGAGATCGCCCTCCAGGGCCACAAGAGCGCCGACCGCGAGCCGCCCGGCGAACTGCCGCCCGAACTCGTATGTCTCTTCCACGTTGTGACTGACGAACTGCTCTGTCATTGAATTATCCAAGATTCACAGCCGAGGGCGCCCATACTACCGACAAGAGGGTGCCATAGCTTGAACACGTCGGCGCGAAGAGGCAACGTGGACTAGCTATGCATGACGAATGCGCCGGCCGCGTCTGGCATAGGTAGAGCCGCAAGAAGACGCGGCTCAACCTATGGCACCCTTGCTCAACTCTGGCACCCTTGCTCAACCTATGGCAGCCATAACGACCACAGCCGAGGGCGGCTGTGCCACGAAAGAGGCGGCGACACCGATCACGTCGAATGCTCCCATCCGCGCGGCTCGATGGCGTCCAACCGGCCGGCGCGGTCGAGGAAGAGCCCCGGTTCAGACCGAATCACGCCGATCCGGCTGACCGGCACGTCGAATGGATGATCGGGTACGCCCTGTAGGGCGGGCAGGCCTGCCCGCGTTTTTTGCTGATCCGCCAGCAGCCGATCCGCCTGCTCCGGCGGCAGCGTGAACAACAACTCGTAGTCTTCGCCGTCATAGAGGGCCATTTCCAGTGCTATCGGCAGGCTGAGACTCTGGGTTTGTCCATGCCGCACGGGTTGCCCACCCGGCACAGCCCGCTGACACGCCGCCGTCGCGTCGGGATGAACCGGCACCGCTAATGCATCAAGCACCGCGCCGACACCGCTCATGGCCGCAATGTGCCCCAGGTCCGCCGCCAAGCCGTCAGAGATATCGATCATAGCCGAGACGGCGTAGTCGCGGGCCAGGACCCGCCCTTCGCGCAGCCGCGGCGTGAAGTTCAAGTGCCGCGCAGTTCGCCATGCCGCACCCAGTGCGCCGGTGACGCAGATGACGTCGCCCGGCCGGGCGGTCGAACGCAGCACCGGGCCGACGCCGCGGCACAGGCCCAGCACCGTCACGGAGATTTGCAGCCGCTCGGCCGTGCGATTCCAGGCCGAGATGTCCCCGCCGACCAGCGGGCAGGCGTGTTGCTCGCCGATCCGCCGCATGCCGTCGTAGAGTTCCTTCGCCTGCGCGTCGTCAAAGCCCATCGGCAAGGCCACGCTGGCGACCATGGCCAAGGGTTCGCCGCCCATGGCCGCAATGTCGGACAGGTTCCGGGCCACAGCCTTGCGACCACCGGCGGCCGGCCCGTCACGCGACAGCACAAAATGCACGCCGTCGAGCACCTGATCGACGGTGATGAGCAATTGCTCGCCGCCGACGCGCAGCACGGCGCAGTCGTCGCCGGGCCCTACCTCAACGGTTGGGCTGGCGCTGGCCTGCGAGCAGATCCACTGGATGAGGTCGAATTCCTTCATGCCCAGGACTTGATCGCCTCACGCCAGAACGCCAGTTGCTCCTTGAGTTGCTGGTAGCCGCCGGCGCCGGAGGGGGCGTAGTTCTTGACCACGTTGGCCGCTGTCAGGCTGTCCTGCACGTCCGGGCCGATCTTCTCGCATGCCTGCCGCAGCGTTTCGAGCGACAATTCAGAGAGGCTCTTGCCCAGCGACTCAGCCTGGGCGACCAGGCCGCCGACGACCTGGTGGGCAGTGCGGAAGGCCACGCCCTTGTTGACGAGGTATTCCGCCAAGGCGGTAGCATCCAGGAAGCCGCGGTCGAGTCCCTGGCTGATCCGCTCGGGTCGGAACCGGGCCGTGCTGACGATTCCCGCGGCCACGACCAGCGCCGAGCGCATCGTCGCCACGACCGGCAGCGTGAAGCGCTTATCGTCCTGCAAATCTCGGCCATAGCCCGACGGCAGCGACTTGACCAGCGTGAGCATGCCCACCAGAGCTGCGATGGCAGAGGCGCTCTTGCCGCGAATGAGTTCCAGCGTGTCGGCGTTCTTCTTCTGCGGCATCATCGAGCTGGACGTGCAGTACGCGTCGGAAAGCTCCAGGAAGCCGAATTCCGTGGTGGAGAACAAAAGCCAGTCCTCGCCCCACCGCGACAGGTGCGTCGCCATCATGGCCAGGTCGAAGCACAGCTCGACGAGGAAGTCGCGGTCGCTGGTGGCGTCGAGGCTATTGCGGCTGATGTCCGCAAAACCCAGCTGCGCCGCCACGCTCAGGCGGTCCAGCGGAATGCTCGTGCCGGCGATGGCCCCGCTGCCCAGCGGGCAGATGTTCACGCGCGTGCGGCCATCGATGAGCCGCTGAGCGTCGCGTTCAAGCATCTCGACGTACGCCAGCAGCAGGTGGCCAGACAGGATCGGCTGGGCCCGCTGCATGTGCGTGTAGCTGGGCATGACGATCTGGCCTTGCTCGCCGGCCAGATCGACCAGGCAGCGCTGCAGGTTCCGCACCAGTTCGAGCAGGTCGTCGATGGCGTCGCGGGCCCACAGCCGCAGGTCGAGGGCGACCTGGTCGTTGCGGCTGCGCCCGGTGTGGAGCTTCCGGCCAGGTTCGCCGATGCGCTGAATCAGGGCCGACTCGACGACCATGTGAATGTCTTCCAAGGCCGGATCGATGGCGAGCGTGCCCGATTCAATATCGGCCGCCACGTCCTTGAGCCCGGCCACGACGGCGTCCAGCTCTGCCTTGGTGAGAATGCCGATCTTCTGGAGCATCGTGGCGTGGGCGACCGAGCCGGCGATATCGTACTTGTACAAGGCCACATCGACGTCGATGGAGGCCAGCAGGTGGCTGGTGGCCTGGTCGGGATCGGCCGACAGGCGGTGCTGCCAGGGCTTGGACGATTTTGGCTGGTTCATGGCCGACATGCTACCACGCCGGGAAACGACTTCAACCACGGAGAACACGGAGAGCACGGAGCGAGGAGAAATCGAAACAACAACGACACAACAACTGAACCACAAAGACACAAAGAAAAGACGCCACAAAGGACACGAAGACAATCGATGTGAGGCTGTTCTGACGCCGTTTCTGGTGAGTTCTTTGTTGTTCTTTCCTGGTGCCCTTTGTGGAACGCTCTTTGTGCCCTTTGTGGTTCGTCGCTGGCTTTGTCTTCCTCCGTGATCTCCGTGACCTCCGTGGTTCAACCTCCGGGCGAAAGTTTTTGTAATTTCCGGCGTTGTCTGGCCGGGGTGGAAACCTATAATCCGCGCTCAAGAAAATCAGCAATCGTCTGCACTGGGTGCAGCACGGGAAGGAGTAGAAATGGAACGAACGCCGCCCATGGTGCCACGCGAGGCCTTTTTTACCAAAGGCGTGGGGAAGCACCGCACGCGCTTGGAGAGCTTTGAATTGGCCCTGCGGCAGGCGGGCATCGAGAAGTGCAATCTGGTGCGCGTCTCCAGCATCTTCCCGCCCAACTGTAAGATCATCTCCTGCTCCAAGGGTCTGGATAAGCTCCAGCCCGGGCAGATCACCTTCGTCGTCCTGGCCGAAGCCTCGACCAACGAGCCCTCCCGGCTGGTGGGCGCGGGCATCGGTCTGGCCCTGCCCGCCGACGGCTCGCACTACGGCTACATCAGCGAGCATCACGGCTTTGGCATGGTGCAGAGCAAGCTGAGCGACTTCGTCGAAGACATGGCCGCGACCATGCTGGCCACCACGCTGGGCATCCCCTTCGAGCCCGACGACGCCTACGACAGCCGGCGCGAAGTGTACAAAATGTCCGGCAAGATCGTCCGCACGCAGGCCACCGTCCAGACGGCTGAAGGCGACAAGAACGGCCTGTGGACCACGGTAGTCTCCGCCGCCGTCTTCCTGCTGTAATAATGTGGGTGGCATGGTCACTCGCACGCTGTTCGCGATGGCCATGCTGGCAGATGTCGCACATGGTCACCGCCCAAACGAGAGGCGGATGACCCCCGCCGCTTGGGTGCCATAGCTTGAATGAGTGGGTGCCATAGCTTGGCCAACTCGGAGCGGAGCGACAAGTTGGACTAGCTATGCATGGCCAGCCGCTGCAAGACTACGCAGCGTCAGGCCATGGCACCCAGAAAAGACCACAGCCGAGGGCGGCTGTGCTACGAAGACAAGCCCACGGCCGAGACGGCCATGACACGCACGGGCGAGACGCCCGTGTCACGGGATCCTAGCGAGGAAATCGCCATGCTGCCTTTTCCCGAAAACAACTTCCTGAACCTGCCGGACGAACTATCTGACCCCAGGACGGCGCGGTTCTTCATTCTGCCGGCCCCGTACGAGGGCACGGTCAGCTACGCCACCGGCACGGGCGACGGCCCCTCGCAGATCATCGCCGCCTCCGAGCAAGTTGAGTTGTTCGATGACGAGTTGAAGGCCGAATTCTTCCAGTGCGGCGTGGCCACACTGCCGCCGGTGCCGCCGGCCGACACGCCCGAAGAGGAGATGCGCCGCCTGGCCAAGGCCGCCGACCCGATCATCCAGGCCGGCAAGTTCCTGCTGACCTTAGGCGGCGAGCACAGCATCAGCTACCCGCTGGTCAAGGCCGCTGCCCAGGCGCACGGCGAGATTTCCGTCCTGCAGATCGACGCCCACGCCGACCTGCGCGACGTGTACAAGGACAGCCGGCACTCTCACGCCTGCATCATGCGCCGCGTGCTGGAGATCACACCGCGGATCGCCCAGGTCGGCATCCGCAACTTCTCCAAGGAGGAGTTCGAGGCCTGCCCCCAGCAAGTGGCCAACTTCATCACCCCGCGCGTCATCCGCTCCGACCCCAAGTGGATCGAGCGCACGCTGAGCCTGCTGGGCGAAAAGGTCTATATCACCGTGGACATCGACGGGCTCGACCCCTCCGAAGCCCCCGGCACCGGCACGCCCGAGCCCGGCGGCCTGCGCTGGCTGGAACTGTGCGACCTGCTGCGGCGGGTGTTTGCCGAACGCCAGGTGGTCTCAGCCGACATCGTCGAGGTCCGCCCCCTGCCGCCGTCGAACCAGACAGAATTTCTGGCCGCCCGGCTGGCGTACAAGCTCATCGCCTACGCCCAGCTTCGGTAAAGCCAGGAATCGGGAAGCCTGAATCGGGAATCGGAAAATGCGGCCGGAACGTCAGGGAAGGCTCGACGCTCAATTCCAGCCTTCCGCATCCCACTTCCGCATCCCACCGTTTCTCGTCAACTTCGCGCCAACCTGCTCGTTGCGCGCCTAGGATTTACCTCAGGGATATCGCGCCGTGGACTACCTGACCCCATTATCAGGTTAGGCCCGATGGGGTACTGGATTACTTCTCGGCTAAACTGTGGGCATTGACCGATACCGGCCCTGCTGGAGTTGCAAGCCACGACGGCGGCGCCACAGATGGATTCGTGGCCACCACACGGTTGGACCGACCATGCTTGAGACTCGGCCCAAGGGAGCCATCTGGGCCGGGGCGTGGTCGCGCAGCGGAGCGCGTGGCATACCGACGGAGTGCAATGTGCTTTACGCAATGTGGGAGAAAAAAGGAATGACGCACATCCGCAAGTTAGCTCTAGGCATCGTGGCACTTGGCATTATGCTGTTCTCCCTGCCCTGCCAAGCACAGACAACCACCCCGGCCGCGCCCGTCCGGCCATTGCTGCGGAACGTGGCCGTGCCGCGGCCGGCAATCGTGGCATCAAGCCCCACCAGCGCCCCTGCCGACGAGCAGGTGCAATTGGTCTTCCCCGAGAACATCGAAGTTCGCACGCTCATCGACTACGTCAGCAAGCGTCTGAGTCTGAACATAATTTTTCAGGATGAATCGCTGGCTAAGCGGCGGATAACGCTGACCACGCCCACGCGGATCCCCAAGGACTCGCTGCTGGGCTTCCTGCAAACCGTGCTGAAGATGTCCGGCCTGGCGATGATCGACGCCGAGCAGCCCGGCTGGAAGAAGATCGTCCCCAGCCAGGATGCCGCCAACATGCTGCCATCCTTCCTGCCGGGCGTACAGCCGCCGCTGCTTGGGGCCGAGGTGGGCGAGTTTTCCACGCGGGTCTTTCAGTTGCAGAACAGTTCGGTCCAGACGGCCGAGGCGGCCATCAAGCCCTTCCTGTCCAAGCCCGGCGGCAGCAGCGTGTCGCTGGCTGACCGCAACATCCTGATCGTCTCGGATTACGCCTTCAACCTGCGCAAGGTGGCCGAACTCATCAGCCTGCTGGACACCACCAAGCCCCAGACCAGCATGCGGTTCATCACCGTCAAGCACGGCAGCGCAACCGAACTGGCCCGGCAGGTGACGATGCTGCTGGAGGAGCGTGACAAGGTGGCGGCGCCGGGCAAGGCCACCGCGCCAAACCTGGTTGTGACGGCCAGCCCGCGCGGCAACCAGATCGTGGTCATCGCCGCCAACGGCCAGGCCGACGAGGCCGTCAGCTTGATCGAGGCGCTGGATATCGCCGAGCCCGAGCCGCAGGAAACCAACATCCGCTTTTACAAGCTGACCAACGCGGTGGCATCGAACGTGCTGGCGACGATTCGGGCGCTCGAAGGCGGGAGCGGCAGCTTTGCCCAGATGCCACCCCAGCCGGGCTCGGCCATTCCGTCGGCCTCGCCGGCGGCCGTTTCCACGATCAGCATTGCCGGGGAGAACTTCCAGGGCCCCAACGCCCAGCCGGCTGCGCCTGGGTCGATGAGCATCCCCACGCCGCCGTACTATCACGCGCCGACGAGCCAGCCATCGGGCGGCACGGCCATGGCCCCGGGCGGCAACTCCGCCGAAGTGTCTCTGGGCGGAGGAGGCGGCTCGAAGGACAAGGCCATCGTCACGGCCGACCCCAACACCAACACCATCATCGTGATCGGCCCGCCGGCGACCCAGTCGATGTACCGCCAGCTCATCACCGTGCTGGACAAGCGCCGGCCGCAGGTGATGGTGGAGGTCACGCTGGTGGTCCTGGATACGACCAACGACCTGAGCTGGGGCGTGGACATGTCGCACCTGTTCAAGTGGGACAATAATCGGGCGCTGCTGGCGTCGAACTTCGGCATCGGCAAGCTCGACCCCAACACCGGCGACGTGCTCGTTACGCCCGGAGCCGGCCTGACGGCGGCCATTCTGGCCCCCAACATCATCGACGCAGTGCTGCGGACCATCGCCAACGACACGCGTGCCCGCGTCGTCTCGGCCCCCAAGATCCTGGTGAACGACAACGCGGCCGCCACGCTGTCGGCGGTATCTGAGGAGCCTTACACCAGCGTCAACGCCACCAACACGTCGCAGAGCACCAGTTTCGCCGGGTACGCCTCGGCCGGCACGACCATTACGCTGACGCCGCACATCAGCGAGGGCGAGCACTTGGCCCTGCAGTACAACATCACGCTCAACGCCTTCACCGGCACCGGTAGCGAGGGCGTGCCGCCGCCGCGCAACACCAGCCAGCTTAACAGCGAAGTGACCGTGCCGGACGGGTACTGCGTCGTCGTGGGCGGCCTGAACCGGGAAAACAACCAGCAGACCGAGAACAAGATCCCGCTGATCGGCGACATCCCGATCATCAAGTACGCCTTCGGCAACTACACCAACGACAAGAGCCGCCAGACCCTGTACGCGTTCATCCGGCCAGTGATTCTGCGCGACGACCAATTTGAGGACCTCAAGTACCTCTCCGACCGCGAGTTGGCGCTGGCCAATCTGCCGGCCAACGCGCCGGCCAGCCAGATGCAAATCATGCACTGAGTTGAGCGGGCGATTTGGTAGGCTTGAAAGCCGAAAGTGATGTGAATGCAGAGTATCCATGCAAGATTTCTGAGCAGCCTCGATGAACGGTCCAACGGGCAGGCGTCGGCGCTGATGGCCGCGGCGGTGAGCCCGGGCTTGACCGATGCCGCAACGGCCGGGCTGGATGCCGATGCGATCTCGGCCTCGGTGGCTGAGTCGCTGGGGCTGGAGTATCACAGCGTGCTGGATGAGCAGCAGGCCCACGCCGACTTCGTGGCGCGCGTGCCCATCTCGTTCGCGCGCCAGCACGCGGTCATGGCCCTGCGCGGGGCCGACGCCAAGGTGTTCCTGGCCATGAGCGACCTGCGCGACTGGCCTTTGCTGCGAACGCTGCGGAAGGTGCTGGGCGTGCATCTCTCGCCGCTGCTGGCACGGCGCGACGAGATTCTGCGCGTCGTCAACACCGCCTATGAAAACCAGACCGGCCAGGCCCAGCAGGCCATCGAACAGGTCAACGGCCAGGATCTCATGCAGGAACTCCAGCACGTGGCCAATGAGGACCTGCTGGACGTCGATAGCCGCGCGCCCGTCATCAAGCTGGTCAACCTCATGCTCTTTGAGGCCGTCAAGCGGCGGGCCAGCGACGTGCACATCCAACCATACGAGGACCGGCTGGTCGTGCGGCTACGCATCGACGGCGTGCTGTACGACGTCTTCTCGCCGCCCAAGGCGCTGCAGGAAGAAATCCTCAGCCGCGTGAAGATCATGGGCCAAATGAACATCGCCGAGCGCCGCCTGCCCCAGGATGGCCGGGCGACGGTCGAGGTCGGCCAGCGGGTCATCGACCTGCGCATCGCCACGCTGCCGACGACGTTTGGCGAGCGGGCGGTGATTCGTCTGCTGGACAAGAGCAACCGGCTGTACCGGCTGGACGACCTGGGCATGCCCGAACCGGTGCGCGACGGGTACAAGAAACTCATCAACCAGGACCACGGCATCGTGCTGGTTTCGGGTCCCACCGGCAGCGGCAAGAGCACGACGCTGTACGCAGCCTTGCAGGAGATCAACAGCCAGGAGATGAACATCCTGACGCTGGAGGACCCGATCGAGTACCGGCTCGAAGGCATCAGCCAGACGCAGATCAGCGAGAAGAAGGGCATGACCTTCGCCACCGGCCTGCGGAACGTGCTGCGGCAGGACCCTGACGTAATCATGGTCGGCGAAATTCGCGACGGCGAGACGGCCCACATGGCCATTCAGTCGGCCCTGACCGGTCACCTGGTTTTTTCGACGCTGCACACCAACGACGCCGCCGGCGCGGTGGCCAGAATGCTCGACCTGGGCGTCGAGCCATACCTGCTGGCCAGCAGTCTGCTGGGCGTCTTGGCGCAGCGGCTGGTGCGGCGGGTCTGCCCGCTTTGCCGCCGGCCATATGAGCCCAGCCAGGCCGAACTGGAGCACTGGGGCCTGGCGAAAGAGCGGCGGGCGATGTCCTTCTTCCGCGGCGCCGGCTGTGACGAGTGCATGAACACCGGCTTCCGTGGCCGGTTGGGCATCTTTGAACTGCTCACGATCGACGAAAACATTCGCGAGCTGATCCTGCAGCGGGCCAAGGCCAGCAGCATCGCCTCGGTGGGGCTCGAAAGCGGCATGATCACGCTGCGCGAAGACGGCGTGCGCAAGACGTGCAGCGGCGAGACCACCATGGACGAGATCCTACGCGTGGCGGGTCTGCACGAGTTCTAAGACGAGTTTCACCGCAGACGACGCAGATAAGACGTGTTTGAGATCGCGTATGGGTGCCACAAGTTGCGTGTGGGCGTCATAGGTTGCGTATGGGTGCCATAGGTTGGGCACGGCGGAGCGGAGCGACGGCGTGAACTACCTATGCGGCCAGCCGGTGAGCTGCGTCGGGCATAGGTAGAGCCGCAAGAAGACGCGGCTCAACCTATGGCACCCAGAGCGGCTCAACCTGTGGCACCCAGAGCGGGTCAACCTATGGCACACGGAGCAGCTTCGTGACCTTTGTGGCCGGGTAGTTGTCTTTCTCGGCGGTCTCTGCGTTCTCGGCGGTGAGTATGGGTGGACGACAATAATGGCGGTATTTGCATACAAAGCAATGGACGGTTCGTCAGCGGCGGTGAACGGCACGATCGTGGCCGACACGGCCAGGCAGGCGCGCGACCTGTTGCGTCAGCGCGGGCTGGTCATCACCGAGGTTCGCAAGCCGGCATGGCAAGGCCGGAAGTGGTTTTCCGTTGGCCACGGCATGAAGGCCCAGAGCGAGGTCGTGGGCTTCGTCCGCGAACTGGCCACGCTGCTGACGGCGGGCATCCCCCTGCTGTCGGCCTTGCAGACGCTCCAAGGCCAGCACAGCCCGGGCTTCACGCTGGTGCTGCAATTCCTCTCTGACCGCATCGCCGCCGGCGAGGGCCTGGCCCAGGCCATGCGACAGCAGAGCGACTACTTCGACGAACTCTGCGTCAGCATCGTGCAGGTGGGCGAGAACACCGGCTCGCTCGAAGTGGCGCTCAGACGCCTGGCCGACTTCAAGGACAAGTCCGTCCGGCTCAAGAGCAAGGTCACCACCGCCATGGTGTATCCGACCGTGGTGCTGGTGCTGGGCGTAAGCGTGTCCATCTTCCTGATGACGCACGTGGTGCCCAACCTGCTGGCGACGCTGATCCAGGCCGGCAAGCCCCTGCCGACCGTCACGCGCTTCGTCAAGGCGTGCAGCGACCTGATCCTGAACTGGTGGTGGCTGCTGCTGATTCTCTTTGGCCTGGCCGTTGCGGGCGTCCGCACGCTGCTGGCCAAGGAAAAGGGCCGGGTCTTCGTCGACCGCAAACTGCTCAAGGTGCCGGTGTTGGGCGACCTGATCCGCAAGGAAAACACCTGCCGCGTGGCCGTGGTGCTGGCGGCCCTGCTCCGCAGCGGCCTGCCCTTCATCCAGGCGTTGCAGATCACACGGCGAACCATCACTAACCGCGTCTTTCAATCGTGCCTGGAAGGGTACGAATCGGCCGTGGCCGCCGGCAGCGACGTCTCCAAGCCGCTGGCGGAGAGCCAGGTATTTTCGCCCATGGTCGTGCAGATGCTGGCCGTCGGGCAGGAGTCGGGGCAACTGGAAGAGATGCTGGAGCAGTTGGCCGCCTCGCAGGACCAGGAGGTCCAGGTGGCCACCGCCCGGCTGACGGCGCTCTTGGAGCCGCTGTTGATCGTACTGCTGGCGGTGCTGGTGGGATTCATCGCGTTCGCAACCATTCTGCCTATTCTGGAGGCTGGAAATGTACTGTAGACGACGAGGTCGGAGGTCAGAGGCCAGAGGCCGGAGAAACAACATGGGTGCCATAGGTTGGCCACGACGGAGCGGAGCGACGGCGTGGACTACCTATGCTGAGCCAGACGCCTGCTCATCGCACGACAGTTTAGATGACGCGGACCTTCCAGTGGCCGCGTCGGGCATAGGTAGAGCCGCGAAAGGCGTGGCTCAACCTATGGCACCCAGAGCACGCGCCTTCTCCCTGGTCGAGATCATGATCGTGATCGTGATCATCGGCATGCTGGCCGGCGTGGTGTCGCTGAATGTCCGGGGCTACCTGAACAAGGCCCGCAAGAGCACCGCCCGCAACGAAATCGCCACCGTCATGCACGCGATGGAGATGTTCCAGGCCGCCAACGGCCGGTATCCGACCACCGACGAGGGCATCACCATCCTCACCAAGCCCAGCGTCAAGTGCCCCGAGAAACTCATCGATAAGCTGCCCATCGACCCATGGGGCAATGCCTATGTCTACAAGTACAACGGTGCTACGGCCGACCCGCCGTATGAAATCGTCTGCTACGGCTCCGACGGCAAGGAAGGCGGCGAGGGCCCCGAATCCGACATCTCCTCCACGGACTTGAAGGAGAAATGATGCGTGAACGTCCGCAGATTACGCAGATTTCGCAGAGGAAACGTACTTGGACGGACTGAAGGAAACATGATGCGTGGGCGTGGCTTTAGCCTGCTGGAGCTGATGGCCGTGCTGCTGATCATGGCGATCGTGGCGGCGGCCGTTACGTTGCGCATGCAGGGCCCGCTGCGGCAATCCCAGACGGCCGAGGTCATCGACCGCATCCGCGCCTTCGACGAAATCACCCGAACCTACGCCCGCCAGCAGGACCAGACGCTGCAAGTGATGGTGGACATGTCCGCCAACAAACTCGGGCGGACCAACTCTGCAGGCCAGGCCGTCGGGGCCGGGTTGGAGCTGCCCAAGGGCTGTAGTTTCAATAGCGTCAGCCTGGCCACCGACCGGGCGCACGGCGGCAAGGCCCTGCTGGTGTGCGGAAACACGGGCTACACGCCCACGTACTGCTTGGAAGTTCAAGACGCCCAGCGACAGCGGCATTGGTTGCTCTTTGCCGGCCTGAGCGGAGAGATGAAGGTGTATGAAAGCCAGAATGCGGCACAACAAGTGCTGGCGGCGCTCAGCGGGTCTGACGCTCGTTGAAGCCCTCGCCGGCACGCTCATCCTGGGCACGCTGCTGGTCAGCATCATACTGGGCCAGTCCCGGCTGGTGAGCCAGTCGGTGCGGGCCAAGGAGAAGCTCCAGGCCGTGCGCATCGCCGACGCGCTGCTGGCGCAGTGGTGGCAGGACGTGACCAGTTTTCCGCGCGACGGCACGGGCGAGGTAGACAGCCAGCCCGATTGGACCTGGCAGACGCGACGCATCGACAATCAGCAGGCCCAGGTGTTGCACGCCGATGCCGTGGAGTTGTGCGTGACTTCGCCCACCAAGACCGTGGCGGTGAAGGTGGAGCTGTTCGTGCCCCTGCCGCCTGAAGAAAAGACAGAGGATCAGCCCAGTGAGCCAAGCCCGAGCAATGACGCTCATTGAAATGGTGGCAGCCTTGGCCATCGCCTCGGTCGTGGCAGCGGCATCGCTGCACGTGCTGTCGCGGCTGCCGCGCGCCCAGCATCAGGGCCAGAAGGAATATGCCCTGGCCAGCGCCGATGCCAAGCTGGGCGAGCTGTTTCGGGCGGACCTCTCCCACGCCGTCCGGCTGCGGCAGCATGATGCGGAACTTCAGCTCCAGGTGCGGCTGAGCTTGGACGCCGAGACCATGCGGTTCCGCCACGTGCCCTCGGAAGTGACGTACATCCTGCGGGACATCGGCGGCGAGCACTGGCTGTTGCGGCGGCAGTTGGACGACCGGCAGGAGAGCGTCGAGGCCGTATGCGACGGCGTGCATGGCCTGACGGTAACTAACAATGTGCCCGACCCCACCAGCCAACCGGCCGACCCGGCGGGGTGGCAGGACGTCGGCAGCAGCCTGGCCGTACAGGTGGAATTGGACGACACGACCGAACCTCTTGTGATGACCGTGCCGGTGAAATGAGACGAGCGAAGCGACAATCCGGCTTCATTCAACCCGCACACGGGCGCCATAGGTTGGCCGCGACGGAGCGAAGCTTGGCCACGCCTGGGTGCCATAGGTTGGCCACGACGGAGCGAAGCGACGGCGTGGACTACCTATGCGTAACCTGTGAACACGCCGCGGCCAGCATAGGTAGAGCCGCCAGAAGACGCGGCTCAACCTATGGCACCCATTGCTCAACCTATGGCACCCACGAGGAACTCACAAAAGGACACAGCCGAGGGCGGCTGTGCCACGAGAAGCGACCCGTGCTGTGCCACGGGAGGCAATCCGGCTTCATCCTGTTAATGGTGCTGGTGGTGTTGGCCCTGGCCGGCGGCATCATGGTTACGTCGGCGCGCCGCAGCGCCAGCCTGGCCATGCTGGCGGTCGGGGAGCAGGAGCAGTTGCAGCTGCGCTGGGGCTCGTTGTCCTGTCGCGCCGCCGCGTTGGCCCAGGCCGAGACGATTCTGGCCCAGCAGGAGGAAACCAGCGGCGCACCTCAGCCGGTGGTCACCGGAGACGCCGACCTGGGCGGCCTGCGCTTTCATCTGGTCATAGCCGACGAGCAGGCCAAACTGGATGTCAACCGCATCCAGAACGACCTGGGCTCAGGCGTGCTGATGGAGACCCTGCAGAAGGTCCAGGCCACGCGGCGCGACGCCCTGGCCGTCGATCTTAGTCCACACGCAGACGCCACCAAGGGCGGGCGGTTATACTCCAGCTTGGAGCAGGTGCTGGCCGTGCGGCACCCCAGCCAGTTGCTGCAGGCTGGGCAGGAGCCCGAATCGATTTCCTCCGACCTGACGTGCTACGGCGTGGCGGTGAACCTGGCCCGCGTCAAGCCCTCCGTGCTGGCGGTGGCGCTGCAGGGCGTGCTGAACGATTCCGACGTGGCGAAGATTCTCGCACTGCGGGCCAAGCAAAAGAGTATCACCTTGGCCGACGTGTACACGGCCTTGAAGTTGCCGCAGAGTCGGCAGGCAAAGCTGAGCGGACGCGTGGCCGACCGGTCGCGCTGTCACAGCGTGTGGGTGATCGCCTACGGGCGTTCGCGACCATGGTATTCGTTCTCGGCCGCCGAGGACGGGCCCGACGGTAGCGAGTGGAGTTTTACGTGGCCATGATTCACCTCAATAAGAGCAAGTTGCTGGCGATCAACGCCGCCCTGGCCGTGCTGGCGGTGGCGGCCGTTGCGCTGCCGGCGCTGCTGCCCTTGTCCACGCCGGCGGTCAAGGCGCCGCCGCGTCCCTGCACGCAACCGGCCGAAGCGACCACGCAGGTCCAGGATCTCCAAGCCTACACCGTCATCTATCTCAAGCCCTTCAGCCGGCCGCTGGCGGACGCCCCGCCGCCTCCGCCGGTAGCTCCGCCCGCCCCGCCGCCATTCGTGGCCCGGCTGATGGGCACCGTGCAGGAGCCGGGCTTCGCCTACGCCATCTTCAGCCTGCCCGACGGCCACGAGAGGCTCATCGCCCTGGGCGAGACCAGCGACGGCATCTGCGTCAAGGAGATCGGCGAGGGCTGCGCCACGGTGCTGTACCAGGGGCGAACGATCCCCTGCAAGGCCGTGCGGCAGGAATCGCCCACGCCGGCCAGCGGTCCATATGCACCTGGCATGCCGCTCAATCGTCCGCTCGTGCCCGCCGCCGGAGGTGTGCGATGAACGCCCGCTCGTATTTCATCGCGGTGGACGGCCTCACCTGGCACGTCTGCTCGTGCAATTCCGGCCAAGTCCAGAGCGTCGCCATCAGCCTGACTGAGCCGGTCGACTTGACCGCCGCGGCACAGGAGTCAGTCAAGGCACTGCGGCAATGGGGCTGGCGCGCCCAGGCGATCTGCCTGGGCCTGAGCAGCCAGATGATCTACGCCACCCCGATCGACTGCACGCAGTTGCCGCGCAAAGGGCGACGCCAGGCCATGCACTACCAGCTCGAAGAGCAGTTGCCCATCGACTCGGAGCGACTCACCGCCGACTACATCAGCAATGATGCGGGCCTGGCCCTGGCCGTGGCGGTTGAAACCCAGCGGGTGGCCGAGATCGTGGCCGCCCTGGCGGCCGCGGGCGTGCACGTGGGGTCGATTCGCTCAAGTGCCCTGCTGGCGGCATGGCAGGTGCGGCAGACGGCCCAGGACGCGGACATGATCCTCGTGGCCGGCGAGCAGGATTGGGATGTGTTGAGCTTCTCGGCCGATGGGCCGCACAGTTGGGACACGGCCTCGGCCAACCCGGCCAACATCGTGCGGGCGGTGCAGGCGCAGATGCTGCTGACGCCCCGGCCAAGCCCGCTCAAGGCGCTGCTGCTGGGCGCTGGCGATGAAGAGACCTGCGGCGTCATCGAGCAGGACGTGCCGCTGCACTGGCTGCACGCTCCGGCCAGCACGGTCATCGAGTTGGCCGCCAATGGCGCCCGCGCTGCCCTGACCGGCAAGAACGGCGGCTGGGCGGAATTCTGCCGTGGCAGCCTGGCCGGCGGGCTCAGCGGCGAGACCGGCAAGTTACTCAAGGCTTCGGCCGTGCTGGCGGCGGTGGTGCTCATCGCCCTGACGGCCGGACTCGTCTGGCGCGGCCTGCGGTATCAGGGCCTCGCCCAGCAGCTTCGCCACGAGCAGGCGCAGGCTTTTTCGGCCGTGCATCCCGACGTGCCCGTGCCGCGATCCATCCGCAGCCATCTGGCCAGCGAAGTGGCCCGGCTGGACGCTATCAGCGGCGGCCAGGCCCTGCCCAAGCAGGCCAGCGCGCTGGAGAATCTGCGGCTGCTCGCCCAGGCCATGCCGCCAGACCTGCGGCTGAAAGTCAGCGAGCTGTTCCTTGGGCCCACCGCCCTGACCATCAAGGGCCAGGCCCACCAGCACAGCGACCCGGAGGTGCTCTCGCAGGCCCTGCACTGCCTGGGATACACCGTCGAGGCGCCGCAGACTGACTCGGCCGCCGGCGTCGTGACCTTCACGCTGACCGGCAAACCGCCCGACCCGTGCGCCGCATCGCCATCAGAAAGCGTGAGCGCACGGTAGAATCACGGTAGAATTGAAGATCGGAAGCCGGAATCGGAAATCGGAAAAACGGATCGGGTGCCGCAGGGTGGGCATCCGACTCGGGGCGCCACAGATTGGGCACCACGAGCTCTGGGTGCCATAGGTTGGGCACGACGGAGCGGAGCGACGGCGTGGACTACCTATGCCGGCGTTGAGCATAGGTAGAGCCGCAAGAAACCGCGGCTCAACCTATGGCACCCATAACGGGCTCAACCTATGCACCCATAGCGGGCTCAACCTATGGCACCCATAGAAGACTTTTTTGAATGACAGACAAGACGCGAAAATCTGTTCTGCTGGCGGTACTGATCCTGCTGGCCTTAGGTGGCGCGGCGTTCTGGAGCTATGACTTCCTGGACACCCAGCACTCTTCGGCGCTCGCCGCCCAGCGCGACCTGACGGCCATCGAGGGCTTTGCCCAGCGTATCGAGGCCGCGCGCCAGCGGCCCAAGCTGGCCGCCGAGCAGGAGCAGGTCGGCACGCAGACCACCGCGCTGATCGAAAAGGCCGCCACGGCTGCGGGCATCCTGCCCGACACGAACAATAACAGGTTCATGGAGATCAAGCCCCAACCGGCCCAGCGCGTCGGCGAGACGAACTTCCGCGAAAAGCCGACCGTGCTGAAGTTTAAGAATGTCACGCTCGAACAGGTTGTCCGCTTGATGCACGCCCTGGCCGCCGGCGAACCGGCCCTGCACGCCAAATCGCTCCAGCTTTCCTGCATGAACGCCGATGATACGACAAACTGGTCGGCTGAGATCACGCTGACCTACCTGATCTACGACGAGGCCAAGAGCCAATGAATACGGCCATGAAACGCATACTGTGCCTGACGAGCCTGCTGTGCCTGCTGGCGGGTTGCCAGTCGTCGGCGAAAAAGCAGCTCGCGCGGTACGAGACCCTGCCGGCCCAGGAGCAACCCAACACCGAGAAGGCCAGGGAACTCAACGCCGAGGGTGCCAAGGCCCTGGAGAAGGACGACCTGGCCGCGGCCGAGAAGACCTTTAAGGACGCCCTGACGCAGGATGTGTTCTTCGGCCCGGCGCACAACAACCTGGGCATCACGTACTCGCGGCAGAAGAAGTACTACCCGGCCGCGTGGGAGTTCCAGTACGCCGCCAAGCTCATGCCCAACAAGTCCGAGCCGCGGAACAACCTGGGCATGATTTTCGAGAACGTGGGCAAGGCCGACGAGGCCGCCAAGTGCTACGAAGAGGCCCTGAAACTCGAACCCGAAGACGTGCAGGTGATGGCCAACCTGGCGAGGCTGCGGGTGCGCCACAACCAGTGCGATGAACGGACGCGGCAACTGCTGAGCGAGGTCATCCTGCGCGACCAGCGGCCCGACTGGGTGAGTTGGGCCCGCGAAAAACTCGCCATCATGCCCAAGGAATCGGCCAGCCAACCGTGCGAGCTGCCCATAACGCCGCACAAGTCAGCCGAGACCGAGCCCAGCAAAGGCTAAGGCCGCGTAGCACCGCCGCCCCGGCTGTGGCCTTTCCCGCGTAGCACAGCGCCCTCGGCTGTGGCCTTTTCCGCGTAGCACAGCCGCCCTCGGCTGTGGTCGTTCACGCCAGGCGCCATGCCTTTACGTGTACCCACGGAAAGGCATGTTCGTCAGTTGCACTGTAGGGTGGGCCGGGGAGCGAAGCGACGAGCCCCACCAGCCCCAGGGTAACGGTGGGACTCGCAGAATTACGCTCGGACCACCCCCACAAGACCAGAGCAGATTAAGCTTGCCTGGCTACAGGCGGCACAGCCTTTCAGGCTGTGCCGCGCAGGCTGGAAAGCCTGTGCCACCCGAAGCGTGTATACACGCAAACTTAACCCGCCCAAGCCGCGTCAGCGGCTTAGAGTCGTTGCCAAAAGCCTTTCCAATTGGCTGGTGGGTTTGGGGGCCCTGACCGCCACGCGGAAATCTGTTTTGGCAATTACACCAGCCGCCGGTGCCGAAAATTCCCGCCGATTTTTCCACATTCGCTGTTGCCAAAATCCAATATAGACTTACCATTATTGTTGGAATCACATCCGGCATCAGATGTATGCGGTCATGTCGCACTGGTTTTTTTGTCGCGAGGTCGTATCGAGCGGATAGTCACGCTTGCATGTCTGAGTCTCGCGGGAGGTTGCTATGGCCACCGGTACAGTGAAATGGTTCAACAACGCCAAGGGGTTCGGATTCATCACCTCGCAGGAAGTGCCGCAAGACATTTTCGTGCATTATTCCTGCATCAAGTCCGAAGGCTTTCGCAGCCTCAACGAGGGCGATGCCGTCGAGTTTGAGTTGGTGGAAGGCCCCAAGGGCCCCAAGGCCGACAACGTAGCGAAAGTCACGAACTGACCTGACGGGGACGGTTCGTTCGCTCCGGGTCCAGACACATCATCAGAAACGCTGGCAACGGTTTGCAGCGTGCCGTTGCTTGTTTTGATGCACGCGACGGCTGCCCGGCCTGAGCCTCTACGGTACGACCACGCGCCTGACGCGGTCGCCCAACCGCGGAACGATCTCGTATGGAATCGTCCCGGCCAGGCGGGACAGATTGTCCACGCTGTGCGGCGCGGCCGGGTCGCTGCTGATGATCTCCACCTGGTCGCCCACCTTCACGTCGGGCACGGCCGTCACTTCGATGATCGTCTGATCCATGCTGATGCGTCCACGAATCGGACAGTCCATGCCACGGACGCGCATCGACGCCTTGTTGGACAGGGCCCGGAAGTACCCATCGGCGTAACCGATCGGCACCAGGGCGACCTTGGCGTCCTTCTCGAAGCGATACGTCAGGCCGTAACCGGCTGCGGCCCCGGCCTGGATGTCCTTGAGTTGCATGACCGGCGCCACCAGCCGCAGGCAAGGCCGAAGCGGCAGCTTGTGCTGCATCTCGTCGCCGGGCTGGTAGCCGTACACCGCCATGCCCGGCCGGATCATATCCAGATGCGTTTGCGGGATGTCAATGGTCGCAGCCGAGTTGGCGGCGTGCAGGATCATGCTGTGCTGGCCGCCAATGGACTCTATCGGGGCCAGGAACCGCCGCAACTGTTCCAGTGTAACGCTCTTGTCGGGCTCTTCGGCGCAGGCAAAGTGCGTGTAGCAGCCAACTACGCGAATCAAATCGCACTCCCGCGCCGCCTGGAAGAGTTCCACAGCCTTTTCGGGCAACACGCCGCTGCGGCTCATGCCGCTGTCGATCTTGATGTGCACCTGAGCCGCCCGGTGCGCCTTGGCCGAGGCATCGCGCAGCAGCGGCAACTCCTGCAACGCCGTCAGTGTGAGTGTCACGTCGTGGACGATCAGCACGCCTAAGCTGTCCACCTCCGACGTCCCGGCCGTGGCGAACATCACCACCGGCCTCTGCCAGCCGAACTCGCGCAGCGCCACCGCCTCGGAACAGATGGCCACGCCCAGCATGTCCGCCGACTGCCCCACCACGCCCAGAATCTGCCGGATGCCGTGACCATACGCGTTGGCCTTGACGACCGGGCACAGCCTCACGCCCGGCGCGCACGAACGCAGCAGATGAATGTTGTGCTGAATGGCCGAGAGCGAAATCTCCGCTCGCAAATAACCGTCCATGATGCCTTCTCCTACTTCGCGTTTAGTGTACCGTATTTCACGCAACACAAGTAGGCCCCGCCGCAGGGCTTTCTGGATGCCCCCGGCCTCCACAGCCACCTGATGGCTAGCCGCTGGCTGAGCACAACACGGCCAGGAAGTGCCACCCGATTCGCGCAACATCACGAGGCTCGAAAAATCTGCGCATATGCACCGCGCAAGATCAAAAAAGCGCTGGACAACCCGTAGGCCTTCTCGCGATAGTATGGCTCAGGCACTAAACCACGCTGTTTTTCATAAAGGAACCGTTCATGTCGCGTAAAGTTTGCCTCCTGGCCGCGTTCACCGTCGCCACCTCCCTGATCCTTCTTGCCGGTTGCAGAGGCGACACACCCAAGGACACGACGACCACCAGTGACGTCTTCAAGGCCGCCCACGAGTCCATCGCCAACCTCAGGACGGTGATAGCCCAGGGCAACCCTCGGGCGACGCAGAGGGCTGTAAACGCTGCCGGCGGCATACTTTCCAGCTTGCCGCAGTGGATTCATAGCGACGGCAAGGGGAACGTCGAGGAACGCACCAAGGCCATTCAAGAGGCCTCCATCATGCTGGGAGAAGAGGTCGCCCCGCTGGCAGAACAAGGCAACGCCGCCAAGGCTAATCCCAAGCTGGACGAAGTGGACAGCCTGATTACCAAGGCCGAGCAATAGAAGCTATTCCGACGAACGTAGCATGGGCGCCTCACTCATGGGGCTTTCAACCGTCTTTGCCCGAGTTTGCCGCGGGTGGGACGTTCGTGCTACGACGCCGCCTGGGCCTGAAAACAGCCGTAATGGGAACTCCCAGCAGGCCCGCGTGCAGATCGTGAACAAAAACCACTTTTATCCGAACTCGAACAAGTTATAATGATCTTGTGCCGCGTGTGCGGAACATCCATCATAAGAAGGAGAACCCCATGAAGCCGCAAACGAGTTGTCCCCGATCCCCGATGGGCTTTACGCTCATCGAACTGTTGGTGGTGGTGGCCATCATCGCCTTGCTGGTCAGCATGTTGCTGCCGACCCTGAGCAAGGCCAAGGATCAGGCCCGCGCCGTGTACTGCCTGAACAATCAGTCCGCCATCGCCAAGGGCCTGCTCCAGTACACCACCGAGTGGTCCATGTACCCGATGAACTACCGTTCTTCCACCTCTCCCGGCACCTGTGAGACCTACGGCTACCCGCCCAGGTACGCTCTGGACGCGCTATCCAAGTACGTCGGCGGCCCCGCCGGCAGGGTGGACAATACCGTCACCCCCAACGTGGTCGTGGAAAGCGACTTGCGTTACGTACGCGACTTCAAGGGGTTCCCCAAGGCGTATGTCTGCCCCAGCGCCGACAAGCAGGCGCTGTATTCGACTGATGTAAAGGACCCCAACTACAACAGCTGGTATCACGTTTCGTACTGGGCCAACCCGGCAGTCCGCTCCAATCGCGGCCACGGCAGAAATGATGACTTGGCCGCCACCGCATTAGCGAGCCCTACTGTGGTGGGTCCGAACAATGGTTCCACGGTCCGCTGGTTCCAGTACTGCCCCAATTATAACCTGGCTCACTGGCGTGCGTTCTATTACCCCATGCCCGAGGCGATCAAGAACCCTGAGGGAACATACTTCACAGGGGACACCAATAACGTTCTGGAGCCGCTGACGCCGGGTGGCCCGCCAAACACTGCGGCCAACAAGGGGATGTGGGACTTCCTGCCGGGCTGGGGTGAAGCTATCGATGCCCAGGGCTTCGAGCGACACGGCGGCCGCGTCATGATCTGTGCCGTCGACGGCCACGGCAAGTCCATTACCCACGACGAAGTCTGGTACGCCAAGTCATCCAAAGAGGCCGCTGGCAATCAGCCCCAGTGCGATTTCATGGTCCAAACTATCGGCGATGATGGCTGTAACGGAATGTCACTCCCCAATGACGCTAAGACAGCCCATTACCTCCCGCCGGCGGCCTTCCAGTACCCCAACGGCGGAGCCACCACGAAGTATCCGAAATTGTCCTGGCCGGAATGAGGTCGGAGCAGCAATAGCACGAACGTTCTTTCAGCGGCGGCCTAACAAGCCGCCGCTCTTGTTTGCGCGGACGCGTGTTTTCTGTTGGCCATCCGGCATAAGGTCGGTATTATAGGGTAGGTTCGCGTGTCGTGAGCGTGGCGAGTCCCCTTCGTTCTGCCGGGCTCTTCTGCCCGGCGGCCGTGTCAGTCGCGATCGGGCCGGTCACCTCGAGCCAACACATCTATCATATTGGAAAGGAAGCGACATGAAACACCGCCCCCTCCTTCGCGCCCCATCCGCCTTTACGCTCATCGAGCTACTGGTGGTGGTGGCCATCATCGCCTTGCTGGTCAGCATGCTGCTGCCGACCCTGAGCAAGGCCAAGGATCAGGCCAGGGCCATCTACTGCCTGAACAACCAATCCGCCATCGCCAAGGGCCTGCTCCAGTACTCCACCGAGTGGGCCATGTACCCGATGAACTACCGTGTGGTCAGTGGGTATGCGGCACAATACCCGGACAGGTACTGCCTGGACGCGCTATCCAAGTATGTCGGCGGCCCGGCCGGGAGAGTGGACAACACCGTCACCCCCAACGTGGTCCGGGAAAGCGATCTTACATCCGTACGCGACTTCAAGGGGTTCCCCAAGGCGTATGTCTGTCCTAGCGCCGACAAGCAGGCGCTCTATTCGACTGATTCAAAAGATCCCAACTACAACACCTGGTATCACGTTTCGTACTGGGCCAGCCCGGCGATCCGCTCCAATCGCGGCTTCAGCGACAAGGATCCTAACAAGTTGGCCGGTGCTAATATGGCCAATCCTCCGGGTAGTGAGGACGCCGGCGCCGCCTGGCACGTGATATGCCCCAATGACGACCAGACCTATGGCTGCTGGCGGGCCTTCTATTACCCCATGGCCGAAACGATCAGGAACCCAGAGGGGACCTACTTAACGGGTGATACGAACAATGTCATCGAGAATGGCCTCCCCGGCAGTATTGCGTATGACTCGCCCAACAAGGGATTGTGGGATTTCATTCCCCATTGGGGTGAAGCGGTCGAGGCCCTTGGCTTCGAGCGCCACGGCAATAGAGTTATGTGTTGCGCCGTCGATGGCCATGGAAAGTCCTTTACCAAGAGCGAAGTCTATGATGCCAAAGATGCCAAGCCGCCCGCCGGCGGCGGTCTGCCTCATTGCTCTTTCATGGTTCAGACCATCGGCGACGATGGCTGCGCCGGCAAGGCCCACTCCGACAAGAATGGCGTTCACTACATCCCACCACCGGCCTTCCAGTACCCCAATGGCGGAGCCATCCCAGGAAAACCCGCCTTCAGGCTGTACGAATAGTCCGAGCCACCAGGCAAACCAGCGGTTCTCTCAGCGGCGGCCTGATAAGCCGCCGCTCTTGTTTGCGCCTGAGGGACCGTAATCCCGGACAAGCAACCGCCGCCGGAGGCTGGGGCGAAGCCGCATATCGCTCTTGCGCTTCTCGGATGGGGGAATCTTAACGGCGAATTCTGTTGACCGGCTAGCGGGGCAGCGGTACTCTCCTCTTGGCATGCTGGCTTTACTGGCTGGCTGGGGCTGAAAAAAACGGGGCGTTTTTTGTCTGTTCGCCACCCCAGGCTTGGTTCTCGATAGTCGAGTTTCGCGCTCACTCTTTGGCCAAGCCCCCTCTGCATCCAGCGTGCCCAAACCCGAGATATGGCAGGCGACACGGGGCCGCCTGCAAGCTTATACGTGCTCACAAGAAGGAGAAACTCATGAATCGGTTCCTAACGTTTGTGTTCCTTGTCGTTGCAGCACCGTGCATCGCCCATTGCGATTCACGTCCCTTCTATAGCTACTCGACGGGCGTGTCATCAGGCTGCATCGGCAACGACTCGCGCGTTGTCGGGCTGGACGACACTGCGGGCAGCAGGCAATTGGCAACATTCTACCATGAGTACGCCCCGCCCGCGGGAGAGGGGAAGCAGCTTCACGGAGTTCCGCCATCGCCCAGCGTCTTCCCCGCAGTTGGCGAGCGTGAGTGGGTTCCAGTTAGCACTGCTTGCGAGACCCAAATATCCGGGGGCAGTTACCTTGCCGTAGGCATAGTCCATGATGGTGTACGCCAGCTGGCGTTTAGCTACTCCTCAAATGGCGGGTGGACGAACCTGAACGACACCAATCTGGGCACACCACAGGATTCCTTCGCTGATTCGGCGTCGGACGCCAGGGCAATTGCATCTTAATTTTTCTGCTGAGCGTTTCCCTGCCGTCGAATCTGTCATATATACCGAATAACATGCTTGCGCCAGGTCTTGCGCGCGGGTAGCCTGAGGCCAACGGAACGGTGAGGCCTCACCAGCAAT
>CAITIS010000078.1 GCA_903892515.1 uncultured Planctomycetota bacterium | reverse complement strand
CACACTCTTTCCCTACACGACGCTCTTCCGATCTTAAACGTGGTCGCTGGACGCCGCGGCCACGGCACCCATCCCGCACTCGCGCCACTGCGGCACGGGCCTTCTGGCAATTGCGTTGTTCGGGTGGGAACGGTTAGGCTACTTCTCATGGAGAACCCGACCGCAAGCGACAAGCCGAACCGCACGAAGCTCTGGCGTATCTGGTCGATTGCCGCCACCGTGCTGCTGGCCGGGGCGGTGGGGTTTGTGGGTTGGCAATACAGCCGGAAGTCCCCCGCCCTCCCCGCGTATGGCCGGACGCTCAATGGCCCCGCCCCGTCGGCAGCTGCGGGCAAGACCTTCCGCATCGCCAGCTACAACATCCAAAGCGGCAAGGGGCTCGACGGGCGATTTGACCTGGGCAGGACCGCCAAGAACTTGCAGGGCGTGGATGTGGCCGGGCTCAACGAGGTCCGCGGCGACGGCATGCTGAGCGACCTGGCCGAGCGGCTGAACCTGCCGTGGCTCTTTAGCCCCAGCGAGCGCCAGTTCGGGAAGGATTACTTCGGCAACGGCCTGCTGTGCCGCCTGCCGGTCCTCAGTTGGCAGCGCATGATGCTCCCCAGCCCGCCCGGCAATGACACCTTCCAGAGCGCTCTGCTGGTGCGGCTGAAGTACCAAGATCGGCCGGTGAATCTGCTGATCGCGCACGTCACGCTCCGGCCATACCGCGAGACGCAACTCCAGGCGCTGACCGACCTGTTTTTAAGCCTCTCCGAGCCGGCCATCCTGGTGGGCGACATGAACTCATCGCAGGATGATCCAGTCCTGTCGGCCCTGCTGCACACCCCGGGCGTGACGGACGCAACGGCGCCCATCGGGCAGGGCCAGGGGCGTCGCATCGATTGGATCATCGCCCGCGGCTTGGCCGTGACGGACAAGGGATTCATCGAACGCGGCGCATCCGACCACCCGATGGTCTGGGCGGACCTTTCGCTGCCGGAGAAGTAAGCTCAGCAGGCGGGACTCGCGATAGCACGAGGCTGCCTCGCGGACGCATAATGCTAATGTAGGGTGGGTCGAGGAGCGCTGTTGCGACGAGCCCCACCACTTCCGGCGACGCCTGCGATGGTATGCCATCTGGTTCTGGCGGAGGTGGGACTCGCCCTCGAACAGCGGGCTCGGCCCACCCTACAATCTCACCCGCAAATGGCGGGCAGTGCCCGCCCCACCGTTCTCAATCGCCCGGCTGGGTCGTCAACTCTGCCGGCTCGGGCTCGTCGAAGCCCCGAAACTCATTAAAGAGCCACGCGCGGAACTCAGGCCAGCCGCCCGTCTGGCCGCCCTTGCTCTGGCGGCAGTATTGCTCGTACTGCTCGATACATCCGCTCACGTGCGTCGGGTCGTGGTCGAAGTGCAGGTACATCGGTCCGAGGTGCCGTCGGGCCTGTTCGAAGCTCTCCCCGCCAATGGCCATGGCCGCCATGGTGCTCGCCACGCCCGTGCGGTCGGCGCCGGCCCGGCAGTGCAGCAGCATCGGCTGGGCGGACTTTTCGATGGCCCGCGCGACTCGCTGCAGCGCCCACGCCGCCGGCAGCCGCGTGTTGGGCAGCGGGACGCTCACGTACTTGACGTTCAGCTCGCGGGCCGTGGCGATCTCGGCCACCAGCGGCGGAGTCTTGCTGTCGCCGCGCAGGTTGATGATCGTGCGGAAGTGATAGCGCTCGTTCCAGCGGCGGAACTCGCCGACGCTGGGCTGGGCCGAGCGGTACACCTTGCCCGCGACGACCTCGTGGAAGTTGTTGTTGACGAACCGCTCGTACGTCCATGCCCCGCCGCCCACAGCCAGCAGCCCCAGGGGCACCGCCACGAACCACATCCACGGCCGCCAGAACTTGCGGATTGATTTCACGCCGCCCAGCATAGCCGATCCCCCACGCCTCTTCGAAGCCAAATCGCCCGATCAGGCAGAGAGGGTGTGCCCAAAGTTTCTGGCACCGGCTCTTCCTAGCTCGAAGAGCGTCTGAAAGTAGCCCCGTCCCGACCGCAGGGAGGGCGGGGTTGACCGGCGTCAGCATTCCGAGCCCTTCAGGGGCGACTGAAGCTCAAGGGCGGCGTCCGATCCTCAGTCGCCCGCAAGGGGCTCTTAGCAGAGCCTCCCGTATTCCCCGCCCTTGCTGCGCTGCGGGGCGGGGCTACTTTCAGACGCCCTACGGGCTAAGAACATACTGGCCCACGTGTTACAACATGCCAGAAACTCTTGCCACGCCCGCAGGGATGCAGGAGATAGAAACGGAATCTCCAATCCCGTGCATCCCGTGTAGCCCTGTAGCATGGGCGTCTCGCCCATGAGTGTTTCGGCCGTTGTGACGGTACTTAGCCACGGGCGGGACGCCCGTGCTACGGTTGTGAAACCAGTTCTAGTACCTTGTCGGGGCAATAGTGTGGGTGCCACGGCTGCGGCGTTTGCAGCCGTGCCTCTTACACACCTGCAAACGCCGCAGGTGTGGCACCCGACAATCTAGGCCGGACAGAGTTCTAGTTCTCGCGCTCGTACCGCGTCTCCAGTTCGTCAACAGCCTTGAGCTGGGCATCCGACAGCACCGGCGCTTCGGGCGGCTGCCAGAGTGCCCTGGCCATCTCGGCGGCGTGGCGCGTGGCGTCGTGCAGCTCGGGATGCGAGTGGGCGGCTTCCCAGGCGTGGGCCGGGAACAGTGAAGAGAGCAGCAGTTCGCTGCGAAAGTTGTCGGCCGTGTTGTCGTGACTGAGGAAGTTCCCGCCCGGGCCGACGGACTCGATCAGCTCCGTCGCCAGCGTCTGGGCGTTCACCTCGACGGGCTTGATGGCGTGCCGGACATACCCGGCCATGGCGTCATCGAGCACCAGTTGCGTCGGCGAGAACGTAACCGCGTTTTCAATGGCCCCCACCGTGCCGAAGCCCACCGCCCCGGCCAGCACCGCCAGCAGCATCGAGGACATCTTTTCCGCTCCGGCCTGCTCGTTCAGGAAGCACCCATCCGTCTTGCCGCCGTGCACGCCCGTCGGGCAGCCGTAATATTCCGACAGCAGTTGAATGCGGGCCATGAGCAGCCGCAGGCGTTCCGAACCGCTGTAGCGGTACAGCCCGCTGGACATGTCGGCGTAGCTGGGGTTGATGTCCATGCCCACGATGGCGTCGTCGCGCACCGCGTACGCCAGGGCCATCGGCGCGATGGTCTCGGCCGCGCCCAGCGCCAGAATGCCCGCCAGCGTGATCGGCGCGGTCGTGCCGCCGCAGGGCATGGTGTCCACGGTCTGGGGGATGCCCATGCGGACGTATTCCATGAAGATGTCGATCATGTTGCGGTCGAAGCACAGCGGCGAGCGGACCTCGGCATAGCCGACGATCCGCGGGTTGCGGCGGAACTCCTGCTCCGAACCGGCCACGATCATCGCCAGTTCGTGAATGTACCGGACGTCGCGGAGGCTGAAGGTCTCGATGCCGCCGAGCTTGCGCGTGTACCGGGCAAGCTGGCAGGCCATGAGCACCGGCCGGTGGTCGGGCGGCACGTCCTGATCGCTCACGGGCAGGCCCGTGAGGTTGATCTGGCCAAGGTGGTTGACCATGTTGATCGAGCACAGCACGTCCTGGCCATTGGCGCGGCGGCGCTGGCCGTCGAGGTCATATATGAAGGGCACAAAGCCGCCGGCGCTGACGGTGAAGTCCTGGTGGACCTGGTGCGGCGTGGGTTTGAAACGCACGTGGGAATAGCGCACGGGCATCCGCTCGGGCTGGCTGGGCCGAAGATGCGATTGCCGCATCTTCTCCACGACGTGGGCGGTCAGATCGCGCGGGAAGCGCACGCGCTCATTGGGCCGGTCGACCTCGCAGCCAAACTTGGCCAGCAGCTCCAGCGCCGCCTGCGACCGCACGATCATGCCGGTGCGGGCGAGAATCTCGCGCGCGGCCATGTCGATCTGTTCCATCTGCTCCCGCGACAACAAACGAATCGGTTCCATCTCAATTCCTCTCTGATTGGCCGGTGAGAGTAATAGCAGCGGTGCAAATGTTCAAGTGATGTGTCCAAATAGCCCGCCCGCAACGCCCACCCCGCGTGCAACAAGTTGCACGCCCTACGCCCGAAGATTGCAGATCGATGAGTTACGGTCGGGTGCCGTGGCTGCGGAGTCCAGCAGCCACGTCCCACCGCGCTTGGCCGGAACTGGTGGGACTCGCTGCGCCCAACGACGGGCTTCGCTCGGCCCACCCTACAATTTCGGCCCACCCCACCGTTTCGACCCGCCCTACAGGATCAGGCACGCCGTGCAGCTACTCAAGCTCAGCCAGCATGCGCTGGTACTGCGTCTCGAGCACCTGCCTGGGCCGGCCGGAGTCGATGTGATCCCACGGCAGGCACTCAGCGAAGTCATGCTCGCGGTTGGCGTAAAAGGCCGGATCGACGCGGGCGTCCGTAAACGCCTGCCGCCACTTGTTGAAGTCGAAGTACTCATCCCAGGCGTCGAAGCGCTGCCCCGCCCGCCAGGCCAGTTCGATCACCTTGCCCAGCCGACGGTCGCCGCGCGAAATGGCCGCCTCCAGCAGGCTGCGTTCGATGCGGTGGAACTTGAACGCGATCACGCTGCGGCGCGACATCTCGCGCAGGCGGTTCCGCACCGACCAGTAATATTCTTCCGTGCGGGCGGCGGCAAACTGCATCGGCGTGTGTGGCCTGGGCACCAGCCAGGAGACCGAGGCGGTGATGGCGCCGCGCTGGCCGTCCACGGCCCGGCGGCTGTCGCTCAGGCGGCGGCACAGGTCGAACATCGCGTCGATGTCCGCTTCGCCTTCGCCGGGCAGCCCGGCCATGAAGTACACCTTGACGCTGCGCCAGCCCGCTTGCCACGCGGCCGTCACGCCGGCGAGCATCGCTTCGTCGGTGATGTTCTTGCGGATGGACCGCCTCAGCCGCTCGCTGCCGGTCTCGGCCGCGATGGTCAGGCCATGCTTGCGAACCTGGCTGGTCAGCTTGGGAATTGTCGCCAACTGGCTGTCCACGCGCAGCGACGGCAGCGACAGCGAAATGTTCCGCGGCGTGTAAATGGCGTTGAGCCGGTCGATCAACTCGGCGAACTGCGGGTAGTCGCTGGTGGACAAGCTCAGCAGCGAAATCTCGCGATACCCGGTGGCGGCGATGGCCTGATCGGCGATGGCGATGATCTCATCGACGCTGCGGCAGCGGATGGGGTTTCGCACGTGCCCAGCCTGGCAGAAGCGGCAGGCATTGGGACAGCCACGCATGATCTCGATGGTCACGCGGTCATGCACCGCCTCCGACAGCGGCACCAGCGGCTTGACCAGCCCCGGGGAATCAGAAAGGCAGTCCAAGTGCCGACGCGCGATTTTCTCGGGCAGGCCCGGCACGGTGGGCCGGATGCCAGCTAGCGTGCCGTCGGTGTTGTACTGCGCCTCGTAGAAGCGCGGCACGTACACGCCGGCGATTTGTCGAGCGGCCTGGAGCAGGATGTCGTCGCGGCTGGCCCCCGTGGCCTTGGCGGCGCCGACCAGCTCGATCAACTCCGGCAGCATGCACTCGCCGTCGCCCACGCAGAAGATATCGATGAAATCGGCCATCGGCTCGGGGGCGTCGGCCATCGAGTCGCCGCCGATGATGATGGGATCGCCCTGCTTGCGCTGGGCCGCGTGAATCGCAATGCCCGCCAAGTCCAGCATGGTCAGCACGTTGGTCAGGCAGCCTTCATGGGCCAGCGAAAAGCCCACGATGTCGAAGTCGGCCAGGCGGCAGCGGCTCTCCCAGCCAAAGAGCGGCACGCCGCGGGCACGCATGACGGCCTCAGCGTCGGGCATGGGGCAATACGCCCGGTCGCAGGCCACGCCGGGCATGTCATTGACGAGTTGGTACAGCAACTGGCTGCCCAGGTGCGAGATGCCTACGGAATACGAGTCGGGGTAGCACAGTGCCAGCCGGACCTCCGCGGCCGAGAAGTCGGGGTAGCGGGCGTTGGTCTCCCGGCCAATATATTGCCCGGGCTTGCGGACCCGCGGCAACAGTTCGCGACTTATGATGTCAGAGACGTTTTGCATGGTTCTCCACAGGCCCATAGGCCCACTGGCCTTGCGGGCCCGCGGGAGGGTATTATACGCATCGGCGGCCAGATGAGGTGAAAGATGGCGGCGCCAACGCAACGATTAGTGACAATGCTGCTGGTGGTGGCCTTGGTTCTGCTGGTCGCAAAGATTCTCTTCAAAATGATGACCGCGCTGATGCTGCTGGCCGCCCTGGCCGTGGTAACGCTGATCGCCCTGGCGGCGGTGAACAAGAAGAAGCCTTAGCAGGGATCCAAGGGATGAAGACCTTCGGTTCTTTGAAAGAACAACATCCCCTGAATCCCCTGCATCCCTGCCGACTTTGGCGTTTGTGAGAATTGAAAACCCGGTGATCCATGAAATCCAAGACCGCCTACCTGACCTTTAACACCCGCAAGCATCGCGAGTACATCAACATCACCGACAAGGTCGAAGAGTTGGTGGCGCAGTCCGGCATTGCCGAGGGCATGGTGCTGGTGTCGGCCATGCACATCACCGCCGGCGTCTTCATCAACGATGCCGAGTCGGGCCTGCTGCAAGACATCGACGACTGGCTCGAGCACCTGGCCCCCTTCAAAGCCGACTACCGCCATCACGCCACCGGCGAGACCAACGGCGATTCGCACCTCAAGAACCTGCTGGTGCATCACGAGGTAATCATCCCGATCACGGCCGGACGACTGGACCTGGGCCCCTGGCAGCAGGTATTCTATGCGGAGTTCGATGGCCAAAGGCCCAAGCGGCTGGTCATCAAGGCCCTTGGGGAGTAAAGCATGAGCATCACCTTCAATTGCGAGAAGTGCGGCAAGAAGATCGTGGCCCCCGACGAAGCGGGCGGCCGACGCGGACGCTGTCCGTACTGCCAGGCCTCCAACTACATCCCCTCGCCCATCAAGGACGACGAGATCTACGACCTGGCGCCCGAGGACGCCGACGAAGAGGCCCGGCGGCAAAAAGAACTGGACGAAATTCGCCGCCAAAGCCACGCCCTGATCTCCGAACTGGGCAACCCCGAACTGGCCGCCGGCCCGCAAGGGATGGAGATGCGAGACGATCTCAAGCCCGAAGACCTGCACGGGTACATCGTTAACTACTGCCTGGACATGGCCGGCAGCAAGCTGGACCGAGCCAAGACGCATCTGGCCGAACTGAAGAAGGTCAAGCGCATGGCCCGTTCGGAGGTCGATCGCTTCATCTCCGGCGACATCCTCGAACCGGCCCTGGACGCCATTCCGGCCAAGATCCGCATGGGCTTCCTGAATACCCTCAAGGCCGCGTTGGCGTAGCGCCGCTGAGAAGAAGCAGAGAAAGTGTCGCGGCCGCGGTGCTCAAGCATGATGAAGAAACGCCTGCATACTGTCGCAACCATCGCAGTAGCGATTCTTCTGATAATCCTCTTCGTTTGGGTGTCTCCGTTAATATGTTTCGTCGGCGTTCCGCTTGCACTCTTGTTCAGCATCAGGGACGCCATATCGCTTCGCATCTTCAGGAAACGCCAAGTTGGAACTGTCTTTCTGGTCTGCACCTCAAAGCGAGGATGGCATGACTTTCTCAGGAACAACGTTGTCCCAGTGCTGCCGCCACACTTTCGGGTCGTGTGGGCTCGCCGCCGCCCGAAAGACGAATACGCCGTGCTGCTGAAGCATCTGAGTCGCTGCAAAATCTTCAGCGTTTCCAAGCCTTACATGGTGGCGGTCACGCCGGGCGCGTTCTTGCACAAGTCGGTCAACCCAATGCTCCAGCATCTCAAGAAGCACACAGCCCGGTCCGCAGAGACCCGGGAAGCCTGTGCCCGCATAATCTCTGAGTCGGAGCGAGCACTTCGAGCGACGAGCTAACACCTTCGGCTTGGAATGTGGGTCGGCATGCGACCGAATATATGCCCCTCCGGCCGATTTGGAACGTACATTTCTAAGAGACCGCCGAAAGAAACCTGAGGAATCAGTGGCAGTTGCAGGTTGACTGCGCGCGTGGGTTTAGAGTATTATCTTAAGATTACCCTGACTTTATCCGGGAAACACTACATGACAGACCGAGTCGCTGATTCCGTCAAGACGTTAATCGAGAAGGGCAAGACCCGTGGCTATCTCACGTATGAGGAGATGAACGCAGAACTTCCAGGCGAGGCCATCGAGCCGGATAAGCTTGACGCCCTTCTTATGACGTTGGACGAGCTGGGCATCGAACTGATCGACCAGTCGGAAGTGGCCGCGCGCGGCAAGTTCCCCGCCGCCGGCGACGCCGCCGAGATCGAAGAGCCCAGCAAGGAAGAGGTCAAGACCGCCCTGGAAGACGAGTTGGAGGCCGAACGGGACCGCATCGACGATCCCGTGCGGATGTACCTCACTCAGATGGGCGAAATCCCCCTGCTGACGCGCGAGCAGGAAATCTCCCTGGCCAAAAAAATCGAAATGACGCGGATGCACTTCCGCCGCCGCGTGCTGGAAAGCGATTACTGCGCCGGCCATGCGGTCGAGATCCTTCAGCAGGTAGGCGACGGCGATCTGCCCTTCGACCGCACCATGAAGATCTCCACGGCTGAGAACTTGGCCAAGGAGACCATCGGCGAGCGCATCCCGGTCAACCTGGACACGGTCCGGCTGGTGCTCGAAGCCAACACCAAGGACTGGAAGTACGCCCGCGACCCCGAGCACGACGACAGTCGGCGCTGCCGCCGCCGCATGTGGCGCCGCCGCCGTCGCATCGCCCGGCTGCTGGAAGAGCTTTCGCTGCGTACCAGCCGAATCCAGCCGCTGATGAAGAAGCTGGTCTATAACAGCGAGAAGATGGAAGAGTTGCAGCGGGCCATCGACAGCGGCGACGCCAACCGCACGCCGCCCGAAGATGTGGCCGTGATGAAGGAAGAGCTCTCGGGCCTGATCGACCTGATCATGGAAGAGCCCGACCTTCTCAAGAAGCGCGTCAAGGCCATCCAGAAGGTTTTCAACGATTACGAGCAGGCCAAGCGGGAACTCTCGGGCGGCAACTTGCGCCTGGTGGTTTCCATCGCCAAGAAATACCGCAACCGCGGGCTGTCGTTCCTGGACATCATCCAGGAAGGCAACACCGGCCTGATGCGGGCCGTGGACAAGTACGAATATCGCCGCGGCTACAAGTTCTCCACGTACGCCACATGGTGGATTCGCCAGGCCATCACCCGCGCCATCGCCGATCACGCCCGGACGATCCGCATCCCGGTGCACATGATCGAGACGATGAGCAAGCTGCGGAACATCTCCAAGCGGCTGGTGCAGGAGCTTGGGCGCGAGCCGACCATCGAGGAAATCGCCACCGAGGCCGGCATGAGCGTCTCGGAAGCCCGGCGCGTGATGAAGATTTCGCGTCACCCCATCAGCCTGGACCGGCCGGTGGGCGAGTCGGAGGATTCGTACTTCGGCGACTTCATCGAAGACGAGACGGCCGAGAACCCCGTGGAATCGGCCGGCAGCGAGATGCTCAAGGAGCGGATCGAAGAGGTCCTCAAAACGCTGACCTACCGCGAGCGTGAGATCATCAAGCTGCGTTACGGCATCGGCGACGGCTACACGTACACGCTGGAAGAGGTCGGTCGCATCTTCAAAGTGACCCGCGAGCGCGTGCGGCAGGTGGAGGCCAAGGCCATCCGCAAGCTGCAGCACCCGGTGCGGGCGCGCAAGCTCGAAGGCTTCCTGGAACGCCGGGCGTTGCAGAACTAAGCCGGCCGGCATGTGTCGCGGGCGTCTCGCCCGCGCTTGGCGTGTGGCATGGTCATCCGCGTTTTGTGCGGTGACCTTGCTCGGATCGGCCAACATGGTCATCCCGAACTATCGGAGTTGGCATGCCAACGCAGGCCTAGCGCGGGCGAGACGCCCGCGACACGAACCTACAATGGGTCGCGGAGAATATAGACCATGAACCTGAAACTGCTGAGCGGTTACGTGTTGCTGGTGATCTGTGCGGGCGTGGTGGCCTTCGTGGGCATCATTGTATTGATGAACACGGGCGACACGTGGAAGCTGCACGTAGTGACGCGCGATATCGAGCTGAGCCGGGCGGCCTGGCTGCTGATAGCGGCCGGTGGCGGCATCATCATCTTCCTGGACCTGTTCTGGCTGTTGCCGCGGACGATCCGCAGCCTCCGCCTCGGCGCCGACATCAAGAAGCAGCGGGCCGAGCGAAAGATGCTGCACGACATTGCGGCCGAGCGTCAAAGCCAACCGGCCGCTGCCGAGCCAAATCCCCAAGTCAAGCTGTGAAAAATCTGTGGTTTCTTTTTCCGCGAGTTGTATAATCCGCGCCAGTTTCGGCCCGCGGAATAACTGCGTGGAAAAGGAGATCCAGATGAACCGCCTGAGCCTATTGTCAGCCGTCCTGCTCGTTGCCTCGCTGGGCGTCGTTGGCTGCCAGGACAACTTCAACAAGAAGGCCGCCTCTGAAGAGCCCAAGAACCAGGAGCTGCAAACCAAGCTCGCTGGCATGCAGGCCCTGCAGGACGAGAACGCTCGCCTGACGTCAGAGAACCAGAATCTCCAGAACCAGCTCATCGGCAAGGACACGCGCATTTCGGAGTTGGAGCGTCAGCGCGCCAGCGCCAAGCCGGCCGCCGAGCCCAAGAAGCACGAGGCCGTGCCCGAGGGCTGGCAGGAGACCACTACCGGCGCCAAGATCACCATCACGCACGACATCCTGTTTTCCCCCGGCAAGGCCGAGTTCACGCCAGGTGGCAAGGCCAAGCTCAAGGAAGTCGCCGCCGCCATCAAGTCGCACTACCCCAGCGGAATGGTGCAGGTGTACGGCTTCACCGACAACGACCCCATCGTCAAGACCAAGAAGCAGTGGGACGACAACCTCGACCTCTCGGCCAACCGAGCCATGATGGTCACGCGTGAGTTGATCCGCCAAGGCATCGCGGGCGACCGGATCGAGACGATCGCCATGGGGTCCACCCACCCGGTGGCCCCCAACACCGACAAGGCGGGCAAGGCCAAGAACCGCCGCGTTGACATCATCGCCATCAAGTAGCAACTGCGGCCAGCAGTCGTTTTACAACGTAGCATGGGCGTCTCGCCCATGAGTCTTTCAGCCGTTTGACGGTGCTTAGCCACGGGCGGGACGCCCGTGCTACGGTTATGAAACCAGTTCTAGTACAGCCGACATCGGATCGGCGAAAGAACGAGCGTACCAGAGGTGGCGGGCCAAAAACCCGCCACTTCGCTTTTTTTCAAAGAGACCAACAACCATGGAAATCCTTCCGGCCATTGACCTGCGAGCTGGCCAAGTCGTCCGCCTGCAACAGGGCGACTACGACCGGCAGACGACGTACGGCAATTCTCCGCCGGACATTGCGCGGCAGTTCGTCGCCGCCGGTGCATGCTGGATCCACGTCGTGGACCTCGATGCGGCCAAGTCCGGCCAGCGGACCAACGCCGAGGCCATTCGCGGAATCTGCCGGGCCGGGCAAATCGATGTCGAGTTGGGCGGCGGCATCCGCGACGACGCTTCCGTCCAAGCCACCCTGGAACTGGGCGTTCGCCGCGTCATCGTCGGCTCGGCCGCTCTCAAGGACTGGGCGTGGTTTGAACGCCTCAGCTGGCGCCCTGATCTGGCCGGCCGGGTCGTGCTGGGACTGGACGCCCGCGGCGGGCAACTGGCCGTACATGGCTGGACGCAGGATTCGGGCCTGTCCCTCGAGGTAGTGGCTGCCAAGGCCGCCCTGCTGCCGCTGGCAGCCATCGTGTACACCGACATCGGCCGGGATGGCATGCTGGCGGGAGCCGACCTGACGCGGACCGCATCGCTGGTCAAGCTCACCGGCCTGCCGATCATCGCCTCGGGCGGCGTGACCACGCTGGAGGACGTAAAGGCCTGCCGCGACATTGGCTGTGCCGGCGCGATCATCGGCAAGGCCTGGTACGAGGGCAAGATCGATCTGCCCGCAGCCATCGCGCTGGCCAGGTGAGATGGCTGCCCGCGAATGGTTGCCCGCGGAAATGGGTGCCTGCAAAGTAGGTGCCTGCAAAGTAGGTGCCCGTAAAGTGGGTGCCATAGGTTGAGCCGCGTCTTCTTGCGGCTCTACCTATGCGGCGGTCGAGCCTGGGTGCCACGGCTGCGGAGTCCAGCAGCCGTGTGACGTCGAGCACATCTGCAGACACCGCAGGTGTGGCACCCACAAAAGTGGCCCAGAGAAGCAGCCACCGCGAGCCACATCCCAGTGGCCCCCTCCCAGAAATTTGCAGATTTTACGCGAGAGGGGCTTTTTTTAACGCAACTACAGGGTATTATGACGAAGCGGCGCGGCGGGGTCCGGCCGATTTTCCTGTTTGATGAACCGTGTGGGGGTTTCTCTATCGCTAATTCGCGGGAGCTTCTGGAGTTCGCATGACAGATTTCAACAGCAACGATTTTACGGGCGAGATGGTTTCGGTTTCGGGCGTTCTGGAGATTACGGACAAGGGCTACGGCTTCCTTCGTCAACCCAAGAATGACTTCCGCGCCAGTCCCGGCGACGCCTTCATCTCCAAGGATTTTGTCGGCGGCGACCGCCTCCGCACCGGCCTGGTGATCGAGGCCGAGGCCAACATGCCGCAGAAGCGCAAGGCCGGACCGCGCGTCACACGCATGATCCGCATCAACGGCCGGCCTTACGAAGAGTGGCCCGACATCGTGGCCTTCGCCGACCTGATCGTCGTGGACCCCAAGCCGCAGTTCAAGCTTGAGACCAAGGGCGGCCCGATGGAGATGCGCGTGCTGGACCTGATCTGCCCCGTGGGCAAGGGCCAGCGCGGCCTGATCGTCGCCCCGCCCCGCTCGGGCAAGACCATCCTGCTCCAGCAGATGGCCAACGCCATCCTCGTCAATAGTCCCGAAGCCCACGTGATTATCCTGCTGGTCGACGAGCGGCCCGAGGAAGTCACCGACTTCAAGCGCAAGGTTCTCGGGGCCGAGATCATCCAGTCCACCAACGACCAGGATGTCTCCAACCACGTCCGCGTGACCGAGTTCACCATCGAGCGGGCCAAGCGCATGACCGAGTTCGGCCAGGATGTCGTCATCCTGCTGGACAGCCTCACCCGCCTGGGCCGAGCGTACAACCGGCACATCGAAACCTCCGGCCGAACCATGACCGGCGGCATGGACATCCGCGCCATGGAAATTCCCAAGCGGCTGTTCGGCGCCGCCCGCAAGATCGAGGACGGCGGCTCGCTGACGATCATCGCCACCGCCCTGGTCGAGACCGGCAGCCGAATGGACGACCTGATCTTTGAAGAGTTCAAGGGCACCGGCAACCTGGAACTGCAACTGGACCGCCAGCTGGCCGAGAAGCGAATCTGGCCGGCCGTGAATATCTCGCGATCTGGAACCCGCAAGGAAGAACTGCTGCTGGAACAGTGGAAGGTGCCCAAGGTCCACATGCTGCGGCGGTTCCTCAGCACGCTCAATGCCGACCAGGACATGCCCCAACTCCTGCGCGTAATGGAGAAGTTCAAGACCAACGACGAATTCCTGAAGCACCTGGATTACTCCGACCAGATGTAGAGAGGCGGGGAATCCGGAATCCGGAATCGGGAATCCGGAAAACCGGAGCCGAAGAGACCGTCCCTGCCGTTCATGTAGGGTGGGCCGAGCGCCGTGGCGAGTCCCGCCAATCGGGCGTGGGTGCCATAGGTTGAGCCGCGCTTTCTTGCGGCTCTACCTATGTGAGTTTCGTTCACACCAAATCTTGCCGGCGGGACCGCGCCTAAGCTTGACGTGTTGCATTTCCACTTTGCCTCTGGAGACCACATGGCACAAGGGCAGGAAATCATGACCGAGTTCCCACTCTCCAAGGTCTTCCATCTGATCGAACCGGGCCCGGTCGTGCTGGTCACGACGATGCACAAGAAGAAGGCCAACGTCATGACCATGAGTTGGCACATGATGATGGAGTTCGAGCCGCCGCTGATCGGCTGCATCGTCAGTTCCGCCAACCACAGTTTTGCCGCCCTGCGCGCCACCAAGGAATGTGTGATTGCCGTGCCCACGGTCGATATCGCGACCAAGGTGGTTGAGATTGGCAATTGCTCGGGCCAGGACGTGGACAAGTTCAAGAGCATTGGCCTTACGCCCCTGCCGGCGGAACAAGTTCAGGCCCCGCTCATCGCCGAGTGCCTGGCCAATCTTGAATGCCGCGTAGCCAACACCACCTTGGCCAACAAGTACTGCCTCTTCGTGCTGGAGGTCGTCAAGGCGTGGACCGATCCCAGACGCAAAGAGCGCCGAACGATCCATGCCAACGGCGACGGAACTTTCGTGGTCGATGGCCGGACGCTGAATCTCAAAAAGAAAATGGTGAAGTGGCCGCAGTTCATCTAGGCCGGCCGGGCGTAGTGTCGCGGGCGCCTCGCCCGCGGGAACCGTGGCCGCGACGCACCCCTCAAGAAAATCTTTCAACCGAATCGAACCTTCCGGCCGGACTGAGCGTTGTATTAACGAGCGAACTAGACAAGGGCTGCAAAAAGGCCTTTGTACCCCCTTCAGCGGGGCTGGGTTTCTCCTCCTTTCCCCAGCCCCGCTGATTTTTTGCGCATGCATTTCTGCCACAGAGGTCACGGAGAACACGGAGAGAAATGCAAAAGCATGGTTGAGAAAGAAAAGACATGAACGGAACCGAGTCGGCGATGCCGGGGCAAAAGACGAGCAAAAGACGCGGGCAGGCCTGCCCGCCCTACCTCCGGCCCCTGACATCATACCTCCTGCCTCCGGCCTCAGACCTCCGACCTCAGCCTTCCGACCTCAGGCCTATCCTACTTCACCCGCCGGCACAATTCGGTGCATAGCAGGCCCAGGTAGGTGCCCAGGATGTTCCCCAGCACGGCCATGAGCAGCCCGACGGCCGTCAGGCCCGGGTTGTACACGCCGGCGACCACTGGGGCCGAGGCCGTGCCGCCGATATTGGCTTGGCTGGCCGCTGCCATGACCGACACGGGCGTTCGCAATGCCACCCCCGCCGCCAGCGTCACCAGGCCGTGAAACGCAATCCAGGTGAAGCCCATCACGATCAGGATCGGCGCCGACGCCAACGCCGCCAGGCTGGCCTTGGCCCCGATGGTCGTCAGCACGAAGTACAGCATGGCATAGCCGAAGCGCGACGCCCCAAAGCCCTCCAGCCGCTTGGCCGGCGTGAACGAGAGCAGCACGCCCGCCGTGGTGGCCAGGATGATCGCCCAGCCGCGCGGGTCCACGTACTGGTAGAAGTTGAGCTTGCCCCCCTGCCCTGGCAGCGCCCCCGACAGCGCCACGCACCCCCACGTCACCAGGGCTGAGAGCATGAACATCGTCACGATGTGCCGCAGCGCCGGGGCCTGGGGCTGCTGCTGAAGCGACTTGTACCGCCGCGACAGTTCCTCAACCATCGACACGTCGGCATGGAAGAATTTATCGATCCGCGTCTGGTAGGCTGACAGCAGCATCAGCAGCGCCATCCACGCGTACGGGCAGATCGTGTCCACCACGACCATGGGCAGGAAGATGCTGTCGGGCACGTTATTGGCGGCCTTGACCGCGAGCATATTGGCCGAGCCGCCCGTCCAGGACGCCGACAGGGCCCCGATGCCCATCCAGGCGTCCTTGGGCAGCCAGCGGCCAAACATCAGCAGCATCAGCGGCCCGCCCAGCACGATGCCCACGCACCCGGCCAGCATCACCGTCAGCGCCCGCGGCCCCAGATGCACGATGCCCGCCACGTCCACCGACAGCAGCAGCAGAATCAGCGCCGCCGGCAGGAAGTACCGCGTGACCGCGTCGTACACCCCGCTGCTGGCGGGCAGCAGCCCCAGCGTGTTGGCGATCATCGGCAGGAAGTAGATCCAGAACATGCCCGGAACGTAGTCGAAGAACTTCCGCGTCGGCTTCCAATCCGCCAGCAGCAGCACCACGCCTTCGATGCTCAGCAGCACGGCCACGATCGCCAGCGGGTCTGTCAGTGGCGCCGCCAGGAGCTTCATTGCTCCTCCGCAACGTGGTAGCGGCAGCCGGTGACGGTCACGCCGCCAAAGGCCTTGCCCGGCGACATGAGATGCACCGAGTCGAGGTCGATGAAGTCGAACCCGCCGCGTCCCGCCGCCAGGTGAATGCCGGCCGACAGCCCCACCATGGTCTCGGTCATGCAGCCGATCATGAGCTTGGCCCCGGCCTGCCGGACGGCGCGGTGGATCTTGGCCGATTCGGCGATGCCGCTCTTGGCGATCTTGATGTTCACGCCCTGGCAGATTCGCTCGTCCAGCGCCTGCCGGCACTGCTCGGCCGAAAAGACCGTTTCGTCGAGAATCAGCGGTACGGCCACGTCCTTGGGCAGCTTGCGCAAGCCCGCCCAGTCGTCGCGCCGCAGCGGCTGCTCAAAGCACTCTGGGGCGATCCGCGCCTTCTCCAGCTTGCGGAGCATCTGCTGATAGCTCTTGGCCGAGTAGCCCTGGTTGCCGTCCAGCCGCAGCGCGAATGGCAGGCCCGACGTGGCCAGTTCGTCGCGCACCTGTTTGACGAAGGTCATGTCGCGCTCGACCTGGCCGCTGACCTTGACCTTGTAATGCTCAAAGCCCGTCTTGCCGACCTTGGCCAGCCAGCTCTTGAGGTGCTTGGCCACGGGCAGGAACGGAATCGTGATGTCCGTCTGGATGCTCTTTTGCCGTGCGCCCCAGTGCTCGAATTCGCCCCGGCCCTTGTCGTACAGGTTCGCCCGGAACAGCGCCACCTCCAGTGCCGACAGGGTCATGTGAAAGCCCGGGTAACCGGCGGCGAATGTCGCCAGCAGACGCTCATAGTCATTGATGGGTTTGTGGCGGAAGAAGTCGCGCCCCTGGCGGAAGATTCCCTGCATGGCCGGCAGCGTCTCGTGCGGCTGGACGAAGCTCGTGGGCGCCTCGCCCAGGCCCTTCTGGCCGTCCGCCAGCAATACCTCCACCAGCACGCTGGAGGCGACGTTCTTGGAACCCAGCGCCGTGGTGAAACTCGTACGCAGCTTGCGGCGAACGATGCGACAACTCACGCTCTCAATCAAGTTCATTACCAGCCTCCGCCAGCGGGTCCAACAGAATGATGGCGTCGACGCGCTCGCGGCGGTCGGCGCCAGGAAGAAGATTGGGCAACTCCAGCCCAGGTTGAAGCGTGGTGATGACGCACCGGCCCAGCACGTGCCGCTCGGTGCGGCCTTGAGTTTGCGTGTGAACGCCCCAGTAATTGTGCAGCACGGCCGCCCGGCCATGGTGCTGCCCGATGTACAGCATGATGTGGCCGGGAATGTGTACCAGCGTCAGGAAGGGTTTCCCCTTCTCCAGCAGCAGCCGCTCCTTTTCGGGGCCCACAAGACCTTCCATCCGCACGACCTGCCCGGACTGGCCTTGGGCGCCGGAATTCCGCGGCAGGTACAGCCCGAACGGCACGAACAGGTCGCGCAACGCCGACGAGCAGTCGCGAAGTTCGTACAGCCCGCCCCATCCGTACGGCTGGCCGAGCAGTTGGTTGGCAAGTTCGGCCATATGCGTAGCCGCGAGCGGCAATGGCATCGACTGCGCCTGCTCAGCCGGCAAGAACGCATGCACCGCCACGGCCTGGCGACGTTCGTTGGCGGCGGGAACAAGTATCTCCAGCTTGTCCTGCTCTTGCCCTGCCAGCGGAAAGACCGCGCCGATGTGGGCGGTGGCGCGATAGATGCCATCGACGTCGGTCAGGGCAACGTCATCCTTCACGATGGCCGCTAGCGGCAGCGCCTGCCATTGCTCAACGAAGGCGTCATCGACGTACGCCACGTCGTCGGTCCGCATCCAGCCGGCGGCAAAGCCCGCCCGCACATACAGCCACGCGCCGTCGCGGCCGACGTGGCAGACGTACAGCGGGGAGCCCACCCACACGGCCGATGCTTGCAGCAGATCGAAGGGATACCCGTCGGCAGGCTGGTCGGGCGGCAGCGCGAAGATCGGCCGCTGCTCGGGCAACTCGCGCACCGAGCTGTTGCGGATCGTGATGGCGCGTCGGCCACAGTTGGGGAAACTTTCCAATTGGGCCTGCTCCTGCAGGTCGCCAATGTGGTCGGGGCCGACGGCCTGGAAGTTCTCGCCAAAGCCCGGGTTGGTGATGAACCGCTCGAACCGCTGCCGGACGACCTGCACGGGCGGGGCAACGCCCTTGCCGTCCCAGACGGCAAAGAAGCTGCGGCGAAAGTTCTCGAGCATCGCCTGCTGCGTCTTGTCATCCACGAGCGGCTCATCGGCGTGGGCATCAAGATAGGCCGTCGCGTCCTGCGGCATCTCGGCCAGGTCGCGAATCATCCCCGAAATCGGCGCGGATGTGCTCGTGGGCGCCGATGCGCTCGTGAGTGCCAATGCACCTGTGGAAGCTGGCCTGCTCGCAGGTGGCATGGTCACGCTGTCGTTGGCGTGACCATGTTTAGACGTGCTTGGACCATGTTCAGACGTGCTGGGCGTAGCATCCTGTTTTCGCGGGCAGCCGAAGATAGCGCAGCAAAGCGCCGCACCCATAAGTGCGACTCGTGCCGCCGTGGAAATGCCCAGCCGCTCCTTGGCCATGGCCAGATGCTACCACAGCCCGATGGCAATGGGCAGTACACAACGGCAATGCGGGCGGCAATCGCAGGCTCCGCGTTGTTGAGCCGAAATAGCCCTTACTTCTTCGCTGGCGGGCCGACGACCAGCAGGCCGAACTCACCCTTGCCGCTCTTGGCCGGCTGAGTGCATGGGAAATAGAACCGGTGCTTGCCGAGATCGGCCGAAACCGTGCGGGCGCCCTTGGCGGTCGTGATCGTCTGGACGGCAGCGAACTGGCCGGGGGCAAACTCGGCCACGGCGGTGGCGGTGCCGTCGCGGCCATTGGCGCTGAGGGCCACGCCCAGGCTCGCGTCGAACGCCACGCCATCCACGCCCGACCCCACCGGCACGTCACCCAGCAGCTTGCCGCAATCGGCGTCCAGGATGATCATCTTGCGGTTGGAGCAGCCGACAAACAGCCGCCGGTGCGTCACGTCGATGGCCAGCCCGGTCGGCTGGGCGCCGGGCTTGACCGACCAGCGAGCGATCACCTTGCCCTGCTTGCTATCGATGACGGCCACCTCGGACTTGTCCTCGACATTGACGTACACACGGCCAGCGTTGTCAGTCACGCCGAACTCCAGCGTTCCCCCTACCGCCAGCGTGACGGGAGCGGCGTCGAGGTTGGCCGGATCGATGATCGTCACGTCGCCGCTGCCGTGATTAAAGGCGAAGACCTTCCGGCTGGCCGGGTCGAACAAGATGGCGTCGGGCTTCTGGCCGGCGGGGATCTTGCGGAGCGCAGCCAGCGTCTTGAGGTCAAAGACGTTGACCGTGCCGTCCTTGCCGCTGGTAGCAAAGCCCAGGTTCTGGGTCGGCGCCAAGGCCACACCGTGCGCCCCTGCCACGTCGGCCACTTCGCCCACCAGGCCTTGGCCGCCCAGGCTTATCACCATCACCCGGGTGGAACGGGCGACGTAGGCCCTCCCGGCCGAAGAATCGATGGTGATGTAGTCCCAGCCGCCTTCCCCACCGCCGGGAATCGTCTGCACCGCTGCGAGATGCTCCGCCACCGGCGAGCCACAGCCGCCCAATCCCCAGCCCAGAACAATCACCGCCGCCAGGAACATCCACGTCGCATGCCGCATGTTGGTCCTTTCGTCGAGAGCCTGTTTGAGGAAATGCACATTGACACGGTAGCCACGCCGGATGGCCAGTTCAATACGGATCTCGCGGACGCGTTCTTGCCTCGGCGGCAGGGTGGGTCCTGAGTGCGCAAAAAAAGAGTCCCGCCGGGGGGAGAGCGGGACTCGGGGAATGAGGCCAGCTAGGGGGAGAGCTAGCCTCAAAGTCGTCAACCACAGAATAGCCTGCCCAACATCGGAAAACTACAGTCTTTCTCAGCTTTTTTTTTTGCGGCCACAACGGCGAAGTGGACACAGCCATCTTCAGGTTCTGCCTCAAGTTCTGTGCATTGTCAGGCCCTATGATGGTCCAGAGGCTACTGGAAGGCAACAGCGCCGATGTGCGGCGAGAGGCCAAGCACTCCGGCCATTGGAGATGGCTGGCGCGAGGTTCCGAGCGACTGCCGAACTGTGCGAGCAGCCTGATGAGCAGACGACATCATCGATGGATGAGCGCGGAATGCGTATGAATTGGCGATCAGCGGCGTTTCTGGCCTTGGCCATCGCGATGGCGGCGGCTGTGGTTGGTTGCCACAAGACGGCCCAGCCGCCACAACCGCCCGAGGTTCGGGTGGCCGTGGTGCAGCAGCGCGACGTTCCGATCTATGGCCAGTGGATCGGCACGCTGGATGGCTTCGTGAACGCCGTGATCCGCGCCCAGGTCACCGGCTACCTCATTTCGCAGGACTATAACGAGGGCGATTATGTAAAGAAGGACGCGTTGCTCTTTCGGATCGACCCCCGGCCTTTCCAGGCTGTGTTGGATCAGGCTATGGCCACGCTGGACAAGGACACGGCGTTGTGGAAGCACGCCGTCGTCGAGGCCAAGCTCCAGGCCAAGCTGTTCGCCCAGCAAGCGGCCACGCAGGACGAGTACGACGCGGCGCAGTCCGCCGCCGAGGCCCTGGCCGCCCAATTGGGGATCGACAAGGCCGCCATCGCGACGGCCAAGCTCAACTTAGGCTACTGCATGATCACCTCGCCCATCGATGGCGTGACCGGGCTGGTCAATGCCCAGGTCGGCGACCTGGTTGGCCCCAGCGGACCTGTGAGCGGGCCCGTGCTGACGACCGTCTCGACGCTGGACCCAATCAAGGCCATTTACACGATGAGCGAGCAGGATTACCTCTCCTGCCGAAAGCTTCCCTCCCAGGCCGCCTGCTCGACCAGCCAGCCTTTCCAGATGGGCCTGGAGATGACCCTGGCCAACGGTGACGTCTATCCGCAGCAGGGCATGTTGTACGCCCTCCAGCGCGAGGTGGATATACGGACGGGCTCTATCCAAGTCGTAGCCACGTTTCCCAACCCCGGCAACACGCTGCGTCCCGGCCAGTTCGCCCGGATTCGGGGCCAGATCGGCACGCAACAGGGCGTGATGCTCGTGCCGCAACGGGCGGTGACGCAAACCCAGAGCAGCTATCAGATGGCGGTCGTGGGCCCGGACAACCGGGTGCGTATCGTGGCCGTCGAGGTGGGCGAGCGTACGGATGCCCAGTGGGCGATCCTGAAAGGTCTGAGCCCCGGCCAGCGCGTGGTGGCCGAAGGCGTTCAGAAGGTGCATGACGGCGAATTGGTCCGGCCAGTGGCGTTCGCAGCCGAAACCGCCACTGCCACGGCGGCCAGTCTCCCTGCCGCCCCGGCTCCCGTTGCGTCAGGACGGAGCCCCACCGAGTGAACCTATGATCAAGTTCTTCATTAACCGGCCAATCGTGGCCATTGTGATCTCGATCATCACGGTGATTATCGGGACCGCTTCCATGCTCTCGTTGCCGGTGGCACAGTTCCCCAAGATCGTGCCGCCGGAAGTGCAGGTGTCGGCTACGTACGTCGGGGCCGACGCCCTGGCGGTGGAGCAATCCGTCACCACGCCCATCGAGCAGCAGATGAGCGGCGTGGACTACATGAACTACATGTACTCCATCAACGCCAACAATGGCACCATGCGGCTGACGGTGGACTTCGACGTCAACACCGACCCCAACACCGACCAGATCCTCACGCAGATTCGCGAGACCCAGGCCGAGCCGCAACTGCCGCCGGATGTGCGAAACTACGGCGTGACGGTCTTGAAGTCGACAGCCGCCCCGCTGATGCTGATCGGCCTGTATTCGCCCAACGATTCGTACGATGCCACGTTTCTGGCCAACTACGCCTACATCAACATCAACGACGTGCTGGCACGCGTTCCGGGCATAACGCAGGTGCTGGTCTTTGGGGCCGGGCAGTACGCCATGCGCTTCTGGCTGGACCCTGACCAGCTCGCCAAGCTTCAGATCACGGTCCCGGAGATTCTCAACGCCCTGACCGTTCAGAACACGGTCAACCCGGCCGGGCAGGTGGGCGGCGAGCCGGTGCCGCCGGGGCAGGAATACACGTACGTGGTCCGGGCCCAGGGCCGACTGGTCACGCCCGAGGAGTTCGGGGCAGTCGTGGTGCGAGCCAACCCTGATGGCTCGATCGTACGGCTGAAGGACGTGGCCCGGGTCGAACTGGGGGCGCAGGTCTACAACCTCAAGGGCCGGCTGGACGGCAAGCCCTCGGCCATCATCGCGATCTACCAGACTCCCGGCTCCAACGCCGTCGAGGCCGTCAAAGGCATCCGCCGGCAGATGGAGCAACTCAAAACACGTTTTCCACCCGGGCTGAACTATGCCGTTTCGCTGGACACCACCGCCTCGGTAACCGCCGGCATCAAGGAAATCGTCACCACGCTCTTTGAAGCGTTGGCACTGGTAATTCTCGTAGTGTTCCTGTTCCTGCAAGGCTGGCGGGCGACGCTCATTCCGCTGCTGGCCGTGCCCGTTTCGCTCATTGGCACGTTCGCGGTGTTTCCGCTCTTCGGCTTTTCCATCAACACGCTGTCACTCTTCGGGCTGGTGCTGGCCATCGGCCTGGTGGTCGATGACGCCATTGTGGTCGTCGAGGCCGTGGAGCGGCACATTGAAGAAGGCATGTCGCCCAAGGAGGCGACGGCCAAGGCCATGTCCGAGGTGGCCAGCCCGGTCATTGCCATCGCCTTGATCTTGACGGCCGTGTTCGTGCCCAGCATCTTTCTGCCGGGCATCACGGGAAGGCTGTATCAGCAGTTCGCGCTGACCATCGCGATTTCCGTGATTCTCTCGGCCTTCAATGCCCTGACGCTCAGCCCGGCGCTGGCGGCCCTGCTGCTGCGCCCCAAGCGCGAGAAGAAAGGCCCGCTGGCGAGGTTCTTTGGCGGCTTCAACCGCCTTTTCGGCCGGCTGAGGGATCGCTATCTGGGCGTCAGCGGGCTGCTCATTCGCCGCCTGGGCATGGCCACCTTGCTGCTCTTGGCAGTGCTGGCCGCGACGTGGTGGCTGGACGGAAAGCTTCCTTCGGGCTTCATGCCCGATGAGGACCTGGGCTATCTGTACGTGAACATCCAGCTTCCCCAGGCGGCCTCGCTCCAGCGGACCGACGAGGTCTGCCGCCAGATCGAGCAGATTCTGCACGACACCCCCGGCGTGAAGCACTACACGTCGGTGGTGGGCTTTTCCCTGCTCAGCACGGCCTACAGCACGTACAGCGGCTTCTTCTTCGTTACGCTCAAGGACTGGAGCGTGCGCACCCACCCCGATGAGCAGTACGAAGCCATCAAGGCTAACCTTACGTCCCGGCTGTCGGCGCTGCCGCAGGCGGTCGTGTTCACGTTTCCGCCGCCGGCCATTCCTGGCGCGGGCCGATCAGGCGGCGTCAACTTCATCCTGGAGGACCGCTCCGGCCAGGACGTGGCGTTCCTCGCCGGGAACTTTGACCGATACATGCAGGCCGCACGCAAACGCCCCGAGCTTACCGGCCTGACCTCGACCTTCCTGCCTTCCGTGCCGCAGGTCTACATCGACGTGGACCGGGACAAAGTCCTCAAGCAGGGCGTGGCCATCGACGACGTATACCGCACGCTGCAAACGTTTATGGGCGGCGTGCTGGTGAATTACTTCAACCAGTTCGGGCGGCAATGGCAGGTGTATGTGCAGGCCGACGGCGAGTTTCGCACCAAGGCCGAAAACATTGAGCGCTTCTACGTCCGCAACAACCAGGGCACGATGGTGCCGCTATCGGCCTTGGTGAAGATCGATCAACGCTACGGGCCGGAATTCACGCTGCGGTATAACCTCTTCCGCTCGGCCCAGATCAACGCCCTGCCCGCCACCGGATACTCTTCGGCCCAGGCGATGGCGGCCATGGAAGAGGTCTTCGCCCAAACCATGCCGCGTGAGATGGGCTTCGACTACCTGGGCATGAGTTTTCAGGAAAAACAGGCCGAGCAGGGCATCCCCCCTGCCGTCATTTACGTCCTGTCGCTGCTGTTCGTGTTTCTCATCCTGGCGGCCCAGTACGAAAGCTGGTCGCTGCCATTCAGCGTGCTGCTGGTCACGCCCGTGGCGGTGTTCGGGGCGCTGGCGACTCTGTTGCTGCGCCGCTGGGTAAGCCCCACCTTCGACAACGATGTGTATGCTCACATCGGCATCGTCATGCTCATCGGGCTGTCGGCTAAGAACGCGATTCTCATCGTCGCCTTTGCCAAGGCCGAACTGGAGAAAGGGCAATCGATTCTGGATGCCGCCCTGGCCGGCGCTCGGCTGCGGCTTCGCCCGATCCTGATGACGTCCTTTGCCATGGTCTTGGGCCTGCTGCCGCTGTGGTTCGCCTCCGGGGCCGGCGCCATCGCCCGGCGCATCCTGGGAACGGTGGTCATCGGCGGGTTCCTGGCGGCCACGTGCATCGCCATCTTCTTCATCCCCTTTACGTTCTACGCCGTCGAGTCGCTGGTACATCGCCTGCGCCACAAGCCGCCGCCGCCCGATAAGTCCGCAGCGGCCTGATGTTCTTGGGCTATGTCCGGGAGAAGACTGCCACCAACGCCTGCCTGTTCATCCGCATCATCCTCCAGCACCTGCGCGACTGCGGCGTAGAGGTTAAGGGCATCAAGTGCCAGAGCGACAACGGCTCAGAGTTCATCGGCGGCCTGCGCCAGGACGGCACACGCGATGGCTTCGGCTGCGTGGTGCAGGGCCTCTCCGCCATTCACAAACGCATCCCCATCAAGGCCTGGAGCTACAACAGCGACGTCAAAACCGTGCATCGAACCATCGAAGATGAGTTCTTCGACTTAGAAAACTTCTCGGGCGTGCGCGACTTCCACCGACGCCTCGCCAGCTACCAGGCCTGGTACAACCTGCTACGCCCAAACATGAACAAAGACAATCAAGGCCCCCTGGCAGATCATTCAGAAACTTCGGCCAGACACCAACCCCGCCCTCATCCGCCTGCCACCGCTCATGCTCGACTGGCTCGCCCCGGACTACATCGAACATGACGAACTAATCCAAAGGGGGTACGATGCGCCTTGGCATCCCTAAACACAGTTCCACATCAGTTTGGCGACCAAGCCGGCGAGATTCTCGCTGGATGGCTCGATGACCGCCGTGGCCATGCCGGCTCTGCCTGTCTAACAGCCCGTTGAATAAGTGTCGCGGGCGTCTCGCCCGCGTCTGGAAGCCATCGAGATCTCGGCAGATGCGAGCGCGGGCGAGACGCCCGCGACACGAAAGCGGCCTTGTTCAACGGGCGTCTAAGGCCCGGGCCCTCAGTTCTGGATGCCACCCTATAATGTGATAGTCGGACGAAGTTTGTCCTTGGAGAGGGGCAAACGACACGACGGCGCCATCGACGCCAACGGTGGCGAGGTCAGTTGTGCGATGCCCCCTCATCCAGGCGGTTGGGTGAAGATATGCCCGGTAAGTTGTGCGGCAGAGCGGGTTCGCCAGGGGTCATGCCGCTGCACGTCCAGCCGATGTTGGCTACGCTCGCTCACATGCCCGCTGACCAAGGCCGGTACGGCTTTGAATTCAAGTGGGACGGCGAGCGCGTGCTGGCGTTCTGGGATGGCCGACAACTGCGGCTGGAGAGCCGCAACCTGGCCGACGTGACAGGCCAATACCCCGAACTGGCCGTGATGGGGTCGGCGCTGGGCAAGGCCAGCGCGGTCCTCGACGGCGAGATCGTCGCCCTGGATGCTCTGTCGCGGCCAAGCTTCCATCTACTGCAGCGGCGAATGCATCTGACTCAGGCCGACGATGTCCGCCGGGTGATGGCCGACGTGCCCATCTGCTACATGGTCTTCGACATGGTTTATCACGATGGCCGGGATCTCATGCCGCTGTCGTACGTCCAGCGCCGCGAGTTGCTTGAAGGTCTGCGACTGGCAGGCGAGACTTGGCGCACCCCGCCCTACCACCCCGGCCAAGGCACTCAACTGCTCCAGGCCGCTCGCGAAAACAACATCGAAGGCGCCATGGCCAAGGAACTCGACAGCCCGTACATCCCAGCGCTACGGACGGGCTTGTGGCTCAAGATCAAGATCGTCAATCGACAGGAGTTCGTCATCGGCGGCTGGGTGCCGATGCAGGGAAGCCAGCCACCAACCATCGGCGCACTGCTGCTGGGGTACTATGACCGCGGCCAGTTGCGCTATGCCGGCAGCGTCGGCACGGGCTTTGACGCCGCCGACCGCGAGAAACTTCGAGGCCTGATGAACGGTCACGCCCAGGAGCAGAGCCCCTTCACCGGGCCTCCGCCGCGGAAGGACGCCTGCTATATCCGTCCAGCCCTGGTGGCGGAAATAGAGTTCCGCGAATGGACGGAAGACGGCTCGCTGCGGCACCCTTCGTACAAGGGCCTGCGGCCTGACAAGTCGCCTTCGCAGGTCGTGCGCGAGACGCCCCATATCGACGCGGACTCGGATGTGAACACGAAGGCGACATGACGAGAGGAGCAAACTATGCCCAGGTCAATCTGGAGCGGATCGATCAGCTTCGGGCTGGTCAATATCCCCGTCAAGCTCGTGCCCGCCACGCGAGACAAAGACATCCATTTTCATCAGCTCCACAAGAGCGACATGTCCCGCATCCAGTATCGCACGGTATGTGCGGCCGAGGACAAGGAAGTCGATCGCCAGGACATCGTCAAGGGCTACGAGGTCTCGCCCGACCAGTACGTCGTGCTGTCGGAGCAGGAAATTGAGGCCGCGGCGCCCGAGTCAAGCCGCGTGATCGACATCGTCGCCTTCGTGAATGCCGACCATCTCGACGCGCTGTACTTCGAGCATCCGTACTACCTGCTGCCTGAGCAGGGCGCTACCAAGTCCTACCGCCTGCTGGCTGAAGCGATGGCGCGGGAAAACAAGGTTGGCATCGCTCACTTGGTTCTGCGCAATCACGAGTACCTGGCGGCCTTGCGCGTCGTCGAGGGCGCGATCTGCCTGCACACGATGCGTTTCGCCGACGAAGTCATCCTGCCTCAGAAACTTTCAGGCCTGCCCGAAGAGGTGAACGCCGGCGAGAAAGAGTTAGCGATGGCCCAGCAGCTTATCGGGGCATTGGAGCAGGAGTTTGACCCGCGGCAATATCACAGCGAGCACCAGCAGCGGCTGGAGCAACTGATCGAAAAGAAGGCCCACGGCCTGAAGGTCACCGCACCGCCGCCTGTCGGCAAGCCGCCCCGCGTCATCAACCTTATGGCTGCACTGGAGCAGAGCCTGGCCAAGGCCCGCAAGGAGCGGCAGCAGCAGCCTCCGCCCTCCCAGCACCCGCATAAGCGAAGGAGGACGGCGTGAAGACGCCCAGCGTGGTCGTGGATATCGATGGCCGGGAACTCAAGCTGTCCAACCTGGACAAGGTGCTGTTCGCCCGCAGCGGCTTCACCAAGGGCCAGGTGATTGACTACTACGACCGCATCAGCCCGGCCATGCTGCCGCATCTACAGGCCAGGCCACTGACGCTCAAACGCTATCCCGATGGCGCCGGGGAGGAGTTCTTCTACGAAAAGCAATGCCCGCCCCACCCCGAGTGGATCGATACCGTTTGCGTGCCGCAGCAGCACCGGGCGCGGCGCGGGACGAACGTGAACTTCTGTGTGGCCAATTCGCGGGCGGCCCTGCTGTGGGTAGCCAACCTGGCGGCGCTGGAAATGCATGTCCTGCTGTCGCGGTCGGAGGATCTGTCGCGCCCGACAAGCATGGTCTTCGACCTCGACCCGGGCGCGCCGGCCGGGCTGCGGGAATGCGCGCAGGTGGCACTGGCGGCGCGGGCCTTGTTGGAGTCAATCGGCTTACAGAGCATGATCAAGACTTCCGGCGGCAAGGGGCTGCACCTGTATGTGCCGTTGAACGCGCCTGCCACGTTTGATCAGACCAAGGAGTTCGCCCACGCCATTGCCGGGCTATTGGAGCAACGCGATCCGCTGATCGTGACGAACATGCGGAAGTCCCTGCGCGCGGGCAAGGTGTTCATCGACTGGGGCCAAAACGAAGACTTCAAGACCACCATCTGCGCGTATTCGCTGCGTGCGGTCGATCCGCCGCGCATCTCGATGCCGCTGACGTGGGACGAAGTATCAGCCATCGCCGCCGGAGAGCCGGCCGAAGCGGCGATCTTCTCGCCCGCCCAGGCCGTCGAGCGCGTCAGCACGCTGGGAGACATCTTCGCGCCGGTGCAGTCGCTACGGCAAAGCTTGCCCGACCCGCTTGCCTTGACGCCGGCGGATGAGACCTTCAGCCTCCGCTGAGTCGCTCCCACTTCCCGATTCCCGATTCCCGATTCCGAGTCTTACGTCTGCACGCCCAGAATCGCTCGGTACAGATTGGCCAGATTGCAGACCATGCGGGCCGGGGAATGATTTTCGCGCAGGTGGGCCAAGGCGCGCTCGGCCAGTTCGCGGGCGTAGTCGTGGTTGTCCAGCAGCGACAGCAGCAGTTCGGTCAGGGCGTTGGCGTTGGCCGTGGGGTAGGCCAAGGCCGTTTGATCGGGGATGACAAAGTCCGCGATACCGCGGTCGGCCACCAGCACCGGCACGCCGCCGGCCATGGCAGAGAGCAACTCGATGTCCACGCGATCCGTCGGCGCCGGCCAGACGAACAGGTCGGCGGCCTTGATGATGTCCGTCAACTGCTCGGGTCCCGTCCGATCCACGAACGTCAGCTCGTCCATCAGGTTGAGCTTCTCAGCCTGTTGGCGCAGCGCCCGTTCCGCCCGGCCATTGCCGACCAGGAAGAAGACGCACTGCCGCCCCGCCGCTTTCAGGTCGGCGAAGGATTGCAGGGCCGCCGCCACCGGCGCGTACAGGTCAAGGTCGGCAGCGGCCACGATGGCAGCGACATGACTTGGCGTGACGAAACAAGTGGCCGATCGCGTCTGATGAACGCCCGGCCGGAGCAACCCAAGCCGCTCCGGCGGCACGCCCGCATCCGCGGCCGTTTCGTAAATGGCGGAACTAGCCGCCAGCATCGTCAGGCAGCGCGGGTCAGCCAGGGGCCACTCCCGACAGCACGAATACGCCCACGTCACATAGTTGAGGTCCAGCCGGGCCGCCAGGTCGGCGGTCGTGGATATGGCGTCGACGTCCAGGGCCTGCAACAATGTGACCTCCGCTTGGGCCAGGTCTTCGCTCAGATCGTCCATCGCACGACGCCGCAAGAACGGAAGCTTGGGCATGTCGTACTCGTGCACGCCCACGGGCGGGCAAGGCAGGTGAAGCTCCTGCAGTTGGGCGTGCCGCGGGCAGATGAGGCTCATCCGCATCGGCTCGTCCAGCAGCCCCACCACCAGGTGACGAATCACCGGGCCGAGATTCTCAATCGTGCTCGGCCCGGCCACCAAGCCGATATGCACGGGTTTTGCGGCACCATAGCTGGAGACAAGCCTTCCCATTCACGGACATTCTAACCGCTTGGCTGGAGATGAGAAACTGTCGGCCCGCAGATTCATTCGGCCTTGGCCAGTCAGGCGGATACCCCTAACCCAAGGTCGGCGCTGGAATAGCTGTGACGAAAACGCCGGCTGGCCGTAGAATACTGCCTTGCCGCACGCCGGTCCGGCGTTCCCACAGAGGAGCAGGGGCATGAGCAAGTCTGTTCTTTCATCTAAGCGAAGGCCTGGCAGCGGCTCGCCGAGGCGGTCCAAGACCGCCAAGCAGTCGTCCCGGCCACGCTCCAAATTCCCACTGGCGGCGCAGGTCCAGCGTTTAGAGGGGCTTCTGGACTTGTTCAACGATGCCATCTTCGTCAGGACGGCCGAGGGGACGATTCTGGATGTGAACCGACGGGCGTGCGAATTGCTTGGGCGGAAGCGAGAAGAGCTTCTGGGCCTCAGCGCACCCGCCTTGACGCCTGGCACCAAAGAAGATTTGGCCGCTGCCAAGAAGGCAATGCACGACGTCCGCCAGCGTGGCCAGGGTGTCTCGGAGCACCGCTTTCTGCATTCATCCGGCAAGACTCGCCCCGTGGAGATCAGCGCCCGGCTGATCGGCCAGCATCCCGATTTAGTGCTGTCGATCGTGCGGGACATTTCCGCTCGCAAGCGGGCACAGGAGGCGTTGGGGCAGAGCGAGAGCCTGTTTCGAGCCATCGTCTCTTCCACAGTGGGAATGCTGGTTTCCGTGTATCGTCGTGACGGCCTCATCGAGTTCATTCATATCGCCCCGGACCTGGAGCAAAAGTACGGCATCACGAGCAAGCAGTGCACTGGAAGATTCCTGAAAGACGTGCTTAGCCCCGGATACGCCCGTATGCGTCTTCGCGCGGTCGAGCGTGTCTTCCGCACCAAACGGCCTTGCCGCATGGAGTGGCCTGTCCGGCACCCTAATGGCCAGTTCTGGCAGGACGCGACCTATTCTCCCATCTTTGCGGACGACGGCTCGGTGCGGGCGGTGCTGGGGTTGCTGCGGGACATCACGCAGGATCGGCAGGCGCGGGAGGACTTGCGCCGCTCCAAAGCGGACTTGGAGCACTTGATTGACAATACATCCGACGTGATCTTTCAGACAGACCTGCAGGGCAACTTCACCTTCGGCAACCGCGGAGCCGAGCGGTTGATGGGCTACCCGCTCGAACAATTGCTGAAGATGAACATGGCCGCTGTGGTGGTGCCAGAACACGTCCATCTGCTGCGCGAGCGTCTGGGACGCCGCCGCGCCGGCCGGCGTCTGGCGCAGCCCTTTGAATACGACGTCATCACCAGCCAGGGCAAGCGGATCAGCTTAGAGGCCATGACTTCGCCGTTGCGACGGAATGGCAAGCTCGTGGGCGTGCAGGGCTTGGCGCGAGACATCACGGCGCGCAAGCAGGCCCAGAACGCACTGGCCGAGCGTGAGCAGTTGCTGCAATTGCTGCTGCAGCACACGAGCGACGGAATCAACATCACCGAGGTGGAGTTGAAGCCTCTCCGCCGCCGGTTGGTGCTGTGCAACGACCGCTACGTGGAGATGTCCGGTCGGTCGCGGCAGGAGTTGATGGCGAACCCGAACATTGACGAGTGGCATATCGCGATCACGCCTCCGGCGCGGACGCCCGCCCAGCGGCGGCGTGGCTTCCTGGCCCGCGAACCACGCAGCGGTCTGGCGAGCTGGCGTCGTCCGGATGGCAAGGAGAATTACTTCGAGTGGACGGGCGTGCCTTTCTACGTCGGCAAGAAGCTCTTCGTCGTCGGCATCGACCGAGACGTGACCGCCCGCCGCCAGGCCGAAGAGGCCATGCGGGAGCATGAGCATCTGCTGCAACTGGTGCTGCAGCATTCGATGGACGGCATCAACGTCGTGGAGGTCGATTTCAAGACGCTCCGGCGTAAGCTGGTGCTGTGTAACAACCGGTACGTCGAGAGTTCCGGCCGGTCGCGCGAGGAATTGATGCGGGCGAGCCGCCTGTCGAGGTTCTCCATACCCAGGGAGGGCACCGCCGTCAGTCCGGCCGAGCAGAGGCGGCAGCTCTTGAGCGGCCAGAGCCAAAGCGGGATCTTTTCATGGCTGCGCCCCGACGGCCAGGAGAACTATCACGAGTGGACGAGCGCTTCCTTCCGGGTCGGCAAGCGGTTCTACGTCGTGGGCATCAATCGCGACATCACCGCCCGGCGCAAGATGGAAGCGGTCGCGGCCGAGAATGAACGGCTGCTGCGGCTGATTCTACAGAACTCCGCCGATGGCATCAACGTGGTGGAACTGAATCCCAAGACGCTGCATTCCCGGCTGGTCTTCTGCAACGATCGATATGTCGAGATGACCGGACGTTCGCGTGAGGAGTTGATGCAGGCGGAGAATCTTTCCGGCTTCTACACACGTAGCTCGTTGTGGCCCGGCACATCCGCCGAACGACGGAATCAACTGCTCAGGGGCGAGCTTCAGACCGGCTTTAGCTCCTGGCTGCGACCCGACAAGAAAGAGAACTACTTGGAGTGGACGGGCGTGCCGTTCCGCGACGGCGACAGGCTTTTTGTCGTCGGCATCGACCGCGACGTGACGGAACGACGGCGGCAACAAAAGGCCTTGGAAGAAGCCCAGGCCAAGCTGGCGACGGCCAGGGAGGAAGAACGTCGGACCTTGGCGGGCGAACTGCACGATTCCGTGGGCCAGGGGTTGATCGCCTTGCAACTGGCCGTCCACGAATTGGCGACCAGCGGCTCGGGTGAGGTCATGGCGCCGGCCCAGAAGCGGGCGTCCATCTTGGTGGAGCATCTCATCACCGAGGTCCGCTCCATCTGCCAAGGGTTGTATCCGCCCACGCTGGAGTCGCTGGGGCTGCACTCGGCCTTGCTGCAACTGTCGCGCGACTTCACCCACGTCGGAGTGCAGGTGCGCTGGCGTGTGGACGGCCCTGCAGCCCGTTTTGACCGGATGGCAGAGATCGCTCTCTTTCGCATCGCCCAGGAGGCGTTGAATAACGCCATTCGCCATAGCCAGGCAACCCGCATCGCCATCACCGTGGATTACGAACCCGGACGAGCGATTCTGACGATTTCGGACAACGGCAAGGGCTTCGACACCGCCACCGCGGTCGGCAAAGGCTTGGGGCTGCCCAAGATGCGCGAACGAGCCGAGACCGCCGGCGGCGTCTTTACCATTCACTCCGGCCCGCGCGGCACGAAGGTCCAGGCCAGCGTGCAGACGGATCTGCGCTTCGCCCAAGGTGACAGCTAAAAAACTATCTCAGAACTCACCGCAGAGACCGCAAAGAACGCGGAGAGGAGCTTCTTTGAGACATTTCAGCTTCGCGGGCTTTGCGGTCTCCGCGGTGAGTCCGCTTTTGAGATAGTTACTAAGGCCGTTTGGCGAGGCTCCGGCCGGGGCACGACCACCGGTGCGAAAAATCTCCGACCCCGACAGTTGCATTCTCCCCCACTTCTTGGCATAGTGATTCGCTCTTTACCTGCCCCAAGGCGGGCAGAGGCTACCCAAACGCTCATAAGGCGTCTGGGCCCAGCGAAGTGGAAGCTCCAGGATGAAGCTCCAGTATTTTGACAAGGTCCGCCGCGATGTGTCGCGGACACGGGCCGTTTCCAAGATGAGGAAAGGAAGAGAAGCAATGATCGGTACATGGGCTGCGAGAATTCGCCAGAGCCTTAGTCGCCTGGGCACAAGCCTTGGCTTTACGCCCAGCCACAACCTGCGGCAGGGGAACCTGGAAGAGGGTTGGGTTATCGCCAACCACAAACTGGTGTCCTTCCACGCCGCGTTCCTAAGCTCGCTGTTCATGCTCACCAAGGGCGTGAACTGGGACACCGGCGAAGTGCTGAAGTTCATGTTCAGCCCCCTGAGCATCGAACTGTGGTTCTCGGCCCTCATCCTGTACCTGAGCTGGCACATCAACATCGGCGTCCACGAGATGGGCCACTATATCGCCGCCGTCAAGACCAGCAACCTGCGTCCAGAACTGCTGGCTGAAGGCGAGAAGAACCTCAACCCGGCCGGCTATTTCAAGATGGTTCTCTTGATTCCCTGGGGCAAGTTCCGCGGCATCAAGAAGGAAGCCGGCAACTACTTCCCCGACGTCAAGACCCAGAACCTGGGCGTCTCGGCCGCCGGCCCGCTCATGAGCGGCAAGCTGTCGATGTTCACGCTGGTTCCGGGCATCATCATTCTGGCCCTTGGCTTCATGTTGGCCCAGAAAGGCGAGCACGGCAACGCCGCCGGTTTGCCGATCATGTGGTTCGGCCGGTTGTTCTTCACCATCGGCGTGGTGGCCCTGTTGGACCGCCTGCTGGCTGACCACGGCGCGGTCAAGGCGTATCGCGCTCGTATGTCCGGCGCTGCCGCCAAGGCGCAGGAAGCCGAACTGGCCGCCGTGCGGGCCTCGTTCAAGTGGGATCCGGCCTCGGTCAAGCAGATGATGATCAACAAGCGCATGCAGGAAATCAAGTTGCCCGACGGCAAGAGCGTCCGCGCTCCCTGGCAGTACCGCAACTGCTTGATGGGCGGCCGGCACACCGAAGAACAGGGCGGCAACCTGTCCTTCCAGGAATTCATGTTCCTGCCCCTGTCCTCTACCGACTACGTTGAAGCCCAGCGCATGACCAACGCGCTGCAGACGCGCGTGATCCAGATCGTGCAGGACTCCGAAGGCATGAACTTCGTCGGCATCGGCCTGGAAGGCGGCATGGTCGGCGCCTACTCCAAGCAGGCCGACGATGAGTGCCCCGAAGAACGCGCCCTGAAAGTGGCTGTGCAGGCCATCAAGGACTGCGGTTTCGTGCCAGGCAAGGACGTCGCCATCGCCCTGGACCCGGCCTGCTCTGAACTGTCCATTGCCTACCGCGAGCACGCCAACAAGTCCGACGCCATCGGCCAGTACTTCTTCTGGCGGGGCGAAGAGCCCAAGACGATGTCTTCGGAAGAACTCGTGGAGATGTACAAACGCTGGGTCGTCAGGTATCCAATCGTCAGCATCGAAGACGGCTTCGCCGAGGACGATCCGAGCGGCTGGCAGATGCTCATGAAGGAAATGGGCGACAAGGTCTTCATCATCGGTGACGACCTGGTCACGACCAAGGACTCCACCATCATCCGCTGCATTGAGAACGGCCTGATGAACACGGCCCTCATCAAGGCCAACCAGATCGGGTGCTTGTCAGAGACCCTGCTGGCCACGCACGCGGCCAAGAGCCGTGGCAACCAACTGGTTATCTCTCACCGTTCCAAGAGCCCCAACGACACCATGGAGGCGGACATCGCCTTTGCCGTGGACGCCATGGGCATGAAGTGCGGCGGCGGCGCCAACACCGAGCGTCTGATCAAGTACGCCCGCATCGTCGAACTGATGCGAATGGCTCAGAAGGGCTTCAAGATCACCAAGCCCATCCCCTCGGACATGAAGATCGCCGACATGATGGCGACCGAAGTGGCCACCAACGCCGGCATCCCGACCGTGGGCGTGACCGTCCGGCTGGAAAACGGCGTGACCTACCAGGGCGCGACCCCGCTGGGCACGTCGGCTGGCACTGATGAGGCCATTCACCTCATCGACAGCATCATCGAAAAGAGCCCCTCGACCGACAAGTTTGCCGACCTGTTCGACAGCAAGGACGGCGGCAAGACCTTCAAGTTCAAGAAGGGCCTGGACACGGCCGGCATCGCCGCCAAGAACGACGCGGCCCTGTCGGAACTGTGGCGGAGGGCGCAGCGGTACAACGGCAAGGGCTGCTTGAACGCTTCGGAGAACGTCGAGAAGTACATTGCCCCGCTGTTCGTCGGCAAGGCCATCAGCGAGATCGCCGGCCTGGTCGAGATCGACAAGCAACTGCTGGCGTTGGAAGTCAAGCTGGCCACCGAGCGCGGCAAGATTCCGGCCAGCGCGACGGCCGATCAGAAGATCGCCGTGGCGCAGCGCAAGGCCAACCTGGGCATGAATGCCATCCTGTCGACGTCGCTGGCCTTGGGCCGCCTTGTGGCCGCCCGCGAAGGCGTCGAGCTGTCGGACATCCTCCGCAAGCTCGAAGGCAACATCGACCGCGAGTCACTGTACAGCGTGAAGTAAAGGCTGTCAGCCAAAGCAAAAAGCCCTCCCGGAGCGATCCGGGAGGGCTTCTTTTTTTTTTCGCCAAGACTTGTAGGGTGTGCATGTCGTCGATGCACACGCCAACCCGCGATTCCTCGGCATAGTGTGCACAAACAACATGCTCACCGTACTCGGTTGTAAGGCCCGAAGGGCCGAAACTATTGTGGCCGGGGGCGTGAGCCCCCGGTCACGTCGCTCAAGAGCAGAGCCCCGAAGGGGCGGCACAAGCGGAAGCCCGGTGCCCTGGCCGCGGCGTCCAGCGGCCACGAAGAGACGCTACGGCTGGGCCGGCTCCTCATCTTCGTCCTGGCGGGCGAAGATGGCCACGTGCAGGCAGCCGATGCACAGCCGGGCCCGCAGGCCGACGAAATCGCCGAAGCGAGTCTTGTGTTTAACGAACTTGGATTGCTCAGCCGACGTGCCCTTGCCCGTGCCGTACAGCCCGCTCTCCAGCCAGCCCCAGCGGAAGTTCGTCCCGCCACACATGACGCAAGGCCGCTCTTCCGGCGGCGGCTCCTTCGGCTCGGACGGTAGCGATGAACCTTCAACCAGCGGCGCCGGAGCAGGCGTCGGCCCAGACGATGACGCGACTGCGCCATCAGCGGCGGGCAATGCCCGCCCCACCTCCGGCCCTTCGCCCGACGGTGCCTCGGGCTCGTCCACACCCAGCAGCCATCGCAACAGTCTTCGCTTCATCGCCATAGTTCATCCTGCGTACGCCCACGCGAACATCACGTAGGGTGTGCACGTCGTCTGTGCACACGGGAATCAAATGTCCCGAGGCATGGTATGCACAAACGACGTGCACACCCTACGCCGGCTGCACACCCTCGCGAAAGCCGCTCATCCGTTACGCCCAATCCCGCATGGCGGCAAACTCGCCCTTCAAGGCCGGGTACAGCCGCGTGTATTGCTTGTAGAACTTCTGATACGCCGACTTGGCCTTGGCGTCGGGCTTGATCTGACGTGTCACCTTCACGATGGCTGAGCACGCTTCGGGCACGCTCTTGTACGCCCCGGCCCCGACGGCCGCCAGGATCGCCACGCCGTAGGCCGGGCCCTCTTCCGTCCGCACCGTGCCGCAGGTCGTGCCGTAGATGTCCGCCTGCAATTGCCGCCAGAACGCACTGCGTGCCCCGCCGCCCGACAGCCGAACCTGCCTGGGCCGGACGCCGCGCTGGCCGAAGATCGTCAGGGCGTCGTTCATGGCGAAGGTCGCCCCTTCCATCACCGAGCGAACCAGTTCGCGCCGGCTCGTGCGGGCGGTCATCCCGATCCAGCAGCCGCGGGCGTACGGATCGGCGTACGGCGTCCGCTCGCCCGTCAGGTACGGCAGGAAGAACAGCCCCTCGCAGCCAACCGGGGCCTTGGCGGCCTCGCGCGTCAGCAACTCGTACGGATCGATCTTCGCCTTGGCCGCCTGCTCGACTTCGTGCTGGCCCAGGGCGTTGCGGAACCACTGGAGCGAGCCGCCGGCCGCCAGGATGCAGCCAAACATGCAGTACTCCCCCGCCACCGCCGAGCAGAAGGTCTGCACCCGCCCAGCCGGGTCGGTCACGTACTTCTTGGAATGCGTGAAGACCACGCCGCTCGTGCCCAGCGTGGCTGAGACCAGCCCCTCCGTCACGATGCCATTGCCGACGGCGCCGGCCGGCTGGTCGCCCGCCCCACCCACGACCGGCGTGCCGACCGCCAAGCCCAGTTGCCGCGCCACCTCAGCCGTCACCTTGCCCGTCACCTCGTGCGACTCGTACACCGGCGGCAGGATGGAGCGGTCGATCCCGAACAGCGACAAGCACTGGTCCGACCAGTCGCGTTTCCGCTGGTCGAGCATGAGCGTGCCGGACATGTCCGACACGTCGCCGGCATATTCGCCCGTCAGCCGCAGCCGTACGTAGTCCTTGGGCAGCAGCATGTGCCGCACGCGCTCGTACACCTTGGGCTCGTGCTTGCGCACCCACAGCAGCTTGGTCAGCGTGAACGAGGTCATGGCCACGTTGCCGACCATCTTGATGAGCGCCGCCTTGCCGCCGGCCTTCTTCTCAATCTCAGCCGCTTCGCCGGCGGTGCGTTGATCGTTCCAGATGATGGCGGGCCGCAGCGGCTTGTCGTCGCCGCCCAGCAGCACCAGTCCATGCATCTGGCCGGACAGGCCGACGCCGGCGATCTGCCGACCGTCGATGCCAGCCTTGGCGATGACGGCCTTGACCGCTTTCACCGTGGCCGACCACCACTGCTGCGGATCCTGCTCGCTCCACGCCGGATGAGGCGTGCTGACGGTATGCTCACCGTTGGCCGCAGCGAGGACTTTGCCGCGCACGTCCATCAGCAGGGTCTTGGTGCCACTGGTGCCGACGTCGATACCCAGAAAATATGCCATTGCTCTCTCCATTAAGTGCGTGGGTGAATTGAAGCAGGCCCAGGAGGCAACGGCAAGAGGCAAAGACAGAGGCGTTCACCGCCGAGGCCGCAGAGAGCGCCAAGATACAACGTGGATATCAGCTTTCCTGTATCATCAGCATGGTAATCCTCGGCACCAACTCAGAACTCCAGCCATGTCTCTTTTGACGTCTGGAATTCGCAACCTTGTCGCTCTCGGCGATCTCTACGCTCTCGGCGGTTAATGCCGGTCTTCTCTTTTCCGTACGTCCTGAGCCCCACGACCATTCTTGATGCAGGGGCCGCAATTCATTATTCTTAGGGTTCGGCTGGTTGGCCCGCTTACGCGGACGCTACTCCCACGCCGGGAACGGAGTTGCCTTGATCGAGCTACTTTCCGGAAATGAAGCCATCGCCCGCGGCGCCTTTGAAGCCGGCGTGACCGTGGCCAGCGGCTACCCTGGCACGCCCTCGACGGAAATCCTCGAGGCCCTCGTGGCCCACCGCGACAAAGTGTATTGCGAATGGGCCCCCAACGAAAAGGTCGCCCTGGAAGTCGCCGCCGGGGCCTGCCTGGCCGGCGCCCGCTGCCTGGTGACCATGAAGCACGTGGGCCTGAACGTGGCCGCCGATCCGCTCATGACGCTGGCGTACATCGGCACGGTCGGTGGGTTGGTCATCTGCGTGGGCGACGACCCGGGCATGCACTCCTCGCAGAACGAGCAGGACACCCGGCACTTCGCCCGCTTCGCCAAGGTGCCGATCTTCGAGCCCTCCGATTCGCAGGAGGCCAAGGACTTCACCACCCTGGCCTTTGAAATCAGCGAACGGTTCACCACGCCCGTGATCCTGCGCACCACCACCCGCGTCAGCCACAGCCGAAGCCTGGTAACGCTGGGCGAACGGCAGGAAACCGGGAGAGCCATCAAGTTCGAGAAGGATCCGCCCCGCTTCGTGCCCATCCCGCTCTGGGGCCGGGTGATGCGGACCAAGCTCGAAGATCGCCTGGGCAAGCTGCGAGAACTGGCGGAGAATTGTGCCGCTAACCACGTCGAATGGTCCGACCGCAAACTGGGCATCATCACCGGCAGCATCTCCTACCAATACGTCCGCGAAATCTTTCCCGACGCCAGCGTGCTGAAACTGGGGCTGTCCTTCCCCTTCCCCGACGCCCTCATTCGCGAATTCGCCGCCGGCGTGGAGCAGGTGCTGGTGGTCGAGGAACTCGACGACATCCTGGAAGAGCACATCCGTTCGCTGGGCATCGCCTGCAAGGGCCGGCAGTTCGTGCCGGGCATCGGCGAGCTTTCCCCAGGACGGCTGGCTCAGGCCAAGGCCGCGATGGAAGGCAAGAGCTTCTCCATCCCCGCCCCGCCGGCCCAGGCCGCCGACTTGCCAGCCAGGCCGCCGGTGCTGTGCCCGGGCTGCCCGCACCGCAGCGTTTTTTACGCCTTGGCCCAACACGACGTCATCGTCACCGGCGACATCGGCTGCTATAGCCTGGGCGTTTTCAAGCCCCTGTCGCGCATCGACACGATCCTGTGCATGGGCGGCGGCATCACGCTGGCCCACGGCATGGACAAGGCCGGGGAGAAGCGAAAGATCGTCGGCATCGTCGGCGATTCGACCTTCTTCCACTCCGGGCTGACGGGCCTGCTGAACATCGTGTACAACCGCGGCGTCAGCACCATCATCGTGGTGGATAACCGCACCACGGCCATGACCGGCCATCAGGACCACCCCGGCACCGGCAGAACGCTCATGGGCGAAACCACCGTGGCGGCGTCGATTGAAGAACTGGCCCGGGCCTGCGGCGTCAAACGCGTGCGGACGGTCAACCCCTACGACCTCCACGCCACGCAGCAGGCGATAACGGAAGAGCTGAACGCCAGCGAGCCGTCCCTGATCGTCTCATCGGCCCCGTGCGTGCTGCGCGAGAAGAAGCGCCCCGGCCCGCAGCGCAAGATCAACTCGGAAGTGTGTAAGAAGTGCGGCTTGTGCCTCAAGTTGGGCTGCCCAGCGGCCGAAGGAGCTAAAGGCGCCGCCCCCGTCATTAACGAAGTCCTGTGTGCCGGCTGCGGCATGTGCGAACAGGTCTGCAAGTTCGGCGCCGTTGCCGCCGTCGAGGAAGGTCTATGATCGCCGAGAACACCGTAAGCGTCGTGCTGGCGGGCGTGGGAGGCCAGGGCATCCTGCTGGCCAGCGAGGTCGTCGCCAGGGCGGCCATGCATGCCGGCTTTGACGTCAAGACCAACGAAGTACACGGCATGGCCCAGCGCGGCGGATCAGTCATCGCGCAGATTCGCTACGGCACGAAGGTTCACAGCCCACTGGTGCCCGAAGGCACAGCCGCGGTGCTGGGGGCGCTGGAACAGATCGAAGCGATCCGCTTCGCGCAATTCCTGGCCCCCGACGGCTTGGCGGTCGTCTCCAGCCAGGCGATCGTCCCGGTGACGGTCTCCAGCGGCCAGGCCAGCTACCCCGAGGACGTGCCGCAGCGACTTGCAGCGCTATTCCCACGCTTGGCGTACGTGCATGCGGACAAGCTGGCGGCCGCTGCCGGCAACACGCGCACGGCCAATCTCGTCATCCTCGGCGCCATGTCCAATGGCCTGGACCTGCCGGCGGAAGCTTGGCAAGAGGCGATCCGGACATCCGTCGCGCCCAAACACCTCGATGTGAACGTACGGGCCTTTGATCTCGGGAGAAAAGCGGTATGACCACGATGTTCAACAAGCAGGCGGAAACGGCGTCGGTGGACGAGCTGCGCGACACGCAGTTCAAGCGGCTGATGCCCGTTCTGCAGCAGGCGATAAAGAGCCCGGCCTACGCCAGGAGCTTCAAGGCCGCCGGGCTTTCGCCGCAGGACGTGCGCAGCCTGGACGACGTGGCCAAGCTGCCGCTGATGGACAAAGAGGACTTCCGCAAGAGCTACCCGCTCGACTTGTGCTGCGTCGACCGCCGGCAACTCGTGGAGATGCACATGTCCAGCGGCTCAACCGGCACGCCCGTGGTCATGCCCTACACCATGCCCGACCTGCAGCAGTGGGCCCAGTGCATGGCCCGCTGCCTGGCGATGGCCGGGGCGCTACCCGGCGACGCGATCCAGATCACGCCGTCGTTTGGGCTGTTTAACGGCGGCTTTGGCTTCTACCACGGCGCCAGAATGCTGGGCATGTTCGTCATCCCCACCGGCGCCGGCAACACCACGCGGCAGATTCGCCTGGCCCGCGACTTTGGGACCCGGGTGCTGACGGGCGTGGTGTCGTATGGCATCCGCGTGATGGAAGTGCTGGAAGAGGAGAAGGCCGCGCTGCCCGATCTCAAGATCGGCATCTTCGGGGCTGAGACCTTCAGCGACTCGCTCAAGCGGAAGTTCATCGACGGCCTGGGTATCGAAGTCTTCGACATTTACGGCATGACCGAAACCGGCGGCGTGGGCACGCTGGGCCAGGACTGCCCCGCCCACAATGGCACGCACGTGTGGGAAGACCATTACTATGTCGAGTTGCTCGACGCGGCCACACATAAGCCCGTCCGCGATGGCGAACTGGGCGAGCTGGCCGTGACTTCGCTGACGCGCGAGGCCCTGCCGGTGATCCGCTTCCGCACCGGCGACCTGACGCGGATCGTCTCGCGCGAACGCTGCGCCTGCGGCAGGACGCACGTGCGGATCGCCCCGATCATGGGCCGGGTCGATGACATGCTCATCGTCAAGGGCGTGAACTTCTTCCCCAAGCAGGTCGAGCAGGCGCTCATGGCGATCCCGGGCGTGCGGCCAAATTACCAGATCATCATCGAAGAAGTCGACGGCATCCGCGACGTGCGTATCAACGTCGAGGCCGATGCGGGCGTGACCGGCTACATCGTGGAAAAGAACCTGAAAGAGGCCCTGGGCTTCTCGCCCAAGGGCGACATCTTTGCCCCCGGCCAGTTGCCGCGCCAGGAAGGCAAGGCCAAGCGAGTCTTCTACAAGGACGCCAGCGGCCTGCACTGAGAGCTACTCAACCGCAGAACGCGTAGGTCGCGAAGATTCAAAAGGGCGTCGAGGGCTTCGAGCCGGCGCCAAGTGATCCGAATGGGTGCCATAGGTTGAGTCGCGTCGTCATGCGACTCTACCTATGTGCGATCGCTCCCCGCGTGCAACCAGTTGCACGCCCTACTGGCTGCCGCCACGGCCTCGCTTGCCCGTTAATGTGCCGGCACACGCCAACGGCGAGTATCTCGCCTTCGTCATCGCAAACCTTTCCCCGCCCGCTCAACGAAACAGCAGTGCCATCAGGGCGAACATGGCCAGGATGCCCAGAATCCCCTTGCCCAGAACGATGATCACTACTCCTAGCCATTCAGTGTCGAACCATTTCCACATCAGAAGCCACAGCACGGCTCCCTCGGCGATCCAGCCGACGAATCCGAATGGCCGCAAGAATACGCTGATAACGGTGATCGTCGCAGCCACCACGGCCAGCTTCCACCAGGCCTCGCCCCAAAGGAGCATCGTGCCATCGGTGAGTCTCTGGGCAATCGGCACAACGATCATCAGCAGAACCCAGTTGACCACGGCCATCACGAGGAACGTCACCAGAAACGTGCTCATATGCTGCCCCTTTCGGAAGATGGAACGCCCGTCAACTGAAGCCGAAGCACAGGAGGCCGGGGGTGTACGCCACGGCTCTCTTAAACACGCTATGCTCGCTCTACTCGCGTCGGCTGCGGTCTAAAGCCCGGCCGCCGAGGCCTGGCAGCGCACGCTTAGCCGGTTCGTGGACATCGGAAGCTTTGGCAGCCAGCCGCACCTGGACAGAGGTCCGCCCCGGCTTGGAGCTCACGCGAAACGTCGCTCCAATGGCTTTTGCTCGCTCCTCCATCGAAACCAGTCCGAGACCGCGTTTGGTCGCCTTCTCCGGGCAAAACCCTCTTCCGTTGTCTGCTATGGTCAGCCGAACTTGTCCCTTCGCGCAGTTCAGGGTCATGCTCACGCTCCTGGGCTTGCCGTGACGAAGCGCGTTCGCAAGAGCTTCCTGGGTGATTCGGTATAAGGCTATCTCCGTTGGCCGGGCGAAACGGACACTCTCGCCCGCCTCGTCACAACGGACGGTTAGCCTGGTGCGCGCCGACTCGCAATCTCTGGCCATCTGTCTCAGAGCGGCGGCGAGACCTTGTGCCTCCAGCACAAAGGGGTAGATACTGCGGCCAACCTGCCGAACTTCCTCGCAGAGTTCCCCAAGCTGCGTGTAAAGATCAGCCAGCGGCGTCGCCAAAGACGGCGCTCGCCCCGCGGACTCCTTCTCCACAAGTTCCTTCGTCTTGAGACGGGCAACGACAAGCTTTTGACCAACGGAATCGTGAAGTTCATGGGACACGCGCCGTCGCTCCTCCTCGCGAGCTGAAGTTATTCTCGCATGCATCGCACGGGCGGCTTCGCTTCTCCGCAACGCCTCCTCGGCTCGCTTGCGTTCGGTGATGTCCATGCCGATTCCCATCACGCCCAGGACATTGCCATGTGCATCCACGTACGGCGACTTCGACGTGAGGCAAATCCACGGGCCGTTCGGCGAGCTACCCGTCTCCTCCACCGTCTCAGTGCTCTTAGTCCTCATGATGCGACGATCATTCTTCATGATCCGTGCGGCTTGTGCGGCATCAGCAACGAACGCCAGATCGCTCTTGCCGATCACCTGCGATTTGGATCTGCCGATGAATCGCAACATGGCCGGGTTTGCCATAATGACCCGGCCCTGACGGTCTTTCACGCAGATCAATTGAGCCGTCCGGCCACAAATGTTCCGAAGCAAGGCATTGCTTTCGATCAATTCTGTACGTGCTCGTTCGTAATCCGTGATGTCGCGGCACACGGCCAGAACCGCCTCAGTGCGTCCGTCCGGCCCTTTGAGGGGCGTCAGGCGGACATCCATCCATCTGTCCTGCCCGTTCTGTGGCAGCCACTCCTTGAGCGTGAGAGGCTTGCCGGAAGAAAAGACCGTGCGAGCGTTCTTCTTCATTTGACGGAAAACGCGGGCCGGAAAAGCATCCCCGAGGTACATTCCGATGAACTGCGTCTGCGTCATTCCGAGAGCCTGGCAGGCAGAGGGGTTGGCGTACTGAACGTGCAGGCTTGGGCTTGCCACGATGATCGGATCGCACGCCGATTCCACGATGGTCGAAACCAGCTGCTGGGTGGGCAGATTCGCAGTGCTGCCGCTGATGGAGGGCACAGCCTTCTGCTCACGGCCTTGGCGTTTCACGATGTTCTCCCCGCTCCGGTTGAGGGACATCTTACGGAGCAAGCCAACATTCTCCAGGCCCAGCCAAAGGGTCACAATCAGAAGGGCCAGCCCATCATCATACCCAGCGTCCCTTATGCCGCCTATGGCCCAATTGAGAACTGTCATGCCGCCGGCCTGGCCTGTAGCCCGAACTGGTGCGGCCGCCATTGGCATCCCACGCGTGACGGCCGCGCCTCGCCTTTATATGATGTTGCGGAGCAGGTTCGATACCTTTACAAAACAGCCAACGATGAGAACCGCAATCACAGTCGCCAAGGCTATCGCGGCATTGTCATTGGTGGCGGTGTTGGCCCACGATGCTCGCACCGCTTGCGGGGATGGCCCCAGTAGTCAGCCGACCTGGCTGGGGATGTTCGCGGCGAGCAAGCCTTCTGGAGCGGCCCCTACCACCGCTCCGGCCAGCAGCAGCCGTGCCGCCGCTGCGTCAAATGGCGACAAGAACGGCTACACGCTCTTCCACCCCACGCCGGCAAACCTAATGCGGCCAATGGATCTGGACCGGCCCAACATCACCAACACGCCCCACACCGTTGACGCCGGGCACGTGCAGGTCGAGACCGGGCTGGCGGATTTCACGCACGTGCACAACCACGCTGGCCGCAGCGACACGTGGGACCTGGGCCAGTTCAACGTTCGGACCGGCATCCTGAACAACCTGGAACTCAACGTCATTGCCAACTCGTACCGATTCCTGGAGGGCCACGATTCCCTGAGCGGCCAGACGACTCGGGCCAACGGGTACGGCGACACGGTGCTCGGCGGCAAGCTCAACCTCTGGGGCAACGACAGCGGCGCGAAACTGTGGGCCACGGCCTTGGGCATTCAGCCTCAGGTCAAACTGCCCACTGCCGGGCGGGTACTCGGTAATGGCTGGACTGAGGCCCTGGTCAACTTCCCGTTCTTGATGAACATGCCGGCGGGCGTTCACCTGGGCCTGATGACCACGCCGCTGTTGGAACGCAATTCCAGTAACACCAGCTACTGTGCGGGGTGGCTTAACTCGGTCTGCGTGGACCGCGTCTTCTTTAAGCGGTACGACTTCTACGTGGAATACGTCTCGCACGTCGCGACCGGGCATCAGGAGGGCCAGGGGAGCGTTGATCTGGGCGTAATCTACTCGGTGTCGCCCAACGTTTCGCTGGATACAGCCGTCAATATCGGCGTAAACCAGGCGACCCCGGCGGCCGAATGGCTGGTGGGAATAACGTTCCGGTTATAAACGGCGGCGGAGAGCCACAGTTCGCCAATGCCCATCGCGTCCGTGTCATGTCTACCGTCTAGGTCGGGCTCCAGGTCGGGTGCCGTGGCCGCGGCGTCCAGCGGCCACGTGACGGGGCCAAACCCAGTCCACTTCATATCTCCTGGCAAGCTTTGGATCATGGAAAGCGGCCGGCGTTCGGATCGGCCCCCTACAATGAAAAGTCGCACATCCATGACAGGGAGCACACGATGGCGAAAATGATGGCGGTTCAAGTCGGTCGGCCAAAGGGCGAGTTCGAGCTGGTCGAGCGGGACATTCCCGAGCCCAAGCCCGGCCAGGTCCGAGTCAAGGTGGAGGCCTGCGGCATCTGTCACAGCGACATCTTCGCCAAGGACGGGCTCATGCCGGGGCTTGAGTATCCGCGCATCCCTGGCCACGAGATCGCCGGTACGGTCGACAAACTCGGTCCGGGCGTCGCCGGCTGGAAAGTCGGTCAGCGCGTCGGCGTGGGCTGGGAGGGTGGCCACTGTTTCACCTGCGAACCCTGCCGCCGCGGCGATTTCATCACCTGCCAGCACGGGCAAGTGACCGGCCTGAGCTTTGACGGCGGCTATGCCCAGTACACCGTGGTGCCGCAGGATGCCCTGGCGGCCATCCCCGATGAACTGAAAAGCACGCTGGCGGGGCCCATGCTGTGCGCCGGCGTCACCACCTTTAACGCCCTGCGCCACAGCGGCGCCCGGCCTGGCGACTTGGTGGCCATTCAGGGCATCGGCGGGCTGGGACACCTGGCCATCCAGTTCGCCAGCAAGATGGGCTTTCACACCGTGGCCATCTCCGGCGGAGCGGACAAGAAACAACTCGCCACGGACTTGGGCGCCCACGGGTATATCGACGCCCAGCAGGCCGACCCAGCCAAGGCGCTGGCCGAGATGGGCGGCGCACGCGTGATTCTCGCCACCGCCCCCAGCAGCAAGCTCATGTCGGCCGTCATCGATGGCTTGGGCGTTGATGGCACATTGCTGATCGTGGGCGCGGGAACGGAACCGTTGCAGGTGACGCCCCTCCAGTTGATTGTGGCGCGCCGGTCGGTGACAGGCTGGCCCAGCGGCACGGCCAAGGACTCCGAGGATACCATGCGTTTTGCGGCCTTGACCGGCGTCAGGCCGATGGTCGAGGCGTTCCCGTTGGAACAGGCCGCCAAGGCCTACGAGCGGATGATCACAAACAAGGCCCGCTTCCGAGTCGTGCTGACGATGCCGTGAGCGCGCCGACGGCAGTTGACTGGCATCCAGTACATGTCCCTCATGCCGCCGCCGATGACGACACGATGGGTGCCAGGATGGGTGCCACAGGATGGGTGCCGTGGCCGCGGCGTCCAGCGGCCACGTGACAAGCCACAAACAGGACGCCTGGCTATCAGTCCGCCTTGGGATGCTCCTGCGGCTCCTCACATGCCTATCCGCGAGTACGCGTATAGGCATGGCACCAAACAAGAGCGGCGGGCCGAGGAAACCTCGACCCGCCGCTGTGTGTCTGTTTACCGAATTACCGCACTAACGAGTTAACGAATTCACGAATCAACGAATTCACAAACTCACGAATTAACGAGTTAGCAAGTTCACGAATCAACCAGTTAGCGGGCTTCTAATACATGTCTTCCATGCCGCCGCCGGGGGGCATGGCGGCGCCCTTCTTCTTCTCAGGCAGGTCGCTGATAATCGCGTCGGTTGTCAGCAGCAGGCCTGAGACGCTGGCGGCGTTTTGCAGGGCGGTCCGCTCGACCTTGGTCGGCACAATGATGCCGGCCTCGACCATGTTGCGGTACTCGCCGGCCAGGGCGTCGTAGCCGAAGTTCACGTCCTTGGACTCTTCGACCTTGGCGGCCACGATCGAGCCGTCCAAGCCGGAGTTCTGGGCGATCATCTTGATGGGCTGGACCAGGGCGCGGTACACGATGTCCATGCCGGTCTTCTCATCTTCGGTCGCGCACGTGGCCTTGGCCTTCTCCAGCACCTTGCGGGCCCGCAGTACGGCCACGCCGCCGCCGGGCAGAATGCCTTCCTCGACGGCAGCCCGGCAGGCATGCAGGGCGTCCTCGACGCGGGCCTTCTTTTCCTTCATCTCGACTTCAGTGGCAGCGCCCACGTTGATCTGGGCGACGCCGCCGGCCAGCTTGGCCAGCCGCTCTTCGAGCTTCTCGCGGTCGTAGTCGGAGGTCGTCGATTCGATCTCTTTGCGGATCTGGTCGATCCGGCCCTTGATGTCGGGCGTCTTGCCGCCGCCTTCGATGATGGTGGTGTTCTCTTTGTCGATCTTGGCGCGCTTGGCCGAGCCCAGGTCGCTCATCTGGATGCTCTCCAGCGCGATGCCCATGTCTTCCATCAGCGCCTTGCCGCCGGTGACCACGGCGATGTCCCGCATCATTTCCTTGCGGCGGTCGCCGAAGCCAGGGGCCTTGACCGCACAGCACTGCAACGTGCCGCGCAGCTTGTTGACCACCAGCGTGGCCAGGGCCTCGCCCTCGACGTCCTCGGCGATGATCAGCAGCGGCCGACCGGACTGGGCGATCTTCTCCAGCAGCGGAACCAGATCCTTGATCGACGTGATCTTCTTCTCGCTGATCAGGATCAGGGCGTTTTCCAGCTCGCAGGTCATCGTCTCGGGCTTGTTCACGAAGTGCGGCGAGATGTAGCCCTTGTCGAACTGCATGCCTTCGACGAGATCGACGGCCGTGGCCAGGCCCTTGCCTTCCTCAACCGTGATGACGCCGTCCTTGCCGACCTTGTCCATGGCCTCGGCAATCATCTTGCCGATTTCGGCGTCCTGGTTGGCGGCGCAGGTGCCGACCTGGGCGATCTCCTCGGACCGCTTGATGGGCTTGCTCATGCGCTTGAGTTCTTCGATGACGGCAGCGGCCGCCTTCTCGATGCCGCGCTTGAGCTGCATGGCCTTGGCGCCGGCGGCCACGTTCTTGAGGCCCTCTTCAAAAATGGCCTCGGCGTAAATGGTGGCCGTGGTCGTGCCGTCGCCGGCGATGTTGGAAGTCTGGCTGGCGACTTCCTTGACCATCTGGGCGCCCATGTTCTCGTTGGGGTCTTCCAGCTCGATTTCCTTGGCGACCGTCACGCCGTCCTTGGTCACCGTCGGGCTGCCGAAGGACTTTTCAATGACGACGACGCGGCCAGTGGGACCCAGCGTCACTTTGACCGCGCGGGCCAGCTTCTTGACGCCCTGGCGAATCGACTCGCGAGCCTCGGTATCGAACGTAATCTTCTTTTTTGCCATCGTGTTTGCTCCGTCTGAAAGTTGCGTAAATCGCCCAGCGTTGGCCGGGCGTCGTGGTGTTAGTCGAGAATGGCCAGGACTTCCGACTCATCCATCAGCATGAGTTCCTGCCCGTCAACCTTGATCTCCGTGCCCGCGTAGGAGGCGAACAACACCATGTCGCCGACCTTGACCTGGAAGGCCGCTCTTGTGCCGTCGTCCATCAGCCGGCCGTCGCCGACAGCCAGGATCTTGCCCTTCTGGGGCTTTTCCTTGGCGGTGTCCGGCAGCACGATGCCGCCCTTGGTCTTTTCTTCCGCTTCCAACCGCTGGATCAGAACCTTCTCGCCCAGCGGACGAATCTTGCTCTTGCCACTTTCCGTGCTCTTGGCCTTGGCCATCTGCGTAGCTCCTTTTCAAAAGTTCAGTCACCACAAAGACCACAAAGACGTTCGTCACAAAGGTCACAAAGAAGAAGCCGTTTGAAATGCCGGTGTCCTTCGTGCCCTTTGTGTACTCTCCCTTTGTGCCTTCGTGGTTATCTCTCTGAGTTCTCTGCGGCTATTCTTTGTTTTTCAGAAACCGCCCTGCCGCAGGGCGATGTTCATGCGAATCATCATCCTATGCACCTGCACCAGCAACTGCTCCAGTTGCAGCGGCTTGGCCAGTACCGAAAACGCCGCCAGCCGCAAAGCCTCTTCCAGCAGGCGACGATCCAGCTTGCCCGTCAGCAGCACCACCAGCAGGCCTTGATTCACCTGCCGGATGCTCCGCAGCAACTTCAGCGCGTCCACGTGCACGGCCTCCGGGTCGATCACCACGGCATCGGGCACGCCGACGCGAACGAGTTCCAGCACCTCCGCCGGCCGGCGGACGCGGTACGTTTCGATCAGCCCCGGGCCGACGATTCGGTCCAAGGCCTCGACGTACTCACTGGCCTCTCCGCTTAGAACCAAACGCAGATGTCTGCGATGATCCCGTTCCTGATTGACTGCCGCGCCGGCCACCATGGCACTCACCTCTCGCCGCGCACACTTCGTGACGCAACATTTAGAGCAAGCAGAGTGCCAAAAACCGTAAGTTTTTGCGCCCGCGTACGATGCAGCGTTCTGACCCCCTCCGCAAACCTGCCAAACCCCGCCAATCGGCGCTATCCGGCAGACCGGCAGTGCCGAAGTGGCAGGAAAGGCAAAATGGGCCACAGAGGCGCAGAGAGCTCAGAGAAAGGCAAAAGAAGAGGCTGAATTGTGAAAAACAGAAGCGGACTCGGGAATGCGAAAGCTGTAGGTCGGGCATCGCCCGACGGGTTCCGGCCAGGGCAAAGGACGGCGGGCGGTGCCCGCCCTGCCTGCTGTGAAAAACAGCAGCGGCCCCGGGAATCCCGAAGCCGCTGTCTTGTATCTGCAATCTTGTCTTCTCTGCGTCCTCTGTGCCTCTGTGGCCCAGCCGTTGTCTTACGCTTCTTCCGCCACCAACTCGACCGACTTGACAGGCTTGGCCACGCGCTGGCCGGCGAAGGTCAGGATCGAGACGTAGAAGAAGCCGAAGGCGAACAGGATCAGGAACGGCGCCGTCAGCAGCGACTTGACGCTCATCATGCTCATCACGGCGCAGACCGACATGTACAGGCCAAAGGCGAACTCGATGTAGGGCAGGATGCGGCGCTTGCGTTTCTTGACGGTAGTGGCCTGCAGGGTGGCTTCGGCGCTCCGGGACGAGCCGACGGCGAACTTGGGCGTCCGCACGAATTCGCTCTGCTTGCCCAGCAGCGCTTCGAGCACCGCCTTGGTATTGGACAGGCTCACGCCGATGCCCAAGGCCATCAAAAATGGCATGTACTTGAGCACCGTCCGCCAGTCGCGGAAGAGTTCGTATTGGCTGGCCACGTAGAACACCGTGGCCGACATGGTCGCCAGGGCAAAGACCAGCACGTCGAAGATCGCCCGCGCCGGCGTGCCGTACTGCATCATCGGCAGGTCGCGGATCATCATGGCAGGAAACAGCAGCGCCACCAGCACCAGCACGTACAGGTGCACGCTGAAGCACGTCAGTTGGAACGTCGCCTCGATCTTGGCCTTGAGCGGCGCCTTGGAGGCAAGGATCTTGGGCAGCATCTTGATGGCCGTCTGGGCCCCGCCCTTGGTCCAGCGGAATTGCTGGGCCTTAAAGGCGTTCATTTCCGGCGGCAGCTCGGCCGGGGCCGTCACGTGCGGAACGAAAATGAACTTCCAGCCCCGAAGCTGGGCGCGGAAGGACAGGTCCATATCCTCCGTCAGCGTGTCGTGCTGCCAGCCGCCGGAGTCGCGGATAGAGGCGATGCGCCAAGTGCCGGCCGTACCGTTGAAGGCCATGAACCGCCCGCTGCGATTGCGGGCCACGTGCTCGATGGCAAAGTGGCCGTCCAGGAAGATAGCCTGCGTCTTGGTCAGCCACGAATCGTTGCGGTTGATGTGCTCCCAGCGCGTCTGGACGGCGCACACCTTGGGGTCGGTGAAGTAATCGATGCACTTGTACAGGATGTCGGGATCGGGAATAAAGTCGGCATCGAAGATGGTGCAGAACGCGCCCTTGGCGGTCTTGAGGCCATTTTCCAGCGCCCCGGCCTTGTAGCCCGAGCGGTCGTTGCGATGCACATACTCGATATCAAACCCTTCGGTCCGGGCCTTCGCCACGGCATCGGCGGCGATCTGAACCGTATCGTCGGTGCTGTCATCGAGCACCTGGATCTGCAAGCGGTCCTTGGGCCAGCGAATCTTGCACGTGGCCTCGATGATGCGCTGGGCCACGTACTGCTCGTTGTACATGGGCAATTGCACCGTGACGATCGGCAGTTCCTTGAACGTGCCGGCGGGCTTGGGGGCCTTGCTGCGATGGCGGTAGTACAGGAAGACGATCAGGTAGCGGTGGAACCCGTACACGCACACCATGACGAGACAGAAGGTGTAAACCACCATCAAGATATGCTTGGAGATGTCGAGCCAATCCATATAAAGTCCGTCCTGCAAGATTCTCCATCCCGGCCCGATACACGAAAACCACAACGCTGCGCGTCAGAGTTCCGTACCGGATCAGCGGGGAAGGATAATCGCCCTATTATCGGTGCTTCCCCTTCCCGGTCAATAGGTTAACTTGTAAATCCAGTATAGGTCGGGAAGGCATGTAGGGTAGCAGCAGTAGGGTCCGCAGGGTCCCCAGCGCCGTCTTGTGAGGGGTTCTGCGGACGGGGAGCCAGACGCGAGCACGGGTATCACACCTGCCGCAGAACGGCGTGGGGCAGCGAAGGTGAGCGGCCTGCTTTCCTGGCGAGAAGCGCAAGTCGCTCACGTCGGGGTCTCGAACATTGAAAGAGCTTTGGTCTTCTGATTTGAAGAAGGCTTTGATTCGGTGAAGCGGGTTTTGATCTGGTCGGCCCCAGCGGGGCCGAGGCATGTAGCCACGGGTGGAGCGGCAGGTCGGCGAAGCCGCCGGACGCGGAACCCGTGGAACGAGGCTCTCTTGCTCTCGCCCCGGAGGGGCGAAGGAGCCTCACCGGCCCGGTCGAAATCGTGGCCTTCCTCCGCCCCTGCCGGGGCGGGTGAAACAACCACCCTACCCACGGGTTGCGCGGCGTCCGCCTTCGGCGGCCTACGCTCCACCCGTGGCTACAGGCCTTTGCCCCTCCGGGGCAAGCCGCTGCCGGAACAACAGGTCGTTCACCAGCAAATGTGCCGGAGGCAAATCGCTCCCCTTCCGCCAGGCCACGTGCTACAGTAACCTCCGCCATGTGGCGTCTGTTCCCTCATCTCAGCCGGCGGAACATGTATCCGGCGGCGCAAGCAGGAGTCAGTTCATGAGTACCCCCCGTGTGCTACTTGTCGTCCTTGTGGCCATGATCGCGTCGCTGCTCTTCACCGTCCCCGTTGCCCGTGCGGCCGAGAGCGGAACCGTGTTCCTGGACATGGACACCGTGACGCATCAGCCCCCCATGGTCGCCAAGGATCCCAAAGATAAGGACAACAAAGAAAAGGTCGCCTCCGGCTCGGTCGAACTGGTTGACGGCAAGTTTGGCAAAGCGTGCAAGTTCACGTTCGTGGGCAGCGGCCCGGCCATCTTCCCCGGCGGCAAGATCACGCCCTCGCCCGACTGGGACCAGACGGACGGCTTTAGCTTCTATGTCAAGGGCGACGGCAGCGAAAGCTGGGGCGGCATCGAGCTGGCCGACGACTCGCTCGCCAAGCGGTTCGGCTTCTGCTTTCCCATCAACTCCACCGAGTGGACCAAGATCACCGTGCCGTGGAAGGCCCTGATGCCCGAAATTAAGGGCGCCATCGTGGACGTCAAGGCCGGCATGAAGCCCTCGGAGTTCAAGTACATCCAGGTCGGCAAGTGGTACTACTGGGGCACGTACCCGGCCTGCTCGTACAGCTTGGACAACTTCGCCATCGAAAAGAAGATCGACGTCGATGCCACCGACTACACGGCTGCCAGCACGGGGCTTTCCCGCGTTGCCGGCAAAATCAAGGCCGGCAAACCCATCACGCTGGTGACAATGGGTGACTCGCTCAGCGACAAAAAGCACTGGGCCAATCGCGAAGTGCTCTGGTCGGAAGTGCTGGTCAAGCAGCTCCAGGAGAAGCACCAGTGCAAGGCCACGCTGGTCAACCCGGCCATCGGCGGCACCACGCTGGCCCAGAACATCATCACCATGCCACGCTGGGAGAAGCTGGCCCCCACTCCCGATCTGGTGGTTGTGTGCTTTGGCGGTAACGACTTCGACAACGGCGTGTCGGGCGCGGACATGAAGTCGTACCTGCGTGAGGCCGTCGATCGCATCCGCCGCGACACGAAGGGCCAGGCCGACATCCTGCTGGTCTCGACGCTGCCGGGCTTCGAGAAATGGGACGACTACAAGGACCTGGTACAGGCGTATCGCGACGTGGCCGCGGAGAAGAAGGTCGGCCTGCTGGACATGCAAGCCGAGTTTCACAAGGCCGGCACGGCCGAAGACGCGCAGAAGCGCGGCTACTGGGCCAAGGACAACGTCCACCTCGGCAAGGCCGGGCATGAACTCTTCGCCCAGAGCGTGCTGAATACGCTGGAGGCGGCAAAATAGAGCGGGAACTCCCCCGTATCTGCCCAGAGCGTAGGCTGGGTCGAATGTAATCATGAGGCCCACCTTTCTCCACGAGAGGTGGGCCTCGCGTACATCGCTCGACCTGGCCTGCGTGGTAATTCTTCAGTCGTCTTCAGTCGTTGACCCGGGGCCTGCGTCTGGTTAGCTTCAGCCTTCGGCTTTCTCTCACCCAGATATGGAAAGGACGCACCATGGCACATCGAGTGGGTATCGCGGCGGTTCTGGCAATGGCGTGCTTGTGCGCGACGGCGCTTGGCCAGGACTGGATCAAGGTTGACGGCTTTGACGTCATCGGCATCGGCGGGGCCGGCGGCATCTTCACGCCGACCGTGCACCCGGACGATCCAAACATCCTGTTCGTATCCTGCGACATGTCCGGCATGTATCGCTCCGCCGACAGCGGCAAGACCTGGCACCTGCTGCATTACAAGCAGATATCCAACTGCAACAGGATTCGCCCGACGTTCAGCCGCGACGCCATGTACTGGCTGCGTGAGCCCAACACGCTGCTGGCCAGTAAGGACAAGGGGCTCACGTGGTCGCCGGCCGTCGCAGAGCCCAGTCCCTTCAAGGGCACACTCACGCACTTGCTTGCCAGCCGGGAGAAGGACGGTTTCTTGCTGGTCGGCTCCGACGCCGGTGCGTGGTGCTCGTCTGACAGCGGCCAGACGTGGAAGCAGATCAGCCAAGACGCATGCAGTGGCCTGGCGTTGCTGGGCGATGCGGCCTTTGTGGCCGGCAAGCCCGCCGGCGCCGAGCCATCCGGCACGCTCCTGTGCAGCAAGGACGGCGGCCAGACCTGGGCCAGCCTGCCCGTCGAGCAGGCCAAGACACACGCCATCACCAGCCTGGCGGGCGCGTCCGATAAGAACGCTTCCTGCCTGTACGCCACGGTGCAGGACGTGGGACTGGTGCAATCCCTCGATCAGGGCGTCACCTGGAACGTGGTCCAGCCGTGGGATAAGCAGGCCGACGTGCTCATCCTGCCTGGCCAGACCCAGGTAGCTTACGTGGCCCAGAAGGGTATTCAGATGTGGCGCACCACCGACGGCGGCAAGACCTGGAACGGGCTGATCCAGCAGCCAGGCGCTGCCAACGTGGACAAGCATTGGACGCAGACCCTTCTGAGCTGGGGCTACTATATTGTGCCGCTGGGAATGGGCATCGACCCGACCAATCCCGAGCGGGCGTTCATGGCCACCCAGGCTGAACTCGACTGCACCACCGACGGCGGCAAGACCTGGAAGCAGATCACCGACGTGGCCCTGGACGGCGGAAAACGGCTCAAGTCCACTGGCCTGGAGGTGACCGTGTCCTCAGGCTACCTCATCAGCCCGTCCAATCCCAAGGATCACTATATTCAGTACCAGGACATCGGCTTTGCCCGCAGCCGCGATGGCGGCGAGTCGTGGAGCTGGTCCGCCACGGGATGCCCCTGGTCCAACACGTTCTACGCCGTCCTGTTTGATCCCTTCGTGAAGGACCGCATGTACGCCGCCGCCAGCCGCAAACACATGATCCCCGACTGGATCGCTATCGGCACCGAGAGCCGCGAATCGGCCGGCGGAATCTGCGCCTCCGACGACCGCGGCTCGACCTGGCGCGTGCTGGGCAAGGACAGCCTGCCGCTGCTGCCGGCCACCGCGCTGGTGATCGATCCCAAGTCCACGCCGGACAATCTCACCATGTACGCCGGCCTATATGACGGCGGCGTGTACAAGTCCACCGACAGCGGCAAGACCTGGGTGAATAAGTCCAAAGGCCTGGGCAACGCCGGGAATATGCACGTCTGCCGGCTGTACATGAGCCCCAAGAGCGGCAACCTGTACTGCCTGATCACCGGCTCGCGCACCGGCCGGGATTTCAAGGTTCCCGGCGGCCTGTGGCGCTCCACCGATGGCGGCGAAAGCTGGCATGATCTCACGGCCGAGGCGAAGCTGCTCTGGCCCACCGACGTGGCGGTGTCAGCCGATGAAAAGACGCTGGTCATATCGGCCGCCACCACGCCAGGAGCGGCTCAAGGCGGGGCCTACCGCAGCACCGACGACGGCAAGACCTGGCAGCGCACCTTCACGGACCAGGACGCGGCCAAGTGGATGCCGCCAAGCTTTGTGCAGGCCTTGACGGTAAAGTTCCATCCCGATCAGCCCGACCTGGTTTATCTCGGCACCGGCCAGGGGCTGTGGTACAGCCAGGACGCGGGCAAGAGCTGGAAGGTATACGAGCAAGTCCCCTTCCGCTCAATCTGCGCCCTGACCTTCGACCCGGCCAATACCAAGCGCATGTTCATCTGCACTTACGGCGTATCGGTGCTGGGCGGGCCCTGTTTGCCGTAGCTGCTGAGACCGTACGGGGTGCCGGGTGCCATGGCCAGGCTGTCGTCTTAGTCTGGCCATGCATGGACGCTCACCGCATGGCCAGCCCTGAACAGCGGGCTGACCATGCCACCCTACGCCGCAAAGTAATTTGGAGCTCTGGGCGAGCCCCAGGCCTGTGCTGCCAGCATTTCGGCGTGTGTGGCCGTGCGGATTTTGGGGCGTCCGGCGGGGCGTTCGGTCTTCTTCCGTGGGTAGTGGCGGGCCTTCT